>CAYWGC010000117.1:0-1720 GCA_964457755.1 uncultured Thermodesulfobacteriota bacterium | reverse complement strand
TTTCTTCGGTTCCACCACGAAATATCCAGGCATAAGATTTTGTGGTATTTTTTCGACCGGGTTCATTTAAAACCTGTAAAGTGGTTTCATCAGCACAGATCAATGGTCCTGATCTTATCTCTTGTCGCAAAAGAGGCATAAGTGGTTGGCATCTGTCGGCTACCCGAATCATCCAATTAGCCATGGTGGCCCGGGATAAATCGATGCCTAAGCGTGAAAACTGGTTTTCTTGCCGGTAAAGTGGTAACGCATCGATAAACTTTGCAATGATAATGTAGGCCAAGAGTGCTGCAGTCGCAAAGCTTTTTGCTATTATTTGCGGTGGCACCGGTGCAATCTTGACTGTGGGGCTATTTTCATCAGCTGTCCCTTCACACTGCTTACAGGCGTATTTAGGACGAATATTAACAATTACTTTGAATTTGGGACGCTCAATATGCAGCTGCTCAGAGGTCTCTTCGCCAATGCGAGTTAACTGACAACCGCAAGCACAGACTTTCTCCTCTTCCGAAATATCGTGAATGACTTCTTCGCGGGGAAGACTGTCAGGAAGGGGTTTGCGACCTGATTTTTTCCGACTATGCGCCGGAACTGTTATGGTTTCCACCTCTTCAGGCTCAAGTTCGACTGGTTCGGGGTGCTCATCCAGGAGATCAAAAAGTGACTGCTGACCAGATTCTTCCAGGAGTGCGGCTAGGGCTGCTAACTTTTCGTTTTTTGGTGCAAACAACCTGGATTCAAGCAGGGCAATACGTCCCTCAAGGATAGCAACTCGTGTTTCGCTGTTTTTGTAGGCACCCTTAAGACGGCTGCATTCGGCATGCTGATGGGCAACAATTTCTTTGAGTTTGCCTACATTATTAGGCAGTTTTTCGACCTTTGAAATCATGTCCAACTTGTACCATAAAACACTGAAAATACCAAGCTTTTTCTTCGTTTTATCGTTAAAAATCAAGCTGTTATACTGTATTTTAAAGAGCTATGAGCCGTCGGCTGATTAAGCTTCAGACCATCCAGTAACCAACCCAGAGAACGAGGTTCAATCTCCATGACATCATCAAGAGAACGAGGCCAGTCAAAGCGATGTTTTTCGAGGCGCTTATGCCAGAGACAAAAACCATTACGATCCCAGTAGAGAATCTTCAGCATGGTCTGCCGCCGATTACAAAAGACAAATAAGTGGCCGGAAAACGGGTCAAGATCAAGATCGTCAACCATAACCGATAACCCATTGATTGACTTTCGCATATCAGTAACGCCGGGAGCCAGAAAAACTCTGAGGCCATACTCTTTTAAAATCATGCTACCCTCCTTAAAGTATGGAGGATCTGTTCCAAGGTTGCGGGTGAGAAGTGATCAGATATTTCAAGTTGATAATGATTATCAATGGTCAGCTTCAAAGCAGCATCGCTACGAACCGGCATTTTCGGTAACGGAATTTCGACCAAAGCTAATGGGTGATCTGGTTTTGCCGATTTTTTGTTAACCCAGTAGCACAGACGGTGGGTTTTCAGTCCCTGCCTTCGGCAATACTCCGCCTGGCTCAGGTTACTATCTTTCCAGGCCTTAATATGAGTCAGCCAGAATTTACGTTTTTGCCGGGTCTCTGATTCCGGCACTGAAATTTGCTTTGACATGGTACGCCTCCTCAAAATTGGTTTGGCGCTATATACTATGTCATGCTAATGAAAAAAAGATGCGGTTACTTTGACGCTTACGA
>CAYWGC010000116.1:0-1729 GCA_964457755.1 uncultured Thermodesulfobacteriota bacterium | reverse complement strand
TATTCACAGGTGTGCTGATACTATATTTTTTGGCGTTGGCTGTGATAAAACCGGTTAGATAATCAATTTCCGTCTCTCTTCCCCTTTCGAGAGACTGCAAACTTGAAGATTTCAATTTCCTGTACTTAAAGCCTATCACTCTTAAAGATAAATGTCTTTTGATATCCGACAAAAAACCTCTACTCTCCAAAAATGTATGGTAATCAAGCTTGCCGGCTAAAATTTCCACTTTGATGTCGAGTGCTTTAGCAACCTCCAGCGCTTCTTCCATAATCTTAAAAAATATGAATCTTACTCTTTTTTTTGACAGCATTTCTCCGAGATATAGTCCACAGACAGCCCCTACTGATGTTATACATGAATTAATAATCAGCTTTGCATAAAGATCGCCTAAAATATTGTTCGAAATCTTCGTAGGCAAAACATAGTTTAATATTGTTTGAACCTGCGTAAGCCTTGAATCCTCATCATTATCTATATTACCAACAATAAAATCACCTGAAGAGGTCATTTCCAGACTACAGGGCGAGTGCATGGTTGCCCCCCATCCGGTTATGCAACCGATCACTCTTTTTCGACCCAAGATTTCAGCAAGTGCATCTTCACAAAACCCATTTTGAAGGGATACGACCATGCTATCGGGCTTCAAGTATGGAATCATTTTACGGGCAACTTCTATCATTCCTGTAGCTTTAACCCCAAGCAATACAATATCCCGATTCGTAGCCATATCTTCAACCCGGCTGACGGCATCCATCTTCACATTCAGATTGCCTTTAATTCCTGAAACAGTGATGCCTTCCGCCATGATCTTTTTTGCGTGCTCAAGATTTCTGCTGACAATCTGAACATCAATACCGGCGTTTTTTATATAGGCTGCACAAATTCCGCCAATGGCGCCGGCACCCACAACCCCAACTTTCGTGCCTGTTTTACCATTGTTGATCATTTTCACATCCTGTTAAATTGCTCATACCATATGGGATTAAATAAATCTCGTTTTCGGGGGTAGCATTAATGAAATTCGTTAACTAGATTCATCCCTAAAAGGGAATAAACCAAATCTAACCTCATGGGGATTTTTGGGAAAACCGGGGTCAGACCCCAATTATCCTTCCAATTACCCTTCCTTTGTCTATTAATCAGTGGCTGTTCCAGTTTTCCGTTGAAAATATTACTCTCATTTTATACACCAATCAATTAAGGGCAAACATTTGCATCATTGTAAAGCCACAACCGTAAAAGCTCTTTAACACCTACGCTGTCGACTACCTTTTCAGCGATGTCTACAATCTTGGGCTCAAAGCTTACGATAAAAATAGAATGAGTAAACCAGATGGCAGTAAGGGTGGATCTTTCAAAATTGTATGTTATTATTTGAATAAACTTCTTGTCCATGAACTTGCCAACCAGACCCTCATCAATCCCGATTTTCAGGAAGTAGCCGGAACCACCGATACGGCACTCGATGCTTTAGTTGATCTCATTTTTTCAGACCGCGGTCTAAACAACAAAGTGGCACTCGACGAAATGCAAGATGCGGCCCGGACAGCAGACGCAATGAATAAATTGATTTTGGAGGCCATAGTCCATGAAGGCCTGGCAAACGATGGCAACATAAGCATTGCCGACTTCCGGGAGATTAACTTATACCTGGTCAGGAACTACGCTGAAATTTGGATCGTACTGCATGGCGATGACGAAAGCGATGCAGTTTTTTTGGGGTCAA
>CAYWGC010000115.1:0-1840 GCA_964457755.1 uncultured Thermodesulfobacteriota bacterium | reverse complement strand
GGTGGTATAGCTGGCGCTACCGACGGGAACGGTCGCGGCATGAAGAACGGTGCCAACGACCAGAATGGCGGTGACTGCCAGCCAGCCGGCAACGCCCCGGCGGGTGCGGTGCATAATTGCTTTCATATGATTATTCTTCTCTTGATCGGGACAAACAGGGAATTATTTATCCGCTGATTTGGCAGTATGGGGTCGACAGCCCATTGTCTTTATCGAGCCATCCGGTTGTACTTCTCTTTTACAACATTAAATGCCGCCTTCTGATTCCGATCGATATCTACAATTCCCCAGTATTCTTCATTGGGGGCCCCATCATACGGCACGCCACTACTGTTCGGTGCCGATCCGCCGGTATCTTGCGTGTTTGGGTTTCCGGCTTTCCACCAACCATCTGTGAAGGAAAACAAGGTGACTCCAGAGCAAACATACGGGTTGTCAAAAACGGCCTTGAGAATCTTTCCAGTGGCATCCGCTTGTGCTTTTTGATTTCCCCCTTGTTCATATCCATGCGATTCAATCGTCATATAGCTATCGGCACCCGCTTCAGATAAATACATGGGTTTGGAGCTGACTTCAGCCCATTCTTTAAAAAGTGCTTCCGGGTGATCCCAGCGGTACGAGTTCATTCCCCACACATCTACATTCGGGCAGGAAGAAAGGGCCAACGCATCCGGTAACTCGCCATGCGCGGTCGCTACCGGATGGGACGGGTCGTTTTTCTGAATCATTTCAGCGGCATGGTTCATGGCCTCGTACCAAACCTGGATGTCACCTCCAAACCATTCCGGATGGTAGTTATATTCATTTCCCAACTCCCACATCAACACAGCCGGATGGTCTTTGTATTTATTGACATAATCGATAAAAGAACCAGTAACGATGTCGAAAGATTCTTTCTGATTGTAGCCAATCCCGATGATTACTTTTAAGCCCGCAGCCTGTATTTTATCTAAAACCGCTTGATCGTCGATTGGGGAATAGACCCGAAGGGTGTTTATCCCGGCCTCCACCATCAATGCCAAGTCTTCTGTTAAACTTTCAAAACTTCTGTCTCTGCTTCCTTTCGGCACGGGGTTGTAACAAATACCTCTGATTAAATAACGCTTGCCGTTCACCTTAATCTGACGTTTTGAAACCGTTACCCCTTTGGTTTTAGCCGTTGCATTGCAGGACAATAGGGCTCCGACCATCAGTAGGGTTAGTAGATTTTTTAACATCCTATGCCTCCTTACATATTGCTTTTAATTCGTGGATTCATACACCGTTGGCTTTTAAAACATGGGGAAATGCTTAAAAGCCACCGTGTACGTGCGCACAGTTTGTTCCTCACTATTGGGTTGAAATAACCTGATAGATATTGTGCGGTGCCCCGACGGGATCAAACACCGTGTTGGTGGTATCATCTCCCATGCTTGATTCGCCTAGGTTGTTCCAGACGGTGTTGGTGCCGAGGTCCTCGCCGGCCCATTGGACCTGATAGGAGATACTGTTGCTGGCAACCCAGGTAATGCCCACACCCTGATCAATATCGAGCACCAGGGGCAAGGGACCGAAAGGCGTGGCGCTCACGGGCGAGGCATCCGTACTCGAACCTCCCCAGCCGATTGCCGATATCACATAGTAGTAGGTGACGGCGTTGCTGACTCCGAAGTCGTCGTACGTCAGAGCCGCGGTGGTGTCAATGAGGGTGTAGGGCCCGGCGAAGTCCGTAGATCTCTTTATATCGTAGAGGGTCGCGAATTCGCTGGCCGTCCAGCTTAAGGACACCTGGGAATCGCCGACCGTTGACGACAACCCTTCGGGGGTATCTGGGGCGGCAAGAATCGGCGAAGCGGAGACG
>CAYWGC010000114.1:0-1858 GCA_964457755.1 uncultured Thermodesulfobacteriota bacterium | reverse complement strand
AAAAAAGTAAAAATTTGAAGTACAAAAAATTATAAGTTTGCGTTTACGCAGATATCACTCCACTCAAAAATCGCCAAATTTTAATTCACGGATTGATGCTGACGGAAACGCGCCTAGTTGGGCGCGTCTTCTGTTTGTGATCCGTGGGGGTGTTTGGCGATACCTTGAGTGGGGCACGGCATTAGTCGCGCCCTTTTTTTGTGCCGAAATATTGCTTAATTTCGCTATGACTTCTAATCGTTTACCAATTTAAATCTAAATATCTTGTTGCTTTTGACAGAACCCGAGCATTGGAGAAATTAAATGAGCTATAAAATACCATCGCTCGAGAAACTTAACAATATAGCCCTTAAACTACATTCAGTATTAAGCGCAAACCAAGAGGATCCAAATTTGCGAATGGGTGTGCCATCAAAAATGAATTGGGATACACTGGCCGCCAAACTTAAATGTGGTTTTGCCGAAAGCCTTTTTCACAAGTAATCTCTTTCTATGGAACGGGCCATCCCATCTTACTCATATTGAGTATTGTTATTGTCGCGCTTTCTTTTTGGTCTTGGGGGATAATGCATAACCATGCAACCAACACTAAAAAATCAAAAATTGACCAACTTAGGAGAAACATGATTTTGGAAGGAAGGCCAGCAGAAGATTTACGCTGGCTAGACAATGTTGCCATGACAACTTCGGCTGATGATTTTAATGCGGTTCCTCACTGGTTGGCCATGCTAAACATGTTTTCCTTTCTGGCTGGCATTGTTTTACTTATATGTGGCTTGATTGTCAGATTTTCGTAAATTTATGCCCATTATATCAACTCAAAAACTTCTTCCTGTTTGGCAAGCAGGGAGAGTAATGAGGAAGTAGTCAGATGTGTATTTATTTAGACTTAGATGAAGACAGCTACTGTTTTACTTGGGAAAAAGTTGAGCATTCCGAAGATTATTGTGCCGCATCTGAGTTGGGATATTGCTCCGAAGAAGAGGAGGAAGACGAGGAATATGACACATGTAGGGCGGCAAATGATGATGATGATGATGATTGGTATGAAGATATGGTACGCTATCTCCAGCAAATCAGCCCGCACATTCGGTGGCGAATAACAGTCAACGGCTCAGACGAATATGGGGCCTCTCCAAGTCTATGGAGAATTATTTGTGTGCCAGAGGACCAGTTTCAGGAGGCGGAGTACGTTTTCGACCGTTTTTTAGAAGGAGATAATCTCGATGATTACAGCTATACAGATAGGTTTCCCGAAATATATAAAAAGGTTCCAGGTGAGCCCTCCAAACTCAGAAATGAAACAGCCAGATTGTATGAGCTTTTGTTGCAGTACGAAACATTAATGTTGTGTGCAGATGAAATAGATGCTGAATCCTTTTTTAAGACACTGAATGCAGTTTTGCCACAGATATATCATTTGGGTCAATTACTGCCACATGTTTTAAAGGGATCATACAATGAAACGTGCTATTGTTACAAGCATTTCCATAGCGAGAACATCTTACCATACGAGAAATTTTTTTGTATTAAAGACCCCTTTAGTCGAGACAAAGAAGTCGAGTCGGTTTTGTTGTCGGAAATATTACAAGGAATTTATCAAGAAGTTCAACCGGGTCTAGAGGCATTTTCAGAGGGGCATCCTGAGTTGATTGCCGCTACCGTCAATAGCTGGAGAATCAGTTTTTCGATTGGAATTGGGGTAAGTCGTGACATATTGACCGCCTTATTGGCTATCCAACAAATAAGATGCAAAATGAGTTAGAAGTATCAACATGTTTACAAGTAGTGCAAAGACAGGAAGAATTGGAAACTTACGCCATCAAAAAGATAATCTCCGGTGGACAGACCGGTGCAG
>CAYWGC010000113.1:0-2107 GCA_964457755.1 uncultured Thermodesulfobacteriota bacterium | reverse complement strand
TTGACTATGACTGTTAGAAATAAGATAATTTTGACGGTTTCGCTGGTTATTTTGCTGTCTCTGGGTTTTCATCAAATCATAGGCTATTTTTATGTTTTGCCTTTGCTTGAGACTCTGGAGGTCGATGATGGAGAGAAAGATCTTAAGCGGGCTGTTCTCGCGGTCAATCGTGATCTCGATCATCTGAGTTTATTTTGTTACGACTGGGCTGAGTGGGACGACAGCTATCGTTTTGTCAAAGATCGCAATCTGGAATTTGTCGACTCCAATCTTGTCGAAAATACCTTTCTTCATAATCGTTTGTCCCTGCTTTTTTTTATTGATAAAAGTGGGCACGTAGCTTGGGGGCGTTGTTACAGTGGTGAGCTTGAGGAGTTTATCTCGATTGAAGAGTTTCCCGAAGTTAGTTGGCCTCAAGATCATCCCCTTTTACGGCATCGTCGCAATAATAGTTTCATTAAAGGTTATTTGAAGACGTCAGAAGGAGCGATGATGCTCGCATCTCGACCCATCGTGCCGAGCGACGGGGTTGGTGAGATTCGTGGCACCCTGGTCATGGGGCGTCTGCTTTGTGATAAATGTGTTGAGATGATGCGTGAGAGAACTCAGGTCGACATGGATATTTGTTCCATGGATTGTGATACGCTGCCGCAACGAGATTGTCAGGCCAAAGAAAATTTGAGTGCCCAAAAACCATCTCTTTTTATCCGTGATCATGATTGGCTCTACGGGTACAGCTATTTTACCGATATCTACAGTCAACCAGCTATTTTGCTTAAAACCAAAGCCTGGCGGAAAGTCTATAAAACAAGTTCGAAGGGGGTTATGATTGATATGGCCTCATCGCTGTGTATCGCCATAATTGTTGTGGTTTTGATCAGCTATCTTCTGCATCGTTTGGTTGGGCGACCTCTGGCCCGTTTTTCCAGCGCTATCTCTGACATTAAATCCTCCGGGGAGCTGCAAGAGCTTAAGGTTCACTCTGGCGATGATGAAATAGGTTGTTTACAGCTCGAGTTCAATCAAATGATGCGGCGCCTCCATGAAGAAGCCGAAAAAACAAAATCGATTGAAATGGATTTGCGAATTAGTCAGAACAACTTAAAAGCGGTTCTCGAAGCGGCGCCGGATGGTATTTTGACTCTGGATGATGGCGGGATTATTAAGAGTGCCAACCCCGCCGCTGCCAGAATGTTTGGTTACAAGTTAGAGTCCTTACCCGGAAAAAGTGTTATGAGCCTGGCTGATCCTCAGCAGCAGACTCTTTTGCGAGAGGAGGTTTTGAAGTTACGTGAAGAGCCAGCTATTTCAGTATTCAGTTTTGGGGTAGAGGTCTCGGGCCTGCGTCGTGACGGCAGCCATCTTCTGGTTCATTGTAAGGTGGGGCAGGTTGAAGGTGCTGCCAGCGTCCGCTTTATCTGTATTGTCAGGGATGTTTCAGGCTTGAAAAATATTCACGAACGTTTGACGCGGACTAAACACCTTGCTTCAATAGGTGAAATGGGGGCCTCAATTGCTCATGAGATCCGTAATCCTCTGGCCGGAATCAGTGGCGCGATTCAAGTCTTGACAGGCAAGAGTTCGCCGGTGAGCCCGGACTTTGAAGTACTGCAAGAGATAGGTCGTTTAACCGGCCAGATTGAAAATACAGTTGTCCAGATGCTTGAGTTCGCGAAGGATTGGCAACCGGAGCCAAAGTTATGTACAATAGTGGGTTTGGTTAATGATAAGGTCGACGAATTTAGACGTCAGAGTGAACTTGGAAACGTCGCCATTAAGGTTGAAGGCAGTTCCGATATTAGGGCTCTGATCGATCCAGATTTGATCGGTCAGGTCATGATTAACCTGATGGCGAATGCGGTGGCTGCCTGTGCGGGCCGGCATGGGGAATTGCTCTGGAAGGTCTCGAAAAGTTTGCGTGAAGTTACTATTGTCTTGCAGGATAATGGTAGCGGAATCGCTGGCGATGTCTTAGAAAACATTTTTAAACCATTCTTCACAACCAAAGTTAACGGTAATGGTCTGGGGCTGGCAATATGTCAGAAAATTGTAGAACGGCACAATGGTACGATTGCCATTGAAAGTGAAGTTGATACAGGTACCAAAG
>CAYWGC010000112.1:0-2253 GCA_964457755.1 uncultured Thermodesulfobacteriota bacterium | reverse complement strand
TGGAAAAAGGGGCTAAAAAGATTGGCAGTGAAACTGTAAACGGGGTTAAATGCAATAAATATGAGTTAAGTGAAGATGGCGAAAAGGTAACCTACTGGATCTCTCAAAAAGAGGGCCTCCCGGTTCGCGTCGTCGCTTCTGACACCGAAGTCAACTACCGCAATATCCGCTCCGGGCACCAGCCGGATAAACTTTTCCAGGTCCCGACCGGCTACCGCAAGATGGTCATGCCCAATATCCCGGGCATGCCGGGAATGGGGAATATGCAGGGGATGCCGGGAGGACGCTGACCATTGTTGTAGGACGCACCATAAAGCTATAACAAATAGCACCGAACATCGCTTCGCCGTGAGCGCAGCGAGGAAGCACCCTTGGGGTGCGCCCTCATAAACGGGGTCACACCCCAAGGGTGCTAGCTCGCCAAGCTCACAGCGAAGCCTGGAGTGCTGACGCACCTTGTACCAGCAATGACCCCAATCCCGACAATCTGCGATCATCTGCGAAGTGGGCGAAGCAAAGTTCGACGCCTTTTGCAGTAACTTTAAGAGGGAGCAGAATAGTTACACTAAAATCAGATAATCACCACAGAGCTCACAGAGAAAAACTTCACTGTTAAAAACTCTGTGTTCTCTGTGGTGTAAAATCGGTTTACTTGCCGCCAAAAAGCCGTTTCAGCAATGATGTGGTCTGTTTTAAGGGTTCCGAGCGGATTGCCGCCTCCTCTTTGCCGAGATAGTAGAAGATGCCGTCCATCCCTTTTTCGACGACGTAACCGTTAAGATCTTCTTTAACGTCGGGCATAAAGGGGATATTTTTATATTTCCCCATAACCTGATCGTAGGCTTCGATGGCACCAACCTGAGAGAGACTCTCGGCAACCACCGGACTCATCTCCTTACTCAACTCCGGCGTCATTTTGCCGCGAAAATATTGAGTTGCGGCATCGTCTGGACCTTTATAGATGGTCTGGACATCTTCAATACTCATCTCGGTAATCGCATCCCCAAACAAGGCCTTGGCCTTCGGGGTTGCGGCTTCGGCCGCGCGATTGAGTTTTAACTCAAGATCGTCGAGCATATCCGCATAACCGATCTTTCCCAGAGCCTTTCTGACCGTGTCAAATTTTTCCGGCAAGGGAATATGAATCAGTGAATCGCCATTAAAGCCATCGGTTTTTCCGAGTTGCGCAACCACCGATTCGCTCCCGACCCTTAGCGCCTCTTTTAGGCCGGCACCGATATCGCTATCAGAAAGAGTGCTGAGAGCTTGACTTGAGGTCGACGGCTGCCCCAACTTATTAAGCATACTCTTACCACTTTCGGTCCAGCTGGTTCCGGCAAAAAGGTTGCCGCTTGAAATCAGAAAAAGGACCAGACCCATTAATAAACTTACACGAAACTTTCCAGATTTTTTCAGATAATCAATCATGACAGCCCCTCCTGAATAGGTTAAATTGATCCGTAAAAAACAACTCCAAGGCACACAAAAAGAGGGAGCCGGCAAGCTCCCTCTTTTTTAAAGATTAATCAGCCATCTTTAAACAGATCAGTCGATCTTGTCGAACTTACTGGCCGGAACCCCACAAACACAGCATTTATCAGGACAGTCACCGCTTACCGTGTTACCACAGACACCGCAGACCCAGATATCTTGAGCTGGGAGATCACCACCCTTCTCATAGGTCGCCAGAGCATCCTGATAGAGACCGCAATGAACCTCTTCTACCGTATTGGCCCACTCAAACATTCTCAAAGCTTTTTTATTGCCCTCCTCTTTAGCAGTGGCAATAAAACCGGGATACATATCTTTGAACTCATGGCTTTCACCGGCGACCGCCTCTTTCAAATTAGCACCGGTATCGCCAACCCCGTCCATCGCCTTGAGATGACCATGGGCGTGGATGGTTTCGGCGGCAGCCGCAGCCCTAAACAATTTGCCGATCTGGGCAAAACCATCGGCATCAGCCTTGGCGGCAAAAGCTAAATATTTACGATTGGCCTGACTCTCTCCGGCAAACGCCGCCTGTAGATTTTCCAGTGTCTTTCCCATTACATTATCCTCCCAAAGTAGATTCAAGTTCTGAAATTATGCTGTCCTTAAACATTTCTCATTTTCATACTAAAGAAGATTATATTTGTCAACATAAAATGATCGGGGGTTGCGGGCTTACTTTTTCTGTGTTAACTTCAGCTACCTCAAAAAGTGTCGAACATCGCTTCGCCCACTTCGAGGGGGACACACCCCAAGAGTACT
>CAYWGC010000111.1:0-2262 GCA_964457755.1 uncultured Thermodesulfobacteriota bacterium | reverse complement strand
GCCTCTTCTATTGACCTTTATATGTAATGGTACCTGCAAGAAATTATTGTAAGATATTCATCGGTGATTGCATAAACCAATCTATTCGGTTCATCTATTCTTCGAGACCAAAAACCAGATAAGTTTTCTTTTAAAAGCTCTGGTTTCCCTATACCTACAAATGGATCTCGTCTGGTTGCTGAAATTAACTTATTGATTCTTTTTAAAGTCTTTTTATCCTGAGTTTGCCAATAAACGTAGTCTTTCCATGCTTCACTAGTCCAAACAAGTTTTCTATCCATCAATCAATTCTCTTTCAGTAAATTTGCCCTGTTGATACTGTTTTATTGATTTCGATAAGTGATTTGCATTGGCCGGAGATTTCAATAAATGAAAAGTTTCCATCAAGCTATTAAATATATCCAACGACATAACTATAGCATCTTCAGAATCTCGCCTTGAAATGATTGTGTAACTTGCATCATCAACAACCTGATCAAGTACTGATTTCAGGTTATTTCTTGCTTCACTAAAATTAATAACTCTCATTTTAACCTCCAAAAATATTGTGCTGTATACTGTACAAGTATAAACTCAAAACGAGAAAATAGCAAATAAAATTGGTAACTATTCAGTGTAGGTATAAATTATCGCATATTGATCAAATTTAGCTGATTCTGGGGACATAACCTGATTTTCCTAAGGAAATCGGGATTGTGTACCCTGAATTTGCGGGTTAGCTGAATAGTTACATTCTCCATTAATACACCTTTACAAAATAACACTTATCGTCGATTTGTACCCATACAAACATCCAATAAGGTGAAATCTATGCTCACAAGAAACGCTTTACAATATTTAAAAACCTGGAAAAACAGGCAGAGTAGAAAACCTCTCGTTATCAGAGGGGCTCGCCAGGCAGGAAAATTGTACTTAGTACGTATTTTTTCTCAAAACGTGGGCTTGGATATTGTCGAAATAAACCTTGAACTCAATGAAGATTATGCCGGTTGTTTTGAGGCAAAAGATCCCAGCCAGATTATTACACTACTCGAGTTAAAAACTTCTCGAAAAATAGTCCCGGGCAAAACTCTGCTTTTTCTTGATGAAATCCAAGTTGCACCGCAAATCTTGGCCTCCCTACGTTATTTTTATGAATTATTACCAGAACTTCACGTCATTGCTGCCGGTTCTCTTCTTGAATTTGTCCTGGAGGAACATACATTTTCAATGCCTGTGGGAAGAATAGAATACCTGCACTTAGGCCCCATGACCTTTAAAGAGTTTCTTCGCGGAACCAACCGGGATCAACTGAGAGAGTTCATAGAACAGTACAACTTTCAGGATAAATTACCATCGGTTATTCACGAAGAACTCATGAAAGCGCTTAAATTTTATTGTGCCGTTGGCGGTATGCCGGAAGCGGTTCAGACATACCAGGATAGCGGATCAATGCTTGAAGTTGAGATGATCAAAAATTCTATTCTTCTTACCTATAGAGATGATTTCAACAAATATGGCAAACGAGCCGAACATGTCCGCTTGCAAAAGGTTTTCCAAAAATTACCTTTGCAGGTGGGACAAAAGCTTAAATATGTAAATCTGGATCGAAACGAGAAAAGTTCAAAACTGAAAGCCGCATTACACCTGCTGGCCCTGGCCCGCGTCTACATGCCAATCTACCATAGTAGTGCCAATGGTGTACCGCTAAGGGCTGAAAGCAATGAAAAGATGCAAAAGCCGTTGTTTTTGGATGTCGGACTACTCGTAACCGCCTGCGGAATGAGTTATGCTGAGATTAGCAGTGCGGATAAAATCACACTGATTAACTCAGGCCCGGTCTGTGAGCAGTTTATTGGCCAGCACCTGCTTTATAGCCGACCATGTTATGAAGAACCGGAGCTGTTTTACTGGTGCCGGGAAAAACGGCAGGCATCATCAGAGGTTGATTATATCCAGACCTGTCGCGATCTAATCTTTCCGGTGGAAGTCAAGGCGGGGAAAACCGGAACCCTTAAATCTCTACAGGTATTTATTAAAGAAAAAGGCGTTGGCTTAGGAGTTCGCTTCAATGCTGACCTGCCAACCATACATGAGGCAAAATTTTCTTTGCCGGAAACGACCGGGACCTTCAAACTACTCTCTCTACCCCTTTACATGGTCGAAGAACTGCCAAGAATTATTGACCATCTATAACTGAATAGGCCCATAACAATGCAATGGTCTTAATACCCCCCGTCCGCCTTTGCCAACCACCAAGTACCCGTTTGTCAGGCCTGACCC
>CAYWGC010000110.1:0-2568 GCA_964457755.1 uncultured Thermodesulfobacteriota bacterium | reverse complement strand
TACTCCTATTTGTAAAAAGAGGTCAAGGGTAAAATAGTTTTAAGGCTCAATTATCTTTCAGGCTGGTAGCTGCAGGGTTACGCTGCTGTTTTAAGGGCATATCGATCTCTTCCAAAGACAAAGATGTAAGTGAGGCCATCGTCGCACTGCGTACCAGAGCTTCGGGTCGATTTTCATAAATGTGAAAGCCGTTTTCAAAAAGACCCATGCGGACCGCAGTGGCGGTCGAATAGGTGGTCACCAAAAGATCTGGCGCCCCGATCCGTTTCAATTCAGCAAAATATTGACGGGTCCACAATTGATGATTGTGGACCGGACTGAAGGGGTCGTGAAAAACAATATCGACCGGACCTTGATATTCAGCGAGCCAGCTGCGAGCCTCTTCTGCAAAAACCTCAAGGGAAAGAGCAGGGGTCTGGTAGCAGCGTTTTTCAGCAATGGCCCTTATAATCGGGACAAACTCGCTAAACTCATCAGGGTAGGGGAAATTGATCAGGCTTAAGAGCAGAGCTTCATCATGTTCAGGCGAAATTATCTGTAAATGCCCGCTATAGTTTTGCCTTCTCAGATACCAGAGCAGAACAAAAGTATTATAACCAAGCCCAAAACAGAGATCTAAAACGACAACTCTTTTGCGCCCGTTAATCCGATATTTCCAGGCCGGCAGGACATGCTTGTAGAGAGCTTCGCTGAAAGCGCCATCTTTGGTCGAGTGATAATGCTCCCCGACACTTTCACAAAAGAGCGTCCGACTGCCGTCTCCTGTAATAATATTATCAGACAATAAGAACCCCCTATAAAATTACGAATTACGCATGTATGAGGTAGACCCGGAAGAAAAAAGTTAGTAAGTAAAACTAATTGAGAATCTCGTATGCCTGAAAGGTTTTATAAAACAATTTTCGATTGATTTGAAACTCTTTTTCTGCAATAGTCAAAAATGATATCAAATTTAACTCATAGCGGTTAAATTTGACGGTCTTGCCAGGCTAATTATCTTATGGATATCCTTATTTTTTCCTAGATAAGTAGCGGGAACTGGCACAACCTCAAAAAACAGACTGGCACCATACTTGAAACAAATAAAGCGACGGCTCTAGATAAAGTAGTTAGAAAACCCGTCGATCACCTGTACTGTGGGCAGAATCTACCCAACTGCACTAAGGAGAGAATTATGAAACTTAAACAGATCTCAATTTTTCTGGAAAACTCGCCTGGACGCCTCTTCGAAACAACAAAAGCTCTGGGTGACGCCGGCATCAACCTACGAGCCCTGACTTTAACAGAAGCGGCCGATTACGGGGTCTTGAGACTACTCGTCTCAAATATCAGCAAAGCCCGACAGATCATGATGGAAAAACAGTTCCCAGCCCGGATTGATGAGGTTGTTGCAGTCGAGATCAAAGACCAGGCCGGGAGTCTGGCCGAGGTTCTGGAACCCTTAATGGCGGCCAATATCAGCGTCCGCTATATGTACGCCTTCAGCGGCTTTACTGATAATCGGGCGGTCATGATTTTTTGCTTTTCAGATATCGACAAAGCGATAGAAATTTTACAGAAAACCGGCCAAAGTTTGCTTACAGCCAAAACTTTCGGCATGCTCGACAGTGTCGAGTAATATAAGGAGGAAAATACTATGACCCAGAAAAAAGAGTTTAAAAAATTCGCCGTTATCGGGGCCGGACCGGTTGGTTGTATAGTCGCAGCCTACCTGGCCCATGGCGGTTACGAAGTCACCTTATGTGACATCGTACCGGAACTGGTTAAGGTCGCGGCCGATCCCGGAATCAAGATTGATGGTACTGAAGAGCTGGAACAGAAAGTCAGCCGGGCCATCACTAATATCGATGATCTAGCAACCGATCCCCCCGATGTTATTATTATTACCGTCAAAGCTACGGTGCTCCACCTGATCGCTTCGGCCATCGAAAACTTTTTCCACAAAGATATGTATGTTGTAAGCTGGCAGAACGGCATCGATACCGAGTTGGTGCTGGCTGAAACCCTGGGCCGTGATAATGTTCTGCGGGCTGTCGTCAACTACGGTTGCGGCCTGGTTAAACCCGGCCACGTTCACCTCGCTTTCCATCATCCGCCCCATCTCCTGCAGGAGCTCGAACCCGCCGGTAAAGAAGCCGCTCTGGCTATTGCTGAAGCCTTGACCAAAAGCGGCTTGCCGACTGAACGCACCGAAACCATTGTGGATATGGTCTGGCGCAAATCGATCATGAACGCCTGCATGAATCCGGTCTGTGCCGCCACCGGCCTGACCATGGCTGAAGTCATTCGCGACCCGATCGTCTTTCAGATAGTTGACAATCTCGTCAAAGAGGGTGTACAAGTGGCCCGCGCCAATGAGATCTCTTTAGGCTGGAACTACTATCCCTACGCTATCGGCTACATGAAAAATGCCGGCGACCATAAACCTTCGATGCTGGTCGATATTGAGAACAAGCGGCGCACTGAAGTCGATTTTATCAATGGCAAGATTGTCGAATATGGCCAGCAAGCAGGCATTGAAACGCCCTACAATCTGATGATCAGAGCCCTGGTTAAAGCCCTGGAGCC
>CAYWGC010000109.1:0-2604 GCA_964457755.1 uncultured Thermodesulfobacteriota bacterium | reverse complement strand
CTGCTATCCATAAAGCTAAAAAGCCTCCAGCTAAGCGGCGCAGTTTCCAAGTAGTGTAAGCGTTCAGTAAACCACACCTGCGGTGTGTGGCCTAAGCCTTAGCAAAAAAATTATCAATTTGTTCCTGTGTAACTCTCGTGGGAAGTAGCTCTTTGAAATTTTCATCGTTTGTAACTGGAATCTTTTCCAGCAAGTAACGCATGTATGAATAAGGTTCGAGTTTGTTTAATTTTGCAGTTTCTACCAGAGAGTACAATGTGGCACTAGCGTGGGCTCCTGCTGGGGATCCTGAAAAAAGCCAATTTTTTCGACCGATCACGAACGGTCGAATTGCGTTTTCGGCCAGGTTGTTATCTGGTCGAAGACGACCATCTTCAAGGTAGACATTCAGCCGTTGCCATTGTTGTAAAGAGTAGTAAATGGCCTTACCCAGTTCACCTTTGGGTGGTGTTTTAGGATAGGTTTCACGCAACCAGAGGCCAAAGTTGTCGAGAACAGGCTTGGCTTTTTCCTGGCGTAGTTGAAAACGCTCTTCAGCTGTCAGATCTTTGGCTTCTTTTTCGATGGCATACAGTTTCCGGATGTGTTTTAGGGCAATATCGGCAGCTCTCATCTTGCCGGATTTTTTTGATGCTTTGTCGGCTTTGACAACGTCAACAAATTTACGACGTGCGTGAGCCCAACAACCACACAGGGTAATCCCGTCGATTTCTTCAAGTGCATTGTAACCGCTAAAGCCATCACTTTGGACATAGCCTTTGTAATCTTCTAGAAAATCACGCGCAGCTTTGCCAGCCCGCGTCGGGTGATATTCAAACATCACCGCAGGATTTTCTTCGGTTCCACCACGAAATATCCAGGCATAAGATTTTGTGGTATTTTTTCGGTTGGGTTCATTTAAAACCTGTAATATGGTTTCGTCAGCGTTAATCAACGGCCCCGACCTTATCTCTTGGCGTAAAAGCGGTATGAGCGGTTGACATCTGTTGGCGACCCGAATCATCCAATTGGCCATGGTGGCACGGGGTAAATCGATGCCGAGACGTGAAAATTGGCGTTCTTGTCTGTAAAGCGGCAGAGCATCAATAAACTTTGCAATAATAATGTAGGCCAGGAGCGCCGCTGTAGCAAAACTTTTAGGGATGATTTGCAGCGGTACCGGAGCAATCTTGACCGTTGGGCTGTTTTCGTCAGCTGTTCCTTCGCACTGCTTGCAGGCGTATTTAGGACGGACATTGACAATCACTTTAAATTTGGGGCGCTCAATATGTAATTGCTTAGAGGTTTCTTCGCCAATGCGAGTAAGTCTACAGCCGCAGGCACAAACCTTCTCCTCTTCTGGAATATCATGAATGACTTCTTCATGGGGAAGGCTGTCTGGAAGAGGTTTGCGACCTGACTTTTTCCGACTATGTGCCGGAATTGTTATGGCTTCATCTTTTTCAGGCTCAAGCTCGACTGGGTCAGGGTGCTCATCTAAAAGATCAAAAAGCGACTGCTGTCCGGAGGCTTCTAAAAGTGCGGCCAGGGCCGCCAATTTTTCGTTTTTTGGAGCAAACAACCGGGCTTCAAGCAAGGCAATACGTCCGTCAAGAATAGCAATTCGGGCCTCGCTGTTTTTGTAGGCACCCAGAAGACGGATGCATTCAGCACGGTGATTGGCAACAATTTCTTTAAGTTTGCCTACGTCATCAGGCAGTTTTTCGACCTTTGAAATCATGCCCGACTTATATCATAAAACCTTGAAAACACCAAGATTTTTATTGGTTTTATCGTTAAAAATCAAGCTGTTATATTGTATTTTAAAGAGCTGTGTGCAGTGGGCTGGCTAAGCTTCAATCCATCCAGCAACCAACCCAAAGAACGAGGCTCAACCTCCAGAACATCATCAATAGAACGGGGCCAGTCAAAGCGATGTTTTTCGAGGCGCTTATGCCAGAGACAAAAACCATTACGATCCCAGTAGAGAATCTTCAGCATGGTCTGCCGCCGATTACAAAAGACAAATAAGTGGCCGGAAAACGGGTCAAGATCAAGATCGTCAACCATAACCGATAACCCATTGATTGACTTTCGCATATCAGTAACGCCGGGAGCCAGAAAAACTCTGAGGCCATACTCTTTTAAAATCATGCTACCCTCCTTAAAGTATGGAGGATCTGTTCCAAGGTTGCGGGTGAGAAGTGATCAGATATTTCAAGTTGATAATGATTATCAATGGTCAGCTTCAAAGCAGCATCGCTACGAACCGGCATTTTCGGTAACGGAATTTCGACCAAAGCTAATGGGTGATCTGGTTTTGCCGATTTTTTGTTAACCCAGTAGCACAGACGGTGGGTTTTCAGTCCCTGCCTTCGGCAATACTCCGCCTGGCTCAGGTTACTATCTTTCCAGGCCTTAATATGAGTCAGCCAGAATTTACGTTTTTGCCGGGTCTCTGATTCCGGCACTGAAATTTGCTTTGACATGGTACGCCTCCTCAAAATTGGTTTGGCGCTATATACTATGTCATGCTAATGAAAAAAAGATGCGGTTACTTTGACGCTTACAAATACACTACCCATTTTGACAAAAGTCAGTGCCGGGAGTGCTCTGTAAGTCAAA
>CAYWGC010000108.1:0-2631 GCA_964457755.1 uncultured Thermodesulfobacteriota bacterium | reverse complement strand
GCAGTGGGCAGTGGGCAGTGAAAAAACAGTAAAAGATGGTGACAGTCAACCTTAAATAATATGGAAAAAGCAAAAAACCCGAAGCGAACCGCAAATTTTATGCGATTCAGCTTCGGGTTTTAATTTTTGGGGTGAGTAGAGGGGGTCGAACCCTCGGCCTCAGGAGCCACAATCCTGCGCTCTAACCAACTGAGCTACACCCACCATAAAATAACAAAGTAAAACGTCCATCTGCTTCGTTCCCCTTCAACCTTCGTCACTGCGGAGTACCTAATGTACACCTCATTCCTCAGGTTTCGGGCGCCTCGCACCTGAACATTTTACTTTGTGATTTCAGTTTTACATTTTACAATACTGCTTGACTTCATTTTCTGAAGGGGTCACTAAATAATGGAAAAGATTGCGTCTGTCAACTATAATCATCAAAAAAACAACCGGATCACGCCATGAAAATTCTTCTCCACTGTTGCTGCGGCCCCTGCGCTATCTACCCGGTCAAACAATTGCGCCGGCAGGGACATCAATTACGGGCCTTTTACTACAATCATATCCACCCCTACACAGAGTGGCAGAAGCGCTGTGAAACCCTTGTCACCTGGGCTCAGGCAGAAGATCTGCCCCTGATTATTGATGAACGCTACGAACTGGTTAACTTTCTCAAAAACGCCGCCTTTAGGGAGCAGCAACGCTGTATCTTCTGCTACCATGACCGACTTGAGAAGGCTGCAAAAATCGCCCACAAAGGCAAGTTTGAGGCTTTCACAACCACCTTGCTCTACAGCAAGTTCCAACAGCATGAGAAAATCTGCGAGCTCGGAGAGGAGCTCGGCCGCCGCTACGGCGTTAAATTTTATTACGAAGATTTTCGAGAAGGGTGGAGTGAGGGGATTGAGCTCTCCAAAGAAAAAGAGATGTATCGACAACAGTATTGCGGTTGCATCTACAGCGAAGGCGAACGTTATCTGGGAGCCAAAAAACTTTATCAGTAAATCAGTGGGAGAATCCCCCTGATTTACTGATAAAAGAAGTTTTTAACCAGAAAATATATAGATTAAAATAGTTGCGGTGCATGACGCAAACGGGCAACGACCCGCTGACGACCGATGGTTGTTACAATCTCGAAAAGACCGGGACCGGCGAGCTGGCCGGTGATCACCGTTCTCACCCCATTAATAATAACTCCAGGCTTAACCTCCACCTCCTCGGCAAAAACTCGCATGAGCTCTTCAATTGTGGCTTCACTGAAATCGGGGGCACTTTCAAGACGATCCGCCAATTGCGGCAGCCATTCACTTAAAGCGGGGAATTTTTCGAGATTTTTACGCCGCGCCTTATCCTCTATAACCAGTTCAACCTCATCACTAAAATAGGGCCGGCCCAAGGTCGCAAAATCGGTCAACAGGTGGTAACGGGCCCGAATAAGATCAACTGTCGCCAAAAACCACTCTCGTTTTTCAGCCGCATAAACCGCCTTCCACAAACCGGCCTTTTCGAGTTCAGCCCGGACATAGGGCTCAAGCTCGGCCAGCGGCAAGGTTTTGATATAGTGGGCGTTCATATTGATAGCTTTGGGATCGGTGATAAATTTGGGATCGTTTTTATTGACATTAAAGACTGAATTAGCGCGGTTCATCCCCGCAAAGGAGAAGACCTCAAGCAGTTCATCATAGGAGAATATCTCTTTCGACTCAGGGTTGGACCAGCCCAGCAGAACCAGGAAATTGACCAGGGCCCAGGGCAGAAAACCATGCTCTCGATAAAAATGGATGGCGACCAGCTCACCATGCGTCCGTTTCGAGATCTTGGCCCTTTTGGGGTCGAGGGTCAGACTCATATGGACAAAAACCGGCAGTTTCTCCCTCAACGCCTGATAGAGCAGGATCTGTTTCGGGGTATTACCGAGACCATCCTGCCCCCGAAGCACATGACTGATGCGATCACGGGCATCATCAACTACATTGGAGAGCAGATAGAGAGGCTGGCCATTGGCTCGAACGATAACAAAATCCTCGATATCCTGGTAACGTTTGGTGATTTCACCATAGACTGCATCTTCGAAAACCACCGCCCCATCGCCCTCCGGCACTTTCAAACGAATAACATAGGATTGACCGGCGGCTTCGCGTTCGGCAACTTGGGCTTTACTTAAACCACGACAGCTGCGATCATAACGAAAGTCCTCTTTTAGAGCCCGGGCCTTCTCCCGCTTGGCTTCGAGCTCCTCCTTGGAACAGAAACATTTATAGGCGTGCCCGGAAGCCAGGAGACGCTCGGCGGCAGCGATATGATCTTTAATAAAATCAGATTGATAGTAAGGACCTTCGTCATATTCAATGCCAAGCCACTTAAGACCATCAAGAATCCCCTGAATCATCTCGCTGGTTGAACGTTCGGTATCGGTATCCTCTATCCGTAAAATCAGCTTGCCGTTATGCTGGCGGGCATAGAGCCAATTTAAAATCGCGGTCCGGGCCCCGCCGATATGGAGGTAACCGGTCGGACTCGGCGCAAAACGTACTCTTATCTCTTCACTCATCAGTTCACCTTTATGCTTAATTTTAAGTAACTATTCAACCAACCCTCTTAAAGTTACTAAAAAAGGCGTCGAACTTTGCTTCGCCCACTTCGAGG
>CAYWGC010000107.1:0-2918 GCA_964457755.1 uncultured Thermodesulfobacteriota bacterium | reverse complement strand
GGATCAATAATAACCAGTTCCGTTCCGTCTTTGATCTGATCCAGAAGAAGGCGGCATATTTCACCCTCTTCGTTTGTCGACGTGATGTTGCTTGCCCAGAGAATGACCAGTTTGCTTTTGTGGTGGAAATCCGCCACGGGATAAAAACCGCAGGTGTGGACGCCGGTGATTTCACGCGGTGCATGACAGACATCCTGTGATGCAATAACGTTTGGTGAACCGAAGAGATTGGCTAGACGAATGAGAACAAAATGTTCCAGGCCCTTGGGCATGCCGACCCCGAAGGCAACTGACTTGGCACCATATTCATCTTTTATACGGTTGAGGTTGTCAGCCGTATATGAAAGAGCTTCCTCCCAGGTTATTTTTTCCCATTTACCTTCTCCCCGAGCGCCAATTCGCTTCAGAGGATGCCGGAGCCTGTCGGGATGGTTCAAACGGTCTGGAGATGCAATGCCTTTCGGACATATATAGCCTTTGTTGAGAAAGCCATCCGGATCGCCTTTTACTTTTACAATCTGATTATCTTTAACACCAACCAAGAGCGCACAGCCCCCATGGTCCATGCGAGCACAATGAGTTTTTACCCAATGAATATTGTCGGACATATTGAATTTCCTCCCCTTTTAAAATTCAGGAAACCAATAACACAGCCATGTAATATTTGCAAAGAGAAGGATATACAGAATGGCTGAAAAGAGGCCCGACTTTAAGCTAACAATCCTGGCCTTGATAAGCGGTTGACTTCATAACAAATACAAAACCACCTCATGAAGCAACGTTGGGAAACAGAGGTAAAACAGGCCGTAATATCTACTTGCAATCAGGCTCTTACCATGATAAACAAAACCCAATCTATCATGATTAACCTTTAAAACAACGACGCCAAGGAGAAAAAATGAAGCCGATTAAACTTATCACACTATTGATCATCGTATCTTTCATCTTCGGAGCCTGCAATGGCTTGAACAGCCAAACGGCGGTCTCAAACTCCCCAGTGCTTGAAAGAATCGCCGCCCGAGGCGAACTGATTGTCGGAACGGCCGGTAGCATGCCACCCCTTAATATGACCACCGTAAGCGGCAAAATAATTGGTATCGAACCCGACATTGCAACCTTTATTGCTGGTAGCATGGGGGTTGATCTGACCTTGAAACCGATGCCATTCCACAAACTCTTACCAGCCCTCGAAGCGGGAGAAATCGATATGGTGATGTCGAATATGACGATCACCGGAAAGCGTAACCTCAAATTTGCTTTTGTTGGCCCCTATTTTCTCTCCGGAAAATCGATCCTAACCAAAGATATCGCCATCGCCTCGATCAAGGAGGGTGATGAGCTCAATAATTCTGAAACTACTCTGGCCGCCTTAAAAGGTTCAACCAGCCAGCAGGTCGTTGAAGGGCTTTTACCGAAAGCCAAATTTGTCCCGACAGAAACCTACGATGAGGCGGTCAAACTGGTTTTAGACGGGAAGGTCAATGCCTTGGTCGCAGATTATCCAATCTGCCTGATTTCAACCTTCCGCTACCCTGAAGCCGAGCTCTCAACTATGTTAAAACCATTTACCTTTGAACCCATCGGTATTGCCATCCCCGCCAACGATCCGCTTCTGGTTAACTGGCTGCAAAATTTCCTCGTCTCTTTTAAGGGCAGCGGTGAGCTTGAGAGAATTACCAAATACTGGCTCGATAATGGGGCCTGGTTAAAGTTATTGCCCAAAGTTGAGTAATCAGTGGTCAGTGTAAAAAACCGATAACTGATGACTGTCAACTACAAATTGATTTGAGGATAGCTTGAATATTGATCAAATAATCGCTTTCCGTTTCAGATTTCAAAACCTTTTGATCTGGCTCTTTCTCTATATTCTCGCCAGCCCTCTCCTGGCGACGGTGCCCAATGCCAATCTGATTGTCCAGGCGCTGCTTACGGCCGTTCTATTTTCTGCAGCTTACACCATCCACCGGAAAGGACGGTCAATGTGGCCTACATTAGCCCTGCTGATCCTGACCACCATCATAATCTGGAACAACACTTTGGGCTACTCCAGATCAGCGGCAAAATTGAACAACATACCGGAGAGATAGTCGCCGCCCACGACTGGCAGATAATTCAGGATGCAGACACTAAATTCATTAAATAAAGCGCCCAAGACTCAGGCTGATGAGATACGGTCTGTCATCGTACCCGATGATTAATGTCAATCCATCCGCAAAGAATAAAGGCCACCTTGCTGGTGGCCTTTGTTCTTTGCTATTCTGGTGAAATTCAGACCGTTAATCAGAATTTTTTGCTTTAAAAATACTCAGCAGCTTTTTGACTGTAATCGGGAAAAGTCCCAGAATTACAAATGATCCGATAAGAGTAGGCGATAATATGCCACTGAGCGTGTCGATTTTAGCCAGCTCTTTGCCGGCATTGACAAATACAACAGTTCCGGCAAGCATGCCGACCTGAGAGACCCAGTAGAAGGTAAAAAGCGGTATTTTTGTGAGCCCCATAACAAGATTGATGACAAAAAAAGGAAAAACCGGAATTAAGCGTAGAGTGAAAAGATAAAAAGAGCCCTCCCGGGCGATACCATCATTAATGGTGGTGAGCCGATCATCAAACTTGGTCTGTACCCAGTCCCGCAACAGGAAACGGGCAACCAGGCAAGCCAGGGTTGCTCCAATAGTCGAAGCAAAGGATACGACTATGGTACCAACAACCAGCCCAAACAGCCCGCCGCCGGCTAAAGTGAGGACTACAGCCCCAGGCAGTGACAGGGCGGTAACTAATACATAGATGGCCATATATGTGGCGACAACCAGGAAGCGGTTCTCAGTATAGAGGTTTTGCAAGCTCTCCTGTGACGCTTTAATATATTCGAGGGTAAAATACTCTCCTAGATCAAAATAGCGAAAGGCGACAATTCC
>CAYWGC010000106.1:0-2935 GCA_964457755.1 uncultured Thermodesulfobacteriota bacterium | reverse complement strand
GCCCACTGCCCACTGCCCACTGCCCACTGCCCACTGCCCACTGCCCACTGATTTAAAGTAAATTACTGGCCAGTTCTGCCAGTTCCGAACGTTCCCCTTTTTCGAGGTTGACATGGGCGTAGAGTTTTTCACCCTGCATCTTGGCAATGATGTGACTCAAGCCGTTGGAATGGCTGTCAAGATAGGGGTGGTCGATCTGAAAAATATCACCGGTAAAGACGATTTTGGTATTTTCTCCGGCCCGGGTAACGATTGTTTTAACTTCATGCGGGGTCAGGTTCTGGGCTTCATCGACAATGAAGAAGATCTTTACCAGGCTGCGACCGCGAATGTAGGAGAGGGCTGAAATAACCAATTTTTTATCCTCTAAAAGGTCTCTGAAATGAGGCGCATTCTTACCCTCTCGATTCTGGTTCTGAATAACTCCGAGATTGTCAAAAAGAGGTTGTGTGTAGGGTGATATCTTGGAGCTGATGTCGCCGGGAAGATAGCCGATATCCTTGTTGCTTAGAGGCACAATCGGGCGCGCCAGATAGATCTGGCGGTAGTGATTACGCTGCTCAAGGCCGGCGGCTAAGGCGAGCAAAGTTTTACCGGTTCCCGCCTTGCCGGAGATCGTCACCAGGGAGATCTTTGGGTTGAGCAAAGCATCCAAAGCAAAAATCTGTTCGGCATTGTGCGGGTTTATGCCGGAGACAACTCTCTTCTCAACGCGGTTGAGTATCTTCTGGTGACCGTCATAGGTAACCAGGGCCGATTTATTGCCGGCTCTGAGGACTAGATATTCGTTGGGTTGCAGGGGGCCGTTTTCATCGTTTAAAGGAAGTTCCGAAGGCGCCGGGTTTTCCTCATCTGAGTATATTCGGTCGATAAGCTCATCACTGACATCCTCAACTAGCCGGGTGCCAGTGTAGAGTGTTTTTAGATCTTTGATGTGGTCGGAGGTATAATCTTCAGACAGTAGAGCAACCGCTTTGGCTTTCATGCGCAGATTGACATCTTTAGTTACCAGAATGACCTTGCGATCCTTGTTTTCCTGGGTGATGATGTAGGCCAAGTTGAGAATGCGGTGATCTTTCTTTAAAGGGCTGAAGCTTACTTTGATTTCGGGGGCCATCTCCTGCTCAAGACGGATGCTGATTTTACCCAGGCCGGGGCCAATCTCAATGCCGCCGTTAAAGATTGCATCGCCGCAAAGTTCATCCAGGGTGCGCACAAACTTGCGGGCATGGTAGTTTATGATCTCGTTGCCGCGTTTGAAATTGTCGAGCTCTTCGAGCACTGTAATCGGAATAATGATGTCGTTGTCGGCAAAATGGCGTAAGGAATCACTGTCATGGAGGATAACATTGGTGTCGAGAATGAATATTTTTTTCTCTTGAGTTTTACTTGCCATTAACGTTCACCCTTTCCTTGTAAATAAAAAATAGAGTAACTATTCAGCCAACCCACCGTAAAGTTGTAATTATCAACGTCGAACATCGCTTCGCCGTGAGCGTAGCGAGGAAGTGCCCTTGGGGTGCGCCCTCATGAACGGGGTCAAAGCTGGGGTGCTAGCGCATCTTGTACCAGCAATGACCCCAATCCCGGTAGTTTGACAGCCAAACAGAACCAGTGCTTTTTCACTGCTCACTGCTCACTGCCTCACATTTTTCGGCCTCTGATAAGACCATAAAAAGCCCCCACGACGCCTCCAGTGAGATGAGCGAATTGGGAGATGTTATCTGTTCCCATAGAACCGTAGAGTTCGTTACCAAGATAGAGTAAGGCCACCAGAATCAGGGTCAGCGGGATTTCTCCGGCTCGGATATTGGCGCAGGAACTTAAAAGAATCAGCATAAAGACAATGCCGCTGGCTCCGAGCAGGCCGGTGTTGAAAAAGACGGCGTTGAGCAGGGCTGTAAGCAGGGCGGTCACCAGGATCATCTCAAACATCAGGCCGGAACCGAATTTCTCCTCATTGATCGGACCGATCAGCAGGAGCAGAGAGAGATTGGCACTCAAATGAGCAAAACTGCCATGCCCTAAAATGTAGGTGAAAAACTGGACATAGTGGAGAGGTGATGAACCGTGCAGGCCGGGATAAGCGGTAAAGAAGGTCTGCGTGGTTGCGCCATTAGTAAGTTGGTGGGCTCCCATGGCAGCACAGCACAGGAGGGCCAGGGTCAAGGTGACCGGGGCGTTATAGCGTATTTTCATAAATGCTAAAATAGGACTTGCGGCAAACCTTGTCAAGTGGATTTTCCCGGGTACAACTTTCCTTTCTGTATAGTTGGCCGGATTTTGACGACTCAGTTATAGACTTGAAGTTGACTCCTGCTTGACGGATTCGGCTTTTTAGGTGTATGAATATCTTTGTCAATGGAAGTAATTTACAAGACCCGTTACATTTAAAACATGTGCCTCTGTGCCTGTTGCCTTTGTGTCTTGCCAGCAACATCTTTATTTGAAGATTCTGTAAACCGTTTAAGCTTCGGCTAAGCCGAGGGATATCAATCATATGGATAACGAAGGCGTTGCAATTTTTGCCGCAAATTGTCTGCAGGGGCGGTGCATGGATCTCGACTTTATCTTGCAGGAGTTGCTGCGTGACGGTTTGATTGAAGCCGATGACGCCGAGAGCTGCCGCCGTTCGGCTCAGATGAAACGCGGTACGCCACTGCATCCCATGGTTTTGATCGGAGCTCTGAAAATTGCTGACCGGCGGGCGCTGGGCGGGGTTATTTCCATTGAGGCTCTGACCGCCTGGATGGCTGCCAAATCGGGACTGCCCTATCAGCATATCGACCCTTTGAAGCTTGAGGTGCATGCGATAACTTGTCTTAACCTGCCGATGGCTTATCTCGAACGTTTCAATATTATGCCGGTCAAGGTGACTGATGATGTTGTGGTAATGGCGACAGCTGAGCCTTTTATTGATGAGTGGGTTAAGGAG
>CAYWGC010000105.1:270-3124 GCA_964457755.1 uncultured Thermodesulfobacteriota bacterium | reverse complement strand
TTTGATGCCATAAGTATAGGCTGTCTTGCCAAAATTGTAAAAGCAGAGCTTTTTTTGATGCAGAAGGCTTTCAGAAATTAATTTTGGCGGGTTGTACTCAAAATTTAGGAACAGCAATCCAAACAGATTATAAATCCGGTAAAAAATGAAGTGGTTTTTCAAGAGGAGAAGAATTTATGGCGGCTTTACCTCTTCAGGAGGAGATATTATAAATTTCAGCAAATGCTCCCAACTGTTGAATACGAGTATCCTGATTGTACAACGCAATTGATTCCAGAACTCTTTCCGGGCGCTGAATTTGGCCCGGCATTGTTGGAATAAAGGATCTGACAATTCGAGGATTTGATGCATAAAAAATGCTATCAGAATGAAAAGGAAAAAATTAAAAGACGCATGTTCCTGGCCGTGACCGAAATTATGTTCCGCATGATATCCCAGATTTTTAAGGGTATTGAAATTTTCGTTTTCAATTTTCCATCTGGCGCGGCCTCCTTTGACGAGCATTTTAATATTTGCCTGATCAATGGGTATGTCGGTTACCCAGCTGCAATGAAAGGATATCTTGTCATTAGTAATGATGGTATATTCAAAAAAGTTTACGTTGTCAGCCTGTTCGCTTCCGTTTAGAGGGACGCTGTTGACCCACTCATAGATGTGCTGGCGTCCTTTTTGATCTGCAAATTCAAGCGTATTGATTTCATCACGCTGTTTGAGTATTGATAAACACTCGAATAAAAATTTATGATCGCCTGGTTTTGCAACCAGAATATATGACATCCAATATTTTTTAAGTTCATCCAGAAAAGGTTGGTTGGAGAATAAACCATCCCCAGTGATGATGATCTTGAGCTTGGGGTGGGTCGTGCGGATTTTTTGTAATAGCCGTTTAGCGGCATTGCGCTCACAATCCTGCTTAGAACTGCCATCAATATTTTGAATCGGTTCCGGCGATAGCGGAATGACTTGCCGCATGTCCGGGTGGACAATTGATACACCGAGGACCTGGTGCGAATAAGTCGTGTCACCATTTTTATGTTTTTTTGTTAAACAGCTTGGACAGGAGATGGTTTTGGAAGAAAAATATTGAGTTCCATCAATTGGCATCAGATACATGCCGTTTAAGAACTGGAATTGTTCAAGTTGTTTTGATCTTTGCAAAGAACGGAAATAATCGGAAAATATTGGATCAAATGATTCAGGAGCAATGATATCAATAACATCCCTTAACTGAGTCGCTTTGGGTATGGAATGAACATCGAATAGCGTTTTTAAATTATTTGTATGGAATCGGTCTTGAAGGCGTGTTTGGAATTCAAGCATTGAAGGGTCCTGAAAATACATCATAGCAAAGCCGCTAAGGCAACAGTCATGGATTTCATGACCGACCTTTGCCTCCTGGCGTGGATCTTCAATTTGAAGAACCCGCTGGGAGATGATCTTTCTTAAGCTGCTAAAGCTAAGATGTTTTTTCTGGTACACTCCGGTAACCTCTATATATCGGAACTGTTGATATAGAGGCTACAATATATACAATCAAAAGTCTAGATTTTTTTTATTTAAAGTTATTTCAATAGGTTATAAAAATGCCTGCCCTCCAGGCGATTAGTTTGGATAAGAAATAAGTAGATAAAAACATCGCGAAAAGCAGTTAACAAAGATGGTGATATTTGAGGCTTTCATGATTCACCGTGGATTGCTGTACGCTTCTTAGAAAATTTTATCAACCAAACACCTGAACGAAAAAAATAATAAATTATTACCATCAATCTATAAGAGCCCTGCAACTTGACGATATAAACGACTGCTCACAGCTGAATTGATGGTCACCCATTTAAAAAACGGGGTCTGCGGTTGATCCATTAAAGAATTTAACAGGCGTCGAGAGCATTTCCGCCCCCCTTCACTGGCCAGGTCTTCAGCTTTGATCTCATCTTGAATATAATTCTTTTTTTGCCATCAAAAACAGATTGAAAAACAAGGCCGCAGAAACATTCAGAATCAGGCTTCTGTATCCGGAAAAAGAATGTGACCGGCATTTTACGTTTTGGATTACCCTGATGTTGAGCCAACGAATAATCAGGCAGAGCAATCACTGAGAAACTTGATGATATTCAGGAAAATATCTTTCGTGAACCGATCTTTTGTCTTGTCCCAAGACAAAAGTTTATTCACAAAACAAGATGTGACACTCTTGCTTTTGCCGTTCAACCTGCAGGCATGGGGTTAGAACATAAGAGGCTTGCCGCAGACCCTATCTGTCTAATTCCATTCTTACAGCCAGGCCTATCTTCTCCATAGTATAGGGCTTCTTCACATACTTGCCGGCTCCAAGTTTTTGGGCCTCCCTGACCCTGTCTGTTTCCGAGAAACCGCTTGCGATAATGGCCTTCTGGCCTGGATGGATTTTCAGAACTCTTCTGTAGGTAACCAGACCGTCTATCCCAGGGGCCATGACCATATCCAATAACAATAAGTCTGCGGAGGCTCCCTTGAGATACTCCACTGCCTCCTCGCCGCTTGGAACAGTTCTTACCGAGTAACCCAGATGAGTGAGGATGGCCGATGCTATCTCCCTTTGTCCTTCCGAGTCGTCGATTACCAGAATGGTCTCCCCCTTTCCTTTGTAGGCATCAGCGGTTGATAACGGTTTGCTGTCGGATGGCTCCTTCCGGGTGACCGGGAAAAACAGGGCGAAGACGGTTCCCTTTCCCTCCTCACTCCGGAGGTCAATATAGCCTCCATGATCCTTGACAGTGCCCCACACAACCGACATTCCCAGTCCGGTTCCGCTTCTCCCCATGATCTTTTTTGTGTAGAACGGCTCAAATATTCTGTTCCTGTCCTCCGGGGAAAT
>CAYWGC010000105.1:0-260 GCA_964457755.1 uncultured Thermodesulfobacteriota bacterium | reverse complement strand
CCCTCGGGCATTGCCTCGGCCGCGTTTGAAACGAGGTTCATAATGGTCTTGGAGATATGTACCGGTGAGCCTTCCATCATAAGAAGGTCCCTGGCAACATGAGTTTCCAGCCTCAGGGCGGTATGATAGGATTTCAGGATTTCAAACTCAGGGCTTTGCAGGTATTCCATGAGCACATCATTAAGGTGAATTACCTGTTTTGTGACAACCCCTCTTCTTGCCAGAGTCAAAAGATCGTTAACAATGGCTGCAGCCATCAT
>CAYWGC010000104.1:0-3216 GCA_964457755.1 uncultured Thermodesulfobacteriota bacterium | reverse complement strand
ACAGCCGGGGATGACAGGAACAGAACTGGCTCAAACCGCAAAGACTTTCAGGTCTGATATTCCAGTCATTCTATGCTCTGGTTTCAGCGAGTTAATTAATAAGAAAAAAACTGATGCTCTTGGCATCAACAAGTTCTTGACAAAACCTGTAACAATGCATGAATTAGCGGAAGCTATTCGGGAGGTTTTGGATTCTAGTAAAGCTTTATACTCTTAATTTTTTTCTGAATTAAAACGTATATTTTTTCAAAGGTTTAAAAAAGCAACAGGAGAACTATTCAAGGATTCACTTGGTATCTTTAAATAAATATTATGAATGACGATCGCCGAACCTATTAGGATTCACGCAGACTGCAAATAGGCACCCGTTTTTTATTAAAATTTACCGGTTTAATTTTTATGCCTCTCTTTCTAGTCCTCTATTTTTCTATTTACGGAATCCTGCATTTATATGCCCTGCGCAAGGCCACAGTTTCTCTGAACATGAGCAAGAAGACAACCCGGCTCTTGGGTTTGATCATGCTGATGATGATCCTGGCGCCGATACTTGCCCGAGTGGCTGAAAGGGCTGGGCTAAGCACCGGATTATCCGAATTGGCCTATATTGCTTTCAGTTGGATGGGACTTCTCTTTATTTTTGTTTCCGTCTCAGCAGTCATCGACTTGGCAAGGCTTTTCTCTTTTGTTTTCTTAAAATTATGCAAAAAAAGATCTTCCCGGAGAAGGCTTGCTGGGCCAATTTTTTTCTACCTTTCTCTGGGACTAACTTTAACGCTCTATGGTTACGGCCTGTTTGAGGCCACAAACCTCAAACAGGAACATATCGTGATTGAGAGCCCAAAGATCCCGGCAGCAATCGGAAAGATTCGTATTGCCCAAATATCTGATGTCCATCTGGGACTCTTTATCCGAAAACAACAGTTGCTAAAGATTCTCAACCTGATCACAAAAGCAAAACCGGACCTCATGGTTTCAACCGGTGACCTGATAGACGGACAGCCCAATGATCTCCGCCAGGAGACAGAGCTGTTGGCCTCATTTAAACCGCCACTGGGGAAGATAGCAGTCACCGGCAACCATGAGTTTTATGCCGGCCTGGAACATTCCCTTAAATTTACTACAGCGGCGGGCTTTACCATTTTACAACAGCGAGCCAAAACCTTTGCCCATCTTAATGTCGTCGGCATTGATGATTCGGCGGTGTCATCGTTTCATAAACTGCCCAGCTTAAATGAAGCAGAACTTCTTGCAGCCTTGCCGGACAATAAATTCACTCTGCTTCTCAAACACCGCCCGACAATCAACCCGGCCAGTATCGGCCTCTTCGACTTGCAACTTTCCGGCCATACCCACAAGGGCCAAATCTTTCCCTTCAACTTAATAACTTGGTTTTTATACCCCTACCCGGCCGGAGAGCTCACAAAACTCGCCAGGGGATCTTTGTATGTGAGCCGAGGAACAGCCACCTGGGGGCCACCCATTCGAATTTTTGCACCACCTGAGATAACTATCATTGATCTGGTACATGGAAATAGCGCAGACCTTTGACGACTGGCCGACATTAATAGACCATCTTCGCCATTTTAAATAACTGAAAATTTGACACCATCTACATAAACTATTATGCTTACTAAAACATCAATGACGAGGAGATTTAAACGTGATCTCAAGAAGACAACTGTTATATTTCTCGGCCTTGGCTCTTTGCTGTTACCCACTTGCCACCCTGAAATCATTAGCCCTGGCAAATAACTGGAAAAAAGAGAACCTCTACCCGTTGACCATTGAGATACTGAAAGAAGCTTATTGGGCCGAGATGATCGCCAACAAACATTATAATGAATATTGTCAGAAAGCTCTCTCCGAAAATTTTCCAAACATTGCATATCTTTTTTCTACATTATCGATTTCAGAGAAAATTCATGCCGATAACTACCAGAAATTAATCTTTTCTTTGGGCGCAAAGATAGAAACAAAAGAGCTCTGTGTTTCACTTGCAGAAACCAAGAAGAACCTCAATACTGCGGCGCTTAGAGAGTTAGAAAAAATAAACATCTTTTACCCTCAAATTTTCAAAAAATTATCCTCTGAATCTCATGATCATGCAGTATTAAATTGCATGTACTCCTGGAAATCACATCAACAACACGAAAAGATGATAACTGATATAAAAAAATATTCTGGCTTTTTTTTCAGAGTACTTGCAAAAAAAATTGAGAAATTGAATCCTAATTATTTTGTATGTGAAATCTGCGGTTCGACAATTGACGAAAAGCCTGAAAAACCTTGCATTATTTGCAACTACCCAAAATCACACTATAAAAATCTTAAACGACCAATTTTATTATAAAACTGGTCGTTTAAGTGACGCAGAATCAACTTTATTCACAAAACTAAAACTCACGGATATCATAATGCAGGAAGTACGCGGAAGACTGAAAATATTTTTAACCTTATTTATACTGGTAACTGTGGTTGGCACAGTCGGTTTCATGATTTTAGAAAAGCTCCCGTTTACAGATGCTTTCTACTATAACATAGTCACCATGTCGACAGTCGGCTACGGCGACATCCATCCGACAAATCAAGCCAGTCAACTCTTTGCCGTTTTATTAATCGTAATGGGAGGGGCGACTTTTATTGGCGTTATAGCAAATGCCTCAGAACTATTAATACTCAGGCGAGAATCACAAAACAGAGCCAGAAAAGTCAACATGGTCCTCGGAGTTTTCTTTATAGAGGTAGGCCGTAAACTATTAGATATTTTCTCAAACCATGATCATTCAATAAATAAAGTAAGAAAGAATCTTCTTGTCAATTACAACTGGCCTGAAAGCAATTTTACAAATGCCCTAAAAGTAATCAATGAGTATAAAGCCATCATAGATGTCTCAGAATTAGATTTAGAAGAGCTGAAGTCTTTCCTGAGCGGTAAAAGAGACCTTCTCCTCGGTCTACTTGAAAATCCTGTAATCATTGAACATGATGGTTTTAGTGATGCTCTCCTCAGTGTCTTCCATTTATTGGATGAGCTAAGCAATCGCAACGAACTGAGTACCTTACCAAACTCCGATATCAATCATCTTACGACTGACATAAACCGGGCTTACAAAAAGTTAATGGTGGAGTGGGTTGTTTATATGAGACATCTCAAAGAAGAATATCCATACCTTTTCTCGATTGCAGTAAGAACTAATCCATTTGATAAAAATGCTA
>CAYWGC010000103.1:0-3574 GCA_964457755.1 uncultured Thermodesulfobacteriota bacterium | reverse complement strand
GCAGTCCCGAACCTATCTTTTAGGGCTTTACCTGACGCCGCTTTGCAAATTGCGAAAACTATGGTATCACCTTTGCCAGCTTGCTCTGTTGTCGATACCTTCCAGGTTTAAAAAGTACCCTAAGGATCCCGCCTTCTATAATGATAAGCTGCAACGAAAGTTAGCCCGGATTTCAGAGTTGTCGGCAGCTTGGTTGACCAAGCTCTACAAACAGTTGGTTAAACCGATGGAGGTCAACCAGCGGCCGTGGTCGGGGCCCTTGGTTAGCGTGATTGTCACCTGTTATAATTATGGTGCTTATCTTGATCAGGTACTTGGCTGTTTAGAGGTTCAGTCATGGCAGAATTTTGAAATAATTCTTATTGATGACGGTTCGTCCGATCCCGAAACTGTGGCTCGGATTGATAAACTGAAAAAACTGCAATCTCCAAAATTTAAGGTTATGCAACAGCCCAATCAGGGAGTTATTGCGGCGCGTAATCTTGCCATTGCTCAAGCGCATGGAAAATATATTTTCCCGCTCGATGCTGATGATACGATTGAGAAGACGTTTCTCGAAAAATGTCTTCTCTTTCTTGAAAATTCACCTGAGCATTTCTTTACTTATACTTGGACCTGTTCGACTGGAGCTGATGGATTTATCTGGGAAACCAGAGATAGTTTTCCAGCGTCTGCACTGGAGGAGAACCGGATGGGTTACGCGGTTTTTAGAAAAACAGCTTTTGCTCAGGTGGGTGGCTATAACCCGGTAATGGCCGGTGGTTATGAAGATTGGGAGTTATGTGTCAATCTGGTGGTTCATGGTTATGTTGGGCGCGTGATCAGAGAGCCTCTTTATAATTATTATGTGAAACCGGGGGCACGCAATTTCCATGCGATTAAAAAACATAAACTCCTGAAAGCCAAAATTGGAAATTTGCATAGAAAAACTATTAAAGTTCATGGAAAGAGGCTTTTGGAATTGGCGCGTCAGCCTTACAGGGTTAACCGTTACTTGGTTAATTTAGGGGTGGGTAATCGAGTCGGGGAGAATTTTTTTTTGCTCGATTTTTACAATGACAAAGGGGTTACGCCAGCCGTTTTAAAAGATATTTTGGAGTGGGCTGGAAACTCTTCAGAGTTAGTCTTGTTGACCCTGGATCGTCGCTGGTGTGAATTTTTTACTTTTAATAAATTGGACAACCTTTTTGTTTATTATCCAGAAGAGTATCATCCAGAGCATGACGTAGAGCCTTTTTACAACTATTTGCAGCAGTACTACCGACCGCAACGGGTGACTATGAGTGATCTCCTGGTATAAAATATAAAATTGCCAATATTGTTACGATCAGAAATCAGGAGCAGGGTATGGGAAAAAACAATCGGGTTGAAATTGAGGATTATTATCAGCATAATATGTGTCGACGTTATGGTGGAATAGTACCTCGACATGCTCGGATGGAGTCCATTTTGGCGGCCCAGTCAGAGGGTTATGAAAAACTGATAAAAGAGTTTACCTCTTTTATGGATCAGTTTTTGACAATTCCTCTCTCTTCTTCTTCTTCTTCTTCGACTTCGTCAAAAGAGCCGGTTTGGAATAACGGTTTTTTCCCGGCTTTTGATGCAATCTCTCTTTTCGGGCTTATTTCAACCCTCAAACCTCGTACCTATTTTGAAATTGGCTCTGGACATTCGACGAGAATTGCCGCCAAAGCTAAGGCTCTGAATAGTCCGTCGACCCGCATTGTCTCAATTGATCCGTTACCGCGAGCCGAGATTGATGAGCTTTGTGATGAGGTTGTTCGTAAACCCCTGGAAGAGTGCGATCTCTCGGTTTTTGATAACTTATCGGACAATGATATACTTTTTTTCGACGGCTCGCATCGGGTTTTGCAGAATTCTGATACGGAGGTATTTTTTTTTGATATTCTCCCCCGTCTTAAACGCAATGTCTATATTCATCTGCATGATATATTCTGGCCTTTTGACTATCCGGATGAGTGGGCCAAGCGCATGTATTCGGAGCAGTATGTTCTGGGAGGTTTACTGCTTTATGCTCAGAAGAATTTTGAGATTATTCTGCCCAATGTCTATATCTCATGGTGTACAGAGCTCCTCGACCATTTCCGAAAGCTTTGGGACGCACCCGGCTTGCAAGGGATAGGCAAAGAGGGGGTCTCTTTTTGGCTCAAAAAAATGGTAGATGAATAAATCAGCGGAAAACTCCAATCGCAGGTCGGCCTCAAATAGAGCCCCAACACCGTTGGTCAGTGTCATCATCCCGGCCTACAACCATGAATGCTGGATTGTTGAGACTTTAGACAGCGTCTTTGATCAGTCAATGGCTGATTTTGAGGTAATTGTCGTTGATGATGGGTCGCAAGATCAAACTGTGCAAGCGATCTCTTTATTTAAGGATTCTCGTTTGCGGCTCATTGTCCAGGAAAATCGGGGTACTGCTGCCGCTATTAATCGTGGGTTGAGTTTCAGCCAGGGCAAATATATTGCCATTTTGAATTCTAATGATCTCTTTATGACTGAGCGTCTGGCTGTAATGGTTGACTCTCTTGAAACCCGTCCTGAATGCATGATGGCCTTTTCCGGGGTGCGTTTGATTGATGAAAAAGGAGTTGTGCTGGCACCGGAGCGCTCCGAATGTAGCTGGCGACATGATGCGCAAGCCGACTATCATAAAGATGGAGACCTGCTTTTAAGCCTGTTGCGAGACAATTTTCTCTGTACTTCGTCAAATTTCTTTTTTCGGCGGCGCTTGCTTTTTGCGATCGGTCATTTTCGTGATCTGCGCTATGTTAATGATCTCGACTTTCTGGTGCGGGCTTTGTCTCGATACGAGGCTTGTTATTGCGAAGCGGAGTTGCTCGCTTACCGTCAGCATGCCGGAAATACCTTGAAGGAGAGGGAGCTCGAAAAGGGGGCCGACTTTTTGCTCGAAGTTTCATTGGTTCTGGCCGCGGCCTTGGCGGATGGGCGACTTGTTCGGCAATGGGGTTTTTCGACTTTGGTCGAGTTGTTGGCAAAATATTATCGTTTGCATTTGGAAACCCTGCTCTTTTCAGTTTTTTATTTTTACCGGCATCAGAATGGCTTTCAAGGGGTTAAAGATATATCCCCAAAAGAGTTTGAGGTTTTGCTTAGCAGTGGGCGTCGGCGTTTGGAGGAGCAGGACTTTGTTGAAAAACTTTCACTCCAGGCAAAAGATCAGCATCAGTATATTGGGACCCTGCAGGAGGCGCAGCGTTTTTACTTAGAGCAGATGGGGTCTCTGGAAAAGCTGAGTAAAACACTACAAGAGCAGAACTTGGGTTTTTTGCAGCAGATGCGGCAACGCGACCAGGAGCTTGCCCGTATGGAGCAGTTCCAGCATCAAATATGGCAGAATCGAGAATGGTATCGCCAGCAATATGAGGCGGTTATTAATGCCAAGCGCTTTCGTTTGTTCACGATTCTTTCCGAATTACGTCATGGACATCAAGTTGTCTATCAGTTACGAGAGTTATTGCGCATCTTTCTTCCATCTTCTTTAAAGGAAAAGCTGCGTCGCTGGCGTGCAAAAGCGACTCTTTTAAAGACGAAG
>CAYWGC010000102.1:1967-3687 GCA_964457755.1 uncultured Thermodesulfobacteriota bacterium | reverse complement strand
CTGGGGTCAGGTCTGACAAGCGGGTGCTTGGCGGGTGAAGTGTGTAAGCGTTTCGCCATGATAATAACAGTTTTAGCCGCTTGGGGCTATATTGATTTTTTGTTTAATTATTATAGCAGGATGAAAGTTTTTGTAATTGTTTTATTGACGTATAGCTTGAATATAACTATATTGCCAGAATTATAATAATTTTACGGGTCCGTTCCAAGGGGATAAGCATTTTGGAGATTCGTTCGGCTGGTTACGTCTATTTGCTGGAAAGATATGGGCTCGAGGGGTTCCCCCACTGGCATACTTCATCTGTGTCATCTACTGGCACTCATCGCTCTAAAGTTCTGGAGGGGACAACTGCAGATGTGTATCCGGTAAGGTATTGGCCTGGGGAAAAAGTTGGCGACCATCTAGCGTTTGCCCTGAAATATGACGGTATAAATCTGGGGTTGTTAAAGCAGATATTTGAACATGTTTCCCAAGTGGAGCTTGCTGACTACATCAAATCCAAACCAACCGGAAAGTATTCTCGAAGGATCTGGTTTTTCTATGAGTTTTTGACCGGCAGAAAACTGCCTGTTGCTGACATTACTTCGGGTAACTATGTTGCTGCGCTGGAGGCTGGGGAATATTACACCGTTGCGGGAGGTGATAAATCCCAGCGGCACCGCATAGTCAATAATCTTCTCGGTAGTAAAGATTTCTGTCCGATCATCAGGAAAACCGAGAAGCTTGCCCGCATGGATTCGGCTGATCTTCGGAAAAAATGTGAGGATATCGCCACCTCGTATTCTCCGGAGATACTGCGCCGGGCGCTGAGCTACCTCTATAATAAAGAGACAAAATCGTCCTTTGAAATTGAGCACATAAAGCCCAATGCCTCACGATCTGAAAGATTCATAAGCTCACTGCAACTTGCAGAGAAAGAGGACTTCTGTGAAAAGGGACGGCTACTAGAACTTCAGAACCGGATTATTGATCCTCGATTCAAAGAGAGCGATTACCGTGTCAGTCAGAACTATGTCGGGCAAACCGTCTCCTATCAAAATGAGGTTATCCATTTTATCTGTCCGCAGTCTGAGGATTTGCAGGCTCTTATGAATGGCCTTATTGCTTCTCATAAACGGATGCAAGAGGGCAAAGTCTCTCCGGTTATCCATGCGGCAGCAATTGCATACGGTTTTGTTTTTCTGCACCCTTTTGAAGACGGAAACGGACGTATTCACCGATTTCTGATACACAATATCCTCTCGCTACAGGGAATGGTACCGCGTGGGCTTATGTTCCCGGTGTCGGCGGTCATGCTCAAGAATCCGGCGGCTTATGATGCATCTCTGGAAGCCTTCTCCCGACCTTTACTTCAGCTTATTGATTACCGCCTGGATGAGCTTGGACAAATGATCGTTGAAAACGAGACGGCTTGCTGGTATCAATATATGGATATGACGGTTCAGGCTGAAATGCTGTATGAGTTTGTAAGCAAGACCATTGTGGAGGAACTTGTTGAAGAACTCAGTTTCCTGGTCAACTATGACAATACCAAAAAGGCGATTCAAGATATTGTCGATATGCCTGACCGCCTCATTGATCTGTTTGTTCAGCTGTGTCTCCAGAACAAGGGAAAACTTTCGGCCAGAAAAAAGTCCGCTCATTTTGATTTTCTGACGGTTGAGGAACTTGCTGCTATGGAGCAGGCTGTCGGGGATGGCTATGGGGTCAGGCCTGACGG
>CAYWGC010000102.1:0-1867 GCA_964457755.1 uncultured Thermodesulfobacteriota bacterium | reverse complement strand
GGGTGCTTTGAGGGGTTAATTGTTAAATTAATTGGGGGGTCAGAGTAAAATTAAATATTGCGAAGCCGTATCGGATCAAGTTGGTGCATGTTTTGGCCAAACCACAATGGCACTTTCTATGGTCGCAACCCACGCAGACGCGCACGGACAGAGGCGACCGGGAAAACCCGGGGACACAATCCTGAGTTCAGACAAATTGTTGTAGAAATTTGACTGCCGGCATATGGATGATGTTTTGTTTGTTGATAAATGTTTTTTTCCCGGTGGCGGATATCTGGTAGTATTTTGCTTTGGGGAATTTTTTTTGCAGATAATGCAGGTGGGGGCTGGTGGCATTATCCGACCATTTACATTCAATAAATATTTGCGCCTCATGGTTTCTGGTTAGGCAGAAATCGACCTCTCTTTTGTCCGTATCTCTGAAGTATCTAAGCTCCATTTGTTCGCCGAAAACATCCCTTTGATAATGAACCCACTTAAGCAGGTGAGATGCGATCATATTTTCAAATCTTGCGGGTCTGTCTGGAATCAGGCTCCAGTCAAAATGATAATGTTTTTGCTCTTTTTTTACCGCTCTGATCAGAGGTGATCCAAAAGGAGGGACACGGTAAATCATGTAAATATTTTCAAAAATATTGAGCCAGCGACTGATCGTCTTGTGAGCGACCTGTAAATCTTCTCGTAGTGCATTTAATGACAGGGGAGAACCCACAAGTTCCGGGAGGCGTAAGGAGAGCAATTCCAGTTTGGAAAGATCTGAAATTGTCTCAATTGCGGGACTCTCCTGGTTGACTAACAAAGATCTGTAGTTAACCGACCATCTTTTTGCTTCAGTCTTTGACCTTGAAAAATAGGGCTCGGGAAAACCGCCGAGTTGCAATAACTCCAGTAAATCATTTTCCTCGGTGATTTGTAACTCTTTTACGGAGAAGGGGTGCAGGCGCAGGTGGTGATATCTGCCCTGGAGTGAGTCTCCGGACTTACGCAGCATGTCCAGTCTCGCACTTCCGGTAATTATGATTTGATGATTACTGTGGAACTCGTCGTATACACCTTTTATATAGTCTCTCCATGAGGTGTATTTATGGATCTCATCAAAACACCACAAATCTGTCAGTGGTAGTTCTCTTTTGAGAATTGATTCCCGGTGGGAGGGGATATCCCAGTTAAGGTAGGAGTTGTCATTAGTGATCAGGGTCTTGGCAAGGGTTGTTTTTCCCACCTGCCTGGGACCACTGATGAAAACCATCTTGTTTTTCAAATCTTTTTTGATTTGATCCTGTAAATATCTTCTCTTCATACCCTTTTATATATCTCTATTTTAGACTGAAGTCAAAAAAAAACATCTCTATTTTTGATTAAGGTGTAAAATACGCCCGTACGGACAAAGGCGGAGAGGTTAAATGGAGTAAAATTAAATATGGTGAAACCGGGTCGGATTAAGTTGGTGTATATTATGGCCATACCAGAAGGGCACTTCCTATGGTCGCAATCCACGCAGCGCACACGGACAAAGGTGGATCTTGATGGATCTTGTGATCTTGGGTCAAGCCTGACAAACGTGGGCTTGGCGGGTGAAGTGAATGAAATAATTTGCCAATATGATTAAATGGTGGTATATATAGAACCATGTATAGTGTGATTATTGATACAAATATTTTTGTTTCAGCGTTAAGATCAGATATGGGGGTGGCCTATTCCCTTGTTTCAAGACTTCCATCCAGTAAATTCCAAATTTCACTTTCCGTACCTCTATATATTGAATATCAAGATGTTTTAACTCGAAAAGAACATTTAGCAGGAACTAGTACTAAGGAAGAAATATTAGCATTTTTACGGTATGTATGTAAAATAGCGAACCGTCAAA
>CAYWGC010000101.1:0-3959 GCA_964457755.1 uncultured Thermodesulfobacteriota bacterium | reverse complement strand
AAACGGAATGAAAACAGAGGGTAAACCCGTTTTCAGCTCTACACCGCCGAACGACCGACATCACTTGACGGGCCGGGATGTTCGAGCAAACTACAGGCGACGGTTCCCGGTCAAGTGTATGTTTTTGTTCGGCGATTTCTTGCCGATTAATTTGTCGTGGAAGGAGTAATTAAAAAGATAAGGCCCCTTTTTGTTTCTCAAAATAAACACATTGACCAAAGCAATCGAGATGACCCCATTGCTTTCTTATTGTCCTGTAATCACTCCGGTAAAAAAAAATTAAAATACCTATAATCATCTAGCACGACATCAATCCTTAACAATACGTTACCACCTTATTTATAACTAAATTTTTACTATTTTTCATAAACTTACTTTTTTACTGTTGACATATTAAAAGTAATGAACTATATATAAAAGCATGGAACATAAATAAACGGAGGTAACGATGAACAAAGACAAGCTTTTCACAAAAAAGCGTCTACAAACTCTTTTATCAAAAAATGATAATTCGTCGGTAAGAATCACAGTAAAAGTGTCTGAACAAAGCATGAGGACAATTAGTGATTATTTATCACCAGGACCCAACTCTATAACTGACCCCTTTTCAGATCCAGACCCTAATTTTAAAATATTTTTCAACAATGTCTTGTCGGCGGCAGTAGATTCACAGGACTTCAATTCAAAGACTTTGACAATAGGCAAATACGTAGTCAAATCGAAATCAGTCAACGATACTAGCAAGCAGAAAACATTTGTGATTTCTAAAACAGCAAAAAGGGTTTTAGATGATTTCGCATCATTCTGTGGAATGCCTAAAAATAAAACCTTCAATTCGCTGATCAATGGTTATACGGCTGCTACTTTATTAAACATATTTAAAAATTCTAAAAAAAATCTGCTTATCTACCAAGAAATAGAAAAAATAATGGCCCAACTTAATGAAGATTTCTATAAATCGTATGATCAAATCGCTAAGCTTTTAACTGATCAACACATCCCATCATTAGAAATCGAAGCATATATACCAGAAGATAATCCTCTTGAGAATTTCATGGGCAATTTAGCTTATTCCGAAATACACCTATCAGATTGTTTTAGCCCACTGCAAGAAACCATAATTGATTGCATGAAAATCACTGACAAAAAAAGTTTTATCGAATCACTCGAATTAGAATTAAAGGAGGAAAAGTCATGAAACTATCCAAACATGCGATAAAACGAGCACAACAACGTGGCATTAGCTCCCAGCAGGTCAAATTGATAATGGCTTTTGGCCAAATAAGGAGAGTGCCGGGCGAGGCTATCTCATATCAGTTCACAAAAAAAAGCCTCATGGAACTCGAAGTAGTCCTAAAACAAGGGGTTCAGTTATTAGATAAATTAAAAAACAAAACGATTATATGCAACCCGACCGATGACACTGTTATCACCTGCTACCACCAGGTTTAGCATTCAACAATGGTGAGACGACCGCCATTCTTACATCCAATTTATTTTAATCATTATTTTACAGGAGTTTTAAATGCACTTAAAATTTAACAAACGAGTGGGAAGAACAATTGAAACTGGGCGAATCACTGTTCCTAAAAAATTTGACTCAGATTTAGATAAACGGAAATATTGCCCTTTAGGTATATCGGTTGACGTTACATACATATTACCAAACGGTTTTAAAATCCCAGGCAGGTTATATCAAAGCGAGAATAATTCGACGACTTACTATCAGTTCTATATCATTGAATCCAATGATAAAATAAAATTCAAAAACCAATTAATTAACCATTCAACAATACAACTTGACTTTGTTCTAGAAGATTCTTGCCTAGCTATAATACCGATGTAAATATGAACTGCATACACATCAACAAATACGATACATCACCTTCTCCACACCCGAATAAACCTCTTCCACCTTCATCGTAAATCCTTAACTACGATTAAACCAATGATGACCAAAATATGATCGAATCGAATATAAATTTAAAACCCAATGCATTTACCTTCCAAAAGTTTAACCGCCGAACGCGAGTTTAACCCGCGTTTGTCGGAGCGCAGCGGAGATAAACGTCGGGTTGAAACTTTTGTTATGCTGCGTATTGCTTATTCATCTGTTTCTTCCGATTTTTTGAAAAGCAATTTGTCTATCCACCAAATAGATTGACCAAAATTTGAAATCAGTTGTTCGCCCTGTCTCATAAATGACTTACTTTCGTCGATCCCAGCGAGTTTTAATGCATCGCCAATCTTTGAGCTAGTTGGGTGTGCATCACCTACTCGCATGTCATATGCGCCAACAATTGGGCCGAAAACACGACGAGCTTTATCAGCCTCTACTTTCTGGGCCAGTACATCCTCAAGAATCTTATTCGAACCAAGCTTTTCCTTATTGGGATGCGTTGAAAGTTTGCGGAGTTCACCTACATTAAGTCGATCAGAAAAAACACGAACGAGTTCTTTAGCCAATCTCAACAATGATGCTTGATCCTTGCTTGCGAAACGGGATATTTGCTTTATAGCTGCTTGGTAATCTATTGCATGAGAGAAAAGAGAAACATTGAACTCTCCATGAAATCTGCCCTCAAGCATGTCCATAACCTTGAAGAGAAGCTCTTCAACTGCATGAGTTGATGCTGGTTGAGCTTTCACTTGTGAGGCAAGTAGCTCAATTGAAACCTTACCATCAGGTACAACGTTATGGGCCAACCAAATATGCTGCTCCCATGCTGCAAGGCGAGCAACATCATAGGCGTAGATTGTGATTAAATCCGAAGGGTTGATTCCGAAATGGGTTGAATACCCGGATGTAGTTTGAATTCCACCCGTTTCTGCAGTATACCATTTAAGGGAAAAGCCGCGAAGAGCGAGAAGTTCATTTACTATACTTGAACGAAACCACAGCCATCTGCCAATATCTTCATTATTTAGATCGCTAGATGCCATACGTGTCCCATCAGTCTCCACTATAAATTGGGGTAGATTGGTATCTGCGTCTCCTCTGACTCGCCTGCTTTGTCCTTGATGTTCTATCCATTCATCACGCCAGAACTCACCCTCTACTCTTGTACCTTCATAACCACTACGATGGCCCTGCGAGTTTTCATAGTCAGTATTATCATCGCTTTCAGGTCCCATTACCGGAGCGTCTTCATCCTCATCAACATCAGTGCGCCAAGTCCGGAATAAAGCCCAACTTCCCCCAAAAACATCATCTAAACTACGAATTAATAGTTCAAATCTCCCGCCGTCCCGTTGTTCTTGATGATTTTCCAAATTTGCATACTCACTACTTTTAAGTGTAACGACATTTTCAACTCTTTGGCGGTAGTAAGAGAGTCGTAGTGATAGGTTTCTTGCCGCCAAATAATCGAGAAGAAACTCTCGCTTAATCTCGATCAGGCGCTGCCCGCCGTTTTCATCAATGACCTCCCTTGCCACTACAACGAAATTCTCTTCTGGCCTTACCCAAGTTGTTCCTTCTTTTATTAGGCGAAGCGCAACAACTAAATCAGGGTTTAATATCCACTGACTTCCACCAACAACCGGTTGGGGATGTTCGAACACGAGGTGAATTCCGATTGGTTCTTTGTCGTTGTATTGATACTGCTCTATGGATGAGTAGTATCCATCCTCGTAAGCATAAGGCTGTGCACTGTGACCGATTCCAATATTACTCCAGCTGAGTTTTTCAGCGGTTTCCCGATGCTCAGGAGGAAAGGCAGCAGAACCGCATCCAAAATATTCACTGAAGTAGCCAATATTTCTAACTTCACCTTTCTCATCATTGATAGATGCTCTCAAGGGAACCCATGTCGCATTCGAGAAGGTTCGGCGTGTTTCTTTTCTTTGTAGAATCCAGTCTTGGTTCATAGTTGTTTATTTTGGGTCAGCATAACGCCTGTTTAAGCCGCATTCATCGCCGCTTTTTGGCGGTGAATGTCGGTCTTTAAACTTTTGTT
>CAYWGC010000100.1:0-4178 GCA_964457755.1 uncultured Thermodesulfobacteriota bacterium | reverse complement strand
CTAGCGAAGGGCTTCTCGATATTGTCTTTTCACAGTTCTGTGTTGGTAAATAAATCTTTATAAAGGGGGCCGTTTAGTGGCACCATGGATTTGGGTTGACTGCCCACTGTCTACTGCCCACTGCAGACTAAGTTATGTGGCAAGAGGAACTTATAACAGGAGCCCATTTGCTGGGACTCGAACTGACAGCCCGGCAAATTGAACAGTTTTCTATCTATCTTTGCGAATTAAAGCGTTGGAACAAGACCTATAGTTTGACCACAATTACCGAATCCGTCGCGGTTGTGCGCAAACATTTTCTTGATTCTTTAAATTATCTGGCCCCCCTTGAGGATCTGGATGAGGTTCTTGATCTGGGGAGTGGACCCGGATTTCCGGGCCTGCCTCTGGCGATCATGTTACCCCAGACCAAGTTTGTACTGGTTGATGCACGCCGCAAAAAAACCATATTTTTGACCTATATCATCCAGCAACTGGGTTTGAAAAATGTTGAAATCATCCATTTGCATTTAAGTTATGAAAATGCTAGAACGGCTTTTGAACGCTCTTTCCCGGTGCTTATAACCCGGGCCGTAACGGTCTTGCGCGAGGTTGTTCCGGTTGCTGCAATCCTGCTCGCCGCTCATGGTCGTCTGATTTTTAGCGATGCCCATCCTGATCGTCAGGAAATTTTAAAAGAGCTTGAAAAGTGGCCCGATCTCTTTCTCGAGAAGCTTGAAAAAACCAAATTTAAAGGTCGAGCCCCCGATCTCTATATCGGAATCATAAGTAAAAAAGGTCAAGATGAAGGTGAACTCGGCTAAGATAATTACCATCGCCAACCAGAAAGGCGGGGTCGGAAAAACCACGACCGCGGTTAACCTGGCCGCATCTCTTGCGATCGCAGAACAGAAAACTTTATTGATTGACTTTGATCCCCAGGCTAACGCCAGTAGTGGCGTCGGTTGTGTTGCAAATCAAGATTGCGACGTTTATCGCTGGCTTCTTGGAGATTGTCAGGCAAGCAGTGCAATTGTGTCGACAACGCTCGATTTTTTATCACTCCTGCCAGCGACCCCGGATCTGATCGGGGCCGAAGTTGAACTTTTAAGTTGCGAAGAGCGCGAATTTTTTCTCTCCCGTCAACTTGCGCTCTTAGCTTCAGACTATCGCTATATTATCATCGACTGCTCCCCTTCACTCGGCCTTTTGACAATTAATGCTCTGACCGCCGCGACTTCGGTGCTGATCCCCTTACAAAGTGAATATTATGCCCTGGAGGGCTTAGGCCAGCTTATAAATACCATTGAGAGGGTCAAAAACGGTCTTAATCCCAAGCTTAGCTTAGAGGGCATCCTTTTGACCATGGTCGACATACGTACCACCCTGGCCCAGCAGGTTGAGGAAGAGGCGCGCCGCCATTTTGCTGAACTTGTCTATGAGACCGTGATTCCGCGTAATGTCCGTTTAAGTGAGTCGCCCAGTCATGGTCTGCCGATTGCCCTCTACGATGTTACTTCCAAAGGGGCACAAGCCTACTTTCGCCTGGCTGAAGAATTTATCAGTCGCCAATAATAGAAGATCATTTCTGTTTGCCGTGCTGTCGACTTAAGAAGGAGATTTAATGGATATTCCGACCAAGAAAAAGGCTCTGCTGAAACATGGTTTAGGGCGGGGCCTGGGGGCTTTACTCCCGGATGCGCCGGGAACCCCGATTCCGGAAAAAGGTCAACTCCGGCAATGTCAACTTGATCGGATTGAGCCTGACTCAAAACAGCCGCGGCAAAGATTTGTTGATGAAAACCTGGAAGAGTTGGCCCAGTCGATAAAAGAGCATGGGATAATTCAGCCGCTTTTGGTCAGGCCGGCCGAAAAGAGTGGACATTTTACTTTGATTGCCGGAGAACGCCGCTGGCGGGCTGCCGGCAAAGTCGGCTTGACTGAAGTGCCGGTGATTGTTATGGCCTTGGATGACGGTCAGGCGGTTCAAGTTTCGTTGATAGAAAACCTGCAGCGCGAAGATTTAAACCCTCTTGAAGAGGCCCAAGGCTATTATCGTTTGACCCAGGAATTTTCCCTGACCCACGCCGAGATCGCCAAGTTTCTGGGAAAAAACAGAACCACAGTCAGCAATATGTTGCGTCTTCTTAATCTGCCCGAAAAAGTACAGCATTGCCTGGCCGAGGAACAACTTAGCATGGGTCATGGTCGCGCCCTTTTAGCGCTGCCCGAGGGCGTTCTGCAAACTAAAGCTTTAAATGAGATTTTAACAAAAAAACTTTCTGTGCGTGAACTCGAAAAATTGGTTCGGAAACTAAAAAAAGAGAAGGATTTACCCTCCCCTGTTGGAGAATCATTAGAGCAGAAAGAGCAGCAAGAGTTACAGGCCAGAGCAGATCACACAATCTCCCAACGTCTCCAGGATACCTATGCAACTGCTACTAGAATTCGTCGTCTGGCTGGCGGTCGTGGCCGGGTTGAACTCGATTTCAAAACCGAGGAAGAACTTGTGGGCTTATTGGAATTATTGGAACAGCAGCGGGTCTAATCTTTTCCGCCCCTAAACTATTTAGGAACAAACATAAGGCCACTTTTATTCGATAGGGAGGCTTTGCCGGGCCGTTTTAAGATCACGACGGGCGCGTTCGACGTAGGCCTCGATACGTTCTCTTTTGCGGCGTTTTTTGCCTTCTAAGGGGGGCAGGAGACCGAAATTGATATTCATGGGCTGGAAGTTTTTACTGTGAGCATTGCTGATATGAGTGCTTAAGGCTCCCAAAGCGGTGGTTTCAGGAAATGTGAAAAGTTTTTGTTCATTGACCAGAGCTGCAACCTGGAGAGCGACGATCAAGCCCGAGGCGGTCGATTCGGGGTAGCCCTCGACCCCGCTGATCTGGCCGGCAAAAAAGATGCGGCTCTCTTTCTGGTGCTGAAAAAATTTATTTAGAACCCTTGGTGCATCAACAAAGGTGTTGCGGTGCATGGTTCCGAAACGTAAAATCTCGGCCTTTTCCAGGCCCGGGATCAGGCGAATGATCTTCTCCTGCCAGGGAAAAGTTAAGCGGGTTTGAAAACCGACCAGGTTAAACATGGTTTGTTCCTGGTTCTCACTGCGCAACTGAACTGTAGCGTAGGCTTCGCGGCCGGTTTTGGGGTCTTTTAAACCTTTCGGTTTCAAAGGTCCAAAAGCCAGAGTCTGAGGCCCGCGGGCGACCATTGCTTCGATCGGCATGCAACCCTCGAAGACCTTCTCATCTTCAAAATTGCGACCCCTGACGAGATCCCCTTTCCCGATTGTTTGAATAAGTTTCAGGTATTGCTCTTTATCTAAGGGGCAGTTTAGATAATCTGCCATCTCCCCCTCTTCGGCATAACGATTAGCCCGAAAAGCTATACTGTAATCGATGCTGTCGGCGGCCACAATCGGGGCCGTGGCATCGTAGAAATAGAGGCTCTCACCAACTAAAGGTTCAAGGGCTGAGGTCAAGGCTTCTGAAGTTAAAGGTCCACTGGCGATAATAACCATGCCTTCTTCGGGCAGTTCCGTTATCTCCTGGCGGATTATTGTAATTAAGGGGTGGGTTTCGATCTTTTCGGTGATTTTGCGGGCAAAGGCGTGGCGGTCGACGGCTAAAGCATTGCCGGCTGCAACCTTGGTTGTCTCCGCGGCTGCCATAATCAGCGAATCTAAAGCCCGCATCTCCTCCTTTAAGAGCCCGGCGGCATTAGTCGGCCGGTCGGCGCGGAGTGAGTTAGAGCAGACCAGTTCGGCTAAGTCGGGATTTGAGTGCGCCGGCGAAAAACGTTGCGGTTTCATCTCGTATAAAGTTACTGGAATTTCCCTTTGAGCCAGCTGCCAGGCGGCTTCACAACCCGCCAGTCCACCGCCAATTACAGAGATTTTAGTCATAAATATCCAAGTACCGCTTACAAACTGTCAGGGTTGGGGTCATTGCTGGTAAAAGGTGCGCAGCACCTTAGGCTTCGCCGCGAGCGTAGCGAGGAAGCACTCTCGGGGTGTGACCCCATTTATGAGAGCGAAGTAAAGTTTGTCGTTATTAGTTTTATAGCTTTATGGTGGGTATTAAAACATGGTCAGAGCGACTAGGGTCTGCCGGAAGTATGTGCTGACATCAAAGCCCTCGTAAAATGGATCGTTGGCAGCAAACTCATCCAAAGTCAAACAGAGATCGTCAACC
>CAYWGC010000099.1:0-4228 GCA_964457755.1 uncultured Thermodesulfobacteriota bacterium | reverse complement strand
CTTACCTCGACCCCAATTAAGCCCTGATTTCTAGTGCCCACAGTGACAATATGTTTTTAAATTCAATATGTTTGCTGCTGCTGAGATGGTAACCCCAAAAAAAATTGCGGGTTTATCTTGGTTAATAAAATCAATAATTGTCCCATTTACAATGGTCGAGCCGGTGGCAAATATTAAATCACTCCATTTCATGGCGTCCGGAGTCATCTCCGGTGGTTCTATGACGACTCCGGAAATCTTTGATCCGATATTATCCCGATCCAGATCAATAACCCGAACATTATATTGTGATGTAAGCATTTCAAGAAATCTCGGCTGATAGCCGACAAGAAGAACGTTATTCCGAGAGCCGATAAATTCGGGCAAATTATTTGCGCATAACGTTGGTTCGGAATCTTTACAGTGAATTGTTTTGTCACAGAGACCAAGATATCTGAAAACCGCATTCAATCCGGATATAAAACTGGCTCTTCTCTTATTTGAGTCCAGGCTGATTTTTAAAAGATCATCGACAAGATAATCCGCGTTTTCAAAATCGTCCGCAAAAGCCTGTCCTTTTGCCCCTTCAAAAACAGCCTCCACCATAACTTCCTTGCCCTTTATTATCGGGTAATCATCGTGTTCCGGTGTTCCTATTGCCTCCTTAGCAGAAAGTGCTTTACATTTTACGCTTATATTTTTTCCTGAAAGATGGTGTTTTTCTATTTCGTTATTTAGAGCTTCCCTTAATTCTTCATACAAATTCATAATGTTCGCCTAATTCCTTCCATGCAATTTCTAGCTGATAATATCAGCTTATGATGCATATCTAATCCATGGACAATATTGTTACCAACGATAATTAATAAAAACATGGCAAATATTTTTTTGAGTATGGGAGAGGGTAAGTGGCTTGATATTATTACCCCAATAATTGCCCCTGTCAAAGCCGGAAAGAATAATTTTTTTAACAGGGAGATATCCAATGAGTTCAATTTTTTGTGAACTATGGTTGCCGAAATCGACAGAAAAAACATGGCAGTAAGAGATAATGTTATGGCTTCGTGTATGTCAAGTTTTATAACAACCACAAAAAATGGTACAATAAGTAATCCGCAACCAATGCCTAAAAGTACTGCAAGAATTCCGACAAGAATCCCAATTGTAATAATGAATAATGATTCATTTGAAAATAAACTGCCGTGCAGTCCGCTATAAATTAGAGAAGGGAAGTCAAATATTTTAAGAATTTTCAGACTGATAACAAATAAGAATAATGAAAATGTGAGTTTTAGCCACCTATTCTGACGCTTTTGAACTATTCTCCCTCCCAATATTGACCCAAGCACACACGCCGGAATAAATATAAAATAGTATTGCAGATGTGGGTTTTCGGGGAGAAAAATAAAATGACTGACTGATCCTATGAAACTGATAGGTATAATAGTTGCCAACGAGGTAGTTGCGGCCTTTTTGAAATCAAAACTGAATACCGACATGAATATGGGAACTAGCAGTGATCCTCCACCTATGCCAATACCTGTACTGAGCAGAGCTATAAAAAAACCGATTAATATTAATCTTATATCGAACTGATATTTACCCGGCTGTGACATAATAATGATTTTCGTCTGTTTTATATGGCACTCAATTTATCATTGTAAAGCATATGTTTTTTAAGTTGGCACAATAGGAATGCTTTCGATGTTGCTCGCTCCGACGTCGTCTTGTTCAACATATCCCGTGCCGGTAAAATTAGTGGTATTTGTTGGCAGAACCGCACATGATGAGCAGACTCTTCTCGTTTACCTCTTGGGAGCAGGCGTAAAAAGTCAACACTGCCAGTAATAAGGTGAAAATTTTTTTCATTGGTTATGCCTCTATTTCAACGTATAAAATATCTGTCTGGTGACGCTTGATAATGTGGGGAATGCCGAGTTCCTTTCGTATTTTAATAATATTTTTCTTGTAATTCATAGAAAATATGATTGGATGTGATGGTTTTCCAGCCGCAACCGGGATGATGATTCCTTTTCCCTTGATTGCGGCTTCACTGATGGCCGCTGTAAGCTGCCGGAAAATATCTGGCTTAACGGGTTTGTTCAAAAAAGTGAACATGAAAAAGGTGTCGCTTTCATCGAGACAGGCGATGCCGGCTTTCAGAGATGTGACAATCGGATGATCTTTCTTCTCGGTTGCAATGACCATTAGGTTCTGATGCTTGAAATCACCTAGAGATGATTCCGTTTCCTGACTGTAGACAACGATTGTTTTGCTGAATAGTCTGGCTGATTTATTTATGTTATTAATGCTCTGCATCCTTACCGAGGATTCGCACTGCTTTGCTCCCAAAACGATCAGGGCCGGCTTTTTCTGCTCCCTGTTTGGGGAGATCGGGGACAGGGTCGCTATAGGCTGGTAATCTCTGGTAATGATTATATCTTCTTTCAGCTCAGTAATGATTTTGAGCAGGTTGTGTTTAGCTGTGGTTATGTTGATGACCTTTTTCAAAGGGAGCTCCTTCTGTCACAGATTAGCGATAGCCTCATCAGGGGCAGGCGTCCTGGCTGAAACAAACTTCTCCTTTTTATAAATGATCTGGTTCCGACCTTCGTATTGTTGCGAAAATTGAGCGATGTAGAAGAAGAATCTTTTTGACCCTGTCCCTCCCCATTACATTATCATGGACACTATAATGTAATAATGGTTGAGTTTTGTCAACAGTTTTTTCGTTTTAAGTTGATTGGTAATTTGGGTCGGTAATTTAATTGAGAGGGCAATTAGGTGATTGGGATAGTCAATAATAAAGCCCGGATGAATGCCAGGCTTTTTGTGACTTACTGAAAATTAGGCTTCAAATCATCCCATGGTCTGGCTTTCTCATAAGCACGAGCTGCTTGAAGAACAAGGTCATCCCGATAACGGGGAGCAACTATTTGCAAACCTGCTGGTAACCGGTTCGGAGTAAAACCGGCGGGAACGGAAGCGGCCGGATGTCCGGAAAAGTTAAACGGATAAGTAAAAGCCACGGCCCCCAAAAGTGGAACCGGTTGTCCGTCAATCTCTGAAGGAGGCGGTCCGCTGGCCGCAAATGCCTCAGTCGGCATGGTCGGGGTAAGCAAAAGATCAAATTCATTAAAAAGTTTTTCCAGGTGTGAGTTTAGTTCGGCCCGCAACTGTTGGATAGTAGTAAGTCTGACAACCGTCATCTTCCGGGTCTTATTTAAGACGGAAACAAGTGTTCTTCCGATTGAATCTTTTTCTTGTTCCAGAATCTCATGTAACTGCGCATATATGTCCGTAGATATCAGTTCAGCCCATGCATCCCCCATATCGGGCAGGTTGCCGGACCACAGCTCCACTTGATGTCCCATTTCCGCAAATGCCTGAACGGCTTTTTCAACACAATCAAGCACATCTTTTTGCACAATCGCATACCCCAAATTCGGACTAAAAGCGATTTTGAGCCGCTTCGGAAGGTTATCTATCTCTGCAAGGTAGGATTTACCCGGAGCTGGAAGCGAAAAAGGATCAGCCGGATGATCACCGACAGTACAATCCATATAGAGCGCCGCATCCCGTACGTTTCGACAGAGAGGACCCATTACGGACAGGGAGCTGTAACTCACATAAGACATTGGTCCTATCGGAATTCTGCCGAAAGATGTTTTAAGCCCAAAGCACCCCGAATAGGAGGCCGGAATGCGAATGGAGCCGCCAGCATCTGACCCTGTACATACCGGAACCAATCCAGCCGCAACAGCGGCCGCTGATCCACCGCTTGAGCCCCCGGGGGTCATTTCAAGGTTCCAGGGATTGCGAGTGATCCCATAAAGCCTATTTTTGGTAAAACCGGTAAATCCAAACTCTGGTGTATTGGTTTTACCCACCACAATAGCCCCCGCTTTCTTAAGCCGGGCTACCTGGATCGAATCTTCAAAGGCCATATTATCTTTGAACGGTATCGAGCCATAACTGGTCACCATTCCGGCAACATTTTCAAGGTCCTTTACTCCCAATGGAATCCCGGCAAGGGGCCCGATATCTTTTCCAGAAGAGATTATTTCGGTCAGAACATGAGCTTTAGACAGAGCTTTCTCTGGACAGAGATCGACAAAGGCATTTAAATCATGATTAACCGTATCAATACGTTCCAAGGTTGCCCTTATCAATTCCAGAGGAGAAATCTCCTTTTTCTTGATGAGAGAAACCAGCTCCCAGGCCGGTTTATAAACGATACTCTCCATTT
>CAYWGC010000098.1:0-4637 GCA_964457755.1 uncultured Thermodesulfobacteriota bacterium | reverse complement strand
CTGGTAACCCCGGATTGCGGTTTTCTGGTTTCAGAGCCGGAAAATTTTCAAGCCTACGTTGTGGCAATCCAGGAACTGTTAGATGATAAGCGGCGGCAGAAGATGGGCTCTGCGGCTCGGCAACGAATGCTGGAGCACTTTTCTCTGGCTGGTCTCGATCAGGAATATAAATCTTTTTATGAAGATTTAATAGGAATAAAATGAACTATCTGGTTTTGGGGGGCGCTGGCTTTATTGGTTCACATGTGGTTGATGTTCTGCTTGGCGCCGGTCATCGGGTGCGGGTTTTTGAGCGGCCTGGTTGTGATTTGGAAAATCTGACTACCGTTCTTGACTTGGTCGAGCTCTGTTATGGCGATTTTACTAAGGTGGAGGAACACGACGGAGCCTTGGCCCAAGCCCTTGAAGGGATCGATCTGGTGATTCATCTGGTGAGTACGGTTTTGCCGGCTTCTTCCAATATAAACCCCCTTTATGATATTGAGACAAACCTTAAAAGTACGGTGAGCTTACTTGAATGGGCCGTAAAAAAAGGTGTCAAAAAGATAGTTTTTGCTTCTTCCGGGGGCCAGGTTTATGGCTCTGCAGCGGCTTTGCCGATTAGCGAAGAAAGTTTGACTGATCCTCTTTCTTCGTATGGAATTATCAAGCTGACCACCGAAAAATATCTTAAATTATTTCACCATCTGCATGGTCTTGACTATGCGGTTTTGCGGATTGCTAACCCTTATGGAGAACGGCAGAAAATTAGTGGTGCTCAAGGGGCGGTTGCGGTTTTTTTGGGTCGTATCAAGAGTGGTGATGTCATCGAAATCTGGGGTGACGGCAGCGTTGCTCGGGATTATCTCTATATTGCCGATTTGGCTAAAGCCATTCTCTTGGCCAGCGAGAACATAACATCGGAAAAGCTTTTCAACATTGGCGGTGGTCACCCTTGCAGCCTTAATCAATTAATTGCCTTGTTGGAAGACGCCAGCGGCCGCAAGGTGCCGGTTCTCTATAAAGAGAGTCGCTCTTGTGATAGTCTGGTAAACTTTCTTGATTGCAGCCGGGCCCGTAAAGTTCTTGGTTGGCAACCACAATACAGTTTTAGTGAGGGCTTGCAGCGGACCTGGGAGTGGGTGGCTGGAGAGTGATGAAAGATGAGAGATGAATGTTGAATTTCTAGGGGCTGGGAAATTGGTCTCTTGTTTAGAGTTGAAGCTCTTAAATAAAAAAGAGAGTGCACCGGTTTCTGTGGTTATTCCTTGCTATCGGGCGGTGTTGACGATTGGTCGAGCTTTGGCTTCAGTTGCGGCCCAGAGCCGCAAGCCCTATGAGGTAATTATCGTCGATGACGGCAGTGATGACGATACCCCGAAGGTTTTGAACTCTCTCATAAAAGAGTACGGTGAGAAGTGGCTTAAAGTTTTCTCTTTGGAAAAGAATCGGGGGCCGGCTGCGGCTCGTAATTTTGGTTGGGAGCGGGCGAGCCGGCCCTGGATCGCTTTTCTCGATGCCGATGATACCTGGCATCTCGATAAGATCGCTTTGCAGTTTGGGTTTATGGAGAGTCATCCCGAGATCGGTCTTTCGGGCCATCTTTGTCGCGATTCGCAAATCCATGAATCTCGACTGGCAAAGTGTTTTCGGGTTTCGGAATGTTCTTTGGCCGGCCTGCTCTATACAAATTCCCTCCGTACTCCAACCGTGATGTTGCGCCGCGATATTGCTTTACGATTTCCCGAAGGTCAGCGTTATGGTGAAGATTATTATCTCTGGCTCAGTTTTGTCGGGTGTGGTGGTCGGGCGGTTTTTCTCGATTTACCTTTGGCCGTAATCCATAAACCGGCTTTTGGAGTAGCCGGTCAGAGCGCTGCGCTCTGGCGCATGGAAAAAGGTGAGCTTTGTGCTCTATTTTCGGTTTGGCGCAAAAAGCAGATTTCACATGGGCTGTTAGCCGGGGCCGTCAGTTGGTCGTTACTCAAGTTTATCCGACGTCTTCTGTTAACCGGTTTTCGTCGAAGTGGAGAGGTTCTGGGGGGCTGTGTGGAACGTTTGATTGGTAATTTTTTGGGTAATGGGGTTGTACTGCCCACTGCCCACTGCCCACTGCCCACTAAAACGGAGAGATCTTCAGTATCAAAATCAGCCGAGCAAAAAAAGCCAACCATCCTTTTTTTGGTGACCGATGATTGGTTTTTCCTCATGCACCGTAAGGCCCTGGCTGTAGCTGCGCAGGAGGTCGGTTTCATGGTGCTGGTGGCCACGGCACCGGGGCCTCAAGTGGCTGAGATTGAAGCCTTGGGGTTTATTCATTATTCTATAAAGCTGCGTCGGGCCAGTCGTAATCCGGTGCGGGAGCTGATTGGTCTTTTCGATTTGGTGACTCTTTACCGGCGGCTCAAGCCCGATATTGTCCATCAGGTTTCGATTAAACCGATAATTTACGGATCGCTGGCGGCCCGGCTGGCCGGGGTTCCGGCGGTCGTCAATGCCGTGACCGGCTTAGGTTTTGTCTTTATTGCTGGAGGTCGCCGCAAAAAATATCTTAAAAGTATTATTGAGATGGCATATCGTGTGGCTGGTAACCATACGGCGATCAGGTTTCTTTTTGAAAACCCGGACGACCGGGATCATTTTTTGAGCCGGAAAATAGTAAGACCGGAAAGGGCGGTGCTGATTCTTGGTTCCGGGGTTGAGGTGGAGCGTTTTAAACCGGCTTTACCGGTTTGCAAGTCGGAAGTTCCCGTGGTTCTGCTGGCTGCAAGGATGCTCTGGCATAAGGGCATCAAGGAATTTGTTGAAGCGGCCCAAGTTTTGCGTGAGAAAGGTTTGAAAGCCGAATTCTGGTTGGCCGGCATGCCGGATATGAGTAATCCAGCGGCGGTGCCGGTTTCGCGGTTGCTCTTTTGGCATCGGCAGAAAAATGTGCGCTGGCTTGGTTTTCAAAAAGATATGCCGGCTCTTTATCAGCAAGCCGCGATAGTCTGTTTGCCAACCCGCTATCGCGAAGGGATTCCGGTGACGCTGATTGAGGCAGCGGCTTGTGGTAAGCCGCTGGTTGCGACTGATATGCCGGGATGTCGAGAGATTGTCAAATCCGGTAAAAATGGTTTTCTGGTAAAACCAGGCGAGGTTTTAGGGTTGGTTACCGCTTTGGAAACACTGCTTGTAAATTCAGAATTACGACGGGAGTTTGGTCTTTATGGCCGTCGCCTAGTGGAAAAAGAGTTCAGTGACAAAAAAGTAATTGCTGATACCTTTGTGGTCTACAAGGAGCTTTTAGGAGATAAATGGGTGAACCTGGAAAAATCCTGATTACTGGGGCCGCCGGATTTGTCGGGGTAGCCCTCTGTCGTCGACTGGCAGGTTTGGGGCTTCCGCTTCGTGCGGTTGTGCGGCGCGGGGGAACGCCGTTGCCCCGCGCTTTGGCCGCTTCTCTGGACGATGTTGTCAGTGTTGATGGCTTGACCGACAGCCGGGTTTGGGGGACTCTTCTGGAAGGGGTTGACGCCGTAGTTCATCTGGCCGCTCGAACCCACTGTTTTGATAATGAGGGGGCCTCCAGCGATCTCTATTTTCGTGACAATTTGGATGCCGGTGTGGCTTTGGGTGAGACGGCGCAACAATCTGGAGTGCGACGTTTGATCTTTCTCAGCACCATCAAAGTTAATGGGGAAGGAGCTTGGGGAGATGATCGTCAACCCTTCAAAGTGAGTGACCGACTACGGCCGCAAGGGCCTTATGCGATCAGTAAATGGCGAACGGAACAGGAGTTACGTCGTCTCTGCCAGGGTGCGCAAACCCCGACATTGACCATCATTCGCCCGCCTCTGATTTATGGGGCCGGGGCCAAAGGTAATCTTGCTTTATTGCAAAAATGGATCGTTCGAGGGTTACCGTTGCCGATTCCTCGGGGCGGTAATCGACGGAGTTTGCTTGATCTGGAGAGCTTGGTTGGGTTTATTGAATTTTATCTCTTACATCCAGAGGCCAACCCTCAGACCGTATTGGTCGCCGACCAACAAGATTGGTCGACAGCTCGCTTTTTTGCTGCTACTGCCCAAAAATTGGGACGCCGAGCCCGGCTTTTTCAGGTTCCATTGTTCTGGCTCAGGGTTGCGTCCACCATTACCAGGCAGGAAACCTTGTTTATAAAGATGTTCGGGAGCTTGCGGGTTGATGGTCGTATGAAGGCCAGGTCTTTTGTCGGCAGTAGGCAGGCGTTGTCAAAAAAGGCTCCGACAGTTTGATAGTTTATTTTTTATTTTTGTAATTCTTAGCAGACAATCTTGTTTAGGTTAAGAAAGAAGGCCATTTTTTGTAACAGTTTTTTGCAGAGTCTAAAGAAAAGCTTGACAAATGATTGTTATCACGTTATTTGAAAAATGATTTTATCTAGTATTTTATTGTGAACCAAGGGGTAATTTTATTTTGTTGGTAAGGATGTATGGTATTTCAATTCTAGTAAAACTGGTGTAAAGGAGGGAGAGCCACTGGGAGAGTGATAGTCCTGATTTTGGGGGCGAAAGGAAAGAGTTTTTAAGGTCTAAAGGTAAGTTGTTTACCTTTGTCGTATTTTTTAGTAATTTCTGTAAGGAGGAAGAACAAATGAAGAGAAGAAAGTTAGCATTGGCCGTGATGGCTCTCTGTTG
>CAYWGC010000097.1:0-4878 GCA_964457755.1 uncultured Thermodesulfobacteriota bacterium | reverse complement strand
TCATGCAAGCCATGGGATTGGTGAACGATCATGTGGAGGGCTGTGCTAGCCGCGAGATAGTCGAAGCCGTACGGCGTGAGTTTAAACCTCCTATATAGCGATTCTGCTTACTATGGCACTATGCAAATATTCAATAAGAATGAAGAATATCTCCAGAAAATGGTAGCCGCTATGCATCGCAGTATTGAAGAAACGGGGTCAGACTCGATTGCTTTTGTCAAGGAAGAAAAAAGTGACAAACCCATTAATCGGTCTTCCCTCAACAGCTTAATCGACAAATAAGCGCCGAACCAAAACATGCACTTGACCGGGAATGCACACCCGTTGTTCCTTTAAGCATTGCGGCCCGGTAAGTGATGTAAGTCGTTAACCGTCTAAAATAATGGATGGTATAATTTTATGTTTGGATTCTTCTTGAAAAAAAGAAAACCTCTCCACAGGGAAAACATTTCTAATTCCTCATTGGCAGTAGCCCATACCTGGTTGAAGCGGTCGATCACCAAGTCCAGCAAAAGGTACGGATAAATTTCATGTTCGGGGTGTGACTTACTGGTTTTTGGTCGCGGATAGACCATAACCTAACCCGTTTGCTGGACAAAACCGGAAGCTAATCGCCACATTAAAAGGTTATGGTTTTATGTCGTTGAAATTAAAAGTCGCTTTAATTGTAGTAGGGATTTTTTTATTTTATGGGATTTCTAATTTTAGCATAATGCAATTCATCATATATCCGAGTTTTTTATCCCTTGAACAGGAAGAAGCAGTCAACGACTCCGTGCGAGTTAAGCAAGCAATTAGTCGAGAAATCCATCACCTGGATTCTTTCGTCCACGACTGGTCATCATGGGATGATACATATGCGTTCGTTGAATCTCTTTCTAGTGAGTATATTAAAACGAACCTTTCCATCGCTACATTTATTGATAACAAACTCAATCTTATGTATTACTGTGACAAAGACGGCAAGGTGGCCTGGAGCAAAATATATGACCTGGAAACGGAGGCAGAAATACATGAGGCTATCTTTCCGAAAGACCGCTTATCAAAAACCCATCCGCTAATATCATACAAAACAAAAAACAGACAACTTTCCGAGGTGACCGTTTCCGGTGTTTACATGACCTCAAAAGGTCCTATGATCATAAGTTCTCGGCCAATCCTGACCAGCAGAAATAAAGGGCCGATTAAAGGATCTTTGATAATGGGACGTTTTCTAACCCCTGCAATAGTTGATATTCTTACAAATCAAACCCGGGTCGATTTTCAGATTTTTCCGGTTCAGACAGCTTCAATATCTGCAATTCTAGAAGGCATCTCGACTAAAATCTCCGACAAATCACCATATCTGATCGAAAATACCCAAGCTGGTGATCAGATGCTGATATACACAAAATTTCCTGATATTCAAAAGAATTCTGCCCTTTTAATCAAATCAAAAATTCCAAGAAAAATTTCTGCTAAAGGATTGACCACCATAAACTATGCCGTACTTTCGGTCATAGTGGCAGGATTAGGTGCGCTCATTGTAATCCTGCTGCTTTTGCAATGGGTGGTTCTCAAACCAATTACAAGATTAACTGGTCATGCCGTGAAAATCAGAAAAACAGGTGACCTTTCAATACGATTGCCCAGCCAACGTCAGGATGAAATCGGCATCCTGGCAAATGAGTTTGAGAACATGCTTATTCAATTGGAAAATAGATCTGAAGAGCTTGAGAAGATGAACACAAAGCTGCAGGAGGATATGAACAAACGCAAACGAGCGGAAAGGGCGTTGCGGGCGAGTGAAGAAAAGCTTGCAAGAGCAAGAACAATGGAGTCTCTAGGACTTTTGGCAGGTGGTGTCGCCCATGATCTGAATAATGTTCTGTCAGGGCTTGTAAGCTATCCCGAAGTAATTTTAATTAATTTACCTAAAGACAACAAGCTTAGAAAACCTATTGAAACAATACGTGATTCCGGACTCAGGGCGGCTGCTATCGTCCAGGATTTATTAACCGTAGCAAGAGGAGTTGCGACCACAAAAGAACCTCTTAACTTAAACGACATAGTCCGTAGCTATTTGAGTTCTCCGGAGTTTATAAAACTCAAACAGTTTCATCCTGCAGTTACATTCAAGACTAATCTCGCTGCCGACTTATTTAACGTGAGCGGATCTCATGTTCATATCAGAAAATTAGTGATGAATCTGGTTTCAAACGCCTCTGAAGCTATTGATGATAGCGGCAATGTCACTATATCAACCGCGAACCATTATATGGACATGCCCCTAGAGGGATATGACAATGTAAGTATTGGAGAATACGTGGTTTTGTCTGTATCAGACGATGGTACGGGGATATCACCAGATAACCTAGAGAGGATATTTGAGCCATTCTATACGAAGAAGGTAATGGACAGAAGTGGTACAGGTTTGGGGCTTACCGTGGTATGGAATGTTATGCAAGACCATAAAGGCTACATAAATGTGACAAGTGGTGAAAACGGCACAACCTTTAAAATGTATTTTCCGATAACAAGAGATGAAATATGGGAAAAGGATATGCCCATATCAATTAATGACTATAAAGGAAAGCAAGAGACAATTTTAGTTGTTGATGATGAGGAAAACCAGCTAGAGATATGCCATAAAATGTTGGATATACTTTGCTATCAAGCTAAAACTGTTTCCAGTGGAGAGGAAGCGGTTGAATATTTGAAAGAAAACACTGTAGATTTAATAATACTTGATATGATTATGGACCGAGGCATAAATGGTCGTGAAACATACGAAAGGATAATAAGAATTCATCCTCATCAAAAGGCTATCATAGTCAGCGGGTTCGCTGAAACAGAAGAAGTGAAAGAAGCCCAAAAATTAGGTGCAGGACAATATGTCAAGAAACCGGTTACCTTGGAAAGGATAGGACTGGCTATTAAAAAAGAATTGGAAAAAAATTAATGCGAAAGACAGTCTTTGAAATCAGCAAAATGGATTGTCCTTCTGAAGAGACTCTAATTCGAATGAAACTTGATGAAATTCAGGAAATTAAAAATCTTGGATTTGACATTCTAAACCGAAAATTGACTGTTATACACACAGGAAAATTAGAAGAAATTGAAAACGCTATTATTGATCTGAAATTAGGAGGAAAACGAATACAAACTGAACAGTCTTCTTCCCAAGTCGATTTTGAAGAGCAAACGAACCAACAAAAGTTGCTTTGGGCTGTGCTTGCGATAAATTTTTCATTCTTCATAGTTGAAATGACAACAGGTTTTATTTCCCAATCAATGGGACTTGTTGCGGACAGTTTAGATATGCTTGCTGATTCATTTGTTTATGGGATCAGTCTATTTGCGGTTGGTGGAACATTAGTGAGAAAAAAGAAAATTCCCCAACTCGCTGGATATTTTCAAATTGTTCTCGCATTTATTGGATTTGTAGAAGTTATTCGGAGATACATAGGAATTGAAAAGATGCCGGATTTTTCGACTATGATTTTTATTTCAATTCTAGCACTTATCGCAAACGCAATTTGTCTGTATCTTCTTCAAAGATCAAGAAGTAAAGAAACTCATATGCAAGCAAGTATGATTTTCACTTCAAATGATGTGATTATTAACCTTGGAGTAATTATTGCGGGACTGTTGGTGAATTGGTTAAATTCAAGCAAACCTGACTTAATTATTGGAGCAATAGTCTTTGTCCTGGTCATTCAAGGAGCCATTAGAATATTAAAACTCGGAGCAGGAAGCGGGGTCAGGCCTGACAAGTGAGTATTCGAAAAATTTAAACTGGTAGATAACAAAAAAATGCGCCGGGTGAATCGGTAATTTTCGTGTTAGGTATCAGAAACGAAGATCGATTGTGAGTATCAATGAAACTGTACTTGAGATGCACTTCCACAGACCGCTAATGGATCTGTTTAGCGTTGTATTTGTGTATTTGGGGTCAGAGTACAATTAAAGCATTGTCAATTTAATTTTACTCTGACCCCAAATAACTCCCAAATAACTCACAAATAACTCAAATAATCCCAAATAATCTACCAAATAATCTAATCACAAAAAAGGAGAATAAACATGAAAGTTGTGGGGTTTAATGGCAGTCCTAATAAAAAAGGAAATACAGCCTGTTCATTGAACATAGTTTTTGGTGAGTTGGAACATGCCGGTATTGAAACCGAGATGATCCATGTGGGCAAAGAAAAAATACAGGGATGTATTGCCTGTTTTGGCTGTGCAAAAAAACAAAATGAAGCTTGTTCCGGTGTAAAAGATGATCCGGTTAATGAATGGATTCAGAAGATGAAGGAGGCTGACGGCATTCTGCTGGGCTCACCCGTCCATTTTTCCGGTGTAGCAGGGACAATGAAATCCTTTCTTGACAGGGCCTTTTTCGTTTCTTCGGTTAACGGCGGTCTGCTACGGCACAAAGTCGGTGCCGCTGTTGCTACTGTCAGGCGATCTGGAGGAATTCCCGCGGTTGACACCCTTAATCATTATATCAACTATTCCGAAATGATAATGCCCTCGTCAAACTACTGGAATGTGGCCCACGGCTTTACCCCAGGGGAAATGGAGCAGGACGGTGAAGGCAAACAGATCATGGAAGTTTTAGGCAGAAACATGGCGTGGATCATAAAAGTTATCAGGCACGGAAAAGAGCAATTCCCCGCCCCTGAGCCGGTTACTAAAACTTTGACTAATTTTATCAGGTAAATTAGAAGCTATGCCTTGCCGAACTGAAGATCCGGCAAGGCTATTCTTAAGATTAAACTTTAGTATATTTTGAAGGAGGGTAATAGGGGCAGACTCGTCAAGCTGGAAAATAGTGGAAAAATGAAGACAGATATATTAGCACTTTAACAACTTAATCGGCAAAAATCGCCGAAC
>CAYWGC010000096.1:0-5064 GCA_964457755.1 uncultured Thermodesulfobacteriota bacterium | reverse complement strand
CACTGCCCACTGCCCACTGCTCAAACCTACATGGGGACAAAGTTGTTAGCCTGCCAGTAGTCCTCTTTGAGACTGTCAAGTTCCTGGGCAAAACCGTCGTAGTGACCCTGTTCCCATTTAACAAGATGGTTGAAAAAAGCCTTTACTTCAGCGTTATCTGAATCTTGGGCACATTGACGATAGAAGTTGACGGCGTTGAGCTCAAGCTGCATGCCAACACTCAAGGCACTGATCTCAAAATGACTTTGTTTGATGCGGGCTTTTAGTTGGGGGCTGAAGATCGGGCCGCTGATTTCGGCGTTGGGATCTGCTGCCAAGGGCGTTGAGAAATTAAAATCTCCAGTTTCAAAAACGCTTCCGTACTGTTTTTTCAAGTAGTTGAAGTGGAGCAGCTCCTCTTCTGCCAGTCTTTTGAAGGTCTCTTTTCCTTGTGGGTCCTCAGTTGTGGCGGCGGCATTGTTGTAAAAATGGTGTCCGGTCATTTCGGCTTCCATGGCGGTTTTTAAAGCAGCCAGAATCTTTTCGTTTGCAGTAGTCATAATTTAACTCCTTTATGTTGGGGATCTGCTCGGTGTGCTTTCTCTAATTTTAATTTAAAGCAAAACTAATCAAGATATTTTTTATCTTGATTAACGGTTTTTGTCAACAAGTTTTTCAAGTTTCTTATGGGGCCGGAATTTCCGTTTTGAAGTTGACGTTGAGCTGGCATTTTGAGATATGGCCCCAGAGCGTTGTTTGCCCGAATTTGACTTTCATCATTCGGTCTGGTAGTGTCAATGGCTTATTTTAAACTTGCGATATTAAGTTTATCATCACTTTTGTGGAGTGTCGATGAGGATAGTTATTTCCGGTTCAGGTGAGGTTGGGTTTCATCTGGCCGAGCAGCTGGTGACCAGTCATCAGGATGTGGTTCTTATTGAAAAAGATCCTCGTCGGGCAAAATTTGTTGCTGATCATCTCGACTGCATGGTCGTTCAGGGTGAAGGCAGCAATCCTGAAACTCTGGCCGAAGCCGGGATTGACGGGGCCAATACCTTTATTGCGGTTTCCAACCTTGACGAGGTCAATATTGTCTCCTGTCTGGTGGTTGCCAATGAGTTCAAAGTCAAGACCAAGATTGCCAGGGTTCGCAGCCTGCAATACCGGCGCAGCGGGATTTTGAACAATTCCCTGCTCGGGATTGATTATGTTGTCAATCCCGAGATTGAGGCGGCCCGGGCGATTATGAATGTCGTGGCCCATGGGGCTACCGGTGAAGTTCTGGTTTTCGAAGATACTGATATCCAGTTGCGGAATATTTTTGTTGATGCAACGTCCCCTTTTCGCGATAAGAGCCTGCGCGATATTCGTCGCGATATCCGTTACAATTTTATTATTGCCGGGATCAGCCGGGATGATGAAGTAATCATTCCCTATGGTGATACTGTAATTTCTGAAGGGGATCGGATCTATATTGTTTCGAACCATCGCAATATGGAGAGGATTTTTGCCAGTGCCGGTCGTTTCCGTCATAAACTACACAACGTTGTGGTTGTTGGTGGCGGTAAGATTGGTTGTTATGTCAGTGAGTTTCTCTTAGCTACCGGGCGCAGTGTTAAGATTGTCGAAAAAGATTATAAGCATTGTAAATACCTGGCAGAACGTTTTCCCGATGCTCTGGTGATTCACGAAGATATCTCGGATGAGAAGCTCTTTTATGATGAACAGCTTCATGCCTCCGATCTGATTGTCACGACAACCCCGGATGAAGCTCTCAATATGTTGACTGCCATTTATGCCAAAAGTCTTGGTATAAAGCGGGTTATCCCGGTTGTCAATAAGTCGAGTTACCTGAAGATGGCAGATAAACTCGGTATCGACGCGACCGTTAGTCCGAAAGCGAGTTCGGTCAGTGCCATTCTTAAATATGTGCGGCGCGGCAATATTAAAAGGGTCCATTCAATCTTTGACGGCAAAGCCGAAGCGATTGAGTTTGCGGTTAATCCCTCCAGTAAGATTTCGGGAAAGATGGTAAAAGAGTTACAGCTGCCGACCGGTTCCCTGGTGGTTGCCGTAAACCGTCCGGAAGGGGCCACGAGCAAAAACTTTGTCCCTAACGGTGAATTTGTGATTCAGGCTGGCGACAACGTGGTTACCTTTGCCAAGGCCGAACAGGTCGACTCCTTAGAAGAGCTTTTTCTGCATTAACGGACTCCATGAATCCATGAACCCTAAAATTGTTTTACGGATTATATCCTATCTGCTGCTCATTGTTTGCGGATTTATGCTGACGGCAGTGGGCGTCGCCTTATATTTTCGCGAGTTTGCGGTTTCTAAAGCTTTTATCGAGCCGATTGCGGTAACCGTTCTGGTTGCCGGTATTTTCCTTTTTTCAACCCGCAACTCCGGCCGCAATCAACCCTCCTTTAAAGATGGTTTTCTTTTTGTGGTCGGGGGTTGGGGAATGGTGGCTCTGCTGGGGGCCTTGCCTTTCTATTTTTCCGGAACTATTCCTTCGTTTTGTGATGCCTATTTTGAGGCTATGTCAGGGTTTACGACAACCGGAGCCTCAATCTTGACTGAGGTCCAGAGTCTGCCCCGGGCCATTCTTTACTGGCGTTCGCTGACCCACTGGCTCGGCGGGATGGGGATCGTGGTTCTGACGGTTGCCATTTTGCCGTTGTTGGGGGTTGGTGGCCTGCAGCTGGTCAAAGCCGAAGCTCCCGGGCCAACGGTTGATAAAATCACCCCGCGGATAGCCGAGACGGCTAAATATCTTTGGTACATCTATCTCGGTATGACGGTTGTTGAAACCCTGCTTTTGATGGGCGGCGGCATGAACTTTCTTGATGCCTTAACCCATACTTTTGGTACTGTTGCCACGGGTGGATTTTCGACCATGAATAGCGGTGTGGCGCATTTTGATTCTGCTTATATCGATTGGGTGATAACCTTTTTTATGGTCGCGGCGGGGATGAACTTTGTCCTCCATTTCCGTCTTTTAACCGGCCACGGGCGCACCCTTTTTACAAATACTGAATTTAAAGCTTATCTTTTGATATTTGTCTCTGCGACCTTAATGGTGGCCTTTAATCTTCATCTCGAAGTCTATCAGGGTTTTGCCGAGGCTTTGCGCTACTCAGCTTTTCAGGTTGCTTCGATTTTAACAACCACCGGATTTGCGACGGCCGATTATGAGAAGTGGCCCTATATGGCCCAGGCGGTGTTGCTTTTATTGATGTTTGTTGGTGGCTGTTCGGGTTCGACCGGCGGCGGTATTAAAGTGATCAGGATTGTTACTCTCTTTAAGCAGGCAGTTAATGAGATGAAATACCTGATCCACCCTAAGGCGGTTTTCCCATTGCGCTTTTCGGGTCAGGTCGTGCGTAAGAATATCGTCTACGCGATCTCCGGATTTTTCTTTCTCTATATTACAATTTTACTATTGGTAACCTTTGTGGTCACGCTGGCCGGGGTCGATCTTTTAAGTGCCGTATCCACGGCTCTGGCCACTGTTGGCAATATCGGCCCTGGCTTCGGGGTTGTCGGTCCGACCGAAAACTATGCCCACTACCCGGCTCTGGTAAAATGGGTTTTAAGCTTTGCTATGCTTTCCGGTCGCCTTGAACTCTACACTGTCTTCGTGCTATTTACCCCGATGTTCTGGCGCCATTAGCCATTTTATTCCAAAAAAACTAAAAAAGGGCTCTCCCGATCTATTGTCGGGAGAGCCCTTTTTGTTTAATATATTAAACCTCTATTTCTTATCACTTGCAGTTGTCGCTTTTTGACGTTTGGTCGAGACGATAAACACCGGTTCTGCCGGAACGTCCCGGTAGTGACCTTTGGTTGTGGTTTTGACCCCGGCCATCTTGTCGATAACGCTGACTCCTTCGACCACCTTGGCGAAAACTGCGTAACCAAAATCGCGGCTGCCGTGGTCGAGATTACTGTTGTTTTTCAGGTTGACAAAGAACTGGCTGGTGGCACTGTTGATCTGTGAAGTGCGGGCCATTGAGAGGGTGGCTCGCAAATTACGCAAGCCGTTATCCGCTTCATTCTTGATTGGCGGATTATTCTCTTTTTTCTCCATCTCGGCATTAAAGCCGCCGCCTTGCAGGACAAAACCCGGAATTACGCGATGGAAAATAGTCCCATCGTAGAATCCTGAATCGACATAATTGAGAAAGTTTTTAACCGTAATCGGGGCTTTTTCCGGGTAGAGTTCAAGTACCATGGTTCCCATACTGGTCTCCATAACCACCCGGGGATTATCGGCCGCAGCCTCGGAAACAGCCGGAAGCCCGGTTGAAAATGCCATAAAAAGCCCACCTAATAGTAAAATTTTAATTGCCAGCATAAATTTTCTCCTTATCTAATTCTTTTAAATTGTTAATTTTATACTTTCGTCATTAAATCCATTTTTGCAGGGCGGCGATAATCTTGCCGGCTTGCTCTTTGTTTGAGATGTTAAATTTTGATTGCGGCATATAGTTGCCTTTGACTTTACGGTAGCGGCGAATGGTATAGAGATCTTTACCAAAATCTTCTATTTTCTTATCCCACTGCTGGTAGCGAAAGACAATCGTTGTCCAGGCGCCTCGGGTGAGGATCTCTTTGTCAAGTTCCTTGACGATGAGCTGGCCATCCTCTTCATAGTTTATGGTTATCTCGTCAATCGTTTCCGCCATCGATTTTCTCCTGATTTATGGGTCGGCACAAAAATAGTATTTTGTCCGTTTATGGGTTCCAGCGACAAAAGGCCGCCGCTTTTACTTAACACTTCTTTATCGAAGCATTCCTTAAGGTTTTCAAAAATGGTAACTACTCAGTGAACCACTTAAAGCTAATAAAAAAGGTGTCGAACTTTGCTTCGCCCACTTCGAGGGGGACACGGCTCAGCCCGCCACGGGCTAAAGCCCGGTCTGGAGGCATGTCCCCACATCGAGATAGCTTGAAATCAGAACACGCTGAATAGATACAAAACAATTATTTTTGTCTCTTGACAAAGACCAAAGATCAATGTCTTTTTGCCCACTGCCCACTGCCCACTGCCCACTGCCCACTGCCCACTGCCCACTGCCC
>CAYWGC010000095.1:0-5138 GCA_964457755.1 uncultured Thermodesulfobacteriota bacterium | reverse complement strand
GATCCTCACCGGCCAGACTCCGATGGATCGTGGGAGCGCCGCCTTGAACGGCTTTTGCATTCGCCGGAAGATATTGTCTGCCAAGCGGCAGGTAGGGTACGTGCCCCAGTTAAACAATCGGGACCGTGAGCTGTTGGTTTACGAAAATATATGGATCCACGGCCGCCAGTATGACATGAAATGTCGCCTTTGTACTGGGGGAGGTGCTAGGCCGGTGTCGGGATCGGCTTTTTCGTGGTAGCGGTGCGCTACGTCAATCTGGCCCGCGGCTCGGAGGCAAGGAAAACATGCTAAATCATCATTTTGTTTAGATGAAACTTGATCATTCGAGAAAAAATGTGCGTTAACACTGTAACTGGTCAATTTTAGAGTATCTCAAACACTCCACCCCACTACCTACCGGCCAAAAGTTCAGAGACATTTTTTATTAATCTAAGAGATCTGGAACCGGTAGGTAGAGAACAGGACAATGATGAACATGTATCAAAACACCTCATTGTCCTGAGACATAAAATTTTACAGCAAATTTTCCTGTTTTAAACAATTGACAATTCCCACCACTGATTGACTACGGTCCATGGTATAAAAATGTAATCCAGGAACCCCTTTCTCCAACAATTCCCTGCACTGTTCAACCGCGAAATCTATCCCGAACTGCATAACCGCATCCTTTCCACCCTCAGATGCCTCTTTCAGTCCTTTACGTAATTCATCACTAATGGTAGCCCCACAAAGTGTAGCCAGATTTTCCGTCATTTTAACACCGTAGATCGGCATAATGCCAGGAATTATGGGAACAGAAATACCCGCCTTCCGACATTTGTCCACATATTCATAGAAAAGGTTGTTGTCATAAAAATACTGGGCAACAACATATTTAGCCCCATTGTCTACCTTGGTCTTCAGATATTCAATATCTTTTTCAAAGCTTTCCGCCTGAACATGTCCTTCGGGGTATCCTGCACACCCAAGATCAAAATCATAATTCTTGTTGATGAAAGAGATCATATCCGATGCATAGTGCATGCAATCCGGATGGGAAACAAATTGACCATTATTACGAGGTTCATCTCCACGGATGACAAAAATCGTTTCAACACCTAGTTCTTGATACCTGTCCAGTACCGTGGTCATTTCATCCGGCCCCAGACCATAACCGGCTATATAGGCAACAGTCGGTTGATTTTTCTCTTCGATTGATTTTTTAACCGTCTGAAATGACCCATCTCTGGTTGATCCACCAGCCCCAAAAGTCACAGACATATAATCAGGTTTCAGAGTCGCTAAATCATCTACAACTTTTTCGAATTCATCTTCGGCCTCTTCATCTCTAGGCGGAAAGAATTCAAAAGAAACAACGGGATTCTCCCCATTTTCATATAATTTCGAAACTCGCATTCTTGTTTTCCTCCAATCATTCATTTTTATTGTAATATCATTAAAGAAACCACCTGCAGTCTACCTGCAACGGGCCATGTCCATCGTCTCCAATAATCATACTATAAACATGGTAGCTTTGAGCCCATTTTCACTATCTTTTTAACACATGGACTCGCCATACGTCAAGGGGAATACCATAAGAAATGTGTGGTTTTAATAAATTCGGAGCCCGGACAAATTTTTGCAGGTTCGTAATTGTAAGTTGTTGGCAATTGCAAAAAATATCGTAACTGTTCAGTGTAATGTAGTCCTCAAACTATTCCGATGCGGGGACATATCTCCAAGTGGTGGCTGTAAGCCGCTTGCCGATCTGAGCTGTGTCCCCTTCGAAGCCAGCAAAGCAATGTTCGCAACATTTGCCGTAGCTTTAAGGTATAAAATAAGTATTGACAATTAGCGGGGGGGGGGGGGGGATAGTGAGTTGAGGGGTCAAATCTTTATCCTTGACAATTTTAGCTCGATTTTCTTGAGTAATTCTTCAGTTTTTTTATCCTTCTTGACTCTTTCCCGCAAACGTTTTCTGTTTTGACTGACGGTAGAGTAGTCAACCCCGAACAGTTCCCCCACTTCGCGATTATTTAAGCCGGCATAGTTGTAAAGAACAGTCATGGTAATTTGTTTGACATGCCCTTGTGTTGTAAAAATCTTCTCAGGTTTTACCTCAAATTCATCTGCCAGCAGAGACAATACAATATCTTGTGACAGATATTTGTGGATTTCCCCGATGCCAGGTTTTTCCCGCTCTTTTTTCTTTTTCAGATGGTTATCTTTTATGCGGGAAACAAACTCTTTGCTACCAAGTATGCTTTGACCGATTATTTTATCATTTATACTGAAATCTGAATTTAAGTCTTCGGCCAGTTGCTGTTTGTATAGGTTTATTCCGGTTTGATTGCAGCCACCGTACTCAGCTAGAACCGTTTGATAGTCCAAAAAATCAAGTTGAATGGCCGGGTTTAAATATCCCGGCAAACTGCTCCAATTGTAAGACCACAGAAACTGCAACTGTTGATCCGGTTTTAAACTTTTTATTACAGTTGTTCTTGCGGGATTCAGATGAATATATCTGGAAACCATCGTCAAATAAGAATCTTTTTCAACTAAAATGCTTTTGTATCGGCCCTGATAGAGATGACCAACCCGGTCGTGCCGTCGGTTGAAGTGGGAAGTATAGGTTATGTTGAAATGACGCATGAACTCGCTTAGGTTCCCAAACGGGGTTTCCACCAGAAGATGAAAATGATTTTTCATCAACACAAAGCAGTAGAGGTTAATATTGTAAGTCTTGGACGACTGAGAAAGAATGTTCAGAAAATAATTTCGATCTTCATCATCGTTGAAAATATCATTTTTCTCATTGCCCCGATTTATAACGTGGTAAACAGCGTTGGGGAATTGTATTCGTAAAGGTCTGGTCATGTTTATGGTTTAGCTGATTCTTTCTTAAGTGTCAAAGATAAAGATTTGACCCTGTTCGTTTCTGTTCGTTTACCTAAACTGTTTGTGTTTATAATATGTATATGAATAAGATTGTTAATCTTTAATATTATTTAAGTTGTGGCTTAAAGCTTGACAGGGGCTCCTCTTTTGTGTAGTGGCGTGTAGTTCTAAACCACTGTTTCTTGTTTATTATGTATTGTCCACAATTTTTTGGAGGAGATGATTTTATGGCTGACTGGCAGAAAAGGTATCAGGAAAAACTTGGTTCGGCGGCTGATGCCGCTGCGGCGATTGAGTCTGGAGATCATATCTGGTTTCCGGTTGGAGCGGGTGAGCCTTACGGATTTATAATGGCCTTGGAAGCCCGAAAAACATCATTGAGGAACGTAACTACGCATCAGATATTGCCGGCCCAAGCGGGTTATTTTGATGAGGAAACGTCTCTTTATATCAAACACAATTCACTGTTTACCGGTGGTCCATCGCGGGAGGCGGTACATGGGGGCTGGGCCGATTTTACGCCTAACTATTTCCATGAAATTCCCCGTTTGATTCGTGAAGTCTGGCCGTCTGATGCGGCCGGTGCAATTGTTTCACCAATGGATGAACACGGTTTTTTCAGTATGGGGCTCGGCGTTGATTATACTTGGGAGGCCATACGCAAGGCTAAAAAGGTGATCTTCGAGGTTAACCCCGCAGCGCCCCGCTGTTATGGTAATTGTCAGGTGCACATCTCTAAAGTTAGTCATGTCTATGAAAGTAATGCGCCGCTTCTTGTCTTGCCAAATATTCCACTTTCTGATGGCGACAAGGCGATCGGTGGTTATGTTGCGGAGCGGGTTAAAGATGGCTCGACTTTGCAGATTGGTTTCGGAGGGGTTCCCAATGCGGTCTGTAAGGCTTTGGAAGGCAAGAAGGATCTCGGAATTCATACAGAGATGATAACCGACGGGATTATGGAACTGGCTGAGTGCGGGGCGGTTAATTGTTCCCGTAAAAATTTTAATAACGGCAAGATTATCGGCACTTTTGCTTGGGGTAGTAAGCAGCTCTACGAATTTATGCATAGTAATCCGATGGTTGAGATGCATCCGGTTGACTATACCAATGAACCCTATAATGTCGGACGTAATGATAATATGGTGGCGATCAATTCGACGATTGAGATCGACCTTTTAGGGCAATGCTGTTCTGAGTCGATGGGTCCAAAACAGTGGAGTGGGACCGGCGGTCAGGTTGATTTTTTTCGTGGTGCCAATATTTCGAAAGGTGGTCAGGGTTTTGTGACAATGCCCTCAACCGCAAAAAAAGGTACGGTTTCCCGGATTGTCCCGGCCCTCAAATCAGGTGCTGTAGTGACTACTAATAAAAATGATGTTGATAAGGTTGTGACTGAGTTTGGGGTTGTCCAGATGCGTGGTAAGAGCGCTCGGCAGCGGGCTTTGGGGCTGATTCGTATCAGTCATCCCGATTTTCGTGATGAGCTTAAAAAAGCAGCGAAAGCCCTGAATATTATTTAGATTATGTTGCAAGCTGGTGAAAAATTGGTCTTGGCGACTGCCAACCAGGGCAAAAAAAGAGAAATACAAGTTCTACTGGCTGGATCCGGTGTAGAGCTTGTATCTCTTTTCGAATATCCACAATTGATTCTGCCGGAAGAGACCGGAACTACTTTTGTTGCCAATGCCAGGATAAAGGCGCAAGCTGTGGTTACGGCTAGCGGCCATTGGGCTTTGAGTGATGATTCCGGTCTCGTTGTCGATGCTCTGGCCGGGGTTCCGGGGGTTCACTCGGCCCGTTATGCCGGGCTTGATGCCGATGATAGTAAAAATAATTTAAAACTTTTAAAGGCTTTGGCCGAGGTTCCCGATGAGCAGCGGGGGGCCGCCTTTTTTTGTGTTATGGTGCTCGCGGGGCCGGGTGGCGAAGAGTTTGTTCTTGAAGGTAGCTGCCGCGGCCGGATCGGATGGCAGATGGTCGGTTCTGAAGGTTTCGGTTATGATCCCCTCTTTCTGGTGGAGCCCGACTACAGTTTGAGTATGGCTCAACTGAGTCGGGCGCAAAAGAGTGCCATCAGTCATCGGGGGCAGGCTCTGCGAAAATTGCAGGAATGGCAGGGTTGGTTGGGTTAGGTTGTGTCGAACCAGGGGGTTGGTGTTAAGTTGCTGCCGGAGTGCATGAAAAAAGGGTTGACAACTCTTGTTTAAATCTCTATATGCTCAATTAATATCCTGCCTTTATTAGATATTTCTTAATTT
>CAYWGC010000094.1:0-5535 GCA_964457755.1 uncultured Thermodesulfobacteriota bacterium | reverse complement strand
GAAGAGATCTCGACTGCCACATTATTGCAAGCAAATCTCTAACCGGACAACACTGGATGATTTTATAATAAATGAGCTACAGCATGAACTAATTGGACATATTTCAATGAATAAAGACCATTTAGAGTTGTTCAATATGTGTTATGATGGTCTTTCTATAATGGACATTGAGGGGAAAATTGTCCGAATCAATCCAGCTCAAGAGAGTCTGCTTGGTATCAAGAATAAGGATATCTCAGGAAAAACTGTATTTAATCTTGTCGAGGAAGGAATTATAAACTCAGCATTTACGCCAATGGTCGTAAATGCAAAACACCCTGTAACAATAAAACAAAAAACCTTAATTCGGCCCAATATTTTTACTACGGGTGTTCCTGTCTATGACACTAATAATAACATACAAAGTATTCTAGCTATCTCGAGAGACTTATCAAAAATCAAATCCCACGTAATTAAAAGAAATAGCCATACAAGAAAAACTTATCTACCTTCCCAAAAAGATATTCATGTTTGTGATACAATGAAAGAGCGAGGCTATATATTTAACTCACCGGATATGATGAGAATTATTTCCGATATAAAATTAAATATCGGGCCTGCAGATGTGACTGTATTGATCACAGGCGAAACTGGTACTGGTAAAGAAATTATTGCAGAAATAATTCACCAATTTGGAGTTAGAAATAATAAGCCTTTTCTAAAAATTAATTGCGGGGCTATTCCGAAAAATTTAATTGAATCTGAACTTTTCGGCTATGTAGCTGGCTCTTTTACTGGAGCAATGAAAACTGGAAAAGCCGGTTTATTTGAACAAGCACATGGTGGAACACTACTTCTTGATGAAATTGCTGAGATGCCTATGGATTCACAGGTCAAGCTCCTCAGAGTAGTTCAAGATTATGAGATAAAAAGAGTGGGTGACGTTAAGACCAAAAAAGTGGATATCAGGCTAATAGCATCAACCAATCGTGATCTTCTTGCCATGGTAAAAAATGGAGAGTTCCGGGAAGATCTTTATTATAGATTAAATGTTATACCGATAAATATCCCGCCGTTAAGAAAGAGGTATCGCGATATACTTTATCTTACAACTCATTACTTAAATGAAGCCAATATAAAATTTAATAAAAAAACCATCTTTCCTCCAGAAGCCATGGTGATATTTACAAGTTATAAATGGCCAGGGAATATACGAGAACTTGTTAATGTAGTCGACAGGTGCGTCCTCATGGCAAAAGGGCCGAGTATTAGGCTTGTAGATTTACCGAATGAGTTGTTAAGCAACCACAAGGAGTTGTTGAATAGTAGTAAGGAGTTATTAGACCCGATTTTAACACTTAAAGAAGCTCAGGAAAAAACTGAGCGAGAACTTATCCTTAAAGCAATTAATCGCGTTGGTAGCACCCACAAAGCAGCTAAAATTTTGGGTATCAGTCAACCAACTGTATTTCGCAAGCTTAAAAAAATACAGTGTTTGGCTAATTAATCAGATTAAACCACCAGCTCTCCTAGTAGGCTTTGCCGGTCAGACGAGATATGATACCTCCTTCTTGGGGGTCCCTAGTAGGGGTAGTCTCAAGAATTAGGTATCATGAAAGAGTACCAGAGCCTATCATATGTAAAGTGGGAATGTAAGTATCATATAGTTTGGTGTCCAAAATATCGTCGCAAGAATTTATGTGATAAAGTTCGTCGTCGTTTGGGTGAAATTTTTCATGATCTGTGCCGACAAAAATGCGTTACTTACTGGAAAAGATCCCAGTTACTAACGATGAAAATTTCAAAGAGCTGCTACCCGCGATAGTTACGTAGGAACAAATTGATAATTTTTTTGCCGAAGCTTAGGCCGCGCACCGTAGGTGCGGGTTAGCTGAATAGTTACATAATTTTTATCATACGAAGCATCATCACGAACTTTTTTGTAATCATACAAAGAATATAACTGAGATTCACCATATTTGTCTTTTTCAATAAAATAGATTTGATCTCGCCTAAGCATTCTTCTCTACTAAAATCAAATTCCTCCAACCCAACAAACTCTTTCTTCTCATCGTACTTATTGTGATATGATTTTAAAACAAGCTCTTGCACATTGCTTGTGCCTTTTTTTTCAATCTAAGCCTTAAAGAATTCCGGTAATTCATCTAAAGCAAAAGGTTTTTTCTCGATGGAAAAATCTTCGATACAAATATCGGGTCATCGATATTTGACTGTTGTTCTTAATTTGACAAGTGGAGCTGTGATTTTCGTTGGTGAAGGTAAGGGTGCGGATGCGCTGATACCTTTCTGGAAAAGAGTAAAACGAGCCAAAAAGGAAATCAAAGCCGTTGCGATCGAAATGTCACCCTCTTACATTTCGGCTGTTATAAATAATCTATCTAAGACTAAAATTGTTTTTGACCATTTCCATATGATTGAGTTTTACAATGACAAATTGAGAGATTTGCGGAGAAACTTACACCGAGAGGCCGAAGGACCACTTCAAATTTCAACAGGTCCCCTTGAAGGTACAAATAACAAAATCAAGACACTCCAAAGAAGATCCTATGGTTTTAGAGATCTTGAATTTTTCAAACTCAAAATATTCGCTCTGCATGTACGCTTTAGTCGGATGAACCAAAAATTTCTATTCTCAGACAGCCTCCTAGGGAGCTTATCGGAAGCTTATAGGCAAATCACTTTTCAGGGGGTGAGGACATTAAGACATTACGGCCGCAAAATTGAGGTGCCAGCCTTCATCATATGGTTCACAAACCACCTTTTCATCAGTAGGGGATTTGACGGAGTTAGAAGGTGGTGAACGGTCCCCCAGGTCAAGATGTTTCAGGACTTTGTCCTTTCGCAAAAGGATATCTGCGATCTGTTCTCTTCCTTTGACCACGGTTTCATATACCTTTACACTGACCGGAAGGTCAGTGCAAAGGCATTTTTATCAACCGGCATTTCCGCAGATCCCCATAACCGTTGCCGGGGCTATCGAATTCTGCGCAGGGTTGAAACACAGTTGGTGGCGGCAGACCCCCCGACATTGAAAACCACGCCAATTTCAGGTTGTCCCTTGGCCGGGACCTTACCGATGGGATCACCTACAAGCTGTTTGTAGGCCAGGGCATGCATGGATGCGCCGGTTGCGCCTACGGGATGGCCTTTTGATTTGAGCCCTCCCGAAAGGTTGACTGGGCAATCATCTTCATCGGTAAAGCGGCCCCCGATATAATCCAATCCTCCTTGTCCATCCTTTGAAAGGCCCAGGGCTTCCGTGGTCAAAATCTGATTGATGGAAAAGCAATCATGAACTTCTGCAAAATTAACATCCTTGATGGTAATTCCGGCTTCATCAAAAGACCTTCTTACGGCAATCTTGCCAGCCATGAGTTCGTGCATGTTGGGCCTTAAACTTTCCTGCAGGCGCTCGGTGGACATGCCGATGCCAGCCAGCTCAACGGCCGGTCGGTTGCGTTTGCAGGCATCATCTGTTGAGGTCAACACCAGGGCGGCGGCGCCGTCCGTGACCAGAGAGCAATCATGAAGCCGCAATGGCGGTGCAATGGGCGGATTGCTTCCCCTGCCGCTTTCCGGAAGGTTGAGAATGGCGTCGGCGGTAAACAGCCCCATTTTGTCGGGTGGACTGCCTTTGCTGAAATGCGCCAGCGGATTTTCGATTCCGTTGCGGTAGGACAACGCTGACACGGTGGCCATCATTTTTTGCAATTCTTTCAGAGAAAATCCATAATGCTGCATGTATCCTTTGGCGTATTCGGCAAACAGCCCGGGAAAGGTCACGCCCTGTGCCCCTTCTTCAGGCCAGTATGAGGAACAGGCCAGTGTGCGGGTCATATCTTTAGTGTTCAAAAGGTTCATTTTTTCGACACCGATGACCAGAACCCGATGAAAACGGCCAGATTCGAGACCAAAAACGGCATTATACAATGCCAGTGAAGAAGAGGCACAGGCGCCTTCGGTCCGGGTGGTGGGAACGAAACGCAGGGCGTCGGGCGCAACTTCCAGACCCAGGGGCCCCACATGTTCCTGGTTGATGAACAGTGACGGTGAACAGGAGCCGATCCAGATACCATCAATCTCCCCGGCTTCCAGACCGGCATCTTTGATGGCGCCCTGGCCGGCTTCAATCAACAGTTCGTAATAAGATTTTAGATCTTTGATTTCTCCGGTTTCTCGATTTTTTTCCACAAACGCGCCAAACTTGGTGTTATAGGCGCCGATAATACTGATCTTGCTCATGTAGTCCCCCTTATTATTAAAAACGGATAAATTTTAATAGTTTTGTCAACGGTAGTCGGTAGGGTCAAATCTTTATCCTTGACAACCTTAATGCAACGAGGCCGCTGTCAAGAAAAAAGATTTGACTACATTACTTCCCCATTACTTCCCCATTACTTCCCATTAAATTTTTAATTTTATATCTAACACCGGAGTTCCGCTGACGGCATCCAGTCCTTTGACAAACAATGTGGTGCCATTGATATCCAGGAGCCTTACATCCTGGATCCCGATCCTTGAGAGTCTGTCCGGGGTCCGGGAGGCAAACACCCCAACCTGTTTGCCGTCAAGTCCTCGCTTAAATAATGTTTTAACCGAACGGGATTTATGCAAATAATAAACTATTGTAATCTCAGGTTCCTGGTCAAGGCCAGACATAAACCGTTTTTGGGAAGGTAACAGGTCAATTCTCGAAATTGTGTCATTCCCTTTTATTCCAAACGGCGTGTAATCCCTTTCAATATTGTTGTTGACGATTCCAATGGGGTAAATAGTGACAGGTGTACTATTCCCAAAAAGACATTTTCGGCACACTTGCAGCTTATCGATGCTGAACAAATCTTCAGAGTTGCAGGCAGAGTTGCACTCAGAACAGTGGATAGTATTGTTATTTTTTGATTCGATGCTGATATCCCTTATTATAAATTCTTGTTGGAGGAATAAATTTCAAAAGAGATCCTTTTGTTTTTATCACTTTTGTAAAATAATTCATAACTGTTTTATGATATAGTATTTAAAACATAACGACCAGGGTCACTTGCCGAGTCGCAATGCTTGAGAAAACGACGGGCGGCTATTCCCGGTCAAGTGGACCCAATGGTTCGGCGATTTTTTGCCGATAAAGCTATTGAGGGAAGAGTGATTAAATAGATCAACCTCATTTCCCCCACAGTAACAGGCTTAACCAAAAGGTTACGGACAATTTAATTTTACCCCGACCCCAATTAACATGTGTCTCCCATTTTAACGGTATAACGGTAAAAGAGATCTCCAATCTGTTTCGAGTGGGGTCATTGCTGGACAAAGGGCGACCGGGATTATCGCGTAAACCGAAAACTTCCCTCGCCATGTGTCCAGCTTTGACCCCGTCGAAGTAGGCGAAGCAAATCCGGTGGCGTTCTCGATGTTCGTTGAAGTCAACCGCTGGTCGCAGAGTCAGTATAAAGGAAGATCAAAAAAAATCTCAGACCAAAGTACCCATTCGTCAGGCCTGACCCCATTCCCCTGACCCCATTCCCCTGACCCCATTCCCCT
>CAYWGC010000093.1:4625-5753 GCA_964457755.1 uncultured Thermodesulfobacteriota bacterium | reverse complement strand
GAATTTTCCCGGCAGACACGTCAGTTTATGCAGGCTTGCGATATAAAGCAAGCGATTGATCGAACTCTTTTTTTGCTCGAGAGTCAACCGATTTTCCATAATATTGAGATAAAGAAACATCTGGCCGATAATCTGCCATTGGTTAATGCCGATATCCAACAACTAAATCATCTTTTGATGAATTTGATTCTCAATGCGGTCGATGCCATGAAGGTTGATGGATCGTCTGATAGTGAAGGTGTCTTGACGGTTAGAGCCAGCCAGCCAGCTTTGGGCGAGCCTATATATTTTGTTGATAATGAAGATGATACCAAGGCTATGGAATATCCGTGTTGTTGTTTGCCTTCGCAAGGAGATCGGGTTTGTATTGAGATTTCGGATACCGGAACCGGGATATCGGAGGATATTTTACCTCATATTTTTGATCATTTTTATACGACCAAAGAGGAGGGCAAAGGCACTGGGTTGGGTTTAAGCATGGTCTATGATATTGTCGAAAATCATGGGGGAAAGATTATTGCCAGAAGCCGACCCGGAAAAGGGATGACCTTTATTGTCACCCTGCCCCTGGCTAAAACCAGTGATGAAGGAGAGCAAAGTGAAAAACAGTGAGGGTTCTTTACATGTGTTGGTGGTTGATGATGAACAGGATCTTCGGGACGGGGCTGAACGTATTTTGACGCGCATGGGGTTTTCCGTCTCGACCGCTTCTCGGGGGGCCGAGGGGTTGGAGATCATCTATGCCGAGCCTGTGCATATTGTTTTCCTGGATCTCAAAATGCCGGGGATGGGTGGTATGGAGGTTCTAGCTAAGATTAAGGAGTTTGATCAGAAGATCATGGTCATAGTAGTCACCGGTTTTGCTACCATCGACACTGCGATTGAGGCGATGAAAAAAGGGGCCTATGATTTCATTCCCAAGCCCTTTGAGCCCGATAGTTTACGTATGGTGGTGCGTCGGGCTCAGGAGAGGATGGAGCTCTCTCTTGAGGCTGAGAGGCTGGAAAAAGAGCGTAATCGCACCCTTTTAGATCTTGATAATGAAAAAAGTCGTACCCGGACTATTATTGAGTCTTTGCCTAATGGGGTGGTTGTAACTAACACTGAAGGGGTTGTGGTTTTGATGAA
>CAYWGC010000093.1:0-4525 GCA_964457755.1 uncultured Thermodesulfobacteriota bacterium | reverse complement strand
GCTGTGGTTATTCTGGTCGATATCTCGGCCATGAAAGCTCTGGATCAATTAAAATCTGATTTTGTAGCCAAGGTTTCACATGAATTACGCTCCCCCCTTTCGACCATTCATGAACAGTTGGTAATGGTTGAAAAAAAACCAGAAAATGACGAATACCTGCTCTCTCGAGCGCGAGAAAAAACCAACGGACTAATCTCATTAATCGGTGATCTGCTTGATCTCTCGCGCATTGAAGAAGGTCATCTTGGCGATGAAGCGCAACCCGTTTTAGTTGACGATCTCTTAAAGAATATCGTTGATTTTATCAGAGCTCAGGCGGAGAGTCGTCAGCAGAGCTTGGAACTTGAACTGCCGAAAGAGCAATCATTGCCAAAAATATTTGCTGATCCGGTGGCGCTAGAGAGTATTTTTGGTAACCTGATTGCGAATGCTATCAAGTATACTCAGGAGGGAGGTTCTATCAAGGTGCGGGCGGAGTTGTGTGATAAGCAGTTGCAGGTTGCCGTTATTGATAATGGTTTTGGTATGGAAGAGCGTCAGCTTGAGAAGTTATTTACAAAGTTTTTTAGAATCAAAACCGAAAAAACCCGTTATATTACCGGCACCGGGCTTGGTCTATCAATTGTTAAAGGTTTGGTTGATAAACTTGATGGAACTATTTCAGTGAGTAGCAGGCCCGATCAAGGCAGTACTTTTACGGTAAGGTTGCCAGTTATGGAAGAGGGTGATTGATTTTTTGTAAGGCTTTACTAATAACTTTAAGTGGAATCTGTTTTCCGGTCCATAGTATCAAGGCGTGCCTGGCTTGATAAGCCAGCAGGGTTAAGCCATCCAGAAAAGGACATGCTTGCTTTCGAGCTAGATCATGCCAGACGTTATTATCCTGGTCATAATTGAAATCAACGACCATCTGACAACCTGTAAGCGGCATACGGCTGATTAGTTTGGTCAACTCAGGATCCTCTAGTGGGGCTGATGCCGAAGTAGCGTTGATGACAATGTCGGTAGATATTGTTTGTTGTAGAGCGCTTTCCAGTAAGGTTGGGTCTCCGCCGCCAATATGTAAGGTTGTATCTTCGGTTTTTGTGAGAGTTCGACCGGCTATTGTGATCTCGGGAACACCCAGCCAGTGCAAAAGAAAAAGGGCGCTTCTGGCAGCCCCTCCAGAGCCTAAAATCAGGGCCGATGTACATCTTGCAGTCTTAAGGCCTGAAGCAGTCAGCGCATCCATTAAAGCCAGAGAATTCGTGTTATAGCCTTTAAAAAAGAGGCCGTGACGGACAATAGTGTTAACTGCACCAATCATATTGGCCCCTTCAGATAGAGTTGCGAGCAGGGGGATGATATCTGTCTGATAGGGTGGCCCTATATTGACCCCGTTAAGGTCGAAATCGATAAAACTTTGCAAGCTCTCTTCGAGTTTTTTCGGGGTCGTAGTGAAGCATTTGTAGCTCCCTGAGATACCAGCAAGATTCATTACTTCCTGGTAGACCTCCGGGATTCTCAAACTGGAAGTCTGGCTCAAGCTTAAAAAACCCAATGCCGGGTTTAAGACCCTGCTTACAGAATCTACTTTATACAAAATTATACCTCGCTCCAGATTTAACTCAAAAGCCCTGCCCCATCGTTAGATAAGGCAGGGCTTTTGAGTTAAATATTCAAGCATGGATTATTATCTATTTCTGTGGGGCTTCTTTGGGTTCCGGGGGCTTGATGCCGAGTCGTTTGGCGGAGTGATCACGGCCCATATAGAAATTGAGCCATGAAGAGGTCTGCCAGAGTTGCCAGTTGCACGGCGGTACCGTATAGGCGGCAATATTATTTTCCTCGTTGTAGGGTTTCAGGCGGTCATAAGCCTGTACCCAGATACATTTTTTCTCATTGGGATAGACTTCACACCAACCGTCATAGCTGCCGCCACAAGGGCCATTTCTCTGGCTTTTCGGGCATTGTGACATCGGGCAGACATAGGCCGTGTCGAAGAGGGCACAGTCTCCACAGTTCATACAGTTAAACATAGTGACTTTTGCCATATGTTCACAATAGTCCATAATATGTTTAGGGAGTTTGGTTTTGTCAATCCAGCCTAATACCGGTTTTAAGGCTTTAAAGACTGGGCTCTTTTCTTCAAAGATGAGATGGTGAGCCAGTCGTGTAAATTTGTACATTAAAGGTGGTTTGGGTTGTGACGGCCGTTCGGCGTAGACTTCGGTATTGAGACCGGTTTTTTCATCTTTTTCAAAAAGGTAAAAGCCATCTTCCTGGGGATAGTCAAATTCAGTTACCAGGCTCTCCCAGTTGGCGGTGAGTTCTTCGCCTTTGTCAATGATAAATTCAACCTGTTCATAGGTTATGCCATGTCCGGCGATATGGGCACCCGCCATGCCCATGCCTTTGCCGAGCGCATACATCTTGGCCGCTTTCAGGAGCATGGCGGCTTTGCCTTTGTCGGCGGCCTTCTTCTCTTGAGCCAGCTCGGCCACTTGTTTATCGGTTACGATGCATCCGGGAATCCCATTGCCGTTCATGAAACGGCCTGTCCCAAAGGGGAGGACGTAGATGTTCATCATTACCGGGACATTATAATTGTTAACCTTAAGCCAGGTTAGTATTTCGTGAAACTTCCGCGCGTCATAGCCCAGCTGGGGGATAATAAATTTTGCGCCGGCTTCTACTTTTTTCTTGAGTTTGGCATACTGGGCCATCAATTCCGATTCAAGTTTTTTGAAAGGGGAGACGCAGGCGCCGGCATAAAGATCGGTGGCTGCCAGTTTGATGGTTTTACGCATGGCTTTGTGTTCCAGGCCGTTATTCATTTTTTCAACCAGGCGTAAAACATTGGGAGGATCAAGGTCAAAAACCGGTTTTGCCAGGCCTTCAAAGGCGTCGGAGCCGGAGTAGTCGCCGGTCAGGACGAGCACATTTTTGATTCCTTCAGCAGCCATGCCGCAGAGCAGGCTCTCTATCTCACTTCTATTTTTATCGCGACAGGCCAAGTGAACCAAGGGTTCCATGCCCGCTTTTTTAATCTGCACACAAAGCATCTCGGTGGAGAGAGCCGGGTTACCGCCAGGGTTATCAGTGACGCTGATGGCATCAACCTTGCCGCCGGCAGCCGCCCTGGCGACGTTATCGAGAACCTCGTCATGCGCTATCTCAAAGGCACCGCGTCCAGGTATTTGCTCCCAGGTAATGCAGAAGTCGTTTGGTTCTAACAGTTTGCCTTTCAAGGTGCTGGCCCGTTCATCCATTCTCACAGCAATTTTTTCGGTCAGACCAACTGACTCTTTGAGAAGAGATATCGAAGTGTTATCATCTGGAGAGATAGTAATATAGTCATCCGCATCCATCTCCAGGGCTTCCTGGCGGGTCCAACGTTTGTCACTGTTTTCGTCGCCACCCATTTCAACAATGAGCAGGGGCGTGTTTTTGGTGATCCAGCCGCCCCGCAATTTTCTATGCAGGCCGTAAGCTGTGCCGCGTGGTTCCAGATAACCCAGAACAATGGCATCTGGCCGTTCACTGCGGGCCAGTGTCAAGCCTGCTTCTTCGTTTGTCGCACTAATGATTTCGAATTCATCAAGGCTTTTGCTGATTATCTCCTGGTAAGTTGCTTCGCAGCCGATTACCAGAACTCTTGTTTTCTTGCTCTCATTGCCCATCTTGGTTCTCCTGAAAGCTACTTTTCATGCTCTTAAATTCTGCAATTTTTTCGATTTCACCGGAACCCCATTCATTTATCTGTTCTCTTTTAAAGGGATAAGATGAAGCTAGCCCAATAAAAAGAGTTTAACAAATATCTATTTTGCATATTCAATATATAGAAGCGCTATACTTAGCGGTATCTTCTTTGTTCAAGAGTATAATCTTCAAGTTTTGAGAACCTTCATTCTGACTGATGAAGGTTTGCTGAAGCGGGCCTGTGGTCGTTAGTAGCTTTTCGGAGCTACCTCCACAGGTGGTAGTGATTTTTTTCTTTTGTGATCTGTCTAATGGATTGTCTCTTCGTGGAGGGCTGGTTTCGCAGGTTTTCACTTTTGCAAAATCTGTTTTCAAATTGTTTATACAATCATGATCGCTGATTGTCATCTCCACGGTTATGTCGATGGTCTCTTGCAACTAAACCAATGAATGTTTCCCCCAGTCATAGATCTTTAAAAGGAAACATTCATTGGTTTAGGTTTAATTAAAGGTCGAGAAGGTTTTTGACGCAGTCTATTATCTGTGCCGATGAAGCTGGTTTGGGCAGGTAGTCATCAGCCTCCATGCTCATCCCGCCACTGTGTGAGTAGCGAGTTGAACTAACATGGGTTGCAACTGCAGTCAGCATGACAATCGGAATGTTGGAGTATTGAGGATCAGCCTTGAGTTCTGCGCAGACTTCAAAGCCGTCTTTTTCCGGCATCATTACATCGAGAATAATTGCATCTGGGGGATTGCTTTTGATCTTAGCAAGTCCCTCTACGCCATCGAAGGCTTGTTCTACCTCAAAGCCTTCGGCTTCGAGGTTTGATTTAACAATCGA
>CAYWGC010000092.1:0-5856 GCA_964457755.1 uncultured Thermodesulfobacteriota bacterium | reverse complement strand
TGATGTGGTATATTATCTCTATCACATCCCCAGGGCCGAGATAGTATTCGTCCGGAAATTCAGCAATAGGTTTGTCGTAAAGGGTGTCTTTTTCGATAGTGATATTCGGGCCTGCGCACGATAAGCAAAACAACAACAAAAATAAGACCCAATGAATTCTGTACCGACTCAACATTTTTGTGACCTCATATATCGGATATACAAAACCTAATTACAGATATGTTATTAGCCGTTAGCATAATTGAATATAGAAGAACAGCTACATAGTTACCTAGTTAAATCATTCTTTAATTTATTTAGCAAGAAAATAAAAATATTCTAATTCCAGTGTGTCCAAAGTCTTCTTAGCTTCATTACTGTTCTTGAACATGCCCAAGTAGACCCGATACACCAGGTTATCGCCCTGCCGGGTGGAAAATATAGAGGCCTCTTGGTTTTTATTGATCAGATTTTGAATACAGAGCGTGGCATCTTTATGATTATAAAAAGACGCATAATGAATATGATATATCCCTTTTTCATCTTTAACAATCAGGTCTTTCCTTCCGATATGAGGAAAGATTATATCCTGCCCTGGATATATCAGATTTACGTCTCTGATGCCGGGGTTTGCCATCTGTATCAGGCCGACAATGCTTATATTTCCAATTCCATATTCCCTACGTGCCAGATCATACAGGCATTCATTGAGCCTCACTTTTCTGCGATTGCTATCATCCCTTTTCCTAGTATCACCGGCCTTCTCATAGGCTGTTTTCGATAACGCCAACCCATCGAAATTAGCAGGCTTCTGCAACAGGTTGGTCCCATTGTTTTTTTCTTCTGTTCTAGCTTGCGATTCGCCAGCAACACTTTTTTTCATGCTTATGGTTAACTGTTGTTCAAGGCCTAAGGGTTTATTTTCCTCTGTAGATCGTTTCTCCCCTAAAACTCGAAACGTGTCTGCGGGCAGCTCCTCGATATTATTCGGTTCTTGCGTCAGTTTTATGATATTGTTTTCTCCGACCCTATCTTGCAATTCTCCAGCAGCGCTGCTATCTCTGCTTTCGGTCGCCTGTTTTTCAGTCTCCAGGGACTCATTTTTTTCGACAAATTGCTTATTGCCCGAAGTCTCGGGCTTGTCCACGGGCATCTTCCCAGCCACATTAGAAAGCTGATCTGTTTCCACTTGTTTTGAAGAAACTCCTATTTCAACAGGGAAAGAATCTTTTGCGAGCAATTCTCCGCTTTGTCTGGCCAGATTGTTTTTTGGTTGTATTGAGATTTCTGTCTGGACTGGAACAGAATTCTTCCTAAAAATCCAGCTTTTTGAAAAAAAATGTTTGCCGTCAATAAAACTTGTTCCCAGATACCCCGCCAATAGGGCAACAACTGCCACGACACCAATCCATCTAAGTCTGTGAGGAAGAAAAGCTTGGCCATGCCTTTGAACTTTATGCACCGATTCCATGTCTCCGATGACTTCCTTGATGATCTTGCCGCCTATGGAACGGGCCTCGACTGCGTAACCAATGAGCATGGCATTATCGCAAATCTGGTTTATCAGTCTTGGAATGCCCCGGCTCTTTTTCCAGATTAGCAACAAGGCCTTTCTCTCAAAGAGTTGCGACTGTTTTCCCGCAACGCGGAGTCTATGGAGAATATATTCCTGAGTTTCTTTTCTGTTTAGAGGAACAAGCCTGCGAGTTACAACCAATCGTTGTTGCAAGGGCCTCAGAGACTCTTTCTGGAGTTTGTCACTGAGCTCATTTTGCCCCACCAGAATAATCTGAATCAATTTTCTTTCTTCATCTTCAATGTTGGAAATAAGCCTGATGTCCTCAAGTGCCTCATCGGAAAGAAGATGCGCTTCATCCACAATCAATACCGCGTGTCTGCCACTTTCATGCAATGTTTCAAGTTTGTTCTGTATGGCCTCCACTGTCTCGAGAGGACTTGCTTTTTCAGAGGTAATCCCAATATTTTTCCCGATGTAATGGAGAATATCCTTGAAAGTAGCCCGCGGATTTATGATGTTGAGGATAATAAATGAAGGATCAAGTTGTTTAATAAGAGCGTGGATTAAGGTGGTTTTACCCGTTCCAATATCTCCAACTACAAGAACAAAGCCCTTTGCGGCATTAATACCGTATGCCAGGGAGGCCAGAACCTCTCTGTGGTTCTTCGAAAGAAATAGAAAATTTGGATCGGGCGTATTTTCAAATGGGTTTTTTGTTAGCCCGTAGTATTTAGTATACATATCCTAAAGTCCCTTGCAAATGGGATTACATAAAAAATGGTTACATTTTTAGACCTGTGCGATTATCCTTATTCACCGCAAAAGCGCAGAGGTTTCCAAAGCCAGTTCCCAAGGCTAAGATTCTTGAAGCGTCAGCTTGCTCAGGGTTTCCTTTGCCTTTTGTTTAAGCCATTCCGGTGGATTGCAATGAGTGCATTCCTTTAGCTCCTCTATGGCCTTTTCTTTGAGACCCTGGTTTTCATGGACCTTCGCAAGCAGGAAGTGGATCTCTGCATACTTGGGATTTTTTTCAATGGCCTTTTGGAGGATACCATCCGCCTTGGCAAACATTTTCATAGAGATATATATTTCACCAAGGGAGCAATAGAAATCAGGATATGACACCTTTTTTTCAAGAAGGATTTCTCCCTCAACAATTGCGGCCTCAAGTTTTCTGTTCTCTTTCAGGGCCTTGAATAGGCCGAGCCGTGCTTCAAGGTATTCCGGATTGATCTCAAGTGCCTTCCTAAAGGCTTCCGCACCATCATCATATCTTTTAGCATTAACGCACATAGTTCCAAGAATATTGTGGAGGTCCGGATAATGGGGATTCTGTCTAATGTGATCGTTGATAATAGGAATCAAGCCTTCAAAGAGGGAAGCATCTTCCTCAGGGAAATACTTTATGATTGAGAGCATCTCAGTCAAGCTTGGCACTATCACCAAATTCGCATTGAACTCTCGGATGGTTTGGGCAATCATTCCCTCGTTTCCAAAAAGCTCTTCAAAAATATCCTGGTATTTTTGAAACTCGTGAGGATACGAAAGGATAACCTGACGTACACGTTCAACAACAACATCCAGAGTGCCATCCTCAGGGTCAAGCTCTTGGGCCTTTTCGAATTCACTTAACGCATCACTAAATTTTCCCACTTTGCACAAAATCATTCCTAGCTTGATCCTTGCCTCTCTGAATGAATGGTTTATTGCAATGGCTTGTCTAAAGCAATCCATTGCGCGTGGTATTTCATCCCTGCCAGCATAAACTATTCCAAGAAAATAGCTAAGGTCTGCGTATTCTGGAAAATCATCTACCATCTGGGAGATGTGCGATAGGGCGGCATCGAGGTTTCCGAGATATGCAAGGGTGATTCCAAGTTTTATTCGAGCATCCCTGTATTGCGGATTAATTCTCAGAGCATTCTTAAAACTCAAAACAGCCTTTGAGGCCTCTCCACTCCCAAGATAAGCACACCCAAGGGAAAAATGGACATCGGCGTAATTGGGAACTTTTTGTAGGATCTCCTTGCAAATTGATATGGCCTTATCCCACATTTCGATGTTGTGATAAGTAATTTCAAGCTTCAACCTGGATTGTAAATGGTCCGGCTTCCTGTCAAGAAAGTACTCAAACGCATTGATGGCCCTTTCAAATTCACCTATGTTATTGAAGCAAACGCCAAGATATTCATAAATATCAATATTATCTGGATCGAATTCAATGGCTTTTTCAAACACAGGCACAGCCTTTGAAAAGTTACCTAAGGCAAAAAACAATATCCCCAATTTAAAGCGCGCCTGACCAAGATAGAAGTGCGACAGCCTATAATGAAGGCTTTTTGATGAAAAGCCCTTCTTTGTGATTTCCTCAAATTTCTCTATGGCCCGACCGTACTCGCGACTATTATAGAGATGGATGGCCTCTTCATAGAGTGTCGCTTTTCCTAATCGAAAAAGTTGACCTAAGAATTTCATGCTTCACCCCCTGGGAGCTATTTTTGAATCAATGCGCTCCTTTTCTTGAAAAGACAACGAGAATCGTTTTAATGAAAATTTTGAGATTAAGAATTAAAGACCAGTTGTCAACATATTCAAGGTCAAGGCGCATCCATTCTTCAAAATCCTGCTCATTTCTTCCCCCGACCTGCCACAGTCCCGTAATGCCCGGCTTCGTGCTGAAACGTCGCCGATGTTCATTCTGATAAAACAGCTTAAAATCTCGTATCGGCAAAGGCCTTGGCCCAACCAAACCCATGGAACCCATAAATACATTCAAAAATTGAGGTGTCTCATCCAGGCTGGTTTTTCGAAGAAATTTTCCGAATCTCGTTATACGGGGATCGTTTATGATCTTAAAAGCCGGTCCATCTGCTTCGTTTTGGTCTTCTAACAACGACTGTATTTGATCAGCGTTTCTAACCATGGTCCTGAACTTCAACATCTTGAAAACCCTCTTATTCAGTCCTATTCGATCCTGAACAAAAAACACGGGCCAACCATCTCCCAACAGAATAATCAATGTTATGAGAAAAAAAACAGGTGACAGCACAAGAATTGCGGTTGATGAAATGACAAGATCAAAAGCCCTTGCTACACTGTATTGAAATCCCGTGTGAAGGTCTACATCATAACTGATATAGGGTGTGCCAAAGCCTATATCAGTTTCCCTACGTATGCGGGAAGGGGTATCAAACAAATCGGTAACAATACGGGTTTCTAACCCCTGGATGGCACAAAGTTTGATTATTTCAGCAATCTTGTCGTAATAGCTCCTAATTGGCAACGCTATCAGCACCACGTCTACCGGGCGAGTTGAGATGAGTTCTTCTATTCCAGATAGATCACATAAAACGGGTTTGTCCAGCTTTTGGGCATTTGATTCTATGTTCAATTTGTTGTCAACAAATCCGATGATGTTATATCCAAGTTCTGGATTTTCTAGACGCTTAGAGAGGAATATTGAACGATGATTTATCCCCACTATAACAACATTTCTAATATTTCTCTTTATGCTGCGTACCCAGCATAAAACTGGAAAACAAACATTCTGTAAACAATAAAAAGCCCCAAAGTTGCCAGCAAGAAGAAAACGGGGAAAGGCTTGGTTATACCGGTTACACCAATTAGGTTAGCAACAAAGATTGCGATTGCTACTCCTACAGAGGAAGCTATCGTTACTTGCAACAACTGATTAGGCCAGCCCACTAACTGTCTGAAATTGTACATACCCATACTAACGAAAACACGATTCAATAAGAGAATTAAGAAGAAAAGGAGAAGCAAGTGCCACACAGAGAACTCAATACGCCCAAACAGATCTACCCTAAAGATATCTCCTGACTTTGCGTATTCCGAGATACAGACAAAAAACAGTATCACGAAGGCTGCGTCCACGCCCTTGAGAAAAGACCTGGCAAATTTGGCCTTATAGTGGGTAGGTCTCATAAGCTTTCATTGGGACACGAGAAAAGAAGACATATGATACCGCCGTTCTTTACTCCCGTTAAATTATTGCCAGAGCTGGAATCCTTATTCAAAACTGTGTTCATCAGAAAAACTAGTGACCATGTTCATTCTCTAGGAGGCTGTCCGAGAATAGCTTTTTCCTGAAATTTGCACTCGTATCTAACTGATATTATTACCTATTAATTTCTAAAAATGACAAATATTCGAGTCCTCGGACAGCCTCCTAGGATAGATAATAACCATTTAATTCTAACTTTCTTTTACACTATCTAATTCTAAAAAGCTAATTTTTAACAGAAAACAATTGAGACATACCATATAATTTTTGGTCATGTCCCCTAGTTGTTGTTAGCTCATTGGGTGTGCCAATATTTTCTCCAGCGGCCATACGC
>CAYWGC010000091.1:3299-5988 GCA_964457755.1 uncultured Thermodesulfobacteriota bacterium | reverse complement strand
GGTGAGGACATTAAGACATTACGGCCGCAAAATTGAGGTGCCAGCCTTCATCATACGGTTCACAAACCACCTTTTCATCAGCAGGGGATTTGACGGAGTTAGAAGGCGGTGAACGGTCCTCCAGGTCAAGATGTTTCAGGATTTTGTCCTTTCCCGAAAGGATATCTGCGATCGGTTCTCTTCCTTTGACCCCGTTTTCATATAACTTTTCACTGACCGGAAGGTCAGTGAAAAGGCATTTCCTATAAGCTCGTTTCTTCAGTTATCTTTTGCCTCACCCTTTGAATATCTATTCATCGCCATTACACACCCCAGTAAAACAATGTTCACAAAAAAGTATTGTCAAATCCCACTTGATGGGTATATATATTCTTCTTAAAAAAGGCGGTTGTCAACCATTCAGCCTTCGTCATCCGATTCACCTTTGGGTGGGTTGCTGCAAAATCCCGGCCCGATGATCTTCATGGCAATCGTTGTGTTGCACACGACATCCCACGTCCGCCGTTCACATTAACAAATAGAGGAAATTATTCATGGACTATTTTTTTAATCCCCAAGGCATCGCACTCGTTGGCGCCACCCCCAACCCGCTCAAGGGGGGCAACGCCATTTTGAAGAACCTCATCAAAAGTGCCACGGAAAACATCTATCCTGTTAATCCGCGATATCAGGAGATTGAAGGCATTGCCTGTTATGAATCCCTTGCCCATGTTCCTGACCCTGTGGATCTGGCCATTGTTTTTATACCGGTGAAAATGGTTCCCAAGATCATTGAAACGTGTGCAAAGCGGGGCATTAAAGGTGTCATCATTGAGTCCAGCGGGTTTGCCGAAAGTGGTGAAAAAGGTCAGCAGGTGCAAAAAGAGCTCACCACCTTTGCCCGTAAGGTCGGTGTCCGCCTGTGGGGACCCAACTGCATGGGGCTTGTCGATGCCGTCAACAAAAGGGTGTTTTCCTTTATCTCTGTGGAAATGTGGGATAACCTGATGCCCGGAGATGTTTCGCTGATTGTGCAGAGCGGTATGCTTTCCGGGGGCTTTCTCATCGACTGCATGTCACATGGCATCATGGGTATCAGCAAGGTGTGCTCCATTGGCAATAAGATGGATGTCGACGAATGTGAACTCCTGGAATACATGCTTACCGATACGGATACAAAGGTGATTGGTCTTTACCTGGAGTCCATCACCCAAGGGCGTCGATTTCTGGAAATCTGTCAACGGGCCACCAAACCCATTGTCGTGCTCAAGGGGGGGAAAAGCGCCATGGGCGCCCAGGCTGCCATGGGACACACCGCCAGCATGGCTGGTAACGGTGCCATCATCAGCGGCGCCCTGGCCCAGGCCGGTGTGGTGGAGGCAACAGGTTTTAAACAGATGAGGGATCTGTGCCGAACCCTTGCCACCTATCCCTCTATCCCACAAGGGTCCCAGGGACGGGTGGCCATCCTTACCTACAGTGGGGGAGCCGGTATTGTCTCCACAGATTTCATGGAAAATCTCAATGTAACGCCGGCCACCCTGACCGGTCACAGCAAAGAAACATTGAAAGAAATCTTTCCCGAATGGATGGCTCCTTCAAATCCCATTGATCTTTGGCCCGCAGTGGAGCAGCATGGTGCTGAAAAGGCCTATGGCACTGCCATTGAAGCCGTGTGCCAGGATCCTGACATTGATGCGATTTTCATCCATGCCTTTGCCGGCGGTTTTAATTTAAACCTGGATATGGAGCCCCTGACCCGCAAGGCCAGAAAAATGGGAAAGTTGGTTTTCTGCTGGCTCATTGGCAAAGAAAGCGAGGCAAAAATTTTTCAAATAAAGACCCAGGCCTCGGGAATTCCGGTGTATGGAGAGCTCTTTCGGGCGGTTGAATGCATGGATGCCGTGTTCGCCCATGGCAAAAGACCCCCATGCAAAAACCACGCAACGGACAATCAAGGGGACATGCTCCTTCATGATGACCTTAAAACAAAACTAACCTCACACCCGGGTGTATTGGACGAACATGATGCCAAAACCGTTCTGGCCGCCTGTCATATCCCCGTGACCCTGGAAAAAGTCGTAAACTCACCGGAAGCGGCCTGCAAAGAGGCCACCGCCCACCTCTCTTTTCCCGTGGTTATGAAGGGCCTGACCCCGGGCGGGATACACAAAACTGAAGCCGGACTTGTGAAACTCAACATTGACTCCCCGGATCAGGTAGAAAAGGCCTTCACCGATCTAACCCAGGCCATGGACGGCCAGGGAAAAATCCTTATCCAGCAGCAAATCAAGGGAGACCTGGAACTTATTGCAGGAGTGGTGCAGGACCCCCAGTTCGGCCCCTGTGTTATGATCGGCCTTGGCGGTGTCATGGCCGAAGTACTAGATGATGCGGTGTTTGGCGTGGCCCCCCTGGATCATGGGGATGCCCTGGCACTTGTGGGACGGTTAAAGCACCAAAAACTTCTAAACGGGTTCCGGGGAGCGGCGGCCGTGGACCGGGATGCCCTGGCAGATATTCTCTCTGCCCTGGGGCAGCTGGCCATGGATAATCCCCAGATCAAAGAGATTGATGTGAATCCCCTGGTCGTTGCCAATGCCAAGCCCATTGCTGTGGATGCCTCCATTATTGTGATATAATCGTTTGGAAAGATATTGTTTTTTTTAATCCAGGGAATACACGGAACCCACGAAATCTAACTGCAATA
>CAYWGC010000091.1:0-3199 GCA_964457755.1 uncultured Thermodesulfobacteriota bacterium | reverse complement strand
TAGAAGGTGTAGGGTCAAATCTTTATCCTTGACAGTTTGAAACAATCGGCAAAAATCGCCGAACGAATAAGGTTAAAATAAAGCCCTAAATTGAACCAACAATTACATTCACGCTGACCCGCTAGCCCTGCCGTTTTTTCGGTGGCAATTAAAATTGTTCCTTCCAGGAAAATTAAGTGTCAACTGGCCAGCAGGCAGGTGATGTTTGGCGTTATATGGCAACAAACATAGAGATAAATTTAATATTAATAATTACAAGTTAAGCAGAGGAATAATATGATCCCAATGTTTTTATTAGAAGGTGAATGTGTCGTCGATAGTTCTGGAGATTTTTCCAGAACTAATAGAATACGTGAAATTCTATCAAAATCAAATGCAAGAGTTATAGAGTTTGAAATAGCTTCAATCAAGGATGGTTGGAATAAAACATTGCCCAAAAATAGACTGCGTTGTGCTTGTTCACCGATGATTGCCATCACTGAAGCCCAAAAACTATTTGATAGCCATGAGGCAGACGCTCTTATCATCCACGGAATAGACAACATCAAGACAGATTTCCGCGACAAAAAGGATGAACGCAATCAGCTCATGCATATTTATGGAAAGAATGGCCATATTCTTGATGCTTATAATAAATTAGCTCATGAATTTATAGAATATTGGAAAATCACCCAAGAAGAATTTCAGTCCCTTTCAGATACAATATTTCAAAATCATCTCCGAGTATGGCTTAAAAATGACCCTGCCCAAAAAGAACCAGATAAAAAATGGTTTAACCCTGTAACTGATATGTTTCGCGGTGTAGATTGTGCAAATCCGTCCGTTGATTTTGAAGGTTGTTTAATTATTAGCACGCAGGAGATAGCACAGAAATGCAACTTATTATCAGATGCTAGTATTCAGATTGTAGGTTGTCATGTTGAGCAGTGCTGTGAAGACACAATGGAGTCGAGCCCAAAGATTGTGCCGTATGGGCATCTTCGAAAAGCTTTTGAGAAAGCTTGTGAACAAGCAGGTCTAGATTTTAAGAGTATATTTCTTTCAGGCATGGCCTTTCTTGAAGTTTATACCTGCTATCCTGTTGTCCCACTGGGGTTTCTTCTTTCGACGAGCATGGTTCCTTCAACCAAGGACATACCGAAATTTCTTGAGGAATATCCACTTACGATAACAGGGGGGTTAAATTTGTCCAAGGCAGCCTATAACAATACAACACTCTGTGCTTTTGCAAGCATGGCAAAAAAACTCAGAGCAAGTAAAAGTACGGCGATTGGTGGAATTCACAGCGTTGGGGCCATAGGATATAAACAGGCTTTTGCGATTCTCAAAAAAGGTTTAGAATAGGAAGATAATGATTTTGATCTTCCATTTTCCATTTAAAAGATCCCGAAAAATATCCTCCCCCAACTGAACTGATAAAAAGTACAACTAAGATAGAATGAAATCGACTAAAAAAGCTTGACAATGACAATACCAAAGGGGTAATATTTGTCATATAAAAGATCATGCTGACCCAATCTATTTCCAATCAAAATAGAATCCATAAGAGAATAGAAAAAATTACAAAAATACATATTCTTTTTTGCAAACCGCCGGTTTATTGTGTATATTAAATTTAGTATGCTCCCTATAATCAGCCATCAATTTCATACATGAACAAAAGGAGAACGAATATGAAGAAAATGTTATCATTCAACCTCATAACCTTAGGACTCATTTTCATACTGGCCAACATGGCACTGGCCAACGATCAGCTGCTAGCCGATGCCCAAGATTACTTCAAACCAATCCCGGCTGCGGCTCCGGTGCTTGAGGGCAATCCGGCTACCCCGGCCAAAATCGAACTCGGGAAAATTCTCTATTTTGAACCCCGACTTTCAAAAAGCGCTCTGATCAGTTGCAACACTTGTCATAATGTCGGCCTTGGCGGGGCCGATTTCCAGGAAACCTCTACCGGTCACGGCTGGCGCAAAGGCCCGCGCAACGCCCCGACCGTGCTCAATTCAGTCTACAATGTCGCCCAGTTCTGGGATGGCCGGGCTAAAGATCTGGCGGAACAGGCCAAAGGTCCGGTGCAAGAGAGCGTTGAAATGAATAATCAGCCGGAGATGGTAGTCAAAACCTTGAAAAGCATGCCTGAATATATTGAACTCTTCAAAAAAGCCTTCCCGGGTGAGAGCGATCCCGTAACTTTTGACAATATGGCCAAAGCTATTGAAATTTTTGAAGCGACTCTGGTCACCCCGGACTCTCCGTTCGACCTCTTTCTTAAAGGTAACACAAGTGCCCTAAACGAAAGTGAGAAAAAAGGGCTTGCCAGCTTCATCAATAATGGCTGTGCTGACTGTCATGGCGGCATCAATATGGGCGGTGATGATTACTACAGTTTTGGCGTTACTAACGCTCCGGTCAGCCGTATTATTGCCGGCGATAGAGGCCGCTATGAGGTAACCAAAGCGATGAGCGATGAATTTGTCTTCAAATCACCCTCTCTGCGTAATATCGAATTGACCACCCCCTATTTCCATTCCGGTAAGGTTTGGGGCCTGAAAGCCGCCGTCGTAGTCATGAGTTCAGCCCAACTCGAAAGTGTTCTCAAAAAAGAGGAGGTCAACGACGTGGTTGCTTTTCTTAAAGCTACAACCGGAAAACAGCCGGTCATAGATCATCCGATACTACCAAAACCGACCGACAAAACCCCGCAACCAAAACTTGATTAGGTTTAAACCATATTTTAAGGGATAATAATGTTTAATCGAACCTGGAACCCATATCTGGCCGGAGCCCTGGCCGGAGTCCTGATGATCTTGTCGGTCTGGGTCAGCGGCAAATTTTTCGGCACCTCAACCACTTTTGTTCGGGCTGCAGCCGTCATTGAAGAGAGTATCGGCATCGACACCTCGAAAAATCTCCATTTCACGGAGAAAAAAGGGAAGTACGGTGCCGGAGCCCTGCCCGACTGGCAGTTGATGTTTGTTGTGGGCATCCTCATTGGATCCTTCATCTCGGCCCGTTCATCGGGTGACTTCAAGATTCAAGCAGTGCCCGAGATATGGCAGCAACACTTCGGCAAAAATCCGGCAAAACGTGGTGTGGTGGCCTTTGGTGGAGGGATAATTGCCCTCTTTGGGGCCCGCCTGGCCGGGGGCTGACCCAGCGGTCACGGTTTGAGCGGTCTAGCTCAACTCTCAATCAGCGG
>CAYWGC010000090.1:1289-6031 GCA_964457755.1 uncultured Thermodesulfobacteriota bacterium | reverse complement strand
TCGGTCAAGATATGATTGGCGGCCGCACCGCGGACGTTACTCGCCTGCAACTTCTGGTAGGCTTGCCAGAGCTCATCCGGAACCCGTTTTTCCCAGCCTAAAGGATGGGTCTGATAGATACGCAACTGCTCAACCTGGGCGACCAGCTTTTCGGCCAGTTCACGGACATCCGCAAAGCGCAGTCGTTGCTTGTAGGGTTTAGAGTAAAGGATCTGGAGCGCGGTGATCTCATCCTTATTGGCGGCAATGAACTGCTCAAACGAGGCGACCACGTCCTGGGCTTTTTCTTCGGTAAAACCGGCAAAGATCAGCACATCGGGGCTGATCGTATCGATAATCTGCTCGTTCACCTTTTTGATCTTTAACAGCAGTTCTCGTAACTGCGGATTGCAGAGCGGCTTGAGCGCCCCGCTGACCAGTTTGACGGCGGACTCTTTGAGCTGTTTGACGTCCGGCTCGCGGATTCCGAAATCTTTTTGGGCCCTGGCGATGTGGTGATCCGGATTCAGGACATCGACGAGCTCGCCGGTGAATTGTTTGAGGTTTTTACCTTTAAGCAGGGTTTCAACCTGCTGCTGTTCTTCGGCGGTCAGCTTCTTTTCCAGCCGGGCCAGACGGGCCGCAACCGATGATATAACATCGGGCTCGGTATTGCCGAAGGCCACCGCCTGTAAAAGTTTTTCGAAGCTGACATTCTTCTTGCGCTCCATGGGTCGCGAATCGGTCTGGTCCTGCTCACAGACACCGACGGCATCGACAATGACAAAATGATCTTTGGTCACGGCATCGGGGGTCACCGCTTGCAGGTCGTTGTCGTTGATGATTCTAACGCCACGCCCTTTCATCTGCTCGAAATAGGCGCGGGATTTGACGGATCGCATGAAAAAAACGACCTCGACGGCTTTGATATCGGTGCCGGTAGCGATCATATCGACGCTAACGACGATCCGCGGATTGTAGCTGTTGCGGAAGGCGGCGATCAAATCTTCGGGTTTGGCCCCGGTTGTGCGATAGGTGATCTTCTGAGCAAAATCGTTGCCCTTGCCAAACTCCTCGCGGACGATCTTGACAATATCCTCCGCGTGGGAGTCGTCTTTGGCAAAGATCAGGGTTTTGGGCACCTCGTTGCGGCCGGGAAAGATTTCCGTAAAAAGGCGGTCCCGATAGGTTTGGATCACGGTGCGAATTTGATCAACGGCAACGACATCCCGGTCAAGTTGTTTGGCATCGTATTGAAAGTCGTCATCCAACTCTTCCCAGCGCACCTTCCGGGTCTCACGATCACGCTTGTCAACGTAATAACCGGCCTCAACCGCACCGCCCTCTTCGCTGATCGCGGTCTTGATGCGATAGACATCGTAATTGACATTAACGCCATCGGCGACAGCGTGTTCGTGGCCATACTCCATGACCAGATTCTGATTGAAAAAACCGAAGGTCTGTTTGCTGGGGGTAGCGGTAAGACCAATCAGCAAGGCATCGAAATATTCGAGCACCTGGCGCCAGAGATTATAGATGGAACGGTGACATTCGTCGGTGACGATGATATCGAAGGTCTCGATGGGGATCGCCGGATTATATTCGATCGCTTCCGCTTCCTTAAACAGACTACCGAATCCGCCGGCACTTTCATCTTCAAAATCTTCGGGCAGATCACGCCCTTTAAGCATAGAGTAGAGACGCTGGATGGTGCAGATACAAACTCGGGCGGTCGTATCGAGGTGGTTGGAGGTCAGGCGTTGAACGATGTATTCTTCGCTGAATTTAAAGTTGTTGTAAGGGGAAACGTACTGTTGGAACTCCTTGAGGGTCTGTCTGCCGAGATTGCCCCGGTCAACCAGAAAGAGCACCCTTTTCGCACCGGCAAATTTAATCAGGCGGTAGATGAAATTGATAGCGGTGAAAGTCTTGCCCGATCCGGTCGCCATCTGGATCAAGGAACGGGGATGATTATCACGCAAGGAGGCTTCGAGATTGTTAATCGCCCGGATCTGGGCCGACCAGAGATTTTCAGTAAAAAGCTCCGGCATCTGTTGCAAACGGGTAAGAAAGGTTTGCGGCTTACCGTAAAATTTATGTACTTCTGCCGCCAGAAAGTAGCTCTTCTCACGCCGGTTCTCTCCCCCCAGATGAGAGGGAGATAAAGCGTCATCGAGCAAGGTTGCCAGGTTTTCCGGTCGATGAAAGGCGAAGACATTGCGCGAACGGGGTTCGGGATCGAGGCCGTTGGTGAAACGAGTTTCAACGCCAGTAGATTCGTAACAAAACGGTAAAGGCTCATACCAACGGGGAAGCCCAGCCGGCAGACCGGTTGTATATTTCGCCGATTGAATCTCGACTCCGGTCAGCGTGGAGCCAACCTTCTTGGCTTCGATAACCCCGGCAGCCTGACCATCAATATAAAGTAGATAATCGGCAAAACCATACCCGGAAGCCAAGGGGAATTCACGGATAGCGACGCCTCGCGCGGCATGGATGCTGACTGTTCTGGAATCACAAATCAGCCACCCGGCCGCTTCCAGCAATTTATCGATTTTTATCCGTGCTTCCGCTTCCGGTGCAGGCGCCATGCGAAATTCCCAAATCCGTATAAATTCTGGAGTAATTCACTGGCAAGTTAACTAACATGCGGTTTTGTCAGAGGTCAAGCAAAACCCCGGCCCACGGATTTACGTTCACGATGGCCTTAAGCTCTTTTAAATTTCAACTGAACGTGTTTGATTAATTTAAACTCTTTCTAACAAGCAAAAATTAAGTTAATATAAAGATCTTGATTTAAAAAAATATCGTTAACCTCATCAACATGAACATACCGACATGAACAGACTTATTTGCAACAAAGCGCTACGCTTGCACCTTTCCGCCAACTTGGCGGGGTTTGCCAGACAACCTCTGGTTCGGACAGGCTTAAAACAAGCCGCTGTAGCCATTACAATTGTAAACACGCAACAAGACCCGGATATTGATGGCCTCTATTTTGACAATTCACAAACCGCCAAGGGTGCTTTAATTCTGACCAAAAGGGCAGCAAAGATGAGAAAACATGCTGGCCAATGGGCTTTACCCGGCGGCCTTCGAGAAAAAGGAGAGAGCCCGGAGAAGGCGGCGTTAAGAGAGCTTGAGGAGGAAGTTGGGCTGAAATTAGGGCCCGACCACATAATTGGCCGGCTTGATGACTACAACACCCGCTCAGGTTTTACGATAACCCCGATCGTCGTCTGGGGAGGTTCTGATCGTAAATTGACTGCTAACCCGGCCGAGGTGGCCTCAATCCACCGCATTCCCCTGACGGAATTTATGCGGCGGGATGCACCGATCCTGCAAGAGAATCCAGAAAGTGAAAATCCGGTACTCCTGATGCCGGTTGGCAACATTTGGATTGCGGCACCGACAGCAGCCTTGATCTATCAATTCAGGGAAGTTGCGATCTTAGGCCGCGAACAACGCGTAGCCCATTATGAAGAACCCTATTTTGCCTGGCGCTAATATCGGTTTTTATTTTATTCAAAACTTGGATAAAAGTCATGCCTAGGAACATAATCACGAACATCATTCCCGTTAAATGCTGAGGTGCCGCTTAAGCTAGGCCAATAAAAGGATTGCATTATGATATCTCGTGTAAGAGCTATTAGTATTGCCGGATCGATATTTTTCATCCTCTTTACTACCTGTATCCAGGTTCAGGCCGCAACTGTCGAATACGAACTTATTATTGCTGAACAAGAGCTTAATATCTCCGGCAGACAAACTTCTGGCATGACCATAAATGGCACTATTCCCGGGCCGACTTTGACCTTTAAGGAGGGGGACTTCGCCCGCATTCACGTTAAAAACATGATGGCAGTTGAAACGTCTATACACTGGCACGGCTTGCTTGTACCCCCCGAGATGGACGGCGTCCCCAACATCAGTTTCCCTCCCATTGAACCGGGGACAACCTTTACTTATGAATTTCCGATTCGACAAAATGGAACCTACTGGTACCACTCTCATACCAATCTGCAGGAGCAAAGGGGTCTTTATGGTGCCATTGTCATCAAGCCGCTACAGGACAATCTAAAACCCGACCATGATTATGTAATCCTGCTTTCCGACTGGACTGATGAAGATCCTAGCGAGGCTCTCCGCACACTTAAACGTGGGAGCGAGTGGTATGCCCTTGAAAAAGGTAGTGCCCAGAGTATTTTCGGAGCTTTTCGCAGCGGCAGGCTCGGTGATTATTATAAACGAGAACTCCAACGTATGCCGCCCATGGACATCGCAGATGTAGCCTACGACCGATTTCTCGCCAACGGTAAACCTGAATTAGCCTTGCCGATCAGAGCCAATGAAACAATTCGACTCCGCATTGTTAATGGCTCCGCGACCACCTATTTTCACATTGAATTCGCTGGCCAACCGATGACCATCATAGCTGCCGACGGCCAGAACATAGTCCCAATCCAAAACCGGCGGTTCTTGATTGGTGTTGCCGAAACTTATGATGTCCTTATCAAAGCCCCGCCAGCGGGAGCTTCTGAATTTAAGGCCACGGCCCACGACGGCTCGGGTTATGCGTCGGTCTGGGTCGGTTCCGGTAAACACTACCCAGCCCCCGAGGTACCTAAACCGAACCTCTATCACAGCATGGGGCATTTCAACCTTAAACAGATCTTCTCTCTAACTCCGGCTGGAGCTATGGGTATGTCCGATCGCGAAGTAAAATCCAGCAAATTCGATCAACCCGGAATGATGAATATGGG
>CAYWGC010000090.1:0-1189 GCA_964457755.1 uncultured Thermodesulfobacteriota bacterium | reverse complement strand
AAAACGTGCAGAGCATGACAAATATGCAGGGCATGACAAACATGAACCATAATGCTGATCATTCCAAAATGAAAAATACCGGCATGGATCATGGCAACAACTCAATGCCGGTAATTCCTCAGATTTCACAAAGCGGTAAAAAATATGGCAGCAATTTTGGTTTTCTCAGTGCCGATGTTTCCAGCGCCCAAAATCTCGCCGTTGACGGCATGGATCCAAGCCGCCCATGGGCACCTTATGCCGAATTGCGGGCTCCCAGACCGACAAATTACCCCAAAGATAAAACCGTTCGTGAAATCCGCCTCACCCTTGACGGTGATATGGAGCGTTATATCTGGTTTCTTAACAAAAAGCCGCTCTCAGAGAGTGACTCAATCTCCATCCACAAAGGTGAAGTTGTACGTTTTGTCATGATCAACCGGACGATGATGCACCACCCGATGCATCTGCATGGCCACTTTTTCCGGGTTATCAACGGCCAGGGTGACTACGCCCCGCTCAAACACACTGTCGACGTCGCTCCCATGTCCACCACAGTTATTGAATTTAACGCCAACGAGTTCGGTGATTGGTTCTTCCACTGCCACCTTCTTTACCACATGAAAAGTGGCATGGCCCGAGTCGTACATTACGAGGATTTTACCCTCAACCCGCAACTTGCCGCAATTCGGCCTAACCTCTACCAAGATTCCTGGTATATTTGGGGCCAAGCCGACGCCCTCAGCAATATGACAGAAGGCTTTCTCACATTGTCCAACACTCGTAACATCTTAACTGCAGAGTGGGAAATGGGGTGGCAAGAGGTCGACAAAACCGAGTGGGAAACCCTCATCACATGGGATCGCTACATCAACCGTTTTTTCACTATATTCGCAGGCGCGAATCTACTGGGCGTCAGCAATGATCTTGAGGATACCAGGGCTGTGTTTGGCCTCCATTATCTGCTACCGCTCAATTTTGAATCTCGTACGTGGATTGATTCCGAAGGCGGTGTGAGATTGAATTTGATAAAATCCCTTGTCTTATCGCCGCGCTTTGAGCTCTGCGGGGAAGTCCTGTACGACACCCACGACCAATGGGAAAGCCACGTGAGCGTATCATATATGGTTTACAAGAATTTCTCTCTGGTAGGTCATTGGCACTCTGAGTATGGATGGGGTGGTGGTGTGCAATTTCGTTTCTAAGATGA
>CAYWGC010000089.1:0-6065 GCA_964457755.1 uncultured Thermodesulfobacteriota bacterium | reverse complement strand
CAGAAGGACGGGGTCAGGCTTGACAAATGGGTAGTCTAAAAATATAAACTTGTAGATAACCAAAAAATGCACCGGGTGAACCGGTGATTTTGGTTGTTGCTGACCAAATATGAGGAAAAAATGACATCCAAAATCATCGGATATAGTGGATTCGATCCTTATGAAGAATGCTATGAGTATTATGAAAACTCATGCTATATCGCTGATACTCCTAAATCTGCTGAAAAGTTGATGAAAAACAGCTTTTTATGTGTTGGCACTTATCGGATTGATCCCGTCACAATTGAACAAGTTATGGATGATTTTGGGGTTTCTTGTGGAAATTATGCAATGGAAAAAGAAGCTTTCGACAGATTTAAAGCTGTGGCTAAAAAAGAAAATATTAGTTTTATAGCAAAGGAAGAGGCATATACTGATATTCCTTTGATTATAGTCGAGGTAGAAGGAGTTAGGATTTCAGATGATTGAAGGAATACTACCCGTAGAACCATTCTGTGCTGTAGATGAGAAAAAAGGATATTTTTTTCTTACCCAGGATTTAACCAAAGGGCAAAAAAACCACCCAACGTTTAATTTACCTGGTGGCAATAAGCGGTGCGGCGCTGACGCGGTAAACTTGTGTGGGCCGCTGGTGAATTAAACGTTGGACGTGCACTCTGAGATTGGGCCTTGATAAAAGGAGATTTGAAAAACAGTCACTGATTACTAAACTGGGCGTGGCCAAGATCAATTAAATCGGTGGCTGTCCCCATTTTCGCTTGTTGTTACTCTGCTGGGGTTGGTTGCGGGGCATTTTGGAAGAGTTTTAGAAACTCCCCATAGCCCGCTTTTTCGAGATCGGCGACCGGGATGAATCGTAAGGCGGCAGAATTTATGCAATAGCGTAGTCCGGTTGGGGCCGGTCCATCTTCAAAAATATGACCAAGGTGAGAATCGCCGGATTTACTGCGAACCTCAGTTCTGGTCATGAAAAGACGGCGATCTTTTTTTGAGGTGATATGTTCTTTTGTCAAAGGTTGGGTAAAGCTGGGCCAGCCGGTGCCGGATTTGAATTTATCCAATGAACTGAACAGCGGTTCGCCGGAAACGATATCAACATAAATTCCAGCCTTTTTATTATCCCAGTATTCGTTGTCGAACGGTCTTTCTGTGGCCTCATCCTGGGTTACTTGGAATTGCAGAGGCGTCAGCATGTTTCTGATCTTTTTTGAATTTGGTTTCTGGTAATTTTTTTCAGCCATAACAGGTAGTGCGAGAGTGCATAATGAAAAGATTATTAGAATCAGATAAAACTTATTCATGGTAGACCTCGTAGGTGTTGTTGTTTGTTAACCAATTACATAGACACTGTAAACCCACCAGCCCGTATAAGCCTGATATAATGCCAGGATCAGCAGTAAAAGATTGTTCAAACCATGCAAAAGCGGCAAAGCACTTCTTTTTTTCTTGCGATGATCCATATAGAGGCCCGAAAAAAGGCCAAAGAGTATTAAGGGAAGCATAAACAGAGCTGTTTTGCCATGACTTCCGGTAATTAAAATTCCTCCCCACCAGATTTTCACCATAATCAAGCCGCCGATGAGTCCTGCCAGCCACAATCCCAGGGCCACAGTTCCCAGGGTGACGTGGGATTTCCATTTGAAGGCAATTTTTCTATGCAGATGTTGTGATTGAAAGCGTTGCAGTCCGAGCCAGAGAACGTAACCTGCCAGTGTGGTCGTAAGTGCTTGAATAACAGGATGGAAGAGCAGAGGGGCGGTCATGTCAGCTCCTAAAGTATTTCTTAGTCTGCCATAAACTCTATGTCTCTGGGGGAGCTTATGGCAGACTTGTTAAATAGGGCTTATTTGAAATCGTGAACTATAACAAAATCATTGTTTGCCCGAGTACCGTGGCAGCCGATGCAACCGGCTGGCTTGCCAGCTTTGGCAGCCTCTCCTTGAGGTGAATATTTGACCCAGAACCAATCTCCATCAGCAGGGTTGTAGTTCTTGATCTTATACATTACAGTGATAGCTTTAAGTTCGCCGGCCATATTGAAGTTCTCTTTTACTTGAATGGCCCCAAATTGCAATGGTGGCGCATTTGAGGCCAGAGCTTTGTCGTTAACGTAGACCTTATGTTGGGGGCCGTGTGGTGCGCGGCCATCCTGCATACCTTGATGATCGGGCCAGAAAGACCAGTTCTGGTAAGGTGAAACTTTGCTGATATAGTTCCAGAGGTCGGCGCCATCACTGCCCGGCATCTCAGCCCTCACCGCAGGAACTGTAAAAAGGGTGGCTAGCAGCATGACGAAACCGATTAACAGACTTTTTTTCATCGCAATCTCCTTTCTGATTGGTGCGGCTTGACTGCAAAACAATACTGAACTGATATTGTAAATATACTTGCTGGAAGTCGAAAAAGCAACCTTTTAAAAACAGTTATCTAAACTAAAAGAGTTATTGACAGTTTCTGCTGGTCAAGCTATCTCTTTGGCGACGATATTTCTTCAAGCATTACTCTTTTTCTTATCTTGCATCCAAAGGCATCTTAAAGATGGTTTTTATCAATATCCTTTTACCGATATTTACGATTATCGCTCTTGGCGTTCTCTTTGAAAAGGTCAAAGGTCCTGATTTTAAGTCGATCTCTGACTTAACCCTTTTCTTTTTTACGCCCTGCCTGATCTTTGCAGGGCTCTTGAAAGGGCATGCCCAAATGGCTGCCTTTTTGCCCAAGGCGATTATTTTTATGGTTGCCTTGACCTTGATCTTCTGGGGTCTTTCCCTTGTCGGGGGGCGTCTTCTGGGGCTTGACGATCGTCGTCAAAGCGCCTTTTCGCTGACCACAATTATGATGAATGCCGGTAATTACGGTTTGCCTCTGGTGTTTTTTGCTTATGGGCCGGAGGGGCTCTCTTATGCCGTGATTGTGTTGGTTTTGTTCACTTTTCCTTTGGGCACGCTGGCTATCTATATCGCTTCCCGAGGTCGGGATAATGCCGCTAAAGCCCTGCTCGAGATGTTTAAGGTACCGCTCTTTCACTCCATCGTTCTGGCAACTCTCTGGCAGGTTTTTGCCTTACCGATGCCGGAAATTATCTTTAAGGCGATTGACATGGTCGGTCAAGCGGCAATCCCCGGTCTCTTGATGTTGCTGGGTATGCAGCTTGCCCGTACCAGGCTTAAAGGCGATCTCCTGCCGATATTTTCGAGCAGTTTGCTGAGGTTGCTTTTGTCGCCGGTTATTGCGATATTGCTCTGTGCCATACTTGGGATTGAGGGGCTGCCCCGGAATGTACTTATCCTGCAAACTAGTACTCCGGCAGCAATTATCCCGCTACTCTACGCGATCAATTACGATACTCATCCAGAAATGGTGGCTGGGACAATTCTTGTTTCCACGGTTTTGAGTGCGTTGACGCTTACGGGCGTGCTTTTTTATCTTGGCGTGTAGGTGTATTCTATTAACTAATTTTAAAGGAATCTTTGGATGGAAAAAACAGCGTTTATTATTATTGATATGGTTAAGGATTATTTTGCCGATGATAAGGGTTATCCGATTACCCCATTGGCTCGGGAGATCATCCCTCCAATCAATCGCATGATTACCCGGTTTCGGGAAAAGGGTTTGCCGATCATATTTTCAACCGACGCGTTTCAGGAAGATGATTTCATCTTTAATTCGCGTATGCACCCCCATGCCATAGCCGGCTCTGAAGGAGCTGAAGTGGTAGGGGAGTTGGATATGCAAAAAGAGGATCTCTGGCTTCCGAAACCGCGATTTTCCGCTTTTTTTAACACGGGGCTGGAAAAAACCTTAAAAAAGCAGGGGGTGACCCAGGTGGCAGTAGCCGGTATCGCCACCAATTTCTGTGTTTTGACAACGGTGATGGATGCTCTTTGTCACGACTTTAAAGCGGTAATTGTCGAAGATTGTGCGGCCGCATTTTCTCGTGAAATTCATGATCAGACTCTGGCTGCATACCGAAAAAATCCGCTCCACCCGCTCTTTAGAATCTTGACTTCGGTAGAGCTGCAAAAGGAGATTTAGGTTATCTTTTGAATTTTGCTTGAGGTCGCAATTGATTTGTTCTAATAAAATTATAGCTGTTTTCTGCTTGCAATTTGTGCCTGTCTGTATTATCCCCAGCGCTTATTTCTTGCTTTTTAAGGTAAAATTTCGAGTTGTGTCCTAAGTCGGGTCAAACTTATTTACATGAGGGATGAATTATGATTTTAGAGACCATTGTGGTCGGGCCGTTACAGGTTAATTGCTATCTGGTTGGTTGTGAGCAGACTCGGATGGCGGCGGTTATCGATCCTGGCGATGATGTTGAGCGTATACTTGAAGGTTTGAAAAAACTCAACCTGAAGGCGGCCTATATTATCAATACGCATGAGCATTTTGATCATGTCGGAGCCAATAAGCGCTTACATGAAGCGACCGGGGCGCAGATTCTGGCTCATAGTGCCAGTGCTGAAGAGATTACTAAGATTTCAAGTAGAGCCCTTTTGTGGGGTATGCGGGCCGAAGATTCACCCCCGGTCGATCGTTTTTTGGCCGATGGTGATCTGGTGCAGATTGGTGAGAGTGTAACCTTGAAGGTGTTGGCGACCCCGGGTCATTCGCTGGGCTCAATTTCGTTGGCGGGAGAGGGCTGCGCCTTCGTTGGGGATCTGATTTTTGCGGGCTCCATTGGCCGCACCGATTTTCCCGGTGGTGATTACGAAACTTTAATCAATTCTGTGAGAGAGAAGATATTCCCCTTGGGTGACGATGTCGCTCTCTATTCGGGACATGGGCCGGCGACGACGGTCGGACGTGAGCGGGCCACGAATCCTTTTTTCGCGTCTTAAGGTTTTTCTTTGAGTTGGAAAATATCTCTACTTGATGAGCTGGAAGAGGTTCTGAACTATGCCTTTCGGGATCGGGAGCTCTTGCTTCAGTCCTTGACCCACAAATCCTATGTTAACGAGAATCGTCATCGAGAGGCAGTTGACGGCAATCTGGTCGATAACGAACGTCTCGAGTTCCTTGGTGATGCCGTGCTTGAGCTGAGGGTCAGTGAGGTTCTCTATGCTCAATATCCGGACAAGCCGGAAGGTGAACTGAGTCGGGCCCGTTCGCAAATTGTCAACACTGAAGCCCTGGCCCGTTTTTCAACGAAGCTGGGTTTGGGAAATTATCTTCGTCTCGGGCGTGGGGAAGAGGTCCAGGGGGGGCGTCAACGAACTTCGCTTTTGGCCGATGCTTTTGAAGCGTTGCTTGCGGCTCTATATCTGGATGGAGCCGGTGAATGTTTGCAGGGTTTGGTGGTCAATCTCGTAAGTCGGGAAATGGCAGCTTCAAGGGTTGACTGTAAATCTCAACTGCAAGAGAAATTGCAGGAGTTGAGTGGCCAGCCGCCGGTTTATCAATTGCTAGAGCGGCAAGGGGCTGACCATAAGCCGCTTTTCTTTGTTGAAGTTCAAGATGGTTCTGGACGAATTTTAGGGTCTGGAAGGGGATCTTCGCTTAAAATTGCCGAGCAGAGTGCTGCCGGAGATGCTTTGCAGCGCTATAAATAAGTTTTTATAGAGGATATCCATAAGACTTTTAGGTTGTGGTTAAAGTCATCTATTAAGGGAAAAAAATATTGACACAGTCGTGCCAGTTGTGCTAAACGGTTCAGCCTTGTTTTCAAGGGGTGTATTTTGGTCGATGTGATTTCGGCGCATGAGCAGGTCGCGCTAGTTATCTGCAGATCCTTTAATGAGGGTAATGCGAAGATCCTGATTATTGGCTTCTAAGTCTTGCTGGCGTAGCTCAACTGGAAGAGCAGCTGACTTGTAATCAGCAGGTTGCGGGTTCGAGTCCCATCGCCAGCTCCATTGAAAACACAGTATATGTAGTATCTGGAGAGGTTCCCGAGTGGTCAAAGGGAACAGACTGTAAATCTGTCGGCAGAGCCTTCGGAGGTTCAAATCCTCCCCTCTCCACCATCTATTGACGATTTGACTGATTGGAAAATGCACTATTTAAGCGGGAATAGCTCAGTTGGCTAGAGCGTCAGCCTTCCAAGCTGAGGGTCGCGGGTTCGA
>CAYWGC010000088.1:0-6340 GCA_964457755.1 uncultured Thermodesulfobacteriota bacterium | reverse complement strand
TGATAAGCAATATCGCATTGGGTGATGCAAAGGCGCGAAGCGCCGATGTGCTGGGGCATGTGTTTGAATATTTCCTTGGTGAATTTGCCCTGGCGGAGGGGAAAAAGGGCGGTCAGTTTTATACGCCTAGATCCGTTGTTGAATTGCTGGTGGAAATGCTTCAACCTGATAAAGGGAGAGTGCTTGACCCCTGTTGCGGTTCCGGTGGCATGTTTGTGCAGTCGGAAAAGTTTGTGGCCGATCATCAAGGCAGGGTGAATGATATTTCCATTTACGGACAGGAGAGCAACCAGACTACCTGGCGACTGGCGAAGATGAATCTGGCGATTCGGGGTATTGATAGCTCCCAGGTGAAATGGAACAACGAAGGCTCTTTTCTCAATGATACCCACAAGGATCTGAAATGCGATTATGTGATAGCCAACCCGCCGTTCAATGACAGTGACTGGAGCGGTGATCTCCTTAGAAAAGACGGCAGATGGAAATACGGCACACCGCCAACCGGAAACGCCAACTATGCCTGGATCCAACACTTCCTGTATCACCTGAGCCCCAGCGGTCAGGCCGGTTTTGTTCTCGCAAAAGGGTCGTTGACCTCCAAAACATCCGGTGAGGGAGACATCCGCAAGGCATTTATCGAGGCCCGACTGGTGGATTGCATCGTCAACCTGCCTGCAAAGCTGTTTTTGAATACGCAGATACCCGCCAGCCTGTGGTTCTTGAGCCGCAACAAGGCAAATGGTAAATTCCGCAACCGGACTGATGAAATCCTGTTTATTGATGCGCGCAATCTGGGGCATCTGATCAACCGCAGAACACTGGAGTTTTCCGCGGAAGATATCGCCACCATCTCCGGGACATACCATAACTGGCGAAACCCTGATGGTGATTATGAAAATGTGAAGGGGTTTTGCAATTCCGCCCCCATTGAACGAGTAGAGGAACTGGATTATGTGCTCACGCCGGGACGGTATGTGGGTTTGCCGGCTGATGAGGATGATTTTGATTTTAATGAGCGGTTTACCAAACTGAAAATGGAATTTGGGGAGCAGTTGAAAGAGGAAGTGAGGTTAAATGAACTGATTATTGAGAATTTGGGGAAGGTGAAAGTCAATGGGTGAGTTGAAGGAAATCAGAAGAAAAGTAGACAAGGCCTTAAAAAGGCTATACGACAAAGATCAGTGTCTTTTTGAAAGAAATCCTCCCCGAGGATTATCTGAACGGTGCATTGTATTCAGATTTGCGCATTATCTCCAACACGAATTCGCAGACTATTATGTTGATTGTGATTTCAACAGTTCATTTTTTGAAAAAGTACAGCCATCAGGGAAACCGATTCCAAACCAAGATGGGACAATAACAAAGCGGTTTGTTGATATTATTATTCATAAAAGGGATTGTGGTAGTGGTAGTGGTTATATAAATAACTTTGTTTGTTTTGAAATTAAAAAATGGAATAACAAAAGAATTAAAGGGATAGAAAAGGACAAGAATAATCTTCGGGTATTAACTACCCAATATGGCTATAAATACGGGTTTCATATTGTTCTGGGAAAGAGCAAAAACAAAACAACTATCGAAGTGTTTGGACAAAATGGATCTAATCATCCGCTACATCTAACTTGGGAGTAAATCCATGCAAAGTGAGTGGAAGGAAATGGTTTTTGACAAGGCTGCCATAATTAACCAAAAAGAGTCGTTGAGTAAAGGCAAGGTTAATGGATGATACAAACGAGATGACACTTACAGACATTATTGAGTTAATCGGAGGTGGAACTCCAAAGACTTCAATGCCAGAATATTGGGGTGGTGACATTCCATGGTTATCTGTCATAGATTTTAATAATGGCAAAAAGTATGTTTTTGATACAGAGAAAAAGATTACCACCCAAGGTCTAAGGAATAGTAGCACAAAGATTTTAAATAAAGGCGATATTATTATTTCTGCGAGAGGAACTGTAGGGGTGATAGCCGTATTAGGTAAGCAGATGGCTTTTAACCAATCTTGCTATGGAGTTAGGGCCATAGAAGGTTTATCCATAAACGATTACATCTATTATTTGCTAAAAGACACTATTCCAAACTTTTTACTAATTGCACATGGCGGAGTGTTTGACACTATTACAAGAGATACATTTAAGGAAATAGATGTAGTTTTACCCCCTCTCCCCGAACAAAAAGCCATCGCCTTAATTCTTTCCAGTCTCGACGACAAAATAGACCTGCTCCACCGCCAGAACAAAACCCTCGAAGCCATGGCGGAAGCACTTTTCAGACAGTGGTTTATTGAGGAAGCGCAGGAGAATTGGAAAGACGGTTGTTTAGGTGATATCGTTGAGCTTGTTTATGGAAAAGGATTAAAAAAAGAAATAAGAACAGGCACAGGTTATCCGGTAATTGGCTCAAGTGGAGTTGTCGGTTACCACTCTGAGTTTTTGGTCGAAGGCCCTGGGATTGTTATTGGCAGAAAAGGTACGCTTGGGAAAGTTATTTACTTATGGGATAATTTTTCCCCAATTGACACGACATATTATATCAAATCAAAAGTTGAATCCGCAGGATTATTGTATGAATACTTCTTACTAAAGACACTTAATTTTGAGGAAATGAATTCGGACTCGGCAGTTCCCGGCCTAAATCGAGATATTGCTTTATCTACAGAAATTAAGATTGCACCTTTAGAAAAAATGCACAAGTTCAATCAGTTTACCTCAACATTTATCGATAAATTGAGAAACAATACAAAGCAAATCCATACCCTCGAAAAACTGCGGGATACGCTATTACCAAAACTGATGAGCTGGGAAGTTAGGATTGAATATGAAGGAGTGCTTTAAAGTGAAAGAACAGACCAATAAAAACATTCTGGAACTGTCATGTTCCGAGGCAAGACGTTTTCTGCTAAAAGGCAAGAGCTATTGCAGCTTTGATTTGCCCAAATATTTTACATTTGATCAACTTATTGCAGACATATCAAAAAAACTTGAAGATAAAAAATTAAGCGATTTTTGCTCTCAAATCCCACGTTTAGACTCAAACGGTGAAGTACAAATTGACAAACAAGGTAACGAAAAGCAATGTTCTGACTCACCAAGAAGCTATGATAAAGTAAACTATAAATTGCTCAATAATAAGGACGGAAAATATGCTTGGAGACCTTTCCAGCTTATTCATCCAGCCCTGTATGTATCATTGGTACACATAATTACAGAAGAAGACAACTGGCATACTATCGTTAACCGTTTTTCTGAATTCTCCAGTAATCCGAAAATTCAGTGTATGAGCATCCCTGTTCAATCTTACACCGAAGAATCTGATAAGGCTGCAATGGTAAGTCATTGGTGGCATGAAGTAGAACAGAAATCTATAGAACTGGCTCTAGATTACCAATATTTATTTCAAACAGATATAACTGACTGTTATGGGTCAATCTATACACACTCCATCGCTTGGGCATTACATGGAAAAAAAATGAGTAAAGAAAACCGCAGGGACAATAGTCTGATTGGAAATGCAATCGATTTACATTTACAAAATATGTCGTTTGGGCAGACAAATGGTATTCCTCAAGGAAGTTTCTTGATGGATTTTGTCGCAGAAATTGTCTTAGGCTATGCTGATTTGCTACTTTCAAACAAGATCGAAAATTTAATAAAAGACTACAAAATAATTCGATATAGGGATGATTATAGGGTGTTTGTGAATAACCCTCAGGATGGAGAGCTAATTGTAAAAGCAATCTCAGAAGTGCTGATTGATTTGGGTATGAAGCTGAGTCCACAAAAAACAACTTCTTCGAATGAGGTTGTGAAAGATTCTTTGAAGGAGGATAAGCGTTATTGGATAGATCATAAAAGAGAAGGGAAAAGTTTGCAGAAACAATTGCTTATAATCCACTCGCTTTCTGATAAATATCCAAACTCTGGCAGTCTGGCTATTGCCCTCAATGATTTTCTAAACCGGATATATAAATCTAAATCAACTCATGAGAACTTAATTATCTTAGTTAGTATTCTTACAGATATTGCATTTAAAAACCCTAGAACATATCCTATTTCATCTGCAATACTTAGCAAACTTATAAGCCTTTTTGATGAAGATACTAAAATATTCACTATTATTAACAAAATAAAGGAACGTTTTGGAAAAATACCCAATACTGGCTATTTAGAACTCTGGCTCCAAAGAATAACATATAAACTCGATAACCAATTCGATTATAATGAGAATTTATGTAAAATAATCAGTGGGAAGGATGCTGATATCTGGAATTCTGATTGGTTGGAATCTAATTTCAAAATATTAATCAACCCCCAAAAAATAATTAGCAAAGATACGCTAGATAGAATCATTCCGGTCATTGAAATTGGCGAGGTCGAGCTCTTTAAGGGGTATCTATAAAAAATGAATAGAATCGAAGAATCACAAATAGAAGAATTCTCCATCGGACTCCTTGAAAAGGGGGAGAGACGGAAGAGAGGATCAGACAATGAAAAAAACAAAAAAGATCCCTGACAATCAGATTGCTGGATATCAGACACCTGAGGGAGGAATTAATATAGAAGTGCTGTACGCCAATGAAAACATCTGGCTGCCTCAAAAACGAATGGCGGAACTGTTTGATGTAGATAGAACGGTTGTTACCAAGCACTTGGGAAACATTTTTTTAGAGAATGAATTACAGGAAGATACAGTATGTGCAAAATTTGCACATACTGCCGAGGATTCCTCGATAGTTCAAATTGAAGGAGAAGGGACGGTCCTGTCATCGAACTTCTCGAAAAGCGGAGCTGCATATACATTCACGTCTTCACCAGCAAACTATATGGAGGCAAATGGTCATGAATAAAAATAACCTCCCCGACAAACAGTCAAATTTCCTCCTCTACACCGGAAGCGATGGGAAAGTGAATATTGAGGTCTTTTTTAAAGACGAAACTGTTTGGCTGACGCAAAAGGCAATCGGCGAGCTTTTTGGTAAAGAAAGGAGTGTCATCACCAAGCATCTTAAAAATATTTTTGCCAGCGGTGAATTAGAAGAACAAAGCAATGTGCAAAAAATGCACTTTGGTCATTCGGATAAACCCATACAATTTTATAACCTCGATGCCATCATCTCCGTCGGCTATCGCGTCAACTCTTACCAGGCCACGCAGTTCCGCATCTGGGCCACCAGAACTCTGAAGGAATTCATCATCAAAGGATTTGTGCTGGATGATGAACGGCTCAAACAGGGCAAACGGGCTTTTGGTAAAGATTATTTTGACGAACTCCTTGAACGTATCCGGGAAATCAGGGCCAGTGAGCGGCGCTTTTATCAAAAGATTACCGATATATATGCGCTCTCGGCTGATTATGATAACCATGCGCCTATTACCAAAGATTTTTTCGCCACAGTCCAAAACAAGCTGCATTGGGCCATCACAGGAAAAACGGCGGCTGAAATCATTTATGATTCAGCCGATGCGACTAAAATCCACATGGGTCTGACCAGTTGGAAATATGCGCCGGACGACAAAATCTTAAAATCAGATGTTGCTGTTGCAAAAAATTACCTGAGTGAAGAACACATAAAAGAACTTAATCAGATCGTTTCAGCCTATCTTGATTTGGCGGAAAACAGGGCACAGCGACAGATTCTGATGAAAATGGCGGACTGGATTGAATTTCTGAACAACTTTTTGGAATTGTCTAACTATCCCATTCTTCAGGATAAGGGCAAAGTTACCGCATTGGAGGCCAAGCTCAAAGCTGTACAGGAATATGAGGGATACCGTATCGGGCAGGATAAAGACTACCTCTCTGATTTTGACAAAGAAATAAAACGGATTACCGGGAAAAAAGATGAGAAATAAAATAACCGAAAGCGCAATCGAAAAGTTCACCATCGAATTGCTTGAAAAGCAGGGATATCAATACATCTACGCCCCTTCCATTGCTCCCGACAGCGACACACCTGAACGGGAATTGTTTGAGGACGTACTACTCTTGGAGCGGCTGCGGAGTGCCGTCAGCAGGATTAACCCCACCCTTCCAGAGGATATCCAGGAAGATGCCATCAAACAGATCCAGCGACTCAATTCACCCGAGTTGATTGCAAACAATGAAGCCTTCCACCGGATGCTGACCGAAGGCATAAAGGTCAGTTACCAAAAGGACCTGCCTGCGTCCGCAGGACAGGCAGGCGGCACAGAAAGCCGGGGCGACCTGGCCTGGCTCATTGATTTTAAGAATCCGGAAAATAACGATTTCCTCGTTGCAAACCAATTTACCGTCATCGAAAACAATGTCAACAAACGCCCGGATGTAATTCTTTTTGTCAATGGCCTGCCTTTGGTGG
>CAYWGC010000087.1:0-6853 GCA_964457755.1 uncultured Thermodesulfobacteriota bacterium | reverse complement strand
TTTTGCAGTCTCTCCCATAATTCAAGCAGCATCTCTTCATTAAGGTACTCGCCGCCCGGCATCATGGGGAGCTGTTGCAAGAGTTGTTCGATCTCAGGGTTAGTTAGCGGCAGGCTGATTTTTTCGCGCAGCGCTTCGAGATCGGGGGTCAGTTTAAGTTTGCGAATGAAGTGGTTGGCAAAATCGCGCCAAAAACTGAGCGCGGGGGAAAGTACTGTTTTATGGTTGCAAAAACCTAGGAAGAAGAGCCAGCTCTCCGGCTCTTTATGGACGTAGCGTTCATAAAGCTGAGTTTGCAGGTCATGAGATTTCTGGGTTTTTGTGGGCGTGACCGCTGCCATCCACTCAAGCTGGATGGTTCTGTCCGGCATCACGACAGCGTTTAGAGCTTTATTTGGCATGATTTATGAGGCTGGTCTCCTTTGGGGAGGCTTCGTCTATGCGCAGGCGTATTTTTAGATCATCGGGAACTATGAAAATAAATTCTCGGCCATGTTTACGCACAGAACACTCTATTGCGGCCCGCTTTTTTAGCCAGGTAGAGGGCTTCGTCGGCCGCTTTAATAGAGCTGTCAATATCCACATTCGGGATATATTGGCTAACCCCAAACGACATGGTAATGCCGAGTTTTTCGGAGTTGTGTTCAATAAGAGAATCTTCTAGGGAGCGCCGCAGTTTTTCAGCCAGATTGGCAGCCCCATCGGAATCGGTTTCCGGCAAAATTATCAGAAACTCCTCGCCACCCCAGCGCGCTACCTTGTCTTGTTTTCTGACCATATTTTTTAAGGTTTCGCTGATCTTCAGCAACATAGCATCGCCACAATTATGACCATATTTATCGTTAAAAATTTTGAAACAGTCAATGTCAGCAATCAGCAGAGAAAATGGGCTATGGTTTCGTTCAAAGCGTTCAATCTCAACCTCTAAAACTTCATAGATGGCCCTGCGGTTAAGCAGTTTTGTGAGTGGGTCCTGGCGTGAGAGTTGGGCCTCTACTTTGAGGGCTTTGGCGTTATTTCTGTAGGCGATAAAGATGGCTAAAGCGAGTCCTGTAACCAGCAGCATGGCGCTCGCAACAAAGGTTGTGATCAGAGTCTGCCTACTCAATTTGAGATCTCTGATACTCTTCTCCTTCTTCAACAGCTCGATCTCTTTATTCCTTACTTTTAAATCATATTTAATGCTTTGAGCTTTTTGTTCTTTAATAAGATTATATGTGCATCTATTATGAATGATTTCGATAATAATCTGAGAATATTTGTCAGCTTCTTTGAATTCTCCCATTTTTTCATAAATATCATGCAGTGTAGAATATGAAACAAACTGCCCGATAAAATTCTCGGAAGATTTGGCAACAGGTAAGGCTTTATTTACATATTCCAAAGCTTTATCGAGGTTACCTTGCTCATAATAATATCTGGCAAGATCATTATAAGCTTGTTGCTTTTTCTCCTGAAGATCATGTTTTTCAATAATTGATTTTGCTTGTTCCAGATACTCTTTGGCTTCGTCGTTTTTCTCAAGCGCGATTAAACTATGACCAAGTAATGATAGAGCATCAACCTTGATACCTACAGACTTTTCGTTGTTCGCAAAGGTTAGCGCTTTTCTTGCAATCTTAATTGCTTCCTCAGGTTGGTCGATAAAATATGCGAGAGCGATATTCGTGTAGACTCGCGCCAGAATCGAATCAGTTTTTGGTTTGCCATCATTGATAAATTGATAAGCATAGTCAATCGATTTCTGTCGTTCGTCAAGAAAAATCGAAGCCCCGATGATATCTACAGTTACTTCATCGGCAAGTGCATCAAGGCCAAGATTTTCATAGATCTTTAAGGCAGAGTGATAGCAATCGAGAGACTTGTCGAGAAGGCCTGTAGAGTAATAACATTGTCCGGCAATGCTGTAGGCATTAGCTAGATAATCCTTTAATCCAGTTGTTTCCAGTAATTCTATGGCCCGGGTTATGGAATCAAGGGCTTCGGGGTAGCGGGCTTCCTGCTTAAGCCATAAGGCATTAGAGATCAGGCCATCAGACTCCAATTCCGGGTTCTGAATCTCCGCGAAAATTCTGATTGCCGAATTCAGGTGATTAAAAGCCTCCTCTTTTTCCCCTGCCGCGCGATGGCTGCGTGCCAATAAAAGGTAGGCGTATCCTTCTGCCTGTTTGTTTTCCATCTCTTTTGCGCTTTCCAAAGCTTTTCTAAGAAAAGCTTTACGGGCTTGCGGATTATTTTCAGTTGCGGCCAGTTTGCCGGCAAAACCGAGGATGTCAAAAGCGGTTTTGTTATTAAACTGGTCAACTCGCTTTATTTCTGTTGCAGTATTAATTTTTTTATTGCGAGAGTTATCGGGTTGATCGCAACCGGTTCCGGAAAGAAAACTAATGCATAAGATTACTGTTAACAATGATAATGAACTATAAAGTTTTGTCATAATAGTCTGTATGCGCTTAGCTTTTGCGGCGTGTTTGGGGTTGGAGTAGGCTCTCTGAGGCCTCAATTCGGGCCAGGGTTTTTTTGAGCCAGAGGCAGGCTATGGTGGCCGAAGTCAGAGTGCCGCAGAGCCCGGCGATAGCGACCAGACGAAAGTCGAATTCAAAATAGATAACAAAAAGGGCGGCCAGGGGCAGGGCAACGATAAATAGGCGGGTTCCGTTAATGGCCAGGCCGGGCAGGCTCAAGCCTAAGCCCTGCAGGGTGCGATTGGCCGAAATTGTAATTGCCATGAAAGGAAAACTTAAAACCTCAAGGCGCAGATAGCTTGCGGCCAGGCGCAAGGGCTCGGCTTTATCGGTAAATAAACGGAGGAAAAAACGAGGCCAGAGAAACATCACCAGGGCGCAGGTCAGCGCAAAAGCGATATTGACGAGCATGGCAAAATGGATGATTTCAGTCAGCAGATGAAAACGCCGGGCGCCGTAGAACATAGCCGTCAGGGTCAATAGAGCCACCGAGATAGCCACCATGGGAATGATGACGGCGCTGTCGATCCGGGTTACCAGACCCAAAGCGGCGACGGTGTCAGTGCCATAACCGGAGATCAGGCGGTTGATACCCATCATGTAGATAGCCATCAAAAGCATCGTCAGGCTGGCTGGCAGACCGATGGCAAAGATCTCTTTAATAATGTTTTTTGAGAATTTCCAGACTTTGCGGCTGAGATGCAGTTTTGAATGGCGCTTAAGGTAGAAAAGCGCCAGGATCAGGCCGGCCAGCAGGGCAATATTGGTGGCGATCGCAGCCCCTTTGATACCGAGTTTAAACGTGAAGATAAAGAGTGGATCGAGAGCCAGATTAAGAAAAAGGGTGAAAAACTGAATTTTCATTGGCGTGACGGTGTCACCTTGAGCTGTAAAGATACTGGATATAGCGTACATCGGGAACATCAGGAAGACTCCGGCTGCAATAATCCGCATATAGTCGCCCGCCAGTTTGTGGACCTCCAGCCGGGCTCCGAGCAGGGTCAGCAGGGGATCGAGAAAAATTTCGGCGATGAGAAAGAGCAGGGCGGCACAAAGCAGCGAACAGGCAATGCCGTGCAGGGCTGTATTGGCTGCCTCTGGTTCTTTACCCGCTCCAAGGAGTCGGGAGACTGTGGCGTTGAGGCCCACGCCCATGCCGATATTAAATGAGACCAGCGTGAAAAAGAGGGGGAACGAGAAAGTCAGGGCGGCCAGTGGCGCTGTACCAAGCCGTCCGATGTAAGCGGTGTCGACGAGGTTGTACATGGTCTGAACCATGGTCGCCATCAGGGTCGGCCAGGCCAGGCGAAAAAGGGCCCGGCGCGGGGCCTGCGCAAATATCTCCAGTTGACGGTTAATCGAGACTTCTCCTTAGCTAAAAAAGCCAACTATAGACGAGCAGATAGCCCACCAGCACGGCCAGCAGATTCAGATGAGCGTTATTTTGGAAAAAGAGATCCCAGCGGAAATAGCGCAGTGCTTTCTGGTCAATTTTCTGCCAGGCCGGAAGAAAACGGTTGGTCTGGTTACAGTAATCCTGGTAGGCATCTCCGAAAATCTCCGCTAATACGACCTCCTCTCTCTCGACCCGATTGGTCATATAGAAATAGTAGATAATCGAAAACAGGATCATCAAAAAGATGCTTCCGGTAATCGCAATGGCTCCTAAAATGAGAAAATAGCGACCGATATACATCGGGTTTCTGACGGCCACGTAGGGACCATTGGCGGCGAGCTCTTTTTTCTTATTTAAAGAGGCAAAACACCATACCTGGAGGCCTTCGCCAGCTAATGAAATCAACAAGCCGAGCCAGAAGTATCGCGGCTCCATCAGGAGGATGAGAATGATCAGGGTGGCAATTGTCAGGGGCCAGCGGTAGTTGAGCAACTTGCCGCGGAGCTCGGGATCGTTAAAGAGATTGTTGATCTTTTCGATGGTTTCCATTTAGTTTGACTCCTTGAGGTTTAGTGGAAATTAACAGTTATTTTTGACAAAGGCCAGTTCATTGGTTTGGCGTTTTGTCTCTTTATGGATAAATTGTTGAGATCTGACGTTTAACTCATTCAAACTGTAGGGCAGGTGCGGAAGCAGTCTTTCAGATGCTAACTCCTGCTCCCCCGGAGTAAAAAAGAGCAATATATTGGACCAGAGTTGGGGATAAGTTTTCATCTCGGCCCGCCTTCGGTTGCGGGGGCAATCTTGGACATCAAGCAGGTAGAGACGGGCATCTTTAGGAACTACGACAAGATTACGAAAAAAAAGGTCGGTGATTGCCAGGCCGCTTTCGATAACCTTTTCCCCGAACTTAAGCACTTTTTCGATTACCAACGGTCGTAGAGGATGATCTGGGTTTGCACCGAGAAAGAGCGAGAGTCGCACATTGTCAGGCACCTCACGACTCAAGAGGAAGGCATCGATCAGGACGCGGCAGCGGCGCTGCTCACCATAAGCCATAATTTCAATTATCTCACAACCCAGTCCTGCCTGTTTTATTTTTTCCAGATTTTCAAATTCACGCTGCACTTGCGATTTTTGCCAGCAGTGCTGCCAGTGGATTTTTCGATAGGTGTAGCGTTTAAGAAAACAGATATTTTCTCCGTCGACAAAACGGTAGACCCGAGATGAGCGGCCGTCGTTTATCAGTTGGCCGTCAGTTCGGGCCATGATCTCTGCGTAGGAGAGTTCCGGCCAGGGAGGAGGTAAGTGATTTGTGGTTATTTTTATCTGCTGCGACATTTATGGAAAATTTCAGATGATTTGCATACGGAGCTCTCCATTTACATGAAAATTCTCCAGACTGCAACGTTCAGTTTTGACTCAAACCTTATAGGTTAGCGATATATATCTTTCCTGTGACCAACTTTTACGACAAATACTGTGAGGATATTGTCTTCAACTTTGTATAGTATGCGGTAGTTTCCAACCCGAACTCTATACTTTTCTTGATTTGTTAATTTTATACTTCCTGCTGGATGTGGGTCATCTGAGAGACTTTTAATTTTGTCGAGAATTTTGAGCAGTTCTTTTTTGAGTATTTTACCCAATTCTTTCTCTGCTGACTTTTTTACCTGAATTTTATATTTTGCCATCAGCCTTCAGCCCTTTAACTAAGTCTTCAAAAGAAATTGATGGCTCGGCAGCCCTTTGTTCAAAGGCTTCCAAGTCCTCTGCGTCTTCTGAAAGTTCATGACGAATGGCTTCATTTACGAGATCTGATATAGAACGAGATGATTCTAATGCTTTGACTTTAAGTATACTGTGAATTGACGGGTCGAAGTAAACCGTGGATCTTTTTGTTAGAGTAGACATAGTTTGCTATCCTCCATTATAGGTTATCATGTTCCAATAACATTGTAACGTTATAATGTTGTGATGTCAATATCTGCTTCGCTAACGTCGCAAATCAGCCGACGCGATTAGCGGTCGGTTGAAGTTGCTTTGTCATGTGTTTCCTTATTTTTATTTGTTGCTCGCAGCAAGGCCAATACCTGCTCCAATAAAAGTGCCACCAATAACTTTTTTAACATATTTCCCAACAGTGGCTTCGGAAAATAGGGAGACAACCTTTTGACTGCAAATTGCGTAAATCATAAACTTGTCAGGACATCAATTTTTTGAATTAAATATCCATTAAAAAAAGCATCAGACCAAAGGCTTAACTCATCTTTTTGGCCTGCATTTTTTAAAAATGGTTCAACGTCGCTTTTTGCCAGGGAGAAATCAATCGCTTTACTTTTTTCGGACATCAATTCAACAAGTTTTTCTTTTGTCAGCGTCTCTGAAAAATCAATATGGCCTGTCTGTAGCATTTTATGCTTAAGATAATGCAAGTCACATGGGATATTATTTTTCACAAACCAGATTAAATCATACCAGTCCCGGCCTTTAATATTGGTTCTTATAGTCCGGCATAACAAAGCATGCATTTTGCCTGCAAACAAACTGGGCAAGGTCATGGTTTTAATGGTAAACGGAATTGGATGGAGATGATATTTAAGGTCACTGGTAAACCCGATAGCTGGGTCCTGATCAATTTCTAATTTTATCTTCATTACAGCATTCTTATGGGTCTTCAAATTTGAATCAATTTTTAATAAATGGACCAATGTGTTTGCTTTGATGAAAGCGGAATCGATCGTGCTTTTATTCTTCTTGTCTTTTTCTTCTGTAGAAACCTCAAAACCCCATAGCTCCAGTTCTGATTTTACCGCACCAAGATATTTTTTAATATCGAAAGCCTTTTCCGGCTGAAGTAATGAAAAATCAAGATCTTCAGAGAAACGGTCCAGCTTATGCAGGATTCGCAATGCACTCCCACCGTAAAAAGCCGCCTTTTCATAAAATTTTGACCGCCATAAACCAAGCAAAACGATTTCCTGTATGATCT
>CAYWGC010000086.1:0-7280 GCA_964457755.1 uncultured Thermodesulfobacteriota bacterium | reverse complement strand
GAGGGTTGCTAGTGTAAAGGTTGAGAAATGTCAATATGGCCGGCCAGGGTCTCCTTTTTTTCTCCTTCGATAAGAATCTGTAAAGCCGTAAATTCGGGAAAGTTTGCCAGGAAACTGTTGGTTAAGCAGGAGATTGCCAGCATTTCGTCCTGGCCGCCGAAGTTTACCGCGCCTTTGACCAGATCGCTGGAGAGATCTATGGTGATCAAAGGAACATTGAATGTGGTGGCAAGGAGTTTAGTCTGGTGCGGCAACGGGGCCGCGTCGCGTACTCTGGAGAAGGTCAGCAGGCGGATAATTTCAATTGCTTTTTGTTGGCGATTGAGGGCGGGTTGAAAATTTTTCTTAAGTGTTGTGACTTGGCTGAAACTTTTTTCAAGGCGAAAATATTTCAGAGTTGTAGATGAAGTTTGAGTTGCGGGTTGCGGTTGTAATTTACGCGTTTTTTTGTACTCGATAGGTTTACTCTTGGGCTGGCTTAGAGTTCTGACGGGCCTTTTTATCGGTTTAGTGTGAGGTTGTATGATTGACGGGCTGGATCCTGAGTAGAAATAGTAAAGAATTACGATCATGCCACTGACAATTATGAGAAACATAAAAGCCGGCAACAGAGGAGAGTGCTGGCTGGGGCGCGGTTTTTGTTTTTTGCTTGCCGTCCGACTTTTCTTTTTCGTTTTGCTGATCTTGGCCAAATTATCTAAACCCTAACCCGGCGGCGCCTGAACCAAATGATGAGTACCAATATTTATCATTCAAACTAACACAGCTTGGGCCGGAAAACAATGATTAATCACCGGCTCAACCGCCGGTGGGGGGGGATTAGGGCTCGTTGCAGTTTGGTTGCGGCCGTTCTCTTTGGCTCGATAGAGAGCTTGATCGGCGGCCATGATTAAGTCAGTGGTTTGGATCTTATCGGTACTTGCGATGCCAAGGCTTGCGGTGATTTTAAGGTGAATATTGTTGTGGGCGACGATATTTTGTTTTTCAATTGTCTGGCGAATCCGTTCTCCGATTTTTTCGGCTTGTTCAAGCCCGGTTTCAGGAAGAATGAGGGCAAATTCCTCACCACCATAGCGGCAGGCGGTGTCACTCTGGCGAACCAGTTCAAGGAGGACTTTGCCCAGAGTTTGTAATACCAGGTCACCGGTTTGGTGGCCGAAATTGTCATTAACCTTCTTGAAGTAATCAAGGTCAAGCATGATCAGGGAGGTTGGACTATGGTAGCGTTCAGATCGTTCACACTCTTTTTTTATGGTTTCGTCAAAATGGCGGCGGTTGTGAAGTCCGGTCAAAGTATCCATCCGGGCGTTCTTTTCGAGTTCTTGTCGACTTATGGCTTCGTTTACTCTTTTTTTCAGGTGCTGCAAGCAATAATTCAAGAGTTGGGACTCTTTGCTGGTTGGCTTGGATGTTGTGTAAAGCATAAACTGAGTTGACTCAAGGGGAGCCGTGGCGGCGGCAACCGAAAAGGTTTCGCCGCGCTCCCTTTTTCGTGCGATTTTGTTCTTGGTTTTATCTATGATTGGTAAGGCTGAATTAGTTGGGCTCAGTTTTTCACTTAGTTTAATAATCTCATTGTTAATTGAAAGAGATGGTTTTCTCCCGGCCACAATCAATTTTTGATCATGTTTTAATAAAGATAGTAAAACCAGTGTGTTGTCGTGACTAAGGCGGGCCAGTTGGCGAGTTGCATTAACCACCATTGATGCAGGTTTCTCGATCTCCAGGGTTTCGATAAAATCATGGAGAAAAGTTAAGCTGGAGGTCGCTGCGGTTGAATATGAATTAGGTTTTGGCTGGTTTAATTGTGAGAGTGTCAGGCGGTTGAAAAGGGGCAGTAAGGATGATGTAACTATATTGGTTGCGAATATTCTCGAGCTATTTTTCAGGCAGGAAGTCATGGCAACAAACCTAATTTAAATTTTGATCTTTCTGGTTGCTCTACGGGATCATGAAAAAAGGTTCAGCAACTGGTATGCCATTATGCAGGATAAATTTAAGCAAAAGTGCACCATAAACTACTGAAAAGCTGTAAGTGTATGAAAATAAATCAATAAATTATTAATCCTAGAGGATGTTGAGATTGATTCTGGGGTCAGGTAAAAGCCTGCGGGAGGTTTGTCAGGAGGTTTGAAGAGATGGGTTGTCAAAAAAGTGGTGGCAAACGTCAAATTTTCAAGTAGGTTATATTATTGCAGCATTTCGATAAAGGTTTCAATCCGAGTCAGCGTACGGCCATCGATGGGGCCGGGCTGGTCGGCTTCAAGGGTGAGGGTTGGGATTGCGAGTTTGCGCTTGAACAGGATATCTTCAATCTGGCGGAAGCAGAAGGTTTGGGTGTAGTGAATAATGCCGTCTAGTTGGCGTTGGCTGCAGGCTTGCTCGATGTCTAAAAGGCGCAGCTCAACCTGGTAGGGATAGGTGTAGCGGGAGTATTGTTCTGCCAGGGTACATTCAGGTGCCCAGGGCAGGGCAAATTGGCGGGGAACTTCATTGAAAACAACGGCAGCATCAAGGTTGTCGAGGGTTTTGTAGAGATCACTCAAAATTGGGGGAACGCCAGCCAGGCCGAGACGTATCTTTTTTTTCAAGGGTTGGCGGTTTTGCAGATCATTAAGAAAAATCTCAAGTTCCGAGGAGAAAAGTTCGGGATTGCCGTTAAAATCACTGGAATTTACGAGGTAGAGTTGGTTCTCTTCGCCGGTTACCAGGTTCTCCTGCCAGGTGAGTCGGTCGAGTTTTGCCAGTCGACTGCGGATAGGGTCGAGTTGTTGTTTGCAGGAAGTAATTTTTTCGGCTTGAGCACCAAGTTCGTCTGCAAGTCGGGAGATAGCCTGTTCCATCTCGGCAATGTTTGGTTCAAGGGGGTAGCTGAAAGGGATAACCAGTTTTCCGTCATCTCTAAGAATTTCTCCTAGGGCGATACTGTTGCTGCAGTCGCCGCCACTGACGATGATGATGGTGTCGACTCCTTTTTTCGTTAAAGTGTCACTCAGGGTGCCATAGATGCCCTTAATCCAGGCGCAGGTCGTCTGGGGGAAGCCGGCCTCTTCAGCCAACCGGATAAAGTGGTTCGGATCGGGGTCGGTAATAAAGAGATTATTAAGGTCGCAAGGGGTATGCCCGGCGGCGTAAACAACCTCAATCGGAATGGTCGAAGTAATACCGATATTCATCTGTTCAACCTGTCTCGGCTGGGGTCATTTCTTGACACTTGGCGGCCGGGAGGTTCGCGCAAAGCCAAAAGTTATAACCCGCCATTTGTCAAGATGTGACCCCGTTAGTGAGGGCGAAGCAATGTTCAAAATTGCTCTTTTTAACTTAAAGCAAATAAAAAAAGGGCGGGCCTTTACAAGCCCGCCCTTTTAGCGTGAATCGTTTTGCAGGTCAACTGCTATTTCATGGCTCTTAGCCACGATTTTCGCGAGTTTCGACCAGGTTCTGGACAACTGAGGGGTCGGCCAGGGTTGAAGTATCGCCAAAACCTTTCATATCGACTTCGTTAGCGGCAATTTTGCGCAAAATGCGGCGCATGATTTTGCCGGAACGGGTTTTTGGTAGGGCTGGTGCCCACTGAATCATATCCGGACTGGCGATTGGGCCGATCTCTTTGCGAACTAAATAGACCAGCTCTTTCTTGAGGGCATCCGTACCTTCAACCCCGGCATTCAAGGTGACATATGCGTAGATGCCCTGGCCTTTCAGGTCGTGCGGCATGCCGACAACCGCAGCTTCGGCAACGCTGTCATTTAAGACCAGCGCACTTTCGACTTCAGCTGTACCCATGCGATGGCCGGAGATATTGATAACATCATCAATACGGCCCATCAGGCGGATATCACCATTTTCTTCGCGCATGGCACCATCACCCGTGAAGTAGTAACCGTCATACTGGATGAAATAGGTGATTTTAAAGCGCTCGGGATCACCGTAAACACCGCGCATCTGACCCGGCCAGGGGCGCCGGATACAGAGAGCTCCCTCGCATGGGGCTGTGAGTTCCACGCCGCTGGCAGGATCAACAATTACCGGATCACAGCCAAAGAACGGGGTGGTTGCGTAACCCGGCTTCATATCGATAGCTCCGGGAAGGCCGGTAATCAGGATGCCGCCGGTCTCAGTCTGCCACCAGGTGTCAACGATTGGGCATTTACTCCGGCCTGGCAGCTCATAATACCATTTCCAGGCTTCTGGATTAATCGGTTCGCCGACTGAGCCCAGCAAAGTCAGGCTGTCGAGCTTATCGAGACGATCGGTGACGAATTTTTCGCCCTGGCCGGCGATGGCGCGGATTGCAGTTGGGGCGGTGTAGAGGGTGTTGATTTTATGTTTGCCGATAATATCCCAGTAGCGGCCGGCATCGGGATAGTTGGGAACTCCTTCAAACATGACCGTGGTTGCACCGTTACAGAGAGGTCCGTAGACAATATAGGAGTGTCCGGTAACCCAGCCGATATCGGCGGCGCAGAAATAGATGTCGCCATCATGGTAGTCAAAGATAGTTTTGTGAGTGAAGGCGGTGTAGACCAGGTAACCACCGGTTGTATGGACAACCCCTTTAGGTTTGCCGGTAGAGCCTGAGGTGTAGAGGAGAAAGAGCGGATCTTCAGCATCCATCCATTCCGGTTCGCAGTTGGCGTCAACTTTAGCCATCTCTTCATGATACCAAAGGTCATAGCCGGCTTTCATGGGAACGTCGGTATCTTCATGTTTGACAATAATCGTGTTTTTAATAGTTGGGCACTCGGCTGTCGCGGCATCGACGTTGACTTTCTGGTCGATGATTTTGGCGCCACGGTAATAGGCGTTGCAGGAGATCAGGAAATTTGAGTCGCAGTCCTGAATTCGATCTTTCAAGGCCGAAGCCGAAAAGCCGCCAAAGACGATTGAGTGCATGGCACCGATGCGGGTACAGGCGAGCATGGTAACCGCCAGTTCCGGAATCATCGGCAGGTAGATGGTGACCCGGTCACCTTTTTTAACGCCGTGGGCTTTCATGACGTTGGCAAATTTACAGACTTGCTCATGCAACTCTTTGTAGGTGTATTTTCTATCGACTGTGGGCTCGTTACCTTCCCAGATGATCGCTGTTTGATCGCCCCGGGTCTCCAGGTGGCGGTCAAGGCAGTTGTAGGAGACGTTGAGTTTGCCGTCGATAAACCATTTCAGGTAGACCTCATCCTTGCTGTATTTCCAGTCTTGAACCTGATCCCACTCTTTATACCAAGTCACATACTCTTTGGCGATCCTAGACCAGAAGCCGTCATTGTCGTTGATTGACTCGTCGTAGAGTTTTTGGTACTCTTCGCGGCTTTTGAAGTAGGCTTTAGCTCTGAAATCGGCCGGTACTTCATAGATCTTTTTAAGTTCATTGTCTGCCATGGAAAACCCTCCTGCGTATTAAAAGGTTTGTAGTTCGCAATCTCTAAACAAACTTTTTTTGCCGGGCTCGGCTTTTGGCTTATTTGATAGACTGCAAACTAACGAAAACATTCAAAATACAAGCACGGCAAAACACCCTTTCAAAGTACAGATGCCATGTAATTGTATTTATTATGCTGGAAGGTTTTCCCTATAAGAGTGTTATAAAAATGTCAAGAGAAAAGTAAGCAATGTTCTTTCTGGAGTCAGTCTATAGCTCTTTTAAAATGTTTTTTTACTGAATTTATTTGTCGCTTATATCTATATTATTAAATATTCTAAAAGTTAATAATTAATTTTAGTGATTCTTTTAAAGGTTGCGTTATAGTTGGTATTTTTGGTTTTTGTTGCAGGTGTATGCCAGTTTACGTTAACCGGTTATAATTGATTGGTTAGTCTTATATTGAATGTTTTTCAGTTGTGATCAGATAATTATAAAAATATTTTAATACTTATAATGCGATTGTATACAGATTGCTCTTGACATCTTTAATCTGATAGTTTAGTGATAAACCGGTATTTTACTGAGCTTGGCTATGCGCTATTTTTCGCAATAGTAGCAGGCTTGCTTTTTGGCCATTTACTTAGAACGGAGTGGGATGTTTTAATCGGTTTGCGCCTTAAAGTTTTCAAATTTAAGGTCGTCAGCTACTAACAAGTTTTTGAGGAGGGGTTTAAATGGGAAAATATGCAGATCTATATCGTCAATCAATCGAATCTCCAGATCAGTATTGGGCGGCTGCGGCAGAAGATGTGCAGTGGGTAAAGAAGTGGGACAAGGTTCTTGATGATTCCAGAGCCCCTAATTTTTACAGCTGGTTTACCGGTGGTGAACTTAATACCTGTTATAATGCGATCGATTATCATGTTGAAAATGGTCGTGCCGATCAGGTTGCGATTATCTATGACAGTCCCCAGACCAATACCGTAAAAAAAATAACTTACAGCGAGCTTTTAGATCAGGTTTCCCGTTTTGCCGGTGTTCTGACAGCTCAGGGACTGGGCAAGGGAGATACGGCGATTATCTACATGCCGATGATTCCCGAAACTGCCATAGCGATGCTCGCCTGTGCCCGTATCGGCGCCGTCCACTCGGTGGTTTTTGGCGGCTTTGCTCCGAATGAGTTGGCGATCAGGATTAATGATGCCAAGCCTAAACTGATGATTTCGGCATCCTGTGGTCTTGAAGGTGCAACTAAGGTTTTGCCCTATAAACCATTGCTCGATAAGGCGATTGAGTTGGCCGAAGTAAAACCGGAAAAATGTATAATTTATCAGCGGCCCCAAGTTCAGTCTGAGCTTATTGCCGGCCGCGATTTTGACTGGATGGAACTTTATGCAGCGGCTGAACCGGTAGGCTGTACAACTGTGGCCGCGACTGATCCTCTCTATATCCTCTATACTTCGGGAACCACTGGCATCCCCAAAGGAGTGGTACGAGATAATGGCGGCCACGTGGTTGCTTTAAAACTGAGTATGCGGCAAGTCTATGGGGTTGAGCCTGGCGATGTCTACTGGGCCGCATCCGATGTTGGTTGGGTTGTCGGCCACTCCTATATCGTCTATGCACCGCTCTTTTTGGGTTGTACGACGATTCTCTATGAAGGCAAACCGATCGGCACCCCGGATGCCGGGGCCTTCTGGCGGGTTATCTCGGAGCATCAGGTTAAAGTGCTTTTTACGGCACCTACGGCTTTTCGGGCGATCAAGAAAGAGGATCCCAATGGTGAATTTTTGAAGAAGTATGATATCTCCTGTTTTAAATATCTCTTTTTAGCAGGAGAACGTCTTGATCCCGATACCTATCATTGGGCGACTGATTTGCTCGGTATACCGGTAATCGACCACTGGTGGCAGAC
>CAYWGC010000085.1:4282-7327 GCA_964457755.1 uncultured Thermodesulfobacteriota bacterium | reverse complement strand
AGTTCAAAGATGCCGACGCGCCCGCGAAAACCACTGAAGGAGCACTCTTTGCAACCCTTGGGCCGATAGATCGGCGCATCTTTGCTTATTGCAAAGGGTAACTGCAAGCGCTCGATTAGTGCGGACTCGGGGACAAAAGCTTCTTTACAGGCAGGACAGAGAACCCGAACCAGACGCTGGGCCATAATTGCAACCAGCGAGGATGAGAGGAGATAGTCCTCGACCCCGATCTCAACCATTCTGGTCACGGCCCCAGCCGCATCGTTAGTGTGCAGGGTCGAAAAAACCAGATGTCCGGTCAAAGCCGACTGGATGGCGATATCAGCGGTTTCCCGGTCGCGAATTTCACCAATCAGAATAACATCCGGATCTTGTCGCACAATTGAACGTAAGCCATTGGAAAAACCCAGACCCGCCTTACTGTTAACCTGCACCTGATTAATTCCATCCAGTTCATATTCAACCGGATCTTCGATTGTAATAATCTTTTTATCAATTGCGTTAATCGTGTTCAGGGCCGCATAGAGGGTAGTGGTTTTACCGCTGCCGGTTGGTCCGGTCACCAGAATAATGCCGTAGGGCAGACGAATCATCTCTTCAAAACGACGGCGTTCGGCTTTGGGAAAACCTAAGGAATCAAGACTGAAAGAGATATTAGTGCGATCAAGAATACGCATAACCACGCTCTCGCCATAGACCGTCGGCAGGCAGGAGACCCGCAAATCGATATCTTTACCGGCAATCTTGATCCGGATCCGACCGTCTTGCGGCAGGCGCCGTTCGGCGATATCCATCCGCGCCATAATCTTGACCCGGGAGATAATTGAGGCCTGAACATTTTTCGGCGGCGTCGCATGTTCGCGTAAAACCCCATCCACCCGAAAGCGAACCTGGAGGTTTTCGGCCAGGGGCTCAATATGGATATCACTGGCCCCCTCTTCCACAGCTTTGGTCAGGAACTGGTTAACCAGTTTGATGATTGGCGCTTCCGAAGCAAGATCACGCAGGTGATCAGCATCATCGCCGAGCTCAACCCCAGCGACAGCTGCCAACGCATCCGCTTCTGAATCTTTCGCCTCGGCAGTCACCAAAAAATGTTCCCGGATCCAGGCCGAAACTTTCTCCTCACGAGCCAGAAGCAACTCAATCCGGCGCCCGGGAAAAAGCTGCCTGAAGGTTTCCGCAACAAGATGGTCGTAAGGATCATTGACGATTACGACCAGAGCATCAGCTCCCCCCAAAGGAAAACAGCGATGTTCCTCTAAAAAAAGCGGGGAGATATCGGTAAAAGGGCCAATATCATAGTCAGCTGGGAGTTCGCTGATCTGGCCCAATTTAAGCTCTACGGCGGCGAGGGCAAGAAAATCCTCCTCGGAAACAAGACCGGTTCTGATAGCTAAACGATGCAGGGCCTCACGCTCCCGGCCGCTGGGTTTAATTTTCTTAAGTTCAATTGCGGAGAGCAGACCCCGCTCAACCATTATTTCGATAATACCGGCCATGCCCGCGCCTCACCTAGTGCCAGCAGAAAGAAACAGAACATGCGACTGTAAGCCATCTGCATGGGAAATGAAAAAAACATGATCACTGAAAAAGCGAGTAGTGAGGCGGCCAGTGGCAAGCGCCAATCCTGGTCGCCATCACGCTCTCGTGACGGATAACGCAAAAGATAGAACTGCCGCCCCCAGAGCAGTAAAAAGAGGAGCAGGCCGGGGATACCACATTCCGCCGCGAGTTGCAAATAGTCGTTGTGTGTTCTGCGCACCTGCATCCGATAATTAAAAAGAGGATCTCTAGCAAAACTTTTATAATAGAGCGGATATATTACCTGCCAATTACCGATCCCAACCCCCAAAGCCGGATTTTCCTTGATCATCATCAAGGTATTTGCCCAGTGATAGTAACGGAATTCAAGCAATCTGGCCGGACTTTGCTGCAACTTATACCAGCTCGTAGTTACCCGTTCCCGACTCTTGGGAAAAGTATAAATCAATACTGAAATTACAAACAGCGACATCATTATCATGAGAACGCCACGACCCATAAACCGAATCTTATTGCTACCAGCGGGAAAGCGTAACCAGATAAAAGGCAAGACCAACACTTCAAGCATCAAAGCAAGAATTGCCGTCCTGGAATAATTCATAAAAACCAAAACCACACTGGAAGCAGCGACAATCAACAGGCCGGCAAAGCCATAAAGGTGATACCTCCGTCTATTTTCCCTCCATAACCGCCAGCTTCGCGAGAAAGCAAAGAGGACAAAAGGCAATGAGTAAACCAGGAAATGAGCTGCGGGATTACGATAACCTAACGTCGCGGAGGGCCCGAGAATCGGCAAGAGGAAAAATATCTTAAAACCAAAAAACTGGAGAATACTTATAATATTAAAAACCACCAGAGCCGCAACCAGGCCATAAACAGCGCTCCAGCGACCCGACGCCCGCGAAAAAAGGCGAGCCCAGAGTATATACGCCCCAGCCAGAATCAACCACTGAACCAAAATAAAAACAGCGGTTGAAGTAACCGCCGCATCAATTATGGAAAAGGCCTGCCAAAAAAGCAGGAGGAGAAGAATTTTGACCCCGGAGTCATCCCTTACAAATTTGCTTAACGCCCTGCGTTCATTTCGATCTGATGCTAGAGTTAGAAGATAAATACCTATCTGTAACAGGATAAAGGCCATAATAAAGCCGGTTTTCGGCAGATCGTAGAGAGTAAAGAAGGGCTGCCCTGCGACAGAATCCATGGCGCTGTAAACAACCAAAGGAACAGCTGCAAAAAAGAAAAATAGGGTACCATTTAACAGCTGAGGAAAAAAAAATGACTCTTTTTTTTGAGCTGCTAAACGTTTATCCGTTTTTTGCATCAGTTTTCTTTTACGAACCATCCTTGCCCCCACGAACCATACGCATACGACAATTTTTTATAGCCTTTTTGAGCTTTCGATCATATGGAAAAATTTCCCAACTTTTCTCATAATAAGAGAGAGCTTTCGCAAACTCCCCCGTTTGCACCGCACAACCTCCCAGAGCGGAGTAGAGC
>CAYWGC010000085.1:0-4182 GCA_964457755.1 uncultured Thermodesulfobacteriota bacterium | reverse complement strand
GCCTGCTGAGCAATACTCCGGTATCCGGCCCAACCAACAACCAGACCAAGACCGATTACCAGGATTCCGACAAGAAGAAAAAGCGATCTCACGCCTCTTTCCATGTTACTACTTTGCTAACTTTTCAGAATTAACAAATGGATTTACCCGGTTTTCAGAAGGACTATAGAACCATTCGTTGGCATGCCAGACCCAATGCATGGTCTGGGGTAGCTTTTTAAAGGTAAAACCCATAACCTTTATAGTGTTATCAATTTTGACCTCGGCACTTTTCATAGATATCCCCATATCAATGGCGACAATCTCACTTTTCTCGTAGGTAAAGGTAGCAATTCGAGCTTTTTCCGGACTAAGATAATAGCTCTGCATAAGAGTCAATTTCGCATTCTGACGGGCCTCAATGAAACCCTCCACCCTCTCTCTTAATTGCAATAATGGATCTTTGCTCTCAATAATCCCACGACAGGAGCCCAAAAAAAGAAGCATCAGCAAGCCTGCAATAATTACTTTTTTATTCACGTTATCACCCTTCACACTAAATCGATACCATATTTTATTACATATTTGAGCCCGCCAAAGACTTTAGCGGGCCCCCGTTTATTTGATTTCCGTACAGATAAAAACCACCTATAGATTCGTTATTTGCGCTTTCTATTGTGATATATGAAATTTTCTCGATAGTTCCGAGTGCCCAAAGATTGCTCAGGGCAAAGCATTTGCGCCCTCCCCCAGTGATTGACAAATTCCGTATCTCATCATCCCAATTATAACCATCAATATGGGTGGGAATTATTTTAACTGATATGGTTTCTTGCTGCGGGTTAAAAACACTAACCCCAGTCCACCAGCCCGCTCCGACCGCGACGTGCGGCAGAATTAAAACTGAGGTTAAGAGGTTGTCATTAATTAGTGGCAACGATACGTAGTCAGCGTCACCTTGATAGTTTGCATAGCCACAAAAAGATGCATCACTGCTGAATTTAAATGCTGATTGACACAATATTTTGGTGTCAACACCGGCAAATAATTCCAACAAATCAACCTCTTTTCGCTGATATGGCCGCATTGGAATTTCACGGTACTCATTTAATTCTGTGCTCTCAATGCGAATACGTATATCTTCACCGTTTACATTAACCATAATAACGCTTGTTTGCCAAAAACCGCGCTCTGTCAGTTGGGCCAGCCATAGAGATGACGACTCAACCGGGAGGGCCCTCATCATATCTGCGGACACCCGGCCCTTACGCCAGACTAGATAACCACAAATTCCGACATTGTCGTTGCTGAGAGATTCAGATTCTGTCAACCATGCCTCAACCCAGCCATCATTCGGCATATCTCTTGAGAATATCGAAGAATCAACTTTCATCTTGGCTCCGGGTTCGAGAGTCAAAACTTTATTGGAAAATTTACATCCCTCACTGTTATATAATGAGAGATTAATTTCCTGTTCCACAGAGCTGTTACTGCATACTCCTCCCCACACGTATTCAAGTGCTCCCATTGAGGAGCTGGTATCAGGAATTACCAAATGAGAATTTGGCGGAATATGTTTGCCTATACCACTCAGCGCCAAGTCACCATTTCCCGACAAGGTCACTACTTCGAGATTCTCATCAGCTATAAGTCGCAGCTGTTCTATTTGGATCCAGTCAACCGTAAAACAAGACAAGTTATCAACAACCAGGGTTTTTTTAGTAAATGGATCAATTTTTTCCGGTCCCCAAAGGGTTGCAACCGGCAACCCGTCAGCATCATAACCCACCAGGCTGGCGCGATTTACAGAGCTTGAGCCGGGATTAGTAATGGAAAAACCGGTCCACATTCCGTTCTTGGGCAGGTATGGAAGTTTAAAGTTACAGGCAGTTGCCCTGCGGTCATATTTCAATGTATAAATATTTGATGAATCATAATTTTTTTGGGCTAATGAAAGCCTGTAGGGCGGGTTCATCTCTGCAGTTAAAACAATTTGCCTATTCCCATCAGAATCATGCAGAATCCCACTGGCCACTATCTCATTATCGACATCGCTAAGCTCATATTTAATATCCTCTTCTCCACCGTCACTCATGCTCAAATCCAACCACAAGATCTCATTTTCTGCAAGATTAAATTCGTAAAGATCATCATTCAGCAAAATAAGATTATAGCTTCCAGGCTGTATTTCTTCCAGTCCATCGCTTTCGAGATAGTCGTCCCTTGTGGCTGCCAGATCTTTGATCGCCTGGTAGTCAAACTGATCACATGTACAATTTGCGGCAAGAACAAATGTAAAGGAGTCGGGGTGGACGTCGATACTACTTCCCAACCAGCGGCCTCCGGTTATGATACCATCACTATCACAATCCAACTCATACTCATACCTCTCTGTTCGATTCTTACACCCAAGGTAGTCAGGTTCGACTAAGTCATCAGCATAATAGACAACAACTTCGACTAGTTTATTTGGGCCGCTATCAACAACCTGCATATCATATTTGTAGACCGGATAGGACCAGATCTCCTCCCCGGCATCAAGATCGGCGACAAATGCCCGCTCCATCTCCCCGAGATAGTAGAGAAGCCAATAGTGAAGAACTGTCGGGTCAGCACAACTGTCATGCTCTCTAAGATCCTGTTGATGAGCCAGCGTCAGCAAACCTTTTTTGTCTCCAACTCGAAACACTATGTTGTCGACAGAGGAGGGGTAAAGAGGTTCTGGTTCGAAGGTCGCAGCCGCAGCCCACGCATAACAGAGACCATACCAATATGGAGCCTCAGAATCATAATATCGATCTTTGTACCACTGAATCAAACTCGATGCGGCTACCCCATCCTTGAACATCACATACTTTTCCAATGGTGCCGGTTTACCACGATAATCTAACCCGGTTGCAAGCCCGCCACTGGTGTAGGGCCACCACCAACCCGACCAAGGGATTGTCTCTGCAACTTTTGTTTCGGCAAAGCCTTTACTGGGTTGGACTCCCCAGCCGAAAAGAAGCAAAAGAAAAAGTACAACTGTAAACCTAACTGTTTTCATAATCAATTAATTCTGCCTCCATGTGCGCCTAAAATCGGTCTCCTCATAAAGCCAGATTGCAGCACCTTTTTCCCAAATTTGCAAGAGAACCTGATTGCCGGAAGCATCCACTAGTTTATAGCTCAACAAGCTGTTTGGTAAGCCACTGTGGCCATTTAGATATCCGCACTTCTTAGCCTCCAGCGAAGAAATACCCTGAACAGTTAACGTAAATGAACGCCTAAATTTTAATCCCTGGGTCTCGCGTATGTCTGAACAAGGCCGACTGGTGCCGGCTGAGGCAACTGGCAAGACGTCAACCGACACGGGAAATCCAGGCCGGAAAAGAAAGTGATCCCGGCCCCGCTGGAGTACCCTGGAATCTGGTCCGAGTAAGGTTACATTACCACCAGAACCATAGACAAGGGTCACAAAGGGTAATTCCCCAAAGCTCGCATCAGTCACAAAATATTTTCTTGTCGACTCCTTACCATCACTACCATATTCAAAACGAACCAGCCAACCCCTTTTTTCAATTCCATTGCGGTTATTTAACTCGCTCCGCAAATTACATTCGACAACACGAGCCTCAGCTTTAATGTTAAGTCCGTGCCAACAAATTAATACCATGATAAAAATAGCAAGCCAACGATATGACGACAAGGTTTTCTCCTTTTAACTGCAATTAGCGCTAAACGGTTACGCTAAAAGTAAAAAAAGGGAGAGGAAATTATATTCCCTCTCCCTTTTTTAGATGGTCACTCTTCTATTTACAATGACCTTCTAACTATCGGCGCGGCAAATAACCAAGTGATTCACCGGTACCGTAATTAGCGACACGTATTTCGCGGCAAATAACCAAGTGATTCACCGGTACCGCTATTAGCGAACATTCCCAAACCATCAGCACTAAAATCGGCATCCACCATAACATAGAAACGTGCATCACCGAGCGTACCGGCTCCACCTGTCTGCGTAGCGCTTGCAGCCAGTTGCGTGCCTGTCACAGATTGAATAGAGTTTGCCGGAACAGACAAGCTGTAAGTTGCAGTATCGCCATCTGCTTCATAGATAGTCAACTCGGCCACACCATCATAGCTACTCAGATTCGTTACAGCCAGACCATCCCAGTATAAATCATTTTCCATTTCTGTAAAGTAGGGATAGAGCAATGTAGA
>CAYWGC010000084.1:0-7721 GCA_964457755.1 uncultured Thermodesulfobacteriota bacterium | reverse complement strand
TCGCATGGCAACTCAAAAAGCAAAAATATTTTATCGTGATCGCACAAAAATTGGTGAAGGCAAGAAGTCTCCACGGTTCAAACTGGTCGCTGTTTCAGGCATTGACATGAAAATTTATGCAAAACATATGCGTAAGCAGGAACTCGAGCAGATTGCCGAGGCTACCGGTGCTGAACTGGTGCTGCTTGCCGCTATCAAAACAGGCGATAAGGACGAAGTCGAAGTTAAGGGTTAACGTTTGCGCTTTTGAAGTAGCATACATTAAAACGTTGAGTTGTGATGTCCATAAGCGGTGAATGCCGCTTGACAGGGGAGTTGTGAATGGCGCTGGTTCGTGAAAAAGACGGTCGCAGACTGCATGTTAAAAGCAGACTTATGGGCGAAAGCCTGGTGAGCAATTCGCTGTTGGATTCAATTGAGGCTGCACCGCAGGAGCGGCTGTTTCCGGATATCAATATTCTCAAGGTCGGGGGTCAGTCAATCTGTGATCTCGGAGCAAAGGCGCTTCCCCCAATTATTAAAGAGATTGCAGACAACCGCGAAAAACACCGCATGTTTTTAACCACCGGCGGTGGTACGCGCAGCAGACACATCTACTCAATCGGTATAGAGCTCGGCATGCCGACCGGCATTATTGCCCGTTTTGGTACCACCATTTCAGAGCAAAATGCCCTGCTTGTTGCCACGCTTTTGGCTCCTTATGGCGGTATTCAGATTGAGCATACTGATCTTATCAAATTGCCGAATTATTTTGCGCAAGGGTGCATTCCAGTGACACACGGCATGCCGCCGTATGATTTTTTTGCGATTCCTACAAAGGGCCATATCCCCATGCACCGCACGGATGTCGGCACCATGCTGCTGGCCGATCTCACCGGTGCCCGATCCTGTATTTATATTAAAGATGAAACAGGGCTTTATACCGATGATCCTAAAAAAAATCCAGATGCTGAGTTCATAGCTGAAATTGGTGCGCAAACATTGCTGGACAAGGATCAGGATGACCTGATCATAGAGCGCCCCTGTCTTGAGATTCTGCAGAACAGCGAAGTAATTGAAAAAATCAGTATTATCAACGGAACCGTGCCGGGCCTGATTACCAAAGCTCTGAACGGTGAAACCGTCGGTACGATTATCTATCGGGAGTAGGCAGTCTCCTTCGCACGCGTTCGATTCGTTCTCCCTTCACCATAGTATCTACTTGTATAGTGCCGGGAAGTAAAAAAAAAGCTCTTGAGGAATCAGGGGCTTTTTTGTCGTTAATTTATAGGGAGCAAAAAAAAGGGGACAGGTGAATTATGTATTTTTAGTGGGAGGTGAGAACCTTGTTGCCGGTTTTTGTAATCAAAACCATGTGCTCACAGCGAGAAGACAGTTTTCCATCACGGGTCCGGACATCCCAGCCTCGGGTAGTTACAGCCCGGCGCCCTTGGTTGATCATAGGCTCTATGCAAAAAATCATTCCAGGCTTCAATTTCATTCCCTTATGAGGGCTGCCGTAGTTTGCAACCATTGGTTCCTCGTGCATATCCAGGCCGATAAAATGTCCTGCATAATCTCTCACAACCGAGAAACGGTTGCTTTCCGCATGACTCTGTATGGCAAACCCAATATCACCCAGGGTATTTCCTGGTATGGCTGCTTTAATTCCCCGGCTCAGGCATTCCTCGGTAACGGATACCAGATGGGAGGCCTCTTTGGAGATTTTTCCTACTCCGATGGTTTTAGAACAGTCTGCAAAGTAGCCGTTTTTTTCAATAACAAGATCGATATCGATAATATCACCTTCTTTTAGTAGGGTATCATCAGGAATTCCATGGGTAACCTGGTCATTGACAGAAAGGCAGGAGACGGCGGGAAATCCTGCATAACCCTTACAGGAACCAACAACCCCCATTCTGTCTATTTCCGCTTCTATCATTGCATCAAGGGCAAAGGTTGTCATCCCCGGACTTACCCATGAAAGGCTTTTCTGTAACAGCTGGGAGATAAGTTCAGCCATTTTGGATATCTCGATAATCTCTTTCTGTGTTTTAATCATTCCCATTATTTTCCCCATTGTTTTTTTGGTTCATTTTTCTTCGGTACCGTATTTCGCAGGACGCTCGTCGTTGGATATTTCAGCGCTCGTGGGGGGGGCAAATCTTTATTCTTGACAGAGGCCTCATCACATTAAGGCTATCAAGGATAAAGATTTGACCCCATTCCTCCCCAAGCAGCCTACCTTTCCTCACTCGGTCACCGTCACCTGGATATTGCTTTCATTATAAGATCCACTGCTATCTTCGACCTGAACCCGAACCGGGTAGATTTTGGCTGCCTTATAGTAATGATTTTTTTCAACTTCAACAAAATCACCGGATTCATACCCAATGCTGTTATCACCAAAGTAGAACTTGTACTTATACGGCGGCTTTGAATTGGAGTGGGGTTTTATCTTGACCTTGAAGGTAGACCAATTGTTCACCCTGGCTTTTTCGGGACCGATGAATTCAACAATGGTTAGCTTTACCGGAATAATTTTGACCTCTTTTTTCAACCTTACTATCGTTCCTTCCCCGTCCATCTGCATGATTGTTATATCTATGATATATGTACCGGCACTCATATAAGTGTGGCCAAATTCGAGAAGAATGTAACTTCCCAAATTCCAACATTTAACCGCAGGCTTTGGAGTATTGTCACCGCAACTAACTGTAACACTAATCCTATCAAGATCATTATTATAACACTTAATAGTCCAAGAGCCATTTTTCCCCACCTCCAACTTACCGGGAGCGGTTGTAAAATATGCCGACAATTCCGGTGATGGCACATATATAGTATCTTTTAACGATCTTGATTCCCCCTCAAGATCCCTGATTTCTACCTCAATCTCGATATCGTTACCAATCATTTTTGGATCATCAAAAGGCCCAATTTCATACTCACAACTCTTTTTATCATGACTTGTCTGGAATGATCGCAACATTTTATTATTATAGTTAATCTTCCATAAATAGGTGTATGGTGCAGTGCCATTGGCAACTTCAACCACCACGTTTTTTGAGTCTCCAAGCCTGAGTTGTCCTGGAAAAAACTCCTTCCAGACAGCTTCAAAAGGCATCGCCGCCGGGTGAATTGTGAATGTGTCAGTATGGGTGCTTACCACACCGTCATCGGTGGGAGGATGAGTGCGCCAGACGATTTCAACCTGTTTTGCACAATTAAGTGGAATTTTCCAATAAAAAACATAGTGCCCCCGACTCGGGTTCCCGGCAACGCCACAAACTTTTCCGTCAATCTCAATATCAACCCGGCCGATATGGGCCACGGATCCTTGGACTTTGAGTTCAATGGTTGCCCTCTCCCCGGCTTGGAGTAAGGCACCGGGGTTCACTGGAATCACCCCGTACCAGTTATAATGTTCATCCTTGACTGGAGCCGGTTTAATCGTAATCCATTTTGAGTATAAAGCCAGAACTTTGTTACTAGATAGCGAATGAACGCGACTGACAATGTTAACTCTTTTACCGGGCGTTTTCGGAATATTCCAGTAACAGAAATAGACTCCCTGGATCTCTTCGTCTTTGGCGGGATAAGGTCCTTTCCCGTCAATTTCAATATCAACACCGCCGACATATCCCAACGATCCCTCGAGTTTTAGTTTAATAATAGCCCTTTCCCCAGCCTGCAACTCTGCTCCGGGAACCACAGAGATAACAATTACCCCAATCTTGGAATGTGGCACAGAGGTATCTTTTACCGGATGCGACCGAATTTTAATACCGCTACTCGGATGTGATGTCAGAAAAGGTGCAGGAGATGTTATGAAAGGAGTCGTCCCGGGAAGGGAAGTTCCGGTATTTCCTTCACCAACCACGGTTTGCCAGGTCGATTCCGCAGCCCTGACTGGCCCCGCAAAAAAAACCGGAACAAAACAAAAAACCAGCAGCAGAAATAACCCTTTTCGGAAAAAAGACGACACAAACCTGCCATCTGCAATGCTAAGTATACTTCTAAAATCGCTAATCCCCATTTTCACCTCCTTAAAAAACTTTTGCCAACAATCTAGATCAACTGTAATATTACTTCATTCAAATTCACCCTTAACCCATGTTTAACAGCGTAAAAAAATATATCTATGTAAATCAGCTATTTAGTATCTTCGGGGTCTATCTTCGGGGTCAAATCTTTATCCTTGACAACTTTAATGTGACGAGGTTTCTGTCAAGAATAAAGATTTGACCCCATCACCTCATTATCACCTCATTGGCACATCAGTGGCACATCAGGGAGCAGGAGCTTAAACTGACCTTCTTAGTGGTGTTTCACGTGTCCTAAAAAGTCTTTGAGTCTCTCCGATTGGGGATTTTTCATAATCTCACCGGGCTTGCCTTCTTCAACAATCCTGCCATCATCCATAAAAATAAGCCTATTGCCGGCCTGAGCTGCAAATCCCATTTCATGAGTAACAACAAGCATTGTCATGCCACTGTCTTTGGCAATACTTTTCATGACATCCAGAACTTCACCAATCATTTCTGGATCTAAGGCTGATGTTGGCTCATCAAACAGCAGGACTTTCGGATTGACTGCCAACGCCCTCGCGATCGCGACACGCTGTTGCTGCCCACCAGAAAGCTGCCCAGGAAACTTGTCCTCAAATTCAGCCAAACCTACCTTGTATAGTAAGCCTCTGGCAATTTCTGTTGCTTCAGACTTATTAATTTTTCTCGCTTTATGAGGGCCGAAGGCAACATTTTCAAGCGCAGTCATATGTGGAAAAAGATTGAATTGCTGAAAGACCATGCCGACCTCCAGCCGTATTTGACGAATCCGATCTTGCTCAGCAGGAATCCTGACGCCATCTACGATCAACTCTCCGCTAGTAATCATTTCCAGGCAGTTGATACTACGGAGTAGAGTGGACTTTCCAGAACCGGACGGACCGATGATCACAACAACTTCACCTTCCTGAATGGAAAGGTCAATATTGTGTAAGACTTCCGTATGGCCAAAGGATTTACACACATTTTTCAGTTCAATAATACTCGGCATCATTTTCTCATCTTTCTTTATAAAACTGTAACCGCAAACGTTTATTCATGCAATCAGATTCAGAAAATCTTCATTTTTCTCTCAAGTTGTCTTAAAGACATGGCGAGAACTGTTGTCATGATTAAATACATAACAGCCACAGTCAGCCAGATTTCAAGTGCTCTGAAATTGCTGGCCATGATTTCCTGCCCCTGCCTGGTCAATTCGCCAACACCGATAACAATAAAAAGGGAGGTGTCTTTAAGGCTGATAATAAATTGATTACCGAGGGGAGGGATCATTCTGCGGAAAGCTATGGGGCCGATTACGTGGACAATAAGTTGAAAACGGCTTATTCCCAAAGACATCCCGGCTTCCAAGAGCCCCTTATTCACAGAAATAACTGAGCCCCGGACAATCTCCGCAATATAGGCTCCTGCATTGAAAATAATGGTAATGACTGCGGCAGTTAAAGCTTCTATACGAAAGCGTTCAATATCCGTGACCGCTTTAACCAACATAGGGAAGGCAAAATAGAGAAACATTGCCTGAACAATAATCGGAGTGCCGCGGATCATCTCAACATAACCACCGGATAGATACCGGATCAGGACACAGATCGGTTTGAAGATCCCATGCGGTTTTTCTCCCAGAGCTTCCGTCCCTGCTATACGACCCAATCCAGCCAAGACACCACAAACCATTCCACCGATAATTCCCAAGATTGTTATAATCCAGGTTAGTTTGGCTCCTGCAAGAAGAGCAGGTAGAGATTCGGTAATAACTGAAAATTCAAAATCCATAATTTGCCTATCTGGTAAAGGCTGTTAACTGGAGATGGTTTGCAAAAACAAAGGGGCCCGGCACAGGCTTGAGGGGACCCTGATTACATCTCTCTTTAGGTTCTACAATGAAACATCCGTTTCATTGTAGATCAGTTGACTTTCGTTCAGATTACTCAGGGTCTGCGTCAAACCATTTTCTGAAAAGATCAGCATAAGCACCGTCTTCCATCATCTGGAGAAGTGCAACGTTTACCTTGTCTCGTAAAGCGCTTCCTTGAGGGAAGGCGATTCCGTATTGGGCTGCTTTGACATCGGGACCGACAGCTTTGACTTTGCCGTTGCCAGCAGTCTTGATGTAATAAAGAACATTCGGAGTGTCATGCATTGCTGCATCAGCACCGCCAGTGACAACTTCGAGATAAGCTTGATCGATATTAGGGAATTGGACGACTTTCTTCGCACTGAGGGTTTTAACATATTCAACGGTTGCTGTGCCGAGTTTTACAGCAACAACTTTGCCCTTCAAGTCAGCAGGAGCCTTGATGTCTTTGTTGTCAACCGAAACCATGACTTTCAGGCCAGCTCTGAAATAGGGGTGAGAAAAATCAATTTTTTCCTCCCGGGCAGATTTGATAAAAATCGCTGCCAAAGCAACATCGAGGTTGCCAGTTATCAGGCCGGGAATCAGGCCATTGAAATCCATCGGTTTCAGTTCATATTCAACACCAAGACGTTTTGCAATTTCTGCCCACAGCTCTATATCAAACCCTGTGTATCTGCCATCCTTGCCTTTGTACTCAAAAGGTACGAAAGCTGTGTCCGTACCGACATACAATTTTTCTGCAAAAGCAGCCCCGGACGCAAGAATCATTATACTTGCAAGAACAAGTACGGCTAGCTTTTTCATTGTGTTGCCCCCTTTTCCTAATGTGTTTCTGGATTATTGAAAACAGAAGCATGAAGCACTGAGGAATGGTGCTCTGGATTTCATGCTCATCAACGACGCTCATCATATAGTGATGTTCTAAAGTATCATTATGATTTAGTTAAATCAATTACTTAAGGAACTTTCCCGGTTTTATAGTACATCTGTACAGCGCAAATAAATTTTGCGCATTTGACTCGTATATAGACGCGACCGCACTACCAACTGTTTTTACTGTATTACCCTGACAAGAAAAATTACTCTTTGTTATTGCTACATTTCTTCGATTTCATCCACTGGCAATATTTGTTTGCCATGTCTAATGGAAAGAATGAAAATGTTAGTTTTTTCGATTCGGTAAATGATGCGATAATTACCGGATAACAGTTTCCTGACGTCTTTTCTTTTAGTTTCTGGTACAATTCTGCCGAGTTCAGGAGATGATTTGAGGAGGTTAACTTTCTCAAAAATTTTTTCTACCCAGTTTTGGGCGATTGTAGGTTTGTCTTTGGATATGTATTCTACAATTTCTGCTGTTCTATTGATTGCCAGTGGGGACCAAATGATTTTCATTTGGATACTCTCTTTAAAATCATACTTTTGGCTTCTTTATGGGGTATCCCTTCACCATTTTCGATTTGATTGGTAGCAGTCTGAATATCTTGCAACAGCTCAATTTTTTCTTGCATAGCTTCATATTCTCCAGCATCAAGCAAAACCGCCGCACTTTTACCATGTTGGGTGATTACGAGAGGTCTTTTCGTGTCATGAACTTGTTTGAGGAATGAAGCTATCCCTGTTCTGAATTCGGACATTGATTTAATGTCTTGATCTATTTTTAATCTCTGCATTGGCGCACCTTTTCTTTTAGAGTTATTTTTTTGTACATTATAGCGTACTTCTATAGATACGTCAAAAGTATTTTTGGGCGGGGCATAACGACTTGGGTGAGGGGCGCGACCACAATGCTCGCAAAAATTGAAGGCTTATTT
>CAYWGC010000083.1:0-7787 GCA_964457755.1 uncultured Thermodesulfobacteriota bacterium | reverse complement strand
ATAACCAATATACAATATCCCAATAATGTCGCACCAGGGCAGGCTTTGTGGCAATTTGCTGAGTAATTACAAAACACGAATGATAAAAGACGCTCCTTTAGTATAGATACGCTCAGCCCTCTTCTGGGTTTAAAAGGTGTTAAATTTTTTAGCCTTCAGTTAGAAGAAAAAGTAAAAGAGTTGGAGATTTTTGAACCTTATTAAATAATCGCCAACCCAGAGCCTGGCTACACAATCAAGGAGATACTGTTATACTCGTCTGCCAGTGGGTCCATTGAATTCCCATGCATATCTGTTCCCTTGAATTTGAAGACAAGATGGGAAAGATCTATTGTCCCGTCCCCGGCAGTGTTTTGTATAAGGGTGAAGGTAATATTAGCTGTATTATTTTCCGAATCAAAATAAACGCTTGTGGGAAATGAAGAAACACTGATTTCAGAAGAGGGGAATGCCATCCCCCAGTTATAGGCTCCTCCCGTAGTATAGTTTGTGGAGCGGCTGATCTCCCAGTTTGCTATATTCTGAACCACAGCGGCATCCATGTTTTTGTCGAAAACGAAATTGACCGTGAAGCTTTTCCGGGCGTTTGGAGTGGAAAGTGAAGAATCGATGGCTGATAAGAGGGTTCCCGGCGGTTGAGAGAGATTTATGTCCGTCGAATATGCAGCCAGAAAACGCGGATCTGAATTCTCGTAGATTTTGTTCTGCAGATCAAGGAGAAACTCAGGTGCCTTCTCTTCAACAATTGTGAGTTCTTCGCTTGCCTTGTCCATTTGTTTCTGCTCAGCGTAGATTGCCCCTAACTCATAATGAACGTAAGGAAAGTCGCTTTTAATGGACAAGGCCTTATTGAGTTGCTGCTCCGCTTCCCTGTAGCGTCCTGTCATGCGGTATGTCTGGCCGAGGGCGTAATATCCGGCAGAGTCTCGCGGTAACAATTGAATGGTCTTTTTGAAATGTGTCTCTGCGCTGCCATACTGCTTCAAGGTGAGATAGGCCTGTCCAAGGGCGTAATAATTTTCACTGCTCGTGGGGTTTTTTCTGACGGCCGCAGTATACTCGGCGGTTGCCTCCTCGTATCTCCCTTCGCTGAAGAGCAGATTGCCGAGGTTGAAATTAAGGCCATCGGCGGACGGAAACATTTTGATTCCCTGGCGCAGTATCTTTATCGCGTCTCCAGTTTTCCCTTGGGCAGTATAGGCGTTACCGAGGTACTCAATGGCCTTTAACGAATTATCTGAAAATGGAGAAAGTGAAATAGTGCATCTGAACTCTCGAATAGCGGTAGTATAATCTTTTGCGAGCATTGCGTCTATGCCGCGTCCAAATGCGTCACCTGACAATGAGTCCATCTGAAAAGCGCTTGTCATGGTTGTTGAAAAAAGGGCATCGGCGATTTGTGCTATTTCTATCATTAGTCTCCCGCTTGGTTAAGGCCGAAAAGGTCCCACGCATTTTTCCCTACAGGAACCCTCAATAATAGATATATCGGCAAAATAGCAAAAACCTTTAGCAATAAAGGAGATTTTAAGGCCAGCTCCTTAGGGGTCTTTAGAGAAATGGTAAGCGATGAAGAAAAAATTTTTTCCTCATAAAAGTAGACACTGTATATGATTTAAACCTGTTATAGCATGTTTTGGAGGCATAGTGCAACATTTCAGCTTCATAATTCCAGTTCATAACCATCTCGAATATACCAGAAAATTTATTAGGCAATTATCCAATTTGGCGTTGAGTGATGTTGAGATCATCTGGTCTGACCGTTCATCCACTGATGGAAGTGGTGAAGTAATTAAAGATAGCGGTATCGGGAAATATGTTTCGGTTAATTCTAATTATTCTTATGGCGCAGCATTGAACGCCGCTATACAACATGCAACGTCAGGCATTTTGGTCTTCATAAGACCGGATGTCATTTTTCCTGAATCTGACTGGTTGCAGTCAATACAAAAGGCTTTAGATATCACCGATATCGGTGTTGCCAGTGTAAAGATGATTGATTCCGATGGTAAGGCCATAGTAACCGGCATAACATATAACGGCTTGGGCATTTTCGATTCGATGGGGATGCGGCAAAATGTTCCTGATGGACATGAGCTCATCTATGCTTCCGAGGCATGTATTGCATTTAAGAAACCTCTTTTTGAGCATTTCGGTCTGTTTGATCCAAGGCTGAAAGAAAACTTTACTTACGTCGACTTTATTATCCGAGCCATGAAGTTAACAAAACATACTATTGTGAATGAAGTATTCAATTTCTATAGTATTGACAATGCAGAGAAATTACGTGCATCATATAATGACAAGGACTATTTTAGTGAGAAACACACAATATTTTTGCACGAAGGAATATGCACACCAGAAACTGAGAGTGCTTTACCTCCCACGTCCATCATTATCCTCACCGACAACCAGCTCGAATACACAAAAAAGTGCGTAAAGAGCCTGCAAAAGCATACGCCGGAGGACCATGAAATTATTTTTGTCGATAACGGCTCAACGGATGGCACGGTAAAATGGCTGTGGAAACTGGTCGGTGAAAACGAGAACTTCAGACTGATTGAAAACGGGAAAAATGTAGGCTTTGCGAAAGGTTGCAACCAGGGCATTGAGGAGTCACGGGGTGAATATATTCTTCTTTTGAATAACGATGTTGTGGTTGCGGAAGGCTGGCTTTCGGGTTTATTGGATTGCTTGAGGCATGGGCCTTATGTAGGTATTGTTGGGCCCATGACGAATAATGTCAGCGGTCCGCAGCGGGTTATTTCCGATGAATACGGATCAGTGGGTTATCTGGATAAATTCTCTGCGCAGTTTCGGGAGAAACACCGGCATCGACGTATTGCGTTCAGAGGGATAGTGGGTTTCTGCATGTTGTTTCGACGGTCTTTGGTCGAAGAAATTGGGAAACTCGATGAGAGTTTTGACACCGGTAATTATGAAGATGATGATTTCTGCCTGAGGGCCGCCCTTGCCGGTTACAAAAATTATATCGCCGGGGATGTGTTTATTCATCATTTTGGAAGCCGGAATTTTATCGGTAACAAGATAGATTACAGGTATAGCATATCCGGCAACAGAAAGAGTATTGACACGAAATGGACTCTAAGCTCGCAAAGCGAGACGGGAAAAAAGCTGGCCGTGCTCAGGGCCATGGAAAAGGCTGATGAGCTTTATTCAAAGGGCAAAGCCGATCAGGCTGTTGAAGCACTCATTGACTGCATTAAAATTTCACCTGATGCCGGAGAAATCTATTATATGCTAACGCTTATTTTTATTGAGTCCAAAAAATTTTCCGAAGCGTGGGAGGTTATTAAATCCATGCCTGATGATGCAAAAAATGATCTGAGGGGTTTAGAATATGTCGGCTATGTAAAAGAAGGTTTGGCCATGGACAGTGAAGCAGATGATATTGCGGATGAAATATTGTCTCGGAGTGAAAACTACCCCGCAGCGCTGAACCTGAAGGGCGTTCTGGCATATAAAAGAGGCGAGAAGGAAACAGCAGCAGATTATTTCAGCAAGGCCCTGGAGGCTGACCAGGGCTATGGAGAAGCCTATACTAACCTTGGTGTCCTTTACTGGGGCATGGATAAAAAAGAGGAAGCCCTCGCCCATCTGAAAAAAGGATTTATCCTGTCTCCAGTAGTTGCTGATGTGAACTCGCTTTATTATTCCGCTGTATCTTCCCTGGGCATATTCAGTGAAGCAAAGGCTGATTTCGATGAGGCATCAAGTTTGTATCCAGGGAATAAAAACATTGCCTTTTTATCCATTGATATACTCATTCAACAGGGCAAGTTTAATGAAGCGATAATAAAGATAGAAGATGCGCTTGCTTTGTTTGGCGTTGACGAAGGCACGCTGAACGCGGCGCTTCCCATTCGGGGTAAGATAGGCCCCCTAAGTGTTGAAAAAGGATCAAAGAGAAGAACTTTATCGCTCTGCATGATTGTGAAGAATGAAGAAAAAAACCTTGTAAAATGCCTGAGGAGCATCAGGGATATTGTGGATGAAATAATTATTGTGGATACCGGATCAACGGACAAGACGAAAGACATTGCAAGGGTCTTTGGTGCCAATGTGTTCGATTTTTTCTGGACCGGAAATTTTTCTGATGCCCGCAATCACTCACTAAAACAGGCGACGGGGGACTGGATTTTTATCCTTGATGCAGATGAAGTTATTTCATCTCGTGACTTTAATGAACTAAAAAAATTGATACGTAAGAAATCTTTATCCCCTGTGGCCTATTCCATTGTTACAAGAAATTATGTAAATAATGTGAGCGTTATAGGTTGGGCTCCAAATAGCGGCCAGTATCCCGAGGAGGCAGGCCCAGGGTGGTTCCCAACCACAAAGATCCGACTTTTTCGAAGGCGAAGGGATGTCTTTTTCTCCAACCCGGTTCACGAGCTATTGGAGAATTCATTAAAAGCCGCAAAAATTCCTGTTTCCCCCTGCACAGTCATTGTACATCACTATGGAAAATTAGATAAAGAACGTGAGGCACAAAAGGGTGAAGAGTATTATCTGCTTGGAAAAATAAAGCATGAAAGTGATCCGACAAATGTGAAATATATTTATGAACTAGCCAAACAAGCCCAGGTGCTTGGTAAATATGGCGAAGCCGTGGGGCTGTGGCTTAAGCTTCTCTCGCTTATAGAAACGGGCCCTCAATTGGTCGGCTACAAGGAAATTGCCAAGGTTTCATACGATGATCTGAAATCCGAAATCTATATCCAGCTTGCCGCAGCTTACTTATCACTCGACCGCTATGAAGAGGCCTTAGATTCAGCACTGAAAGCAATGGGGGGCAAGGTTAAGCTCAAAGAATATGTTCATGTTTACGCGCATTGCGAGATAATCGCCGGGTCACTGGAAAAGGCGTTTCGCGTGTTGGAGGAGCTGCTCAAAACAATGCCTAACTACGTACCTGCATTGCTTTTGACGGCGGTCATTTTTTCCTTGGAGGGAAAAAAGGAAAACACTCACCACATTTTCCAAACGCTATTGAGCAGAAGGGTTGAGATAGCACCGACATTAAACAAATTCGCTAAACAACTCCATGCTCACGGAAAGAAGGATGAGGCCCTGGTTATCCTCAATACAGCGATTGAAAACCATTTGCAAGACGCGGAAACCGAAAGCCTGATGGCGGAGTCAAGAAGATGGTAAGATTTATTCCGCATGACTTACACAAAGTCCTGCGGCCAAATTCAGATTGATGTCAATCAGGCTCTTTAGTTTTTCGGCCTCAGGCTTTGCCATGATTTGAATAATTCTCTTGTCGATGAAGACGCTCAGGGTAAGAATGTTTTTGCGGATCTGAACTGGCAGGGGGTTATCAGACCTTGCCAACTCTGACTGAAAGATACTCCAGACAAACTGGTTGGTTTTTAGGGCTTTGGCAAGTTTTTTATCATGATCAACAGCGTCCCAGTTATTCTGACAATCCGAAAGTAAACGCGCGCAGTTCATCAGGGCGTCAGCTTCTATTTCTCTTCCAGACATATTGTAACTTTGTACTGTTTTATATGCATTGAGTTGAGCGGCGTACACGATTGACTATCTCCTTTTCATATTCTATAAGTTCTTTCGTTAGTTTTAGTGCCTGGTAATGGCGATTGTTGAGTATATGCTTGCTGATCTTTTGCAACAGCGGCTTTTTGCTGGGTGCTGCCTCTGCCACATCCTTGACGAGTTCCCAGAATGTTTCGAGATGCTCCCTGAGATTTTTTTCATTGACATACATCAGTTGTATGGTAAAATAAATTTTTTTGCAGGGGGTGTCGGCCGATGTCAGCGTCATAATATCTTTTTGCCGTAGGATAGGTACATCGTTTTCCACTATAAAAGCACTCTTGGCCTCGCCATTGATTATTACGGCACCGCCTATAATAAATTTTTCATACGGCTTTAGCGTTATCTTAAGCGACATAAACCCTTCCCTTTTCCCCTTAGAATTACATTTTCAAGTCAATAAAACTACCCGGACTAACCGACTTTTTTACATCAGGCGCATCATTTTTGGTCGGCCTGTTTTTCTGTAAGGCGGCTTTTTGCTGTTTTTGTTCGGCAATTATTTTTGTATTTGTCGTATCGTGCTCTTTAAGGGCTGACTTTTGGGCTTTTAGGGAATCAGATGATGTGCCGGCTGAATTGGGGCGGCTTAAGACCGAGTAAATCCCCTGTGTATCCCCCAAGGGAAAAAAGGGAGGATAAGAGAATTCAATTAAATCTATCTGTTTTTTGGGCACGTTCGAGATGCCAGACAAGGTGTTATCTTTCGCATCAGGTAAATTTATTTTAGATATGGAAGGGTTGCTTTCTGCAATTTCTCCCTTACCTGAATCTGATTTTACTTTACCAGCATGAACCATGCCCTGTAAAATTTGAATGTTCATAAACTGCACCCATTATTGGTGGTTAAGGCGGGGGAATAATTGTTCCTCCGCCTTTTATTTCCCTATCTATCCGTTAGCCGAACAGTCTCAGAACCGACTGGGCGGCCTGCGCCGAAAGGCTCAAGGCGGTGCTGCTCAGAGACTGCCTGGTTTGGAGCATCAGCATGTTGGCGCCTTCCTCATTGGTGTCGGCAAGCGTCAAATCGTCTGAACCTGTAGTCAATACTTCAATTATATTGTCTGTGAAATCCTGCCGGACGGTAATGATGCTTAAATTGCCGGAAAGGCTGGCTGATTCTGAATGCAGCGTGTCCAGGGCATTATCAAGTAAACCAAGATCAGTGGCAATCGAGCCGTCTCCAGTCCATGTGGCTGCTGTAAGATCTAAACCAGTGGAGGTTGCGTCAAAGCCTGTTACCGTTAAATCAGTGCCTTCAAAGGCAACGGTCATTGTCCGTGATGCCTCAGTAGCGGATAGGAGGTTTTTGCCTTTATAATCGGAGTCTTCCGCTAGTGCTGTCAATTGAGTCAGTAAGGTATTGTACTGAGCTTGTACACTAGACAGTGCATTTTCGGGTTCAACTAACGCCTTGGAAAGCTCTCCACCGCCGCTGCCGACATCAGCATAGGCAATATCACCAGCTGCGGCATCGACTTGCGCCCCCTGATCTGCAGCCTCATTATCAGTATATTTAGTGATGGTAAGTACCCCGTCTGCGGCGGTTGCTGTAAATTCAAAGTCTGTCCAGCCATCATCCGCTACGTCGTTTATGGCCGCCGCCAAATTCGTTGCAGTTTCTGCAGCAGTACCGCCCAATATAAATTCACCGACACCCGCCGTACCTCCGTCTGTTGCCGTTAATGTCACCCCACCTAATGCAATTGTATCATCTCCGGTGAAATTAGTGTCTATAGTTCCAGTTACCGTTACACTCCCACTATCATCGGCGCTCAGGGCGGATTGTGCTATACCTTTGGCCTGTTCTATCATCGATGTGATAGCCGAAAGACCTTCATTAGCGGCATTAATAGTCTGAACCGCCTGCCCCATTGCATCCTTTAGACTGTCGATCTCTGAGGCACGGCTGAGCAAAGTTTGTGATGCGAAAAAAGATACCGGATTGTCTAATGCCGAGTTAACTTTCTTGCCCGTGGCAAGGCGAGTCTGTGTGCGGTCTAAGAGAGAAACCGTTTTTTGAAGACTTAAAAGATTGGACCTCATTCCTGTTGTTAAACTTATGTCATTCATAGCCATGATTAATTCTCCTTTCTAGGAATTTTGTATCGGCAGTTCTTGCCGAAATATTTATAATTGATTGCTTGCGAAACATCCCCTGGCCTTTTGTCTCCTTATCGCCTCCTTTCCAGACCGGTTTATCG
>CAYWGC010000082.1:0-7846 GCA_964457755.1 uncultured Thermodesulfobacteriota bacterium | reverse complement strand
TTGGCCTCCGAAGCCAAAGGCCGCAGGTTCGAGTCCTGCATTGCCCGCCAAATAAAATCAACGGGTTATCTGACGTTTGTCGGTTAACCCTTTTTTGTGCAAAAACATACCCCACCGTATACCCCACCGGCAACCCGTTTTTCGGCCCCTTTCTGTTTTTTGGATAACAATAACACTGCTCCTGCAAGACCACTTCCACACATCAAATGTAATGACTTCCAGCACAGTGTCTCGCCTTGCTAACCCGTTGCCAAAATACTTTTCTGATACTTCTTAAAATTCTCAGCCTGCTCAAAGATCTCCTTATAGACCTCATCCCGATCGACCGGTGGGTAGCCATGTTCTTCAAGCACCAATATTAGACTGTTAGCGCCTCCTTGATCATCTCCCGCACCCGAGCATTCATCTGCGCCATGTAGAAGTGGATCTGGTCGCGCTTCTGCTGGGTCAACCCATCCGAGCCACAGCAGGTGTCGTAAGCCGCCGATATAACTTCACCCCAACGCAAAGAAGCCCAGCAAGTGTGAGTGCCGGGCTTCAAACCAATGGTAAAATTATTTTCAGGCTAATTTAGGGCTTAAGATGTTTGCCCTATATACGTAACACTTATGGTTATCGCAGAACATCTCAACATCGAAGAGGTTGGCGGACATAATAGATATCCACTACCAACCTCAATATTCTATTAACGTAACGATGCCCACCTCGACCAGTATTCCGGTCGCAAGCAACCAAAGCGTAATTCTTTAGTTTTTGTCAAAGCAGTTGTACCCTCGATTACTATTTCTTCTACAGTTACTGTTCCTGCAGTAATTATTAGAGAACCAGAAAGCGTTGATTGATAGCCAGTATTATCACTGTAGTCATTGTTCCAGCCACCACTAAGAGTAAATGTAATGCCCTCATTAAAGACTAAATCTTCAAGATAGAGACCATTACAAGCTTTTATTTCATCCCCATTCGATAAAGCCAAATAAGCCTCGTGAATACTGTCGTAACAAGGTGAATTATTATTACAAATATTATCATTGCAAACATACACTACATTGCCATTTGACTCATATTTTATCTGGACATTATCAACCCAGGCAGCGTCAGCACCTTCGCTTACGCTGCCATCTTTACTGTATTCCCATCGCACAGTGTGAATACCATCAGGGATATTTAAGATTATTTCGGTCCAGTCCACTTCGCCGCTTATCCAGTACATCAAATCTCCATCACCATATAGTTCAAGATAATCAAATTCAGGCTCAGACGAAATCATCCAAGAAAAAGAAAACTCCACAGGGCCTGTGACTGTCACCTGCATCAAGGAACTCTGATCATCTAACACATCACCACTTTGGGCAGAACTGCCACCATAACTCCAGGTTTCATCCTGATCGAACCATGCAGCATCACCGCCGGTCATAAAAGTCAGGGAATCATTATCAAGTCCCTCACCCGGTAAAACTGTCATTCCGGTTCCCCTTAATGGTACTTCCAACACAGGGTTATCAGAATCATTGCTGGGGATCTCCAGGATTGCAGTAACCGCCCCTACCATAGTCGGATTAAAAGTTATCTCCGTAAAACAACTCTCTCCTGGGGCAATGGTGTGGTTTGAACAATTATCGGTTATACTAAAACGATCAGCTCCGGTGCCGCTAAGTGCGAGAGAGCCAAGAACCAAATCGGCATCCCCCTGGTTCTTAACCTCCAGAAGTCGGACGGATATGTCACCCACTTCCACGCCACCAAAATCCAACTCATCCGGATCAACCGAAATCGCCGAATAATATTTTACATGTACATTATCAATCCAGGCACCATAAATACCATAATTGTAGTTGCACGCCTCATGAAAGAATACCCACCGCACAGTGTGAATGCCACCAGGGATATCTAAGATCTTTTCGGACCAGCCCACTTCATCTTGGATGTGGCCTGGCGAGTACCCATCAATATAGACCCTAAGGAGATCACCGTTGCGCTGAGACGAAATCATCCAAGAAAAAGAAAGATCGACCGGGCCTGTGACTGTCGCCTGCATCCAGGAACTCTGAAATTTTAGCACATCACCACTTTGGGCAGAACTGCCACCATAAATCGAGGTTTCATCCTGACCAATCCATGCACCACCATCCAGTGCTTCACCATAAATTGACTCACCACCGGTCGTAAAAGTCAGGGAATCATTATCAAGTGCCTCACCCAACGAAAAAATATTATCTCCGGTTCCCCTTAATGGAACTTCCAACACCGGGTTATCAGGATCATTGCTGGGAATCTCCAGGATTGCAGTAACCGCCCCTACCATAGTCGGATTAAAAGTTATCTCCGTAAAACAACTCTCTCCTGGGGCAATGGTGTGGTTTGAACAATTATCGGTTATACTAAAACGATCAGCTCCGGTGCCGCTAAGTGCGAGAGAGCCAAGAACCAAATCGACATCCCCCTGGTTCTTAACCTCCAGAAGTCGGGCGGATATGACACCCAATCCCACTTTACCAAAGACAAGCGCTCGCGGCGCAACCGAAATCGCCGAACCATCGAATGGCCCAGACGGCCCTGACCTTACAGCGCGAACAAAACAAGCATAGGTTTTTTGGGTAAAACTGGTAGCACCATTGATGAAATCAACGTACATTGCGTTGTTAGTAAGATAGGAAAAATTAGTAGTAGACGACCAATAATGTGCATGATCATAACTCGAACTGAAAATCTTCGGGAAAAAAATTTCATCTAGACAGGGGTCATGACGGCTAAAATCGACCAGTGATTGCAACTCATTGCGATCCGGCAAACGCCAATCATCATAACCACCATCATGCGGCCATACCAGATCCTCACAATATAACAATGCTGGCTGCCATTGTAAAAAGGGGAGACAGTAATCGTCAACAACTCTTTGCTGCCACATGAGGCCAGTTTCGGTATCGCTGACGGTGCCGTCTCCATTATCAATCAGGGCCGCAGATACGATGCCACACCATAAAAATAGTAGCAACAAGCCCAACCCCAGTCTTCTGCCGATAACCTTTAACTCTAATTTCATAATTAACCACCCAAGTTTGTAGCGCGCTATAAAAATCAAAAAAAATAATCAAATTATTGATCACTGTCCAGAACGAACCGCACGCACCCAACTACTATTGATCTTTTCGAGGGTGCCACTGGTGCTTGAACCGAATGTGACTACCCACGCACTGCTCGTATTAAAGTCGGCGGTAGTAGATGACCAATAGTTTTGTGGCTTGGTTTGCAGGAAATACACAATATCAATGCTCGGAGAACCCTGGCCAGAATCGACCAGGTACAAAAGCTCTTTTATCGTCGGCAAACGCCAGTCGGTTCTGCCGCAGTAGCCAGAACCGAAATTTAAACTGTCGATAAAAACACTCTGCGCGTCGTCCCAACTATAGAGGTTATCCACGTCATTGACTGAGCCGTCATCGCTCTTGACCTCCCAGATCAGGCCGGTAACGTTGTCTACAACCTGATACCAAGTAGTCACTGAAACTGGCAGGGTGTTGCCGTTAGGATCAAGTTTGGTATAGGAGCGCTCTCTCGTATAATGCGCATCCTGACCATAGAAAGCTGCTCCCAGCGTCGGCTCGCTGATTTCAACGGAATTATTATAAAATTTCGTTTGCCCGGTATCTGGCAAAGGCTCGGCGGCCTGCAGATTGCTGAACAATGCAAAAAAAACCACCAACAAGATGTAAAATATTCCTTTTCTCTTCATTTTCATACCCATACCTTTTCCAAAAACTATTTTAACTTTACTCACCTGATTTTACCTTGGAGTCATGGTTTGTATCTCTATTGGTAATCTCAACTATTCTGTCAGTATGCCAACTTTAATTTCATCGTAGATCCACATACCATCCTGTGCAAAACATCATATAACAGTCTTTTTCGTTTAGGCATATACTTAATATTATATGCTTGTGCCTCAGACTAAAGTCAAGCAGTCAAAAGTATGAAATTGTATTCGAGAAGGGATTAATGAAATAGACGTTTTGGTAGATATCGTAAATTGATTGTGGCTAATCTTGCCACTGCCAATCTCAAGCTTTCAGCCAAACAGCAAGCCTAACCTTCATCGTAAATCTCAGAACCTCAGCCTATTGCAAATTAAGGTTAACTTTGAAGATATAGCAATTTGCTTAAGGTTTGCAGTTGCAATCTCAACTGCAATAAGTCTTCGATACGGAACCACAAAGCATTCCGCCTTTTCATGAGGCTATAGATTTACAGCGGAGGTCACTTTAGATTTTGGGACAAAGAGCAGCATTCCACCAATCCGGTAATCTCCTTTTTCGAGTCTTAAATAATTTGCTATAACTCCAAAATAAGCAAGTGACCCAATCACCAAATTATCAATTATTGCCCGGAACGAACCGCACGCACATATAAGTTATTTGACTTTAGACGGTCGATTATGGTCATGGCATTGCCGAAATAGACGTAAAATGCCTCGTTAGTAGAGTCTGGGAAGATAGTAGACGACCAATATTTGGCCGATTTAGCATTGATAAAAGGATGTCCATCCGGTAACGCGGGATTTTGCGTTATATCAATAAGGGTTCTCAGTTCCTCAACTGAAGGCAGACGCCATCCCCTCCCGACCTCCAATATCAGTGTAGTAACAAATGATCTGTGCATCGTACCAATTATAGATAGTCTCGCTGGTCTTTCTTTGCCAGACTAGACCGGTCTCCCGGTCGAGTACGGCTTCGTAGTCGTTGATTTCCCCTGCTACGTACATTACCAGCTCAAAACGCTCGGCCGCCGGCAATATCTGATGCCAGGAGGGGGTTCCGCCGTTGTCTGACAGGTGCCGTCATAGAAGGTAACACCGCTACTCTCACCATTAAGAAATAATTCACCTTAGATGTTAACATTGTCATTGAGGGTCGTTTCAGAGACAGCCGCCTGAGTCGTAATGAAAATAAAAATTAATACCAAAAAGATCATCAGGATAAGCGATTGTAATGATGTTTTCTGTCTCATTGTGAATCCTCCATTTCCTTTGTCTGTGGGACATGATAATTTTGTTATAAAAAAAAATAAGCAAGCCACTTTTCTAAAGCAGTCCGGCTATCTACCCTGATACCTGGTTTTTCATTTCAACCCTTTGGCAAGCAGATCTTTCCCCACATTACCACTCATAAAAAAGACAGCCGAATTGCTCTATTAAAGAGGCAACCCGGCTGTCTTTGCAGATGCTAGTGACAAGATCCGTGGTTTTCCGACCCCGTCTTTCGGCGGGAGTGGCTTTTCTGATAAGTCTTTATATTAATTTAAGGAGTATGCGATTCCTGAAAAAAAGTCAAGCCGGATTGCTTAATCTTCGTGCTGGATATCTCAAACATTTAAAGATTTTCTCAGCTTAAGATTGATCGTAAATCTTAGAACCGCGACCTATTCGCAGAGAATCTCTACTTTGGAGAAATTGGTTGTAATTAAACCTTGTCACTGGAAATGTTAAATTTGCTACTCCCCCAGACATTCAAACTCAAACGGGGACAAAGGCCTGAGCTTAGAAGCTAGCAAATTCGTATATGTAATACTGACTCTGAGACAATTGCTCGTAAGTTTTTATTCAGCTCGCACCATTCTGGTTATGCTCTTGCAATAGTTTCTTGAGGCTTTCTTTCAAAGTATTAATCTCTCTCTGTTGTTCTTTCAGCCCCTCCAGAAGAACCGGTATGAGCTGTATGTATTCAACCGATTTATAACCCTTGGCGTCCGTTTCAACCAACTCCGGCAGAATTTTCTCTACCTCTTGAGCGATAAGTCCCAGTTGGCGACCTTGAGCAAACCAGCGATCCGGGAACTCATCCTGACGCCATTGAAAACTGACACCATCAAGTTTTTGAATTTTCTGTAAAACATTTTTAATGGGAGCTATCTCTTTTTTCAAACGACGATCAGAAGGGCCGGCAAGACTTGAAATCTCAAGTGTTCCATTAACCCGAAGTAAATCGTTATCGAACTCGCCGTAGATAAGTGGTGTTGAAGTGTTACCGTTATCAATATAGAGCTTATTCGAGCCTGTTTCGTTCAAGCCGGCTGAGTACCCAATAAAAACATTGTAACCACCAGCTGTATTATTTTCCCCTGCATATGCACCTAAGAATGTGTTTCGTGTACCTGATGTTGTCAGAAGCCCGGATTTGTAACCTAAGAAACAATTGTAGAGAGCTGTACTCCCCGAAATTGCATTCCCGGCTCGGGAACCAACCAGCGTGTTGCCGTAATATGGAGAGGTCATACCAGTCTCAAAACCAATGCAGACATTGTAACGTCCGTCAGTGCAATCGCGGCCGGCATCAACACCGAGATAGGTATTCCAATCTCCAGTGGTATTGTCATTGCCGGCCACCCCTCCGACGAAGGTGTTACGATGTCCAGTAGTATTTTTTTCCCCGGCTTGTGCTCCCAGGAAAGTATTATAGTCGGCATCAGCGCCACTATTTGCCGTCCCAGTGGAGACACCCAAGAATACATTTTTAGTCCCGGTAGTATTGGCCATTCCGGAGTCGTAGCCGACAAAAGTATTGTTACTGGCAGTATTGTCGAATCCAGCATCAGCACCAACAAAAGTATTACTTGAGCCGATTATGTTGTAGAAACCAGCTGAGTCACCAATAAAAGTATTAGATGCTCCCGTAGTCGTTTTTTTTCCGGCTAATCCACCAAATATCGAATTGAATTGTCCACCACCCCCACTATCCAAACTTTCTCCAGCCTCTATGCCAAAAAAGGTATTATATAATTCCTCACCTTCTATTGTGCCCCGGGGTAGTAACGTAATCTCATTCTCTGCCGTCAAGGCACTGTTATCGACAGCTTGTCGATATTCAAAAAGATCCTGCATGAAAGTAGCAAAAGTTAGCAACCCTGCATCCGCAGTTATTTCACCGGTATTAAAAACCTTAATCTCTTCTGCTAAAGCCTTATCAAAAAGACCAATCATCTGAGCCGGATCTATCCTGAAAAGAGCTCCTTGCGACCAGGAACCGCCACCCAATTCATCATAGACCTGCACGTACCAGACATATGTACTGCCAGACTCCAGACCGGTATCAACTGAACCGGGTGTCCAGGTTGAAGCGGGTGCCGGAATAAGTGCCTGCAAAACTGGTTCAGACTGGGTCTGCATCTCATCACAACTAATGATATCTTCACCGTCGGTCAGAAAAATCAGGATTCTATAACCCTGAGCATCACTATCTGCCGACCAGCTGAAAGTTGGTCGGCAACTTTCACAGATAGCCACACCTTCGGGCAAAACCGGTGAGACAGGTATTACTTCTGCGAAACTGGCCGAAATGGTAGCTGTAAAACAAAATATCGATAATAAATAAAACATCCTGAAACCATAGATTAGATATTTCACAACACCCCCCCCTTTTTTTATTTGATTATATTACTTGTTTGCATTTGCCCTGTACTTATTTACCCCATATCGCATATAGTAAACTGTAAAAGTTAAGGTCTTCCCGTACAGTCAATAAACCTAACCTTTATCCAGCTTACCACGCACAAAAAAAGACAGCGAGGTTGCTCTTTATAAAGAGGCAACCCGGCTGTCTTTGATGATGTTGGAGACAAGACCCGTGGTTTTCCGACCCCGTCTTTCAACGGGTGTGGCGTTCACAATAAGTTAATGTAGCTACCTTATAAGCACAAACCATAACTCAAGGCAATATTTATAAAGATAGCCACTGTCAATCTCTACATTTCTGACACTTCGCAAACTTGAACTTCATCGTAAATACGCGTAACAAAGTCCTATCGCAGAAAAGCTCTAATTTGGATAAACTGGTAAAAGTAAGACATTGCCACTGGC
>CAYWGC010000081.1:0-8658 GCA_964457755.1 uncultured Thermodesulfobacteriota bacterium | reverse complement strand
TATATTCGAGGGTAAAATACTCTCCTAGATCAAAATAGCGAAAGGCGACAATTCCTAGAACGATAAGGCAGGCAATGACGATCTTATTAATAATTTTCCGGTTTTTATTCTCCGCCATAACCCTTTAACCTTTCAATCAGATGTAAAAAACTCTGCCACTTAAAGCTTATCTCTTTTTTATTACAATTACTGTTATTTCTGTTCACCTTCCACCAACCCTATATATTACGCTGACGACGGTCAACAAAAAACTGGATTAAAAGCAAGTTTAAACCCGAAATCATCATATGATTTGGCGATTAACGGATAGACCATTATGACGTTAAACGGTAAACGACAAGCCTGCCATTTTCACAGCAACCGCCTCTATTTTGCTGATGGCTGGCAGGAAAAACTGCAGGAGACCGGACTGATTCAGAGGGGGGGGGTCGCTGGAAGCAACTGGAACCGGGTGAGCGGGTTACAAGATCAAAACGAAATAATTGCCTACAGAGTCACTTTAAGCGATGGCGAGACCGTCTATTTCAAGCGTTATCTGCTTTTTGGCAAACCTTTCAAATTTTACCTGCGCCCGAACGAGGCGGCAGTAGAAGTTTTCAGTTATGGCAAGATGGCAAAGTTCGGCATCCCGATCGCCGAGCCCGTTACCTTAGGGGAGATCCGCCGTTGCGGTTCACTTTTTGCCGCCTGTATCTTGACGCGGGGCATCCCGGAAACCATGACTCTGAAAGATTATGCCATTTTTGTTAACTATAGACAGCCTCAATTTCGGCGGCAAATTTCTTGTAGACATTGGCCCGCCGGATCTTCATGGTCGCCGTCATCTCATCATCGTCATGGTCGAGTTCTTTCGTCAAAAGCTTGAAACGGCGGATATTTTCTACCCGGGCAAACTGCTGGTTAACGATCTCAACCTCGGCTTTGATCAACTCATTGACTTCCGGCAGACCCGAGAGGTTTTTAAAATTGGTGAAGGGGATATTTTCATCTATAGCCCACTTGCCGACATTGTCAAAATCGATCTGCAAGAGGGCGGCCAGATAGTTGCGGCCTTCGCCAACCACAATGGCTTCTTTGATATAAAGGCTGGTAGTCAAAGCATTTTCGATCTCAGAGGGGGCGATATTTTTACCACCTGAGGTAATAATGATATCCTTTTTGCGGTCGACAATCTTGACATGACCGTCATCATCGAGAACCGCAATATCGCCGGTATGAAGCCAGCCGTCGACAATCATACTTTTTGTCGCCTCTTCGCTTTTATAGTAACCGACAAAGATCGATTCGCCCCGCTTTAAGAGTTCTCCTTCATCACTGATCTTAAATTCAATTACGTCAAGGGCCTTACCCACAGTACCAAGCTTTATATCATCTCCCATATGGATAAATGAAAGCCCGGTACATTCGGTCATCCCGTAACCCTCTTTGACGCGAATGCCGATATCATGAAAAAACCGCAAAACTTCGGGACTGACTTTAGCGGCTGCCGAAAAGCAGAAACGCGCCTTACGCAGACCGACATAGTTCTGCAGAGCTCTGAACATCAACCAGTAGGCGGCAACATAGAGTAGTTTCAACGGCAGACCAACCAGTTTTTGCTTAAGCAGAAGATCGGCACGCTGGCGGCCAATCGCCATACAGCGATGGTAAATCCAGCGTTTAAGGAGGGAGGTCTCTTTGATGTTAATGAGAATTGCCGACTGCAATTTCTCCCAGATCCGGGGCACACCCAAAAATATAGTGGGAGCAATTTCACGCAGATCAGATTGTATAGTGGCAATACTTTCGGCAAAATTTACCGGATAACCGACAAAAACAGGCAGAAAAAGGGTAAATATTTTCTCCGCCACATGACATAAAGGGAGATAGGAGACCACCATATCGTCAACGGTCGGAGCGATGGCTGAGATCGTACTAAGGGCCGTTGCTTCAATATTGCGATGGTTGATCATCGCTCCTTTGGGTTTGCCGGTAGTACCTGATGTGTAGATCATTATACAAACATCTTCGGGGTGGCCTTGCACAACTTCGGCAGCAAAGAGGCCTAAATTTTCTGCGGCCAACTTTTTCCCAAGCTCTTCAACCTGGGCAAAAGAGATAATATTTTCCCGATTATATTTGCGCAAGCCTTTCATGTCGACGACAATGATTTTCTGTAAGCTTGGCAGTTCATCCCAGACTTCGAGAATCTTATCGGTCTGCTCCTGGTCTTCACAGACAATAAACCTGGCATCGGCGTGATCGACGACATACTGGACTTCAGCACAGGGACTCGTGGGATAAACCCCAACCGTAACTCCACCGAGTGCAATCGCCCCGAGTTCGGCATAGAGCCACTCCCGACAATTTTCACTGATTATGGCAAGATGGTCGCCCCGCATAAAACCCAGAGCTTTCAGACCTAAAGCAAAATGGGTAACATGTTCACGATACTGCTGCCAGGTGATACGTTGCCAGATACCGTACTCTTTCTCCCGCAAAGCGACCTTATCGGAACGTTTAGCGGCAGTCTCGAGAAAATTCTGACAAAGGGTCTTCCCGCTTAACTCAGCCAACGTTTTCTCCGTTTGTAATGTTTCACGTCACGATAACTCTTCTCTTCTCCCTGATCACCAAAACCTAAATAGAACTCCTGGACATCCTGATCATTGAGAAGCTGGTCAACCGGGCCATCCAGTACCATCCGGCCATTTTCCATTATATAACCATAAGAGCTAATCGACAAAGCGAGTTGGGCATTCTGTTCAACCAGAAGAATAGTGGTTCCCTCGCGCTCGTTGATCTCTTTAATTATGGAAAAAATTTCATCGACTAAAAGGGGTGCCAGTCCCAGAGAGGGCTCATCCAGCATCATCAATTTGGGCTGGGCCAACAAGGCCCGACTGATCGCCAGCATCTGCTGTTCGCCCCCGGAGAGATAACCCGCCAGTTTTTTTCGACGATTTTTCAAGGAGGGGAAATAGCTGAAGCATTTATCCATATCGACCTGCACAGCGGCACGATCTTTACGGATATAGGCACCGCAAGCCAGATTTTCCTCAACCGTGAGATCCTCAAAGACACGACGCCCTTCAAGGACCTGAAAGATCCCCTGACGCACGATTTCGTGCGGCGAAAGACCGGCCAAATTGCTGCCCATAAACTCAATATTGCCATCACTGATCAGACCATCTTCCAATGGCAGAAAACCACTGATCGCCTTTAAAGTGGTCGATTTTCCAGCCCCATTCGAGCCCAACAGGGTGACAATTTTACCTTGTGGTACCTCCAGGGAAAGACCCTTGAGAACCAGTACAACATGGTTGTAGATAACTTCAATATTGTTGACTCGAAGGATTGGTGGAGCTTTTTCTTGTTCGGTCATAGGATCTTTCCGGTTAGCGTTTTTATTATTACTTTAAAGCCAAAGAGAACAACTTTGAACTTTGCTTCGCCCTCACAAATGGGGTCAAAGCTGGGGGGCTACGCCCCTTGCACCAGCAATGACCCCGCCTGACGGAGGTTTGCTAACACAGCGAAGCAAAGTTCGCGGCGTTCTCGAATTTATTTTTAATGCAAATAAATCCAGTCGGATGCGGGCATGAATTCACCACCTTTAGCGACAAAAACTTTACCAACACCGGTTGCATTGCTGCCTTTAAAGCTGATCTTGCCGGCGAAGTCCCCGGTATCCCAATCTTTAACTTGAGGAATCATATCTTTCAGGTTAGGTCCGGTGATCGGCAGCCCCTGCTCTTTACACATCTTAGCGAGCTTGACAAAGACCATACCGGTAAACCAACCCTGCATATATGAATTAGGGCGCTCGGCAACCTTGGGATGATGTTTCTTGCCAAACTCACGGATCGCTTTGATCATCGGAACATCACTGTGCTGCCAGTAAGCATAAGGGTTGACACCCATATAACCTTCACCATCAGCACCGAGTTTGCCTAAGAGCATCTTCGACATAGTCCAGAAGGTTCCCATAAACGTAGTTTTCAGACCAAAATCACGGGCTCCCTGAATGACGGCCGGAATCGGGGGTACGACATAACCCTGAAAAATGCAATAGTCTGGATTATGCCGTTTAAGATCCAGAATCTGGCTCGTAACATCGACGGCTCCAACCGGGGTGACCTCTTCGGCAACGACTTCTACGCCCAATTTTTTTGCCATCTCGCGAGCATAAGGAATCGGGTCACGGCCAAATTCAGTATCACTGTAAAAAAAGGCAACCGTCGCTTTTTCACCCTTATTCTTAGGGTTCTCGGCGATATATTTAAGCAGAATACCGAACTGCTGAGAATAGGTCGGGCCGGAAACAAACATGTAGGGATGCTTTTCCCGATCCGCCAACTCCTGCGAGAACGAAGTTGAACCATAGACGATTTTGTATTTATCGTTGATTTCCGGGGCCAAGGCTTTTCCTTGTCCCGACGACTCGCCATAGTTCATGACCGGACTCTCCTTAGCCATAACCTTTTTAAATGAGGCCACGGCCCGCTTCAGATCATAACCGGTATCTTCGTAGAGATATTCAATCATTTGCCCGTCGACGCCACCCTGTTCATTGGCATAAGCCAATGAATCAGCCAACCCCTGATTAATATGTACCCCGGCAAAAGCAAAACGACCAGTAATCGGCTGCTGGGCACTAATTTTAATCATTTCTCCGGCCCACGACAGCCCGGCTAGCAAACTCAAACAGAGAGCCATAATCACGCTGTGCAATAGTCTTGAACGCATCTTTAATCCTCCTTATTTCATGGGTTATACCGGGAAACTAAGAGGCCTCCCAGGCGTTGAAATTTTTCCGCATACCGTTCACAAACATTCGGGATTGGGGTCATTGCTGGTAAAAGGTGCGTCAGCACCCCAGCTTTGACCCCCGTTTATGAGGGCGCACCCCGAGGGCACTTCCTCGCGAAGTTTATGCCCTTTGGGGGGTGCTCACAGCGAAGCGATGTTCGACGTTGTCTGTTATAGCTTTACAGTGGGTCGCTTAAGAATTTTCACGACGCCATCAATGTTTAAAGGGCCATAAGCGAAAGTAGCTCTTAACCCGAACCCACATTTCAGCCAAACCGTGTGGTTCAAAGACTAGAAAGACAACAATTAAAAGACCAAATACCACAGTCTGCAAGGGAAAAAGAAAAGACATGGCCTGGGGAAAGATCCCCTCAAAAAATTTGAGAATGGTCTGTAAGACTTCAGGAATCAGAGTCATGAAGATGGCCCCGTAAATGGCACCAAGAATATTGCCGAGCCCGCCGACGATAATCATGGCCAAAAAGCGGATACTTTCGTGGAGCGGAAAATGTTCTGGAGTAATTGATTTTAGATGATTGACCCAAAGACAACCGGCGATTCCGGCGAGAAAGGAACTTGTGGCAAAAGCATAGAGTTTATAACGAAAGAGGTTGATACCCATTAACTCGGCTGAAATGTCACGATCACGAATGGCGATAAAGGCCCGGCCCACCCGAGTTCTAAAAATATTACGGCTTACGGTCGCAGCAATGACTACGACCGCCAGGGTAACCCAATAGAAGCCAAATTCAGTGCCTATATCCAATCCGAAAATTTGTGGGGAGGTAATGTTGAGACCACGAATCCCACCGGTCAACGACTCCCAATGCACAAAAAAGAACTCAAAAATGACTTGGGCGGCCAGTGTCGTAATACAAAGATAGAGCCCCTTCATACGCATTGACGGCGCCCCGACAAGAACTCCGAAAAACGCAGAAGCAAGGCCAGCCAAAGGTAGGCAGAGCAAAAAAGGTAAACCGAAACGGTTAGCCAGAATGGCCGACGTGTAGGCCCCGATACCGACAAAAGCGGCATGCCCCAAAGAGATCTGGCCGGTAGCTCCGGTAAGGATATTTAAACCCAGAGCAGCGACAATCGCGATCCCGGTTATGTTAGCCATATAGAGCAGATATTCACCCGCCCAGAAGGGGAACATTGCCAACAAAACAAACAACACCATAAGCCAGAAGCGGCTCGTTGTCGTCGAAAAGACCGCTTCATCGGCGGCATAGCTTTCTTTAAAATCACCAATACGCATAAATTTTCTCGATTTTTCCTACAAACGCTCGATCTCTTTGCGACCAAACAAACCATACGGCCTAACCATCAGGATTATAACCAGAACAACAAAAGGAGCAACATTTTTGACCCCCCCGCCGACCAGGGGGTCAAGGTAACCACCGGCCAGATTTTCAACAATTCCGACGATAAACCCCCCGAGAACGGCACCACCGATAGAATCTAGACCCCCCAAGATAACGACCGGAAAGATCTTTAAGCCGATACCGCCGAGATTGGGCTGAACCCCCCCGATGTTACCGACAATCAAACCGCCAATAGAAGCCGCAATGCTACCGAAAATCCAGGCCAACGTAAACATGCTGCGAACATTAATACCCATGGAAAAGGCTGCCAACTGATCGCCGGCGGTGGCCCGCATCGCTACTCCGACTTTGGCGTATTTGAAGATCAGGGCAAAGATTGCAACCGTGACCATGGCCACGACAAAGCCCCAGAAAAGATTGGAACGGATAATCAAATCACCGATAATAATCGGAGCGCGGGGGAAAAGGGCGGGAAAGCTTTTAAACTGGGATGACCAAATCATCTCGGCCAGCCCCATCAAAATTGAGCTTAAACCGATCGTCACCATAATGATACTAATGGTTGGCTGACCCAGCATGTGACGCAAGATGGTTTTCTCAACCAGGAGGCCAAGCAGCCCGGCTCCCGCCATAACGATAAGAAAAGAGGGAATCGCCGGCCACCCGGCCAGCACCGTACAGGAGTAGAAGATATAGGCCCCGATCATCATAAACTCACCGGTGGCAAAGTTAATGATGCTGGTGGCCTTGTAGATCAAAACAAAACCTAAAGCGATCAGGGCGTAGACCCCGCCAACCGCGATGCCGCTGGTCAAAAGAAGGAGAAAAAATTCCATAGTTAACGCGGCTCCCGTTTTTCACCTAGATAGGCTTTGAGAACTTCTGGATGCTTCTGCACCTCCTGAGGATTGCCTTCGGCAATCTTCTGGCCAAAATTCAAAACCATAATGCGGTCGGAGATATCCATTATCATGCGCATGTCATGTTCGATAATGACTATGGTGAGGTCGCGCTCCTCCTGAATATCAAGGATAAAACGCACCATATCTTCGGTCTCTTCGGCATTCATCCCGGCCACCGGTTCATCCATCAAGAGAATCTTGGGCTGCATAGCCAAAGCCCGAGCCAGCTCAACCCTTTTCTGGAGACCGTAAGCCAGGGTGCCGACCGGCTGTTTACGGATATGTTCAATCTCAAGAAAATCGATAATCTCGTTCTCAAGCTCTTCCCTTAAGGCCATCTCTTCGCGATGCGCCGGCCCCCAATAAAGCGCCGCCCCTAAGAGACCAGTTTTCAGGTGAGCGTGGGCGCCGAGCTTGATATTATCGAGAACCGTCATACCGCGAAAAAGAGCGATGTTCTGAAAGGTTCGGGCCAGCCCCAGAGCCGCTCGCCGATCGGGGGAGATATGTGAAATATTATTTCCGTCAAAAAAAATCTCACCCTTTTGCTGATGATAAAAACCACCCAGACAATTTAAGATCGAAGTTTTGCCGGCGCCATTGGGACCGATAATAGCGTAGATTTCACCACTGTTAACGGAAAAACTGACGTCATGCAGAACCTGCAGGCCGCCAAAGGAGAGATAGAGATTATTTACTTCAAGGATTGCCATAAACTCTTTATCGCCAGGAACAAGTCTACCTGACCGCTATCTGCCGCAGCTGACGTGGAGACCAAAAAAAAGAAACTTAAAACATCTTTATAAAAATACTAATAGCGAAAATCGAAGGGGTTGTAAATCGGTGATCGGTATATTTTTATGTAGGTAAAGAGAGGAAATTTTTTAGGTTATTTACCTACCCGCCCCACCCCGCAACCAAATTCCTTGATCTGGAAATGAAAGTGCCCCCCTTGAACTTGGCATATTACAACATCTTCAATTTTTGCCCCCCATTTCTTGACTTCATAAATAATGACTATTATTATAGTCGTTAATAGCGCAGCAACACATCAAGAGTTCGCTCAAAGGAGACAGTCATGCAAATTGACACCTACATAGCCGTAACCAAAGCCAAAACTGAGCTGCCTGACATAATCCAACACATTGACGACCAGGATGACACCATAGCTATTACTAAAAATGGCATCCCGAAAGTCGTTATAATGTCCATGCTTCAATACGAAGCCATGCGCGAGACTATGACAATCATGGCCGACGAAGATATGATGAAACAAGTGAGGTCTTCAACAAAAGAGATGCGAGAAGGGAAAACATTCATTGACTTAGAGGATCTTCTTTAAGGAACCACTATCGGTTCGCAGATCGGAGCTACTGAAATTTCTGATCTATAGATTACGGATACCGGTATCATGGAAAAAAATCTTTTTGCTTTTCGAAATTTCTTTATTTTTATTGGTGAAAAAAGGAGGAAGTTCAGCAACAATAAAAGTTTATAAAAAAAGTTTTGTCAAAGGTGGCTTATTGTGAAACCAAAACCCCTGCAAACCGATGAGACGGTGATCATTCGTCATGCGGGTTCGCTACTGCAGATTACACTTAATCGCCCCCAAGTGATCAACAGCCTTAATTTGCAGATGG
>CAYWGC010000080.1:0-8682 GCA_964457755.1 uncultured Thermodesulfobacteriota bacterium | reverse complement strand
AGGATTTGGGGTCAGGCCTGACAAACGGGTGCTTGTGGGCAGGGGCGGATGGAAAACCGGGGGTATGACGGGAAGTGGCCGGCAGATATTATTGGCGTAGGGGTTTTAATCTAGGTGTAGGTAGATTTTTCCGCGAAGCCCTATGGAGAGAGCTATAACGATTAATTTTTCGCCCTGTAGTTCACATGTTATGCGCAACTGAATTTTATTGCTTTAAAGTCAAAATGTGTATTGTGTTTTTGAGGTAATTATGCTTTAAATGAGGAAAATGTTTTAAATCTTGACAGTTTGGTAAGTGAAGTCAGGAGTGGATTGATACCGGGGCCTTGTTTTACTAGAAACAACTGGGCCCCAGAGAGTGGGGCCCATTTCAATCCTGAACCGGTTGGCGATCAGGTTGTGAAATTGAATCTAAATAAAGGCCGAAACGTGCTGGTTTTATCGATCAAAGGTAAAAAAGAGGGTGGGAAAACAGCCGAAGATCGTGACCGGTTGGTTTTTATTGTTAAATAAGTATATTTTTGCTTCGGCAATTTCATAGAACCCTGTGCCACTACCATAACTCAAATTGGTGGAACCTTTATAAATGCTGAAAAGTTATCCTTGTTTATCGTTTCCGGCGTTTTTCATGCTGGTTTTCTTACTCTATTTCACAGGCTCTTCAGTCGTATTGGCTCGAGAGGCCTCATTTTATCAGAAGGGGCTCTCTCCAACGGCCAGCCGTCTCCTTTTCGAGATGCAGGAGCTTAATCGTCAAGGGGAGTATCTAAAAGGTCTGCAGAGCTTTGAAAAATTTTCCGCCGGCCGCAGCAAAGAGCCTCCGGTACTATTAAATTTTATGGCGGCGAATCTTAATTTCCAGTTGGCTCGCTATCCTGAAGCGGTAAAACTCTATAGTCAGGTGGCTGCGAAAGCGCCGGAGTTTGATGTCGTTTATGAAAATCTCGGGATGGCTTTGATGTTGACGGAGAGTTATCAAGCCGCCGCCGTAAATCTTCTCAAAGCCGCCGTTTTGCTGCCGGGGAAAAGTCAGAAATTTAAATATCAGGCTGCTATTGCTTATCTTTATGGTGAAGAGTTTGGCAAAGCCCGAGGGCTCCTGCTTGAACTTCTGGCCGCAGTTCCGGCACCGCCGGCGCAATGGCTCAAGGCTTTGGTGCAAATTCATTGGCGGCTGGCCGAAACTAAAGAGGCCTTGAAAGTTGCGGCCCGACTGGTTGACAGCTATCCTGAAACTCTGGAATACTGGCGTCTTTATGGCCAGATTGCACTTGCGGCCGAGGCGTACCAAACCGCTTTGAGTGCGTATAAAGTTTTGTCGGCTGATGCTTCAATTTCTGTCAGCGAACGTAAATTGATTGCTCGTATCTACCAGCAGCTGCAGTTGCCTGAAGAAGCAGCTTCCGCCTGGGAGAGGGTTTTCGTCGAGCAAGAGGCTTCAGCTCAGGAGCTGGATACCCTTGTAGCTCTTTACCAGCGGAGTGGGCAGATCGACAAGGCCCTGGAAGCTCTGGGTCGTTTGCAAAAAATTGCACCTGAAAAATATATAGCCTTGCGCCGGGGGAAAATTCTCTATCATGCCGGGCGCTACCGTGAAGCTTATAAAATCTTTGTCGATCTTGAAAAAATTGTCGAAGATGATGGCTATCAGCATCTTCTGGCCGGCTACTGCGCCTGGAACAATAATGATTTTCCCGCCGCCGCCGCGTCCTGGAATAGAGCCGCCAGCTATCCCGCCTGGCAAGAGCGGGCTCACAATCTCCTGCGCACTCTTAAACCCTGGTTAGACCTGCAGAACTCAGGTTAGATGTTGTCTGATTGCAACTATTCAGCGGCCCACCATAAAGCTATAACAAACAGTGTCGAACATCGCTTCGCCCTCATAAACGGGGGTCACACCCCAAGGGTGCTTCCTCACTAGGCTCACAGCGAAGTTGGGGTGCTAACGCCCCTGATACCAGCAATGACCCCAATCCCGACAATTTGTTAGCGGTACCTGAATAGTTACGTCTGATTTTAACTTCTGATCATTCACCAATACTAAAATGTCCAAATTAACTGTAAACGGTCTTATCTATCACCATCTTGGCCCCTTTAATCTGACCATCAAAGCGGGAGAAACGGTTTCTCTTTCGGGGTCTTCGGGGGCGGGCAAGAGCTTACTTTTAAGAGCTTTGGCCGATCTCGATCCGCATGTCGGAGAGGTTTTTCTTGAGGGCAAATCAAGTCAATCCTGGCCCGCCCCGGAGTGGCGCCGACAGGTGGCTCTGTTGCCGGCTGAAAGCCAGTGGTGGCATGATACGGTGGGCGAACATCTGCAAAGTCCATTAGATCAAGAGATGTTATCCGTTTTAGGGTTTGACAATCAAGTTTTAAGCTGGTCGATAACCCGGCTTTCGTCGGGTGAAAAGCAGCGTCTCGCGATTTTGCGTCTTCTCCAGAACCGGCCTAAAGTTTTGTTGCTCGATGAGCCTACTGCCAACCTTGATCCGGAGAACAGCCAACGGGTAGAAAATCTTCTGCTCAATTATCAACGTCAAAACCGTACCGCAATTCTCTGGGTGACCCATGACCGGGAACAGGGTTGTCGCCTTGGGGGGCGCCACTACCGGATTGCAGACGGTTGTCTCGATTTGGTAGCGGAAGGGTTGAGTCCATGACTGTTATTCCTTTGACCGCCTTCGATCTTCTTCTGACCTCTCTGATGGTTGTCGCTTTAGCCCTTTTATCTCTGCCCCTGCGGCTTGAGATGGCCGGCCAGATCGTGGTTGCCGCTTTCAGAACAACTATCCAATTGTTACTTATAGGTTTTATTCTCAAGTGGCTTTTTACCAGTGCCGGACCGGGCTGGATCGCCATCTTAAGCATTTTTATGCTGCTTAATGCCGGGCGCGAAGTTTCGCGTCGGCAAAAGCGCCAATTCAAAGGTCTCTGGGGTTTTGGCATCGGCACTTTGTCGATGTTTCTAACCTCTTTTCCCATGGTCATCTTCACACTGACCGTGGTTATCAATAACCAGCCCTGGTATGAACCACGTTATGCCATCCCCCTGCTCGGAATGCTGCTCGGTAACACTATGAACGGGGTCTCCTTAGGCTTTGACCGGTTACTGCATAATGTCTGGCAGCAGCGCCAGATCATCGAAAATCGTCTAATGTTGGGGGAGAGTTGGTTTGAGGCGTTGACCGAAATTCGTCGCGAAAGTATTCGCTCCGGTCTGATGCCGACCATCAACGCCATGATGGCGGCCGGTATTGTTTCCCTTCCGGGCATGATGACCGGTCAGATTCTGGCTGGCAGTCCGCCTTTAGAAGCGGTCAAATATCAGATTTTGATTATGTTTCTGATCGCTGCCGGCAGCGGCCTTGGCACTATCGCTGCAGTCTCCTTAGGAGCCCGCCGCCTCTTTGATAGTCGCCAGCGGCTGCGCCTCGAACGTTTAACTTGAGTTGCAGCCCCGAAGCAGGCAAAAATATTTTGCTTAGAGAAAAACTTTGGGGACGATACTCCAGGCCGCCTTTTTCCCCGCTTCCAGGGTGCCGTAATCATTCTCGATGGCCAGCGCCCGGGCTGGGTTTATAGTTAGCATTTTGAGCCCCAGTTCAAGAGTCATGGCAGAGTTTTTTTCAACCATAAGGAACTCAAGTTCATGCCAGAGATTGAGGTCATGGTTTGAGGTTAAACTGTCAGTCCCAAAGCAGAGATTGACCCCGGCCGTATGCAGCTTTTCCCAAGGGGCCCGGCCGACATTGATGAAGTCGTTGCTGCGGGGGCAAAGGCAGATATTGATCCGGTGAGAGGCCAAGGTCTCGAAATCATTTTGTTCCAATTGGACGCAATGAATCGCCAATGTCATTTCATTTAAGAGGCCTAGTTTTTCGGCATACGCTACCGGAGAGCAGCCCGGGGCCTTGAAGTCGAGCGGCATAATCCCAGCCCCCTTAAAAGTGTCGGCGAGTTCGCCCCGGCCATTAAGCAGCAGTTCGCTTTCGCATACTGATTCAGCCAGATGCAGGGCAAAGGGGCGGAGCCTTTGCTGGTCCCACTTTTTGGCGGCCTGCAGGGTTGCCGCATTAGTTGAGTAGAGGGCATGTCCCGCCCGGCAAAAATTCTCTGAAGCGGCAATTTCAGGGGTATTGATTTCACCCTGGGTTGGGGGTAGCGGAGTTTTGCTGTCGGGTGCGGCAAAGCCGAAATGCTGGCTCATAAGCCAGTGTGAAAAATTATGTTTTTTCAGGTGCTGAGATACTTTGCCAGCGTGGCGGGAAGCCATGTCGGCCGCAAAAATAGTTCCGCAAGATCGCATCTCTTCAAGGGCATTGTCTAAAGCTTTGTCATCGGGAGGTTCTTCGAGATGAGGAATCAGACTTTTGAGCCAGGTGATAAAGCCGAGGCCGCCGGTGGTCTTGCCGCTTAAATGTGAAATTTCGAGATGGGTATGCGCGTTAATTAGTCCCGGTGCAATCGTCACCGTTCCCAGATCAACAACTTTTCCGTAACTCTCTCTCTGTAGTGAATGATAGCCGCCGACAGCTTTGATGCGGTCGCCGTTTATGGTCGGCTGAATCAGCAAAGCCCCGTTGTCGATCGCTTTTTGCCCCGGCACCATGCTTAAGATAGTGCCGGCCCGAACCAGGTAAGGGGTAGAGTCTTTTTTATTCATAATAAAATCTTGCATTCATTATCTGATAATGAGATGTAGATAGAGTGCTTATTGTCAGTAGCTTCCCGAAATTTAGAAGATGGTTTTTTGTTTAGATTATTATCTGTTGCTCTTTAGCGCAAGTAATATTTATTTTTTGATACTTCAGAGAGCATTCTTAATCTTCCCAAAAGGTTGAATGTCGAGATCTTTTTATTATGTCTTTAAAGCGAAGTTGGAGGTTGTTATGATTATTGGCATTCCCAAAGAGGTGAAAAAGGACGAATATCGAGTTGCCCTGCTTCCGGTCGGTGCTCAACTGCTGGTTGCAGATGGTCATACGGTGCTGGTTGAGAAAGGAGCCGGGTTCGGTTGCGGCTATGATGATGCTGACTATCTGAAAGTTGGTGCTGAAATTGTCTCTACGGCCGGTGAAATTTACCTACGGGCCGAAATGGTTATAAAAGTCAAAGAGCCGCAGGCTGTAGAGATCGCCGCCTTGAAAGAGGATCAGATTCTCTTTTGTTATTTCCATTTTGCGGGCTCTCGTGAGCTTACCGAGGGCTGTCTGAAAAAAGGTATTGCCGCGGTCGCTTATGAAACCCTGACCGATGCTAATGGCCACCTTCCCCTGCTCACCCCGATGAGTGAGGTGGCTGGTAAGATGTCAATTCAGGAGGGGGCTAAATGTCTGGAAAAACCGATGATGGGGCGTGGTATCCTGCTCGGCGGGGTGGCCGGGGTCGAACCCGCCAATGTTCTGATTGTTGGTGGCGGGGTGGTTGGTACTAATGCGGCTCAAGTTGCCGCCGGTCTCGGGGCCAACGTTATCATCATGGATATTAATTTGGACCGCTTGCGTCATCTTGACGAAATAATGCCAGCTAATGTCACTACTATTTTTTGCGATCCGCAAACGCTGGAAGATTATGTTATCAAAGCCGATCTCGTCATTGGTGCGGTTTTGATTCCCGGGGCCAAGGCACCGGTTTTGATCGATCTGCCGCTATTGCAAAAGATGAAAAAGGGGGCGGTTATTGTTGATGTCTCAATTGACCAGGGGGGCTGTTGTGTGGCGAGCCGACCGACGACCCACACAGAGCCGGTTTTTGTCGTCGAAGATATTGTCCACTATTGTGTCGCCAATATGCCGGGTGCTGTCGGTCGAACCAGCAGCCAGGCGCTTTGTAATGCCACTCTGCCTTACTGTCGCAAACTGGCAAATCTTGGGCTTGATGGTTTTATCAAGGAAAACCTGGGGCAGTCGGCAGCGCTTAATCTGCGGTCGGGAAAAATTATCTGTCCGGCAGTGGCCGCAACTTTTCCCGATCTGGTTTGTTAATAATGGAGGTTTGTGTATGTCTTTCCCGGTTAATGTTTTTCTGATACTTATCACTCTGGCCAGCTGCGCTGCGGCGAATCCTGTGGTCATAGAAAAGCGTAGTCTTTCACCCTGTCCATCTTCGCCCAACTGTGTTTCATCATTATCTCAGGATGAAGGCCATTTTGTTGAACCTTTTGTCTGTTTGCTGGCGTCGGAGGCAGCACGGAAGGCTCTGGAACAGGCAATTTCCTTGATTAAAGGCGGTCGGGTGGTGGTTTCTGAGGGGAACTATCTGCGGGCCGAGTTTGTTTCGAGTTGGTTTAAATTTGTCGATGATGTCGAGTTCGTTATTGATGAGAAATCAGGAGAAATAAACCTGCGTTCTGCATCCAGGGTCGGCTACAGCGATTTCGGGGTAAATCGGCGGCGCATCGAAGATCTGCGAAAGCATTTTATGAAGATTGTTTCTGAGTCTCAAAAATTGTAGCGCAGGCCGGCTGGAGTAAGCGTCGGGGTGTGGGATCATGTGCGCTGGAGTCAAAACTTCATCTTCCAAAAGTAAGTCTATTTATGTTATAGGCACTATTGGCATTCAAGTTTTACCTATTATAATTTTCCAGATAAGATAAAGCCACGCCTGCCGTGAGGTAGGTTCGGAAAGCCACGTGTCTTGCAAAAATACTCTATTGCTAAATACAAGACGGTCGGGTTGCCTAAAATAAGGTGCCCGGCCTTTTTTTGTGCATTTTTTTAACCGCTTTTATTTTGAAAGGAAGAAAAATGAATTCTGAACCGAAAGTAAGTACACTAACTGATCAGCTGAACTATCAGGGTGATTCTGTTGTGAGTAAAACTTTAATTAAAAAAGAGACTGGTTCTGTGACATTATTTGCTTTTGATCAGGGGCAGGGGTTGAGTGAACATACTGCACCATTTGATGCTTTGGTTTGTGTCTTGGAAGGCGAAGTGGAAATTATGATTTCCGGAAACCCGTATGTTTTAAAAACTGGTGAAATAATCATTTTACCAGTTAATCAGCCTCATTCTCTCAAAGCTATTAAGAGATTTAAAATGATGCTTACCATGATCAGATCGTAATATTTCTATTTTTCTCTAAAATAGGTCCGGAGGCAATAAAATGAGCTTCAACATTAAAAACAACGTATACTGGGTTGGAAAAATCGACTGGGAACTCAAAAGATTTCATGGCTATGAATACTCGACGCACCGAGGTTCGACTTACAATTCATATCTGATCAAAGAAGATAAGACGGCACTGATTGACACAGTATGGGGACCCTATTCAAAAGAGTTCGTGAAAAATCTCGCCAAGGAGACTGATCTGGGCAAGATTGACTATGTAATTGCAAATCATGCAGAACCCGACCATAGCGGAGCGCTGCCGGAACTCATGCGCCATATCCCTGACACACCCATATATTGTACAAAAAATGGGCTTAAATCCTTCAAAGGACAATATCATCAGGACTGGAATTTCAATGTTGTCAAGACCGGTGATACGCTGAGTCTGGGAAATAAGGATCTGGTTTTTGTCGAAATGCCGATGCTCCATTGGCCTGACAGCATGCTGTGCTACTTAACGGAAGACAGCCTGCTGTTCAGTAACGATGCGTTCGGACATCATTTTGCTTCTGAACTGATGTACACTGATCTGGTTGATCAGGCAGAATTATATGCGGAATGCATTAAATACTATGCAAACATATTAACCCCGTTCAGCCCAATAGTTACGAAAAAAATAAAGGAAGTCTTGTCACTAAACCTTCCGCTTGATATGATTTGTCCTTCCCACGGAATGATCTGGAGAGATCGTCCTGAGCAGATTATTGAACAATACCTGAAGTGGGCTGACAATTATCAGGAAAATCAAATCACAATTATTTACGATACCATGTGGAACGGCACCCGAAAAGTCGCCGAAAGCATAGCCAAAGGAATCAGGGAGGCTGACAAAGAGGTTGATGTCAGGCTTTATCACCTTAGCAAAAGAAACAAGAATGATGTGATCACAGAAATTTTTAAATCCAAGGCTGTCATTGTCGGGTCTCCGACAATCAACAGAGGCATCCTAACCTCTGTGGCCGCTATTCTTGAGATGATAAAAGGATTAAACTTCAGGAAAAAGCAAGCTGCCGTATTTGGGTGCTACGGATGGAGCGGGGAATCGACTAAAATTATTTCTGACAGTTTGGAAGCCTCCGGATTTGAGATGAAGGATAACGTTCTTAAAGTGAATTGGAATCCGGATGATGACAGTATGGAAAAATGCCTTGCGTACGGAAAAGAATTTGGTGAAAGTTGCAAAAAACAACAGATTGTTTCAATTAAGAAGAAATAGAAACATCGGTTAAATGGCCAGAGCGAAAAGGCATTAATATTTAAGCTGCCCTGGGTGTTTTTAGATTCTACTTTATGCATTTAGGAGTTTTGCAATGACTGCCACCGAGAACGATGTCAAACTGATTATCCTTAAGCAGGCGGTGGATAATGCCGGTGAGGCCTTTGTCACCATCAATAAAAATTCCACTATACTGTTCTTTAATAAGGCTGCGGAAAAAGTGTTCGGCTACAGCCAGGAAGAGGTTGTCGGCAAAAATCTTGTCGATATTCTCGGGCCGGACTGCCGTGAAGGCCACGAAAAAGCGGTGGATAAATTTGTTCGGACCGGCCAAGGGAAACTCATCGGCCATGCCAC
>CAYWGC010000079.1:0-9607 GCA_964457755.1 uncultured Thermodesulfobacteriota bacterium | reverse complement strand
CCTAGCAAGGTTTCAAGGGGCGGTCTGAGATTGATATCGCCAACGCCAATGTAGCGAATTATACCATTCTTATCGATAATCACCAGAGCTCTTTCAGTCACCCCATCAGAACGGAGCAGGCCGAAGCTGTTGGCGACGGCACCATGCGGCCAGAAATCGGAGAGGACGGGAAACCATAAATTGCCCATCTGCTGTGCCCATGAGAAAAGGGTCGGGATGTTGTCGACCGTGATGCCTAAAAGAGTGGCGTCATGCTCTTTAAAGAGCTCTTCGACAATATTGTAGCCCGGCCACTGATCCGAGCAGACCGGCGTCCAGGCCGCCGGGACGAAAGAGAGGACCACAATCTTCTTGTTGCGATAGTCGTTGAGGCTTACCTTTTTACCGTCGACTGAAGGCAGGGTGAATTGCGGGGCGGCATCGCCGACCTTGACCTTGAGGAGGCTGTCGAGCGGTTTTAGCAGGCCAGGATTGTAGATACTGTTACGAAAACTGCTCGACTGCGCCAAGGCTAGCGTGCTTCCCATAAAAAAGAGGCAGAGAGATATGGTCAAGATAACAATCGACTTTTTTTTCATCTTATTTTTCATTTCATAACCTCTCAACTGCTGTTGGTTCATCTCTTATTGGCAATCAGTCGCTTCTAAAATATTATCAAGAAACTTCCTGGCGCCGGAAAAACCGGCCAGCTGGGAGAAGAAGATTTGGTTTTTCATTTTCCCCTGGTTGTAGATGCCGATAAAGTAGGGGGTCCGGACGCTGCCGATATCCTTATGAATGCTCAACTTGTTGTCGGCAAAAAGGGGAAAGGGGACTTTATACTTATTTTTAAAAACTCCAACCTCAAAGGTCGAATTGCCCGCTCCGATACCGACTAATTTTACCCGTTTGGCCAGATTTTTATCACTTTCGATAAGTTCATAGAGCTCGTTTATAGCGGGTGCGTCTTTTTGGCAGTGCGGACAATACATGCTGAAGATTTCGATGATTACAATCTCGCCCTTGATTTCGTTCAGAGTAAAATTTTCCTTATCTTTAAGGCCGAGATAGTCGCGCAACGATTGATCCATTGGGGTTGTCAGGTTGATCGTTGGCAGCTGATTGCCGATATCAAGGACATGCTTTTCCGCGGCAACCTGGAGGCTGGAACAGGCTGCGATAGTGATCACAAAGATGAACATGGAGATTGTTTTGGCGAATTTTATTATGTTCATTTTACAGGCCTTAGTCATTGTCGACAGTTATTTTTCAGGTTTGGTTGCGGCAGTTATTTTTCAGGATACCGATACCCTCGATCTCAATTTCAATAACGTCGCCATCCTGCATAAACACAGGTGGCTCGCGGAAGACACCGACCCCACTGGGGGTCCCCGTCATGATCAGGTCGCCCGGGTCAAGGGTAAAGTGGTGGCTTAAATAACTTAACAGTTCGGCCACCGGAAAGATCATATTGGCAGTGTTGCTATCTTGCATGATTTTGCCATTAAGGCGGGAGCGGATCGCCAGTTTTTGTGGATCTTTGAGCTCGTCGGCAGTAACCAACCAAGGGCCTAAAGGGCAGAAGGTGTCGAGTGATTTGCCGCGAACCCACTGCTTGTCGCCAAATTGGAGATCGCGGGCGCTGATATCGTTGCCGCAGGTGTAGCCGAAAATTTTAGAAAGAGCTTCTTCAGGTTGGCAAGATGTGGTTTTTTCACCGATGATAACTGCCAGCTCCGCCTCAAAATCGACCTTTTCAGTGATTTTCGAAGACCATGTTATATTTTCATCAGGGCCAATAATAGAGCTCGGAAACTTGGCGAAAATCAGGGGCTTTTCGGGGTTGTCGTGTTTGCCTTCAGCAGCGTGTTCGGCATAATTTAAGCCGATAGCGATAATCTTGCCGGGTCGATTTACGGGAGCGGCCAGTTTGATCTGATCTAATTGGAGGGTTGTTCCGGTTGTGGTCAGTGGCTTGCCGGTTGCAAGCCAGTCATGAAAGTCACCGACAAAAGCGAGGGGGAAGAGTTTCTCTTCCTTGACTATTCCCAGATAAATTTCTTTGTCGCGATAAAATTGAGTTAGTCTCATGCGCTTTCTCCTGAGTTTGTGATTCTCTCTTCTCTGCCTTTTTTTTGCCAGGCTGTCAATAATCTTTTGCTATCAGGTGATATGCGTGATACAAAAGCGAATCAAAAGTGCTAATTTCGAAAAATTATACTTTGCAGGAGTTGAAAATATGGGAGATGAATGCAGTCAGGGTTCGGTTCAGCGGGTCATGGTGTTTCAGGAGCGGGGCAGCGGCGAAAAAAAAATTGCCGGAATTGAGCTCTATGCGCCGGGCTGTTTTGAGCTTGAGGTGGTCTCGTTGGATGATCCGTTACCTACTTTAATTGATGATCCGGAAAAATATCTGCCTGAAGTTTTAAATGCGGACCTGGTGCTGGGCTTTTTGTGCCACCCCGATCTTTCCGCGGAACTGTTGCGGCGTTGCCAAGAGGAGGGTATACCTTTTGTGGCCTCGGCAAAAAAGTATCCTGTTAGTCCGCAGGTTGCGACTCCGCCAATATGATGTTCCCTGCCCCGACTGGTCTGGTTGGGAGAGTATGGCAAACGTTATGGTACCCCGGAACTCGAAGTTGAGGTTGCGGATGGTAAGTTGAAATCGATCAAAGTGGTTCGCGGGGCGCCCTGTGGCGCGACCTGGCGGGCTCTGGAAAAACTGGTCGGTATGGAGGTCTCCGAGATTGCTACCCGTTACGGGCTTGATGTGCAGTTTCAATGCAGTGCGGATCCCGCCGGTTGGGATCCGCTCTGGGGCAAAAGTCCGATTCACCTGGCTGCCGATGTCCATTTTAAAGCTCTGCAGAGAGCTCTGAAAAATGCTGAAAATAAGGAGTGAGAGTGTCCGGAGTTCTTGAAAAATTTACCCCGTTGGCCGAGCGTATGCAGAAAGCTGGGATGCCGCAAGTGGCGATTGAGACTTTGGGGCTCTATTATCGCCATTTACTGTCTGGTGCGAGTGGTGAGATTGCAGAGAGCGAAATCGGGCCGGTTACCGGGCTTGCGGATGCAGAACAGCTTGATAATGCGTGTCTGGAGCTAGGTCGGCAGGCCCTGTCAGAGACCGTCTTGATTAAATTAAACGGTGGTCTGGGTACCAGTATGGGCCTTGAGCAGGCCAAATCGTTATTGGTTGTTAAAGAAGGCTTGACGTTTCTTGATATTATTGCCCGTCAGGCTCTGGCCGCCAACGTTCCCTTGCTGCTTATGAACAGTTTTGCCACGCGCAAAGATTCCCTGGCTCTGTTGGATAAATATCCAGAACTTTTAAAGTTTGGCTTGCCTCGTGATTTTCTCCAGCATAAAATTCCCAAGATTTGTGCGGAAACCTATGCGCCGGTAACTTACTTTGTCGACCCGGAGTTGGAGTGGTGTCCGCCGGGGCATGGTGATCTCTATCTGGCTCTGGTCACCAGTGGAGTACTGGCGGCATTACGGAGGGCCGGTTATCGATACGCCTTCGTCAGTAATGCCGATAATCTTGGGGCTGTACTTGATCCCGTAATTCTGGGCTATTTTGTCTGTGAAAAGTTACCTTTCTTGATGGAGGTTGCTGATCGCACCGGGGCCGATCGTAAAGGCGGACATCTGGCCCGGCGGCTAAGTGATAGTGGACTTGTTTTGCGTGAAGCGGCTCAATGTCCAATCGCCGAACAGGCCGCTTTTCAGGATATTGAACGATATAAATATTTCAATACCAACTCCTTATGGCTCGATTTAGAGTCTTTGGAGAAGCAGATGGCGGCTTGTCGTAATCTGTTTGAATTGCCTTTGATTTGTAACCGTAAACCAATAGATCCCCGAAATCCTGATTCGGCCCCGGTTTTGCAACTTGAAACGGCCATGGGAGCTGCTATCGGGGTTTTTAACGGGGCTCAGGCTTTAAGGGTGCCGAGGTCCCGTTTTGCGCCGGTTAAAACCACCGATGACCTGTTGGCAGTACGCTCTGATGCATATTTTATCAAAGATGATTTTACCGTGACTCTGGCACCTGATGCCGGAAACGGGCCAGTGGTCACACTTGATCCTGATTTCTATCGTATGGTTGGCGATTTTGATCAGCGTTTTGCCGACGGCACACCCTCTCTTATCGGGTGTGAATCTTTGCAAATCAAAGGAGATATAAGCTTTTCGCATAAGGTCTCCATTAAAGGGCGGGTTAAACTTGCAAATGAAGGGCCGCAATCATTGATTATGCCAGCTGGTCTTACGATTTCTGCAAGTTGTGGAAAGGCAACTGACTAATGACTGATTCCCTGCAGATCTACTTTACAGCGCTGGCTAAAATTGCCCAACTCCTGGCCGGAAAGAGTGATTTTCAGAGTACCATGGAGACAATTTTGGTGCGTCTGGCGCGATTGACCGGCATGAAACGGGGGATGATCTCTCTCTATCGTCGCGATCTTGAGCAGGTCCAAGTCGATATAACTTATGGCATTCCTGATATCTCGGAGCCCATCTATTATCGCTTGGGAGAGGGGATTACCGGTCGAGTGGTCGCTACCGGACGGCCGATTGCGATTCCCCGGATTGACCAGGAGCCGCTTTTTCTCGATCGTTCCGGGGCCCGGCGCGAGATCGACCGTTCGACCCTGGCTTTTCTCTGTGTGCCGATGAAATTTGCCGGCCAAACGGTGGGGGCCTTGTCGGTCGATCGGGCCGCCAAGGGAGCTGATTTGCCGGGTGAAATAGCTTTTCTTGAGGTTGTTGCTAATCTTTTAGCGCCTCGTGTTCATACACGCCGGATCCAGGAGGAGAATACCCGCCTGCGTGAAGCCATCAGCCGCCATGGGCCGATGGGGACGGTTGTTGGTAATGCCAATTCGATGCGTCTGGTAGCGGAACAGATCGAACAGGTTGCTCAGACCATGACGACGGTTCTAATTACCGGTGAAACCGGTACCGGCAAAGGTTTGGTTGCTAGTGAGATTCACTATCGCAGTCCGCGTCGTGATAAACCGATGACCCGGCTTGACTGCGGCGCAATTCCCGAAAATCTGGTTGAGAGCGAGATTTTCGGCCATCAGAAAGGAGCCTTTACCGGAGCCATTGAGAAGCGCATCGGTAAATTTGAATTGGCTCGTGGTGGCACTATTTTTTTAGATGAGATCGGTGAGCTGCCGCTTGTCTCTCAGGTGAAACTGTTGCGGGTTCTGGAGGAGGGTGAGTTTGAGCGGGTTGGCGGCGGTAAGACTATAAAAACCGATGCCCGGGTTGTGATTGCGACCAACCGCGACCTCGAAAAAGAGGTTGCTGCCGGTCGTTTTCGCTCAGACCTTTTCTATCGCTTGAGTGTTTTTCCGATTCATCTACCCCCTTTACGCGAACGTGGTGCCGATATTATTCTATTGGCCGATTTCTTTGTCCAGAAATTAGGCGAAAAAATGGGTTGTACGATCTCCAGGATAGATTCGTCGGCTCTCGATTTGTTGATCTCCTACCATTGGCCGGGTAATGTCCGGGAGCTTCAGAACTCTTTGGAGCGGGCCATGATTCTGGCGACCGATGGGATTATTCACGGTTATCAGTTACCGCCTTCGCTCCAGGTCGCAGCTCTTAGCGATGAAGGTGAGGTAAGAGGGGAAGCTGGGGCCACATTTCAGTCGATGGTTAAAGCTTATGAAACCACATTGATTGTTGAAGCTTTGAAAAAAACCCGGGGTAACCAGACTAAAGCGGCTAAGCTTCTGGGAACCACCAAGCGGGTAATCCAATACAAAATTGCTAATCATAGTATCAACTATAAAAAATATAGCGGAGTTAAATTGGGTATGTGATTCGTAAATGTATCAACATCCCCTTTACGCTTCAACAATAATGTACCGTTTGTTGGAAGTTGTTGAGAATGTAGAACTTTTTTTATGGTAAAATCGAAATAGGTAGCTTGAAAGTTACTTGGTAACGCAAAAACGGCACAGTATTGTGCCGTTTTTGCGTTGAGTCATAAGGTTAAATGGCTTCTTTGAACTATTGTCGTGAATGCTTGATGATCAACAATAGCTCCAAATAATCTTTTTTCATAGATTCTTTTTCTAGAGTTGGCACACCCTCTGCTATGTAGCTTAACAATTTGCAAAGAAAATATTTTTCAGGAGCGTGCTATGAAAATTAGAGAAATCAGGTTTGCGAAGCATCTTTGGGAGCCGTTGACAATCTGTTGGGTACTGGTGTTCTTTCTGTTGTCAGCTGGAACCCTCTTGGCTGGTGAAGAAGCTGTGGCGATTGACACCGGCACCACAGCCTGGATGTTGACTTCGACGGCCTTGGTTTTATTGATGGTTCCGGGGCTGGCCATGTTTTATGGCGGTCTGGTACGGACCAAAAATGTCTTGGGAACCATGATGCACAGTTTTGCGGCCATGGGCATTATCGGCGTGTTGTGGGTGGTTCTCGGTTACTCGATGTCGTTTGGTAAAGGAGTGCTGGGCGGCTGGTGCGGCTGGAATCCCGACTACTTTCTTTTACGAGGTATCGATGATGTGATTCTGGAGTGTGGCGTGCCAGAATATGTTTTTGCCATGTTCCAGGGTAAATTTGCGATTATCACACCCGCTTTGATCGCTGGTGCTTTCGCCGAACGGGTTACTTTTCGCGGTTATTGCCTCTATATCGTGCTCTGGAGTATCTTGATCTATAACCCGCTTTGCCATTGGGTCTGGGCTCCTGATGGTTGGATTTTTAACTTAGGTGCCAATGGTGCCATCGATTTTGCCGGGGGCACGGTGGTTCATATCTCAGCCGGGGTCAGCGGTCTGGTGGCAGCCTTATATCTTGGTTGTCGGCGGGGCTATCCGAGTACGGCGATGCATCCCAATAATCTGGTTATGACCCTGATGGGGGCGGGTTTGTTATGGGTTGGCTGGTTTGGTTTTAATGCCGGTAGTGCGGTTTCCAGCGGTCTCGACACTGCTCGGGCGTTGACTGTGACCCAGGCGGCGGCGGCGGCCGGAGCAACTACCTGGCTGATTATTGAGGCTATTCATCTGGGGAAAGCCACCACGTTGGGGATTGTCAGCGGCATTTTGGCGGGCCTTGTAGTGGTAACTCCGGCGGCCGGCGTTGTGAAACCTGCGGGGGCTATTGCCTTGGGTATGAGCGCATCATTAGTTTGTTACCTCGGACTTTTTCTTAAAGAAAAATTGGGCTACGATGATAGTTTGGATGCTTTTGGCATCCATGGTGTCGCCGGAATTTTCGGGGCTTTGGCTCTGGTCTTCTTTATTCGTGAAAGCTGGATGCAGGATGCCGCAATTGGAGCTGGTGGGAGCTGGAGTGTTATTCAGCAGTTGCTGGTTCAATGCAAAGCTGTGGCCGCAACCATTCTTTATAGTGTAGTCGTTAGCGGTATTCTAATTGTCGTGGTCGAGAAAACTGTGGGTTTCCGTTTGGCTGAAAATGCTGAGAAGTCAGGAATGGATCATGCGTTGCATGGTGAACACGGTTATGGCCTGATAAATCTAAATTGAAAATCTGAATTGAAAAATTGAGGTATAATATGCAACTAGTAACTGCGATTATCCAGCCGGATAAGCTGGATGAAGTAAGAGAGGAATTGGTTGTGGCCGGTATCAAGCGCATTACTACCAGCCGCGTAACCGGGCACGGTCAACACCAAGACCAACAAGACAGTGAAAGGCTCTATAGGGGGCAGAAGGTGATGCCTAATTTGTTACCCAAAGTAAGGCTTGACATTGCTTGTAATGATGAGTTTGTCGATATCGTGATAGAAGCGATTTTGAGGTCAGCTAAACATGGTGATGGGCGTATTGGAGATGGTAAAATATTTGTCACCGAATTGAAACGTTGCATCCGCATCCGGACGGATGAGAGCGGTTGTGAAGCGATTTGATAGGGTGGAGCGTTTTTTTGTTTGCTATATTTAGAGTAGCATTTGACAGAACGGAAACCTATCAAGACTAGATAGTTTGTTTTGAAGATGCTTTAACTTGATTATTTTAATGGTCTGTGGTTAATTAATGGTACCTGATAAACAGATATTTGCCCAGAGGCTGAATTTTTTTAAAAAAGGAGAATGAGAATGACTAGAGAAGAGATTTTAAAAATTGTTAAAGAAGAGAATGTTCGGTTTTTCCGCCTCCAGTTTGTTGATATCTTCGGTATTATGAAGAATATTGCCATACCTTTGAGCCAACTGGAAAAAGCTCTCGATGGAAATATGATGTTCGATGGTTCCTCGATCGAGGGTTTTGCCCGGATTCAGGAGTCGGACATGTATCTGATTCCTGACTATGATAGCTTTTGTGTTATGCCCTGGCGCAATAAAGAAGGGGTTGCTACAGCTCGGATTATCTGCGATGTCCACAAGCATGATGGAACTCCTTTTGTTGGCTGTCCTCGAGTTAACCTGAAGCGGATTATGGCGGAAGCCGCAAAAATGGGTTACACCATGAATGTCGGCACCGAGTGTGAATTTTTCCTTTTTGAGACGGATGAGTACGGCCCGACTACAGTGACCAGTGATACCGCCGGTTATTTCAGTGTTGATGCTGAAGATGATGGTATTGAGTGTCGCCGTGAAATTGTCGATACCCTTGAAAAAATGGGCTTTGAGATTGAAGCTTCTCACCATGAGGTGGCTGAAGGACAGCATGAGATCAATTTCAAATACGCCGATGCCGTAACCGCTGCTGACAACACCGTGACCTTTAAGTGGGTAGTCAAGACTATTGCCAAATCATATGGTCTGCACGCCACCTTCATGCCGAAACCGGTTTTCGGGATTAACGGTTCCGGGATGCATACCAATCAGTCGCTTTTTGACCTTGAAGGCAATAACGTTTTTTATGATGCCGAAGGTGAGCTCGAACTCAGCAAGATTGCGTATCAGTATATTGCTGGCATTGCTAAAAACGCGCGCGCTTTTGCGGCGATAACCAATCCTCTGGTCAACTCTTATAAACGTTTGGTTCCTGGCTATGAAGCCCCGGTTTATGTTGCCTGGTCGGCCAGTAACCGTAGTGCTCTGCTACGGATCCCGGCTTCACGTGGTATCGGTACCCGGGTTGAAGTCCGCTGTCCCGATCCGACCTGTAACCCTTATCTCGCCTTTGCCCTGATGCTCAACTGCGGTCTTGACGGGATTAAGAATAACCTGGAGACCCCGCCGTCGGTCAATGTCAATATTTTTGATATGACCCCGGCCGAAAAAGAGGCCGCCAATATTGAAAATATGCCGGCCTCCCTTCAGGAAGCACTCGAAGCTTTCAAGGAAAATCCGATCGGTCGCGAAACTCTCGGTGATCATATCTTCGATAAGTATGTTTCGTATAAGCAGATTGAATGGGACAAGTTCCGGACTGCAGTTACCGATTGGGAGCTTGACGAATACCTCTCAATGTACTAGCCTGAGTTTTGTCGATGGCCGCAATGGGGTACTCCTTTTGCGGCCATCTTTCTTTTTGGCGGTAAGTTGTAAAAAGAGATTGACAAGTTTTTTCATCTCTACTACAAGCTCACATCCTTTCTGCTGCTTTTTGTAAGTTGCAAAAAGATTGCGGGCCATTAGCTCAATTGGCAGAGCAACTGACTCTTAATCAGTAGGTTC
>CAYWGC010000078.1:0-10079 GCA_964457755.1 uncultured Thermodesulfobacteriota bacterium | reverse complement strand
AAAACAAAATCGTCAGCCCCAGGTACAATAACGTTATAGCCCATCATAGCGTATGTTCGCAAAATAAACCGGGCCCGATCTTTGGCAAAATGGCCGAAAGGTTTAAACATATCCCCGGCATTAATTACGATTGCATGATTTCGGCCAACTTCAGAGACTAAACCATCGATTACCGTTTTTTGACGAGCTAGACCACCCGCCTGCTTGGAGTGTCACCCACAAGGTTGCAATTCGCCCTGCTGTCCACCAAGAAATACTATCCGTAACGAATTCACATCATCCGATGGTTGCGCATGAATAAAACCTGGCGACAGACAAAGAAGAAAAACCAACACCGTAAATATAGAACCACTCTTAAAGTTCATAATATTCATCTACTAAAAACCTCATTTATAAGTACTTTTAACCTGCTCCAAACGATTGAGAAAGGGTCGGCTAACAAAAACCGAATCCTCTTCCTGCAGGATGACATGCGGTGTAATAAAAAACATGAGTTCAACACTGTGAAATTCTTTACCTTCATAACCAACCAGGTAACGCAGTCCCGGTACCCGCGAAAACCAGGGCACGCCGCTGTAGCCATTGCTACGACTCTGTTGGATAAGCCCACCGATAACTACGGTCTGGCCATCACCAACCGAAAGAATGCTCTCGGCGACCCGCTGCGAGAAGATCGGCGAATTGATTCCCTCAATGGTTTTGGTTGAGAGCTGGCTGACCTCCTGATTAATCTCCATGCGGACCATACCGTTATCATTTATATGGGGGGTCACAGTCAGAAGGATTCCAACATTACGATACTGGATCGTCGTATCGGTGGTCTGCGCAGTTGAGCCCGAATCGGTAGTCCGATAACTGGAGGTCACAGTCGGCACATCTTCACCCACATCAATCCTAGCGGTTTCTCCATCGGAGGCCAGAATCTGCGGCGCTGAAAGAATATTAACCCGATTATCATCTGCCAAGGCTCGAACGATAGCCTTAAAACGGCTTGAGTTGCTAACCAGAAAACTCATGCCCGAACCAATCAGCGATTTACCGCTGCCACTGACCAAACCGAGACCAGAGTCAATCCCTAACAGACCACTGGAGTTTGTGCCGCCAAGCCCCCCCATCAAATAGCTCCACTCAATACCAAGCTTATTGTTCTCATCCAACTTGACCTCAGCGATTGTCACCTCGATCAAGACCTGCTTCGGGTAGATATCAAGTTTTTCGATGACCGGCTTGATTTTACGGTAATCGTTACCGGTCGCCCGGATCAGAATAGAGTTGGTGGTCTCATCCACGACAAAGGTCACCTCACCCTCAAGGGTACCGCTAACCGCAGCCCCCCGACGCGTTTTCAGCTTCTCCGCAGCTAGCTTCTGCTGGCGCCGATTATCGAGCAACTTCTTGCCAAGCGGCTGATTTTTGTCTTTATCTTTATCATCATTTTTTTTGGTGCCCCCACTGAAAAGACCTTCGAGCACTGCGGCAATATCGGTTGCGATTCCATTTTGAATATAGTGAACAAAAATATCTTCGACATTTGAGTCCTGGGCCAAAACCGGAACCTCTTGATCAAGTTCCGCAACCCATTCATCAACCAGAAGCAGAGCCTCAGGATCACGGGAAAGGGCCAAAATCATATTGATCCGAGGCAGGGCGATAAAACTTAAGGATGCATTGAAGCTGATAGCTTTACCAGCGGCCAGTCCGTAGGCACCAATCAAACTTTCCAGATCCTTGACCATATCTTCGGCGTTAACATAACGCAGCAGATAGACTTTCTGCTCAAGCCCGGCCAGAACACTGACATCAAAGAGCAACATCAGGCGAGCCACTTTACCCAACACATGACCGTAATCACTAATTAAAAGAATACCGCTCTGCTCATGAACGTAGACCTGTGCCCCCTTACTCAAGTAAGGCTTGATAATATTAACAAATTGAGCCCCGGCCAGATAGCGCAGACGAAAGGCGCGAATCACTCGACCACGAGCATGTTCAGGATCGCCGGGCAAAAGCAACTCTCCGGCCTCCGCCGCCGCCGGCAGCGCCGCCTGCGGCATGATCTCCCATAGCGGGCCGCGCTGCACCATGACGACCCCGTTCATGCGCAAAATCCCGCGCAAGAGCTCAAAGATCTCGTCCCGATTAAGCTCGGTATTAACCTCCAGTGTAACCTTGCCGCCAACCCCCTGATAGATCGTGTAGCTCTCTTCGAGGATCTCCATAAAGAGACGCAAAACTTCAATCAGGTCGGCATCATCAAAGTTGAGACTGATCATTTCACGACCCTTGACTGAACCTTGAATCTTGGCCTTCGAGCCCGCAGTTGAACTCACGGCACCGGTTGAAAACTTCTTCAAACGCCGGTTAAGATCCTGCTCCTGCAGGGCCAGCTTATGGAGCAGATCCTCACCATCATCACTCTTCGACAACAACGACTCAAGCTCTTGACTCTCGCTCGCAGCCGCGGCCTCCTGGGTCGGCGAGGACCGCCCCTGAAGCAGACCTCCCGGCAGCAGGGCCTCTTTTCGCACCGATGGGCGTAACAGTGAACAGGAGACCAACATCAGGCCGCAGAGTACCACGAATAAAGATCTCAACCATAATTTAGAGTTCGCTCTCACCATCTATCTCCCCATCCCGATTTTTCCTTACTATTTCTTTCGCACCCGTTTATAGACCGGGCCAAAAGGAGTACTGTGTTTTTTCAGATCTCCACGTTCAACCAGAGCATCTTTCTCTTCGACGGAAAGTTTGCGAATCTGCTTAGCACTCAACCGTGAATCATTAGCAGATCGAGCTGAGGCTGCAGATTTAGACGATTTTGGTGACCGGGCAACCGGAGCCACCGCCGTCTCAACCTTTATTTGCTTTCGGTTAGCGGTTTTAGCAGGACGGCGCTTTTTGTTATCGTAAAGACCAATCTCAAATTCACCGCCGCGCTCATCTTTTAACGTGACTTTTTTGGCTTCAACTTTAAGAACCGTATAGACCGGCGTCTTGCGCTTGCTGGCACTACCGCTCTCTTCATCTTTGGCCTCGGCACCTTCGGCCACCAGTATCCGACCTTTGCGAAAACGCTTAAAGTGAAGCAGCGCTTTTTTGACCGAACCGGAGATATAGGTTCCGTAAAGAATTACATCGCGACGCACTAGAGCCGCAGCAGGCGCCGGTGCCGCAACTTCCTCTTGCTTCTCACTTGCAGGTACCTTGGGAACTGGAGGCTGCCAGGCTTTACGATCTGCGGCAAAAAGATTCTTCTCCGCGGTCACGGCGTAACGCCCAACTCCGACCTTAGGCTTATCCAGTTTCACACTCAACTCTTTGATCGTCGCCTGCACGGCGGTACCGGCCACAGCCGGCGTAGCTTTGCTGGAAAAAGCGATCTCGGCCCCGGAATAACGCTTGTAGGTATGACGAGCAAAAAACAGTGCTATCAGACCCAAAAAGAGAAAGAGAAGCGAGAGCCCGGCCCGCGATGGAACCCACTTAATCATTATTATTCCTTTACACCGTAAGGGCGCTTACTACAGCATTCAAATAGTAGAAACGTTTCTCCCGGCGGCTGATGGTCTTTACTTCAACCTCCTGAAGAAAAATAAATTTTTCACTGTTATTTATTTTTATAAGAAAGTCTTTGACCGCCCCGATCTCGGCTCGACAACTTAAACGCAAACGCAGCATAGTTATCCCATCTTTTTTTATTTCGGGTAAAACTTTTGTCGTCCGCACATCAATTGAACTTTCACGGGCCAGTTTCTGAAGCAGGTTTTGAAACTGAACCTCGGTCAAAGTTGGGGTCTCCCCCTGAACCAAGTTACTCGCCTTGACCTCACGTTCAAATTTCTGCAGGGCCTGGTCAAGAGCGGAAAACTCCTGACGCCGGGCAACCAAACGGCTAAATTTTTCAAACTGTAGGGTTTTTAAGGCAATCTCATCATCCAAAGCCTGGCTTTTGGCCTGATAGAAGCCCAAACCAGCCCGCCCGACAACCAATAAAAGCAAAATCCCGGCCAAAGCTAACAAAACTTCACGGCGTCTGAGCAGAGCGGTAATAGATTCAAGATTTTTCATGACACTACTCCAGATCGACAATAATTTTAAAGGTTTCACTACTCCCTTTTTTAACTACCGGAGAGTCGAAATGAACCTTATAAAAGAGGGGAGAATCCTCTAAAGCTTTGACCACGGCCGTTGCCGAAACTGAGGTTCCCTGAAGATGGATTTTTCGCGCCCGCACCGCTAATGAACGCAGCCAGGTATCTTGCGGAATCACCTCGGTAAGCTCTTTTAAGAGATCAATCGTTACCGCCTGCTCTCGAACCAATTGGGCCAGCGTCTCAAGATAGCTGATGGTCGCCTTATTATGTTTCCGGATACCGCTAAGCTTGTCCGCCTCCAGACGAACAACGTTCAACTTTTTTTCAAGTTTTTGCAGATGACGCCGCTTGCCCGCCAAAACCGCCAGAGGTTGCCCGAGAAGAGCTGCCACAAGAAAGATTACAGCGGCAACCTCAAGTTTCAACCAGAGTTGCCGTCGCCGCAACACCTGGGGGGAGATCAGATCAATACTATAAGGAAACCCGGCCCAATCGAGGCGCAGGCTTTCTGGCAGATCATTAATTTCGGTACAAATCAACAGCGGACGCAGCTGAGGCAGCCCGGCAACCATATCTTTAGCCGTTGACCATAAAAAAACTTTTTCAAAAACCTGGCCTCGATTCTCGGCTAACGGAAGATTTTGCTCCAAAAAAGTGCTGCCCGCGCCCTCTGCATCGTTACCTTCCCAAGCTTGAAAATTTACAGCCTGTCCGTCAAATAGCGCCATCTCGCACTGTCCGGCACCACCACCTAAATACAAACCGGGTTCATGGATCATCCAGGCGAGCAGAAAAAGGGCCGGGAAAACGGCTGAGAGATTGAGACCCGCAGCTGTAAATGCGGCCAGATAATTTTGCACCCGAGAACGGGCCGCCAGGGTAACGCTGACCGCCAGACGATCCTCCTCTTCATGGCAACGATAGCTCCAATAAAGCCCTTCAAGATCATGCGGAACATGGCGCATCAACTCATAACCGACTGCATCATCAAGGCTCTCAGCTGCAGCCAAAGGCAATGTAAAATGAACAATTGTAAAGACTTCCAGAGGGAGACCAAGTAGCAGAAGATCATCAAGCCCCGGCCGGCAATCATTTTTCAGGGCGGCAACCGCAGCTCTGAGATCATCGGGCCGAGCCAAGGCGTACTCTTTACGCTCTACGACCCGAGCCCGGCCACCGAAACTACGCCGCAGCCGGAGAAAGAGTAGACGTCCCTCCTCAAGCAATAAAAGTTTAGTTTCCGGAAGCCAAGGCAAATTCATTCAATTACTCTATTTTTTATCATTTACAACGAAAACTTTTCGGTACCAATTTCCGGGTTCGCCATCGTGGGCAGCTTCGGAGGCGCTGACGGTGACATACTCGGAATCGGCGACCGTAAAGAATTGATTGAGCAAGCTGAAATATTCGGGCGCTACCAATTCACTTAATTCAGACAGCTTTGTAATCGGAGTCGCGGCCCGAAAGGCAATAATATCAGCTATCACATCCTCGGGCAAATCCTCAACCAGAGCCAGAGCCGCAGGTGCGCAACTATTAATATCGAGCCGATCGTCACGCCCGTAAGGCGAGAGCAGATCGACCAAGCCGGGATGACCTTCACCTCCGGCATAAATTGAAAAGGTTACCCCTTTGATTAACAAAAGCTCGTTAACTACATCAATCTCCTGGTTCTTGCAACCATATTTCAGCCCCTGCTCTTCATAATAGTCACTCTCAGCCCCATTAAGTCGATGCAGACTATCACCATCAACCCAATCTAAAACCGAATCAACAATACCATCCCGAGCCTCTTCATCGGCCACCCCGCAAGCCTCAACAATCTTGCGCCAGCGTTCGACCTTGAGCCCGTTCAACTTAAATTTTCCGGCCTCCCCAACAATTTTAATACCGACCTTAACCCCTTCAATCTCACACTCCCAAGGCTCATAGCGAGGATACCAGAGAACTAAAGGCTGGCCGGCAAGTTCTTCAATCTCATCCTTTTTGGCCAGAAGAGAGCGGTTAGCTCGATATTTAAGATACTCATGATAGCCTTTAGCCACAGCCGAGCGCAAAAGATAGTCATATTCCACCCCCAGACGACGATTACGGGCCGCCTCGGCATTAAGCCGGGCCGTCGTCGCGTAGTTTAAAGCGAGGATACCGAGCAGCAGTGATATCCAGAAAACCGCAATCAGAGCAAAACCTTTATTGTTTCTTTTCATCGGCTTTCTTCGGCAACTCCGGTGGTAATTCCAGAGCCAGGAGCAGATTGCGTTTTCCCCCGGCTGAATCCCCATACCTAAAAAGGATATTTTCGGGCAGAGTTTTGCGACTCCAGTTACGGGTCACTCCGCGCTCGACAAGGGCCCCCTCATCAATCTCCCCTTCAGGAAGGTTCAATTTTTCCAGATCACCGACGACGGCAAAAGAGGCCTCGGTCAAACCATCAAGAATGAGCAGCGAAGCTTCGCTTAAAACTTCATCAACAACCAGACTCTCTTCCGGTTTCTTGATAAAATCCCACAAAGCTTCAACGAGAAAGTTTTTTGGGCCCAACTCTTTGACCAAATAGAGAGCAAAGCCCTCTTTTTCTTGACTCTCCTGCAGGTAACAACAGACAAAAAAGAGTCCCTCGGCACTTCGCTGCCGAGCTCCATAACCGCTGGTTGTGGCATAAAACAGAGCTTTGGGGCCCATAGCAAAGAAAAAACCCTCACCTTTTTCCCAACTAAAATTATAAGGTACTAAATTTTGCAGGTCATCACTCAAAAGGCGGGCTAAAGCCGCCTCATGCTCACCCCGCCCGCCCTTGATCTGCTGCCGACTCCAGATACGGCCAGCCGTCGAAAAAGCCAGATAAAGCACGGTCACCACCAGAGCCAAAATGGTCATCGCAATAACCATCTCGATCAAAGTAAAGCCGTTAGAGGTGTTCTTCTTTAAACTCATTCGTAAAATATCCGGGCTTTACCTGACTATAGCTAACCAACCGGAGATGGCGACCAGGACGCTCTCTATCCTGCATGGCAAAAACCAAACGATAGAGCTCACTGGTCCAGCGCAGGGTTACGGCTTCACTATCAGCAACAGCATCGGTCTCGGGCTTGATATCAACCGACTCCAAGCGCAGACTCCAGGAGAAATTTTCAACTTCACCAGACCAGGGAAATTCATCCTTGCGAATATCGCGAGCCTGCAAAAAAGCAAAAGTCTGACGTCCGAGGACAATTATTTCATCAAAACCCCGAGCCCGATGTTCAAGCCGTAGACTGGCGCCAAAGAGCTGGAAGAAGGTGGTTACAGTGAGACCGACAATCATCACCGCGACCATCATCTCCAACAACGTAAAGCCGCGCTCATCACTGCTGGTCATCATCCTCGATTCGCTCTTTAACCTTAACTGCGCCGGTCAATAGATCAACTTCCAGAAAAGCCCCTCGTCGACCACTAATAATCTCAAGAGGATCGCCGGATGCGCCGCCATCAGCATAAAAAGTTACCATAACGATCTCGGCCTCAACTTCTCCGAGTTCAACTTCTCCGGCCGCAACCTCACTCTTACTTTTTTCAATCTCGAACAGAGCCTGCTGCTCATCCGACAGAACGAACTCCACCCCGGAGGCCAGCTCCACCCCTTTACCACGCAGTCTTTCACTGAAACTACGCTGCTCAGGATTGTAGCAACAATCATTACGCCGCCGCTCCAAAACTGCATAACTCCGAGCCACTTTAAGAAAAACATGGAGTTCGCGCAAATTAGCGCGCCAGCGAAAAGCCTCACGCTGGCGATAATTAATGCCGAGAAAAATACTCAACCCCATACCCATAATCGCAACCACGACAATCAACTCAACCAGCGTGAAGGCTACAGTATGGGATGATTTTTTAGCCTTCAATCAGTTTTCCCAGCTGTTTATGTCGGCCTTATCATCCTCTCCGCCGGACTGACCGTCAACGCCGTAAGAGGTGAGATCGTAATCACCATGATCGCCCGGACACTTGTAAACATACTGGGTACCCCAGGGATCTTTGGGAATATCTTTAGGCATATAGGGCCCATCCCAATTATTCGCGCCTTCCGGCTTAACTCGCAACGCCTCCATACCCTGCTCTGTAGTGGGGTACATATCGTTATCAAGTCGATAGGAATCAAGCGCGGTACCCAGCAGTGCAATCTGGGCTTTGGCCGTTTTACGTTTAGCCCCGGCGACTTTTTTGAACATGGTTGGCGCCACCAGAGAGGCAAGCAAACCGATAATAACCATAACAATCAATAGCTCAATCAGGGTAAAACCTTGACGCTGCAAATCTCTTCGGCTTTTAGTGATAGACTCCGGCATACTTTTCTCTCCTTAAATATCTTTGTTTGCTCTACGAACAAACGCCTCTATTAAAAACTAATTACAGATTGATTTCAAGTTAATATTTTATAATTCGTAAATCATAATTGTTACCCGCCCAACTCATTAACACTGAATATCGCCATCAGCATCGAGACTACGATCGCCCCGATTACCAAACCCATAAACAAAATAACCAGAGGCTCGAAAAGCGAGGTCAGAGCTTTGATCGTAACCTTCAATTCCCGATCATACATCTCGGCCAGTTTTTCAAGCATTTCGTCAAGATGCCCAGTCTCTTCACCAACACCGATCATATGTACAGCCAGCGAGGGAAAAAGTGGATCGGCGGCTAAAACCTGCGAGATTACCGCACCCTGGCGGAGTTCCTCCTGAAGATGAGCGACTTTCTGTTTAATAATCTGGTTATTGATGACCCCGCTGACCACTTGCAGCGACTCAAGAATCGGCACCCCGCTGGACAGCATTGAGCCCAGCGTCCGAAAAAAACGGGCGAGATCTATTTTAATCAGGATAGTGCCAAAGCCGGGCAGCCGCAAAACCGACCGATCGACCAACAAACGGCCTTTAGGGTGGCGATAAAAACGACGAAAGGCGAAGATTATACCGCCCAGCCCTAGCCCCAGAGCCCACCACCAGGCCTGCATAAAATTACCACAAGCCAACATCACCCTGGTGGCCGTGGGCAAAGCCACGCCCATATCGGAGAAGATTGCGGCAAATTTGGGCAAAACAAAGGCCAGCAACAAAACAATTGAGGCCCCGGTCACCAGAGTCAAGATCAACGGATAGATCATCGCCCCGACAAGAAACTCCTTGAGCTCCCGGATACCATTGAGATAGAGAGCCAGACGATTCAAGGCCGCATCAAGAATCCCGCCGCTTTCCCCGGCCCGCACCATCCCGACAAAAACCGGCGGAAAAATATCGGGATGCATGCGCAAGGCGCCCCAGAAAGTGCTGCCTTCTTTGACTTGTTCGCGCAAATTCTCCATAACCCGGCTGAAAAGCGGTTTCTCAATTAATTCAACCAAAATTACTAAAGCCCGGTTCAGAGGCACGCCAGCTTTAAGTAAAAGCCCAAGATCTTCGGCAAAACCGGCAAGTTCCTTAACTCCAGGCCGCCGCCAGGGCAGTTTGTCGGCCCAATCGGAAAGGTTGGCTGCCCGCCCTCCGGAAACCGTAAATGATTTGCGATTCGACTTAGACTTGGGTTTAAACTTAAAAGAGGCTGCCTTAGCCACTAGGGGCAAAGCATTGTCCAACTTCCCACCAAGTGCCGCAATTTGCAACGGAACCAAGCCTTGCCGTTGCAACGAAGCCGCCGCTTGACGTTGATCGAGAGCCGACAGACGGCCGGAGGTAATCTCTCCGGCGGCATTGGTCGCTTTATAACTGAACTCTTGCATCTTTTAAACTCCGCTCACGCGAACCACCTCTTCTAACGAGGTAGTCCCGGCCTGAACTTTGGCCCAACCATCTTCACGAAGTAGAACCATGCCGTTTTTAACGGCATGCTCGCGTAATACCAGAGAGCTTTGACTCTCAAGAATAAGGCCGCGTACGGCGTCTGTCACAGGGAGCAGTTCAAAGATGCCGACGCGCCCGCGAAAACCACTGAAGGAGCACTCTTTGCAAC
>CAYWGC010000077.1:0-10254 GCA_964457755.1 uncultured Thermodesulfobacteriota bacterium | reverse complement strand
AGGTAGCAGTCAACTGTCATTCCCTCCCTTTCAAAAAGTTTTGCGCCGCATCGCAAACTGCAGGCATCAACAAGTAATCGCTTGTCCGCTGATTTGAGCATTTCCTTAAACTTCCCAGGTATTATCACGGCTGGAAGGCAGGCAATTTTTATATCCTCAGAGTTCTCTTCCCACAGCCTAATGCAGGCCTTGGACGCTGATACACCTGTAGCACAGCCACCAAAGCAGGTATAGATAAACAAACGCCATCGTTTTTTTGACATATTATTCCCCTAAAGTTTCACAGTTCTTAATCGTGTTTGGTTCACAATTGTATCTTCAATAATATCAAAAAAATTGAACAACACATCAGGCTCAATTTTGTAGTAAAGTACATTACTTAACCTGAGAATTAATTCTTTAATATATATCCAAGCGGTTTCGGCTAACGACCAGCATCACTTGCCGGGCCGTGGTGTCCACTGAACAACGGGCGGCTATTCCCGGTCAAGTGCATGTTTTTGTTGGAAAAGCTGGATTATTTATGAGACCACAAATTTGAATTGCTAAAAAATAAGTGATTAATTTGAATGTACAACTTAATCCAGGGTATCAGTTACCCACTGGTTAAGGCTTTTTCCAGAGTTTGTAGCGGCAGAGGCTATTTCGGCATGGATGCCAGGAGATACACGTAGAGTCAATTTACCGGAATACGGTTTTTCTGGGGTTCGTCCTTCTTGTTTGCAGTCGCTAAGATAATGGTCAATGGCGTTGTGGAAATCTTCTGTTAGTTGGGTGACTGTTTCGCCTTCAAAAGTAATACTGTCTTTTATGCCAACAACTTTGCCCCCAAAGATATTGTCCCGTTCGTCAAAGCTAATTTTTGCAAAATATCCCTTATGGGTCATACTGTTCATGGTGTTACCTCCATACTTGTCAGCCATTCACAGATCTTTTCAACCATGTATTTCTTCGCTTCTTTTCCCGGATTTCTGGCTCCGCTGGTTTTCGATTATTCTCTCTTCGGGTTGTCCTATAAAAGCAAATCGGAGGACTGACCCGCATTTACTTTTTTTAGTGGGAGGTGAGAACCTTGTTGCCGGTTTTTGTAATAAGAACCATGTGCTCACAGCGAGAAGACAGTTTTCCATCACAGGTCCGGGCATCCCAGCCTCGGATAGTTACATCCCGGCGCCCTTGGTTGATCATAGGCTCTATGCAAAAAATCATTCCAGGTTTCAACTCCATTCCCTTGCGAGTGAATTCACTAGGGTCAAATCTTTATCCTTGACAACCTTGATGTCCGGACCGTTGTCAAGGATAAAGATTTGACCCCATTACCTTCCCATTACCTTCCCATTACCTTCCCACATTACCTTCCATTACCTTCATCACCCACTTTTTAGTCGGCCATGAAGAACCTGACTTATGAAGCTTCCACCTTACTCTAGTGCTATTAGGGTGGCTAACGATTAGAAAGTTTGACTAAATAAACGGGACATCCATGATAAAAAGGCAAAACAATGAGAACCGTACTAGTACTAAGTTCAATTGTCAGGACAAACTGCTAACTTTACGTATATATCGTAAGATGTTTGCAAAAATTAAGCAGCAGTTTGTTCTTCGATCTGCCATCCCGGAAAAACAAGAACTGCGGGATGACACTTGAGAGCTTTAGCGAGAACTTTGGCTCTTTCAACTCCGATTTTAACCCGATCATTTTCAATAGCAGAGATGGTGGATTGTGGGATTCCGGTTAGACGAGCCAAATCATTTTGGCTGAAATCCTGTAACTCACGAATAATTTTTACGGATTCTCCGATTGATACATCAATGGAGGTGACAGCCTTTCTATAATTTTTCATGCGCTATTTCCTGTAATCATGAGGGTTGATTTCAATTACTTGAATGTACAGTTCCCCCTTATTAATCTTGTATATAATTCTGTACTGAATACTTAATCTTGAGGATCGAAAACCTCGCCATTTTCCCTTTAGTGCTTCGTCATGAAACCCTTTGATGAGTCTCAAACCTTCCGGCCCAGAAACCATTACGATATCTTTCCATTTTTCATACCTCTTTAATATCTCAAGGGGTATTCTGGTTAATTTCTTTGCCAATGAATGATGTTCAAATATCTCCCACATATCTAAAATATACTATACTAAATATGATATGTCAATCGAGTTGTAATAAAAAATCAAGGTAGCCTTTGGTACAGTTCGTACTGGCAATCTTAAGTTTAATACTAATCACAAAACTTGAGCCTCAGTCGTAACATTTTCTTAATCGCAAACTTCGTTTCAAAGCAATACCTATTTTTACAGTTTATCTCTAAAATAAATATATCAAAAGAGGGGGATTTAAAGTGGAGGCGATAGAATACTCCACATATTGCAGAAACCGGCATTCACATTACTTTCAGCAATCAATATGGTTTCTTTTATGTTTTTGGATACGTTCTGAAATGAGTGCACTAGGGTCAGAGTGCACTAGGGTCAAATCTTTATCCTTGACAACCTTGATGTACGGACCGCTGTCAAGAGTAAAGATTTGACCCCATCACCCCCATCACCCCATTGACAGCTCCTGCGCTCCATGCTGCGTGAAAGGTGGCGATGGCGGGAGGAATGGCAACTTTTAGCTCTGACAAAAGGAATTTTTTATCCCATTACTCAAGTAATAAAATTAGGAGTAAAAGATTGAGTTGCACGATATATCTTAAAATTGTTATACGATCGGTAAGTTTGGGGTTTTCACTGGTAATCGAAATAAATAAAATAGACTGCATTCTTACTTAAATATCAACTTATCAGGTCAAATAGACCTGATAATATAAATATTAGGCCATATTCGATAGGGGGATAAAATGCTGGCAGCTGAGCTAGGAAAACTTACGGAGCGGTTGATGCTCGAGGCAAAAAAGCAAGCTGAGGAGGGTAAGCGAGTTAACTCCAAAGTGCTAGTAGTCAAATCTGTTATAACTCAATTTAATTATAACGAGGGAAATATATCTCACACTAGATCGGTAGAGTTTATAGAGAAAGATGAATGGCACATTGTGGATCAATATAAGTTTCTACAGAAACAAGTTAAAGAGTTCGAAGAATATAAATCAGCAGTTGCCCAACTAGAAGAGCAGTTCCATGTAGATACAAAAAAAGCAGATTCAAAATTAACTCGATATGCCCAAGTAGTAATGTCTAGATACCTAGACAATAAGGAAGGTTTTAATGTTCTAGATGCCGTTACATCATTTATTCAAGACTTAGATAAAACCCCAATCATGTGGAAGGTGCAAGGGGCGCTAACGGGTATAGTGTTGTGTGATGATGAGATTGAAATTGGAAAATATAAATTGAGAATTCCGCGTCCTGATGATTTTGAATATGAGGAAAGAATTGATGCGGTTGCTTTAGGGTATCACCATAGAGAAATAGGGGCTTATGGTGAGATGCCTACTGCTTTTATAGAATATACAACAAGGGCTTCATCTCAAAATGAGGTCTTCACAGAATATAACAAAGTCCTAGATTCACTAAGACTTTATAAAACCGGATCAATATCAAGCTTATCATTTAACCATTCACCTATTTCTATAATTAGAATGGCCGGGAGGCAATTTAATAACACGAGAACTAATGCCCCATATAAGTATAAATTGAGTAAAGCGGAGTCTCCAACTATAAAAAAATATCTTGAGTTAAGTTGTAGAATATTAGAAGAGATCAAAGGGGAGGATGATGAGGGAAATAGAAGCCCGCTAAACGTTTCGTTAACTAGGTTTAGAGACGCTTTATCCGTAGTGGGCGTATTAGAAAGCCAGAATTACATCAGCCATAACATGTTTGGAATCACTGCTTCTTAAAGCTCATGAAAGATCCGAACTTTCTCATAGGCTATGTCAACGTGCTTCTTTTTTATTAAGTCAATTTGGCCTTAACTCAATTAAGACTTACGGTGTGTTACAAAGAGCATACGATGTGCGAAGCACCTATATCCATGGTTCAGAAATAGAAGAGGTAAAACGGAAAGAGTTAAATGATTTGACAAAAGACTCTGTTGAATTTGCCAGAATAGTGCTTTGTGTATTTTTACAGCTATCAAAAAAGCATGAAAAGGATAATTTAATAAAAAAAATCGATAACGCTATCCTAGATTCTTTAGTACGCGAAAAACTAATGAAGACCATCTCTGAATCGGTAGAAGTATTTTTGACAGATTAAAAGGCCTAACCATACACTTGACAGTGAATACGCGCCCGTTGTTTTTTTGAGCTTCACGGCACTGCAAGTGATGGTAGGCGTTATCATTGTTTGTTCAAAATGAAACGTTCTTCCCAGTGCCCATATTCGTTTTCATCGGGGAGCCAGATATCAAAAAGGCCGTTTTCTTCATTGAAAGCGGCCTTTTTCTTGTTTTGGGGATAACCTGTTGCTGGTATTCATATCAAATGATTGTCAGAAATTTCAAATTCAAACCTTTTTCAACTCTTTCGTTGTCCAGATAAAAATCAGCGGAATAAAGAGCAGGGTCAGGAACGTACCGACCAGGAGGCCGCCGATGGCGACTGCGCCTAAAGGGGCCAACCGTTCCAGACCGATGGCGGAGCCTAAAGCTACCGGGAGCATGCCGGCTGCGACCGCAAAGGCGGTCATCAGTACCGGGCGGGTGCGGATTTTGATGCTTTCGAGCATGGCCTCTTTTTTGGTCATCCCTTCGGCCATTTTTTCGAGGGCGAAATGGATGAGCAGGATGGCGTTGTTGACAATGATGCCGGAGAGCAGAATAAAGCCCATCATGGCGGGCATCGCGACATGGTAATTGAGTAACAGCAGGGTCCAGGCGACCCCGATGATGGTTAAAGGAATCGAGAGGATAATCATCAGGGAGGCTTTTACCGAGTCAAAAAAAGTGATCAGCGTGAAAAAAATCAGAATCACCGAAAAACCGACAGCCTTGGCCATGCGGCCGGCGGAATTTTTAAACTGTTGGATATCGCCGACCTGTTTCATGGTAACTGATGAGGGCAGAACCGTGCCTTTGAAGTTTTGTTCAAAGTTGTCCATGATATGGGAAATGGCAGTTTTCTCGCGATGCCCGTAGACATTGAGAGTGTAGTTTAGAGCTTCCCGATTGATAACTCCGGGCTCTAATTCCCGGCTGACCGTGGCTAAAGCTGATAAAGGAATTTTTTCTCCCTTCGGGGTTTCGATTAAAATTGTTGAGAGCAGTTCGACTCGATCCCGCTGGGCCGCCGGTAACCAGACCCGAACTCCAAAATCGATACTGTTGGCGGCGGGAAACGTGGCTACCGGGGCGCCGCGCAATAGCGCTTGCAGCTGGGCGCTGATAGCTGAATGTTTGAGACCGTAAAAGGCGACTCGTTCCCGGTTGATATTGAGGTTGTAGACGGTTTTATCGATATCCCAGGTTCTCGAAACCGAGACTACACCCCGAGTTTTATAGAGGGCCTGTTCAACCTGATCACCGGCGTAGACCAGATCATTAAAATCCGGTCCGGAAAGCATAACGTCGATATTGGCGCGAATACTGGAGAGGGCCGTGGCTCCGAAATCGACGACCTCCAGGCGTTTGATATTTTCGATTTCAGCGAGCTCCCCGCGCAGACGATTCCCAATATCCCAGATGGTCTCTTTTCGTTCATAGCGGTTGACGAAGGTTGCGATAATCGCGATCCGATCACTGCCGGAACCACTACCGACAGTTAAAATTCCGGCTTCACTGCCGATGGCTGAAGAGAGGTATTCGAGTTCACCGTTGGCGGCGATGATTTTATTGGCTTCAAGCACAATTTTCTGACTTGCAACAATCGGCAGATTGGGATCAGTGGTGATGTTGATCCTGACGGCACCGGTATCCATAGGCGGCATGAGTTCTTTGCCGACGATCGGCATAACTCCCTTGACACTGATAATAAATAAGAACAGAAGTACGGCGAAATAGGCGATGGCTACGGTTTTTCGTTTCAGGGCGGCCTTAACCGCGCCACTAAAGAAGCCCTGTATCGCGGCATTGGCCCGGCTCGTGATCCGGTGAAAAAAGTTTTCTGCTCTTAAAAGAAGAGGGTGGTTCAGTGTCAGAATTTTGAGCGACAATAACGGCACTGCGGTTATTGAGATAATATAAGACGCCGTCAGGGCCAGGAGCAGGGTTGTCGTCAACGGTCTGAATACAGTCTGCGGGTAGCCGCCGACAAAAAGAATTGGAGCCAGGGCGATCATGGTGGTGACGGTGCCCGAGAGATCGGCAAACATAATCTCCTTGGTACCTTCCATGACCGCTTTATGAATCTCTGAACCCAGCTCCCGGTAGTGACGTTCAATATTCTCCATCACGACAACCGCATCGTCAAGGAGCAGGCCTAATGCTAAGATGATACCGGTCAGGGTGACGACATTAAATTCAACCCCGGCCAGCCACATCAGGGCAATTGTTGTGGTGTAGACTAAGGGGATGGTAATCAGAATTACCAGAACTTGTCTGAAACTTGCGAGAAAAAGAAAAACGACAAAGGTGGACATGAAAATAGCGTCGCGCAGTGATTCGAACATGTTCTCGGTCGATTGAACAATGGTGTCCTTCTGGGTGTCGGTGATTTCGAAATCAAGCCCCGGGTAGCGGGTTTTGATCTTGGTTAATTCCGCTTCGACACCGTTAATGGTGCGAACCACATCGCTGTCAAGTCCGCGCTGGATCGCCAGGGCGATAGCTTCTTTACCGTTGCCATAATAGCCAGCGCTGTTTTCGTAATGGCCGAAATAGATATCAGCCACATCGGCAAGGGTTACATCAGTGTTCAGGCGCAGTGTTTTCAGTCCTTCGATGCTCTCTAGGCGGCTGGGTGATTTGAGCAGATAGCGACTTTTGTCACCGGTCATAAAGCCGATGGCATAATCCCGGTTATCGGATTGGATAGTCGCTAAAACCAGTTCAATGCCGAGCCCGTAGCGATCAAGTTTTTCTTTATCAACAATGATCTGGAGCTCTTTTTTATAGCCGCCAAAAACATCGACGTTGGCGACGCCTGGGAGTTTGATGAGTTGTTGTTTTAGCTTATTTTCCACAAGTTGGCGAACATCCTCAAGCGGCATCGAGCTTTTCGGACTTACAGCAATGACGAGAATCGGAGCCGTGGCGGCGGATATTTTATGAATCTGGGGCTCAAGAATATCGTTAGGGAGCAGGGAGCGGATTTTATCTATGGCATTGGCGACATCGGCGGCGGCCATACCTAAATCCTGGCGGTATTCAAACTCGGCTCGAATGACGTTGACTTCGTCGATGGTGGTCGAGTAGACCCGGCGGATATTTTCTAAGGTGTAGAGCTCCTCTTCCATTGGAACACTGACGTTGGCGGCCAGGGTTTTGGCCGATCCGCCCGGTTGGACGATGACTACGGCAATCTCGGGATAATTGGATTCGGGAAAAAGTTTCCGGTCGATGCGCTGGTAGCCCAAGATCCCCAGGCAGAGAAAAAGGGCGAGGAACGAATAGATAAAATAGGGGCGTCCCAGGAGACGTTCAATCCAGCTTTTATTCATTTTTATCCCCGGACAGAACTCTGATTTTACCAAGCGTGGGAAGCCGGCTCAGTTTGGCTTCAGCGGCCACGGCCACCGGCCGGCTTAAGGGTGGATCAATCAGGGCAAACTCCTGACCTTGGGCTCGGACGATGACCGTTTTTTCTTTAAAATGATCATCCTGGTAGAACATGATACTGGTCCCTTCTTTTCGATGCAGCAAGGCTGAGATCGGCACGGCGCACCCGCTTGCAGTTCTTATGACCACTGCAATTGTCAGATAACTGCCGCTGGGCCGCTCCAGGCGTTTGTTTAAGGCAACCTCGGCCACTGCCAGACCGTTGCGGGCTTCATTATAGAGGTTGGTTATTTCTCCGATTTTCTCATGGTTGAGCTGAACTTCCTGTCCGGGAAATATTTCATCCGGGCCTGGTGTAAAGCTGAACGTGAGTTTCTGGGGTCGGGAATTAAGTGAAATAATCGGTCGGCCGGGGGCTGCGAGATCACCCTGACGGAGAAAAATTGTACCGATGATGCCGGCAAAAGGGGCTTTAATCTCCAAATAGTTGAGCTCGTTTTTTAAGCCGCTAATTTTCTGTTTCAGATCTTCTGCAGTGGCCTCAGTGCTGCTTAAGGCAACCTCTGAACCCTCAAGCTTTTCCTGGGCCAGACCTCCGATCTTAAACAGAGCCAGGTTTCTTTGATGCTGAGTGGTGCTGTAATCATGCTGTTTTTTGGCAAATAGGAGTTGGGCTTGCAACGCCTTAATAGCGGTCCGGATTCCCTGGTCATCGATACGCACCAGCAGTTCTCCGAGCTCAACTTTTTGGCTTTCATGTACCAGCAGGGTCTTGATGCGGCCGGAGAGTTTTGAAGAAATAGCGGCACTGTTTGCGGATTCCAGTTTGGCGAGAAAGGCACTGGTCTGAGATACGGTTCTGGTTTCAGGCTTAACGGTTTTGATTGTGTAAGTCATCGGGGTTGCCAGCGGGGCCTTGGTCATACTCTGTTTACGTTTTTTTAAAAGCACTGCCCCGGCTGCGATCAGGACGATGAGCAGAATAATGAGGATAATTTTTTTCATCTATTTTCTCCATTTTCAAGCAGGTAATCGAGGTAAAACCGGGCATTTTTATAACTGTAGCCGGCCGCTATAAAGCGACTTTCGGCCAGCCGGTTGCGGGCTTTGGCCGCGAGCAGATCATTGATGTCAGCGGCGCCTTGGGCAAAACGCAAATCTTCGATGGTTTCGGTCTCTTTGGTCAACTCCAGTTCCGCCTCGGCGCTTTTGTAATCGGTGACTGCCGTGTTGATATTGGTGACTGCCTCCTTAAGGGCGCGTTTAAGCTCAAGCTCGGTCTTGGTCTGGTCGTGTCGGCTCTGATTTTCCAAAATCCTGGCCTTGCGTAATTTGGCTTTGGTGTGGCCGAAATCAAAAATATTCCATTTCATATTTAAGCCCGCCTGCCAAACTTCCTGATTTTCCCAGTCGCCACTGTTTTTATTGCTGCTGTCATTGGGGCCGAAATTTTGTCCGTAACCCGTATTCAGAACGATTTGGGGATAGAGGGAGCTACTCTCTTTTTGTATGAGTTTAGTATTTTTCTCTACCGCCAGTTGGGCGCTTTGGAGACGTTCCAGACCGGCAAGTTCTCCGGTGAAATCCTTTTCCGTAACCATCTTGGAGTCGATTGCTTTCGGAGACAGAGTGACGTCCTTAAGCTTTGCCGGGGACTCGATCCCCAGCAGGTTGTTGAGAGAGGCTTTTAATATTGTGATATTGGCTTCTATTCGGGTTTGTTGAGCCTCAGCGTTTTTTAAGTCGGCCGCCGTTTTCAGTTGATCAATCCGCGCTTTTTTCCCGAGTCGGACTTCTCGGGTGACGTTGTCATGTAAGCGTTGTAAAGCTTCGACATAAGTAGTCTGGGCTTTTTTTTGAAACTGGAGAGAGAGGATATTTACATAGAGGGTTTTGACGTTGTAGATGAGTTGTTCCCGGCTCAGTTTCAGGTTTTTGCCGGAGATCTCCTTTTGCAGGGCGGCAATCTCCAGGGTTCGGGTGCGGGCAAATCCGGTAAAGAGAGCGACCTCGTAGACGATGCCTGCATTAAAAAAGTTTTCCGTGGTTGGCACCTTTTCGGGGCCGGTGGTTACTAATCCTGGCGTCATCGGGGCCAGCGTGCGGGGCAGATTGTAATAGGTGTAGGATGAGACAATATTGAGACTTCCGAAGTTCAGCGATTTCTGGTCGGCTATATCTTCATCGGCAAGCTTTAAATTGAGCCGCTGTTTTTGTAAGTCAGGATTGTTCTGCAAAGCCAATTCAATACACTTTTCAATGGTGAGATCAGCACTTTCGGCCGGAACGACGACAAGAAGTAGTTGGCATAAAATGCCAACCAGCAGTAGATATTGCAGTCGCGACAGATCTATGGTTTTAGTCGACAAACATAGGGGCACGGTACTTTGCCAAAAAGATTTTCTATTCATGAACGGCCTCACAAGCGGAACCATGGGTTTCGATTATTCAGTTTCGTTGAGCTCTATTATCAGATTTGCGATAGCTTGCAAATGGTATGATTATAAATCATAGCACCCAGGTACATTTTTTTCGTTGACTTGAGTCAAGAAGGAAAGAATGAAATGGAGTTCGAACCGACGAAATTCAGGAGTTTTCTCTTGAAATGTTGGTTTTTTAATAACTATTCAGCCAACCCGCAAATTCAGGGTA
>CAYWGC010000076.1:0-11011 GCA_964457755.1 uncultured Thermodesulfobacteriota bacterium | reverse complement strand
CTTCATCGTAAATACGCGTAACATAATTACGGCCACGAATATGCTATAACATGGTCATTAAGTCCCTGTTTTTTCTAAACAAAGAAAAAAGGAGGCTATTATGACCGAGCAAAAATGTACGTTAGCTAATTCATACTCAATTGAGTGTAAAAATCATATTCACAGTGAATATTGCCTGTCCGTTGTTCCTCTCACTAAAAATTCCCCAACAAAACCATCATCTTCCACACCAAATCAATTTTCACCAAGTACCCGATTAGTAGAGGGCTACAGGCCAAATGAAAAAAAGCGAGCTTTAAATCACATTGTGCGGAGATTAGAAGAGAGCAAACTACCAGGCAGTGGTCATGCCATAAATCATCTCCATGACAAATATAGCCGAAATCTAGCTACAGCTACCATCCGTCACAGTGGTGGATTTATACTGGGTTTCCTAACCTTTTTCAATACATTAGGCAAGGATTTATTCGAGGGTATTTCCAGGAAAGATATTGCGGCATATGTTGAACACGAGCAGGATCGCGGCTTAAAAATAACTTCCATTAGAGGTAAGCTGGCGATGGTATATGCCTTCCTCCAATTCCTTGTAGACAATAAAATCCTTCCTTCTGAGATCCTGCACAAAAAAATTAACATAAAACTGCCAAAAGTTCTTCCTAAGGCTATTCCCGTTGATGATTTAAAGCAACTTCTCACAGTCATCAATAATGACCGGGACCAAGCTTTGATTTTGCTGTTGTTGCATACTGGCATGCGCATAGGTGAGCTACTCAACACCAAAGTGACAGATATTATCCTCTCCGAGCGAAAAATCATGATCTATATCGGGGAAAAGAATTTTGAAGGACGCGTTGTGTATTACAGCCACGATGCAAACAAGGCATTGAGGCAATGGTTATCAATAAGAAAACCGGACAAAGATTATCTTTTCTACGGCACAACACGAGATAGCCTTTGTTATGTACAAGCCTGGATGATAATGCGTGATTATTTGGGAAAGGCCAACCTTGATCATAAGGGGTACAGCCTTCACTCCCTGCGCCATACTTTTGCAACTAATATGCTTAATGCAGGCTTAAGGTTAGAGGTTCTTCAACAGATTTTGGGACATAGATGTATTGAAATGACCCTACGGTACGCCAGGATGTCAAACCTAACCCGGGAAAACGAATATTTTAAAGCTATGGCAAAGATTGAAAAAGGAGGAAGCAATGAACATCACCGTACAAATAGCAAACTACAAGCGGTATTTGAAAAGAAAAAACTGCACCGCCCAAACCGTTAAAAGTTATCTTTGCAGACTGAATCCTTTTGCCAGATGGCTTGTTATTCCAGTTGAAAAGGTCACAACTGCAGAAATTAAATCCTACATCGACTTTTTACTTGAAGAACGATTAGAGGCGCACAGTATTAACTGCCATATGTCCAGTATTCGCAGTTTTTATGATTTTCTGATCGATGAGGAAGACCTGCAACTGAAAAACCCAGTTGTAGCCGGATTGGCACTTCGAGTGCCTCATCCTCTTCCACGGTATTTGAAAGATGCTGATATTGATGTTTTCTTGCAAAGTGTCAAGAAAACTCGTGACCAAGCCATGTTTATGTTGATGCTGCGCTGCGGTCTGAGGGTAGATGAAGTCGCTAATCTTACCTTGGGTGCAATCGATTATCAACGTAGCCAGATTCTGGTGTCCTGCGGCAAGGGTAGCAAGGACAGAATTGTTTACATAAGCGACGATTCCGCCGAAGCTCTGGCCTCATATCTGGATGTTCGGCCAATTGTCAGAGAACAAAGGATTTTTCTTGTTGAAAAGGGAATATACAGAAGGCAGCCGCTTTCGGTACGGGGTATTCAAAAACGAATGGAATATTATTCAAAAAAATGTGGGATACCGGCATCGTGCCATCGCCTTCGCCACACTATGGCCACCCAATTGCTCAATGCTGATGCAGATTTAGTCAGCATCCAGGACATTCTTGGTCACTCAAGGATTAAAACCACCCAACGCTACAGCAAGCTCTCCAATCTTAAAGCCCAGCGTGACTATTTTAAGGCTATGGACATCGTCATGGAGAGAACTTCTATTCAATCTGAGAGATTGGGTGATGTGATTTGAGCCCGCTCCGGAAAAAGCCAATTATTCCGACGAGCATTTTGAGGCCCATTCTCACAATTGGCTTTTTCCTCCGCTATTCTAGAAAAAACTTGACTTTTCAATATAAAGTGATAGAATTAAACGTATCATAAGCATTTGATTTTAAAAGAGAAAACGGACTTTGTTACGCGTATATCGTAAATATACGACCCTCGCCCTCTCGCAGAGAAGCTCTACTTTGGAGAAACAAAGATTTTCAAGAAGTTTGCTGTGGCAATCTCAACCTTCATCCAGTACCTGTCGGACAATCTGAACAAGGGTGGTTCTGCTTATGGGCTTGAAGAGGTATCTTCTGATGCCGATTGCCGGTGCCTCTTTTTCCGAAATGACGGCACTGTAGCCACTACAGAGTATAATTGGCATTTCGGGCTTTATTTTTAGAATTTCCCGGGTCAGTTCAAATCCCGTGAGGTCGGGCATACTCTGGTCGGTAATAATCAAATCAAACTGGTCCGGCTGATTGCGGACCAGTTCCAGGGCTTTTCGGCTGTCGGTTGTGGCGGTTACTTTATAGCCTAAGCGGTCAAGAATGGTTTTATTGACTTTAGGGTATCCTGAAAAATTGCTTTTTTGCCCAATAGCTATGTTAGGCTCAAATTTTAATCCTCAAAATATTCAATCAGTTCCTCCGGTTAAAATCCTTACCTGCCTTACTCTTGAACAAAAGTTCTAATTTTTCAAGACATTCATTAATGATAAGGGTAAAAAATGTAGAATATCAGTGAAACTGAAGTCAATAGCCACATGCCGGGTTGTATATTACGGGCCTGACCGGAACCGATTTTCATTAGCGGATAGATAATGAAGCCGGCCGTGATGCCGATTCCGAGATTGTATGTAAATGACATTAAAACAATTGTGATAAAAGCGGGGATCCATTCGCTGTAATCATCAAAATCAATTTTGCTAATCAGGCTCAGCATTATGCCGCCGACGATGATTAGGGCGGGACCGTAAGCATAGGCTGGAACCGCGGTCAAAACGGGGGTGAAAAAGAGGCATAGGAGAAGCGCTGCAGCTGTGACTACAGAGGTTAAACCGGTGCGGCCACCGGCTTCAATGCCGGCGGCGGATTCTATGAAAGTACCGGTTGTTGTGGTTCCGAGAAGGGCTCCAACGACAGTGGCTAGGGCGTCCGCCAGCAGGGGTTTGTTGATGTCTGGTAGGTTGCCATTTTCATCGAGCAGGTTAGCGCGGGCCCCGAGGCCGATCAGGGCGGCCATGGTGTCGACGAAATCCATGATAAAAACGGTCAGGATGACCGAGAAAAATCCCCAGGTCAGGGCTCCTTTGAGATCAATTTTGAACCAGATCTCGGTCAGAGGTGCTGGAGTGCTGAAGATCTCTTTGGGGGCGGGTGAGATCCCGAAAAGCCATCCTACAGCTGTCGTGCCAAGAATACCAAGCAAGATCCCGCCGGGGACTTTTTTGTTAAGTAGCAGGGCGATTGCCAGAAATCCGGCAATCGCCAAGCCGACGGAGGGTTGGGAGAGAATTCCGATTTTTACCGGGGCACCAGGGATACCAAGTGTGACAATGCCGGTATCAACCAGTCCGATCAGGGTTAGAAAGAGGCCGATGCCGGCGCCGAAGGCATATTTTAAAGAGCCGGGGATGGCTCTGGCCAGCCAACCTCGAGTGCCGGAAATTGTCAGAATTACAAAGAGAATGCCACCGATAAAAACGGCCCCTAAGGCCGTCTGCCAAGTATGCCCCATGACCTTGACAACTGTAAACGCGATGAAAGCATTTTCGCCCATGTAAGGAGCGACGGCAAAAGGTTGTCGGGCGTAGAGCCCCATAACTAGGGTACCGAAAACTGCACTTAAGATTGTTGCCGTGGTTGAAGGCCCTTTGGGGATCCCGGCGGCACTTAAGATCGCCGGATTGACAATGACAATATAAGCCATGGTGACAAAAGTTGTAAGCCCGGCGATTACCTCTCGGCTAACCGTACTCTGCCGGGCGCTGATCTTAAAGAACCTATCTATAAAAGACAATGTGTTGCTCCTGGTAAATGAGGTGTGATTTGGGTTTTAACGTGTAATCGTGCACGGTTTAGTACAGTAAATTGTCAGCATAAAAAAGCCTGCCCGTAAATATTTGGGGGCACAGTCTAAATGGGGTCTAACAGAGTAAAATTATTGCTGAGTATTCCTTATCCCTGCCAGCCTCAACTTTTCCACCATACCGGAAACTTTAACTTCATCGTAAATATACGTAACATGATTGCGGCCGCTGATGTGCTATAGTATGGTCATTAAGTCCCTGTTTTTTCTAGAAAAAGAAAAAGGAGGCTATCATGACCGAACAAAAATACACGTCAGAGAATTTTCACTCAAAAAAGTGGACGAAACCCATCGCAACAGAATCCTGCCTATTTGTCGTCCCTCACACCAAAGACACTTTCACAGAACCTACATTATTACCCAATCAATTTTCGCCAAGTACCAGGTTGATTGAAAACTGCTGGCTCAGTGACAAACGGTGCGCTCTTGATCGGATCGTTCTTCGGTTAGAGGAAAGCAAACTCCCTGGCAACGATCTTGTGATCAGTCACCTTTACGACAAGTATAGTAGAAATTTGGCGTCAAGTACTATTAAGCAAAGTGGTGAGTTTCTACTGGGTTTCTTATCCTTTTTCAAAACGTTAGGCAAGTATTACTTTAGGGGAATTACCCGGAAAGACATTGCGGCCTATGTTGAGCATGAGCAGGATCGAGGTCTAAAAGTCGCTTCCGTGAGAGGTAAACTGGCAACAGTGTATGCTTTTCTTCAATCTTTTGTAGACAATAAAATTATTCCTCCAGATATTTTGCACAGAAAAATTCACATAAAACTGCCTAAAGCACTACCAAAAGCAATTCCATCCGATGATTTAAAGCAACTTTTAGCAGTTATTGATGATGTTCGTGATCGAGCCTTGATTTTGATCTTGTTGCATACCGGCATGCGCATAGGTGAGCTCCTCAATGTCAAAGTAGCTGATATCATCCTGGCGGAACGAAAAATCTTGCTTCATCTCAGTAAAAAGAATTTTGAGGGTCGAGTCGTATACTACAGCGATGAAGCGGGCAGTGCTTTGAGACAATGGCTGTCAAACAAAAAGCCGAACAAGGAATATCTTTTCTACGGCACTACACGAGACAGCCTTTGTTATGTACAAGCCGGCATGATAATGCGGAATTATTTGGGGAAGGCCACTCTTGGACAAAAGAGTTACAGTCTTCATTCTTTGCGGCACATTTTTGCTACAAATATGCTTAATGCTGGTCTACGACCGGAGGTTCTACAGCAGCTTTTAGGACATAAATGTATTGAGATGACCCTGCGCTACGCCAGGATGTCGAATTTAACCAGAGAAACTGAGTATTTTAAAGCTATGGCAAAAATTGAAAAAGGAGGTCATGATGAACAACACCACCGTATCAATACAAAACTACAAGAAGTCTTTGAAAAGAAAAAACTGCTCCGACCACACAGTTAAAAATTATCTTCACAGATTGAAACATTTCGTGGAATGGATTGTTATTCCAATCGAAAAAGTCACAATCGCTGAGATTAAATGCTACATTGATTTCTCACTTGAAAAACAATTGGGAGTACATAGCATCAATTGCCACCTTTGCAGCATTCGCCGATTTTATGATTTTTTGATTGACGAGGAAGAGCTACAGGTGAAAAATCCTGTCAAAATTGGTATGGCTCTCCGGGTGCCTCATCCACTTCCTCGCCACCTTAAAGACATAGATGTTGAAATCTTTTTGAAGAGTGTGAAAAAACCTTGAGACAAAGCAATATTTATGTTGATGTTACGTAGTGGTATGCGGGTTGCGGAAGTAGCCAATCTCACTTTGGACGATATCGACTATCAACGTAGTCAGATATTGGTGTTATGCGGTAAAGGATCAAAAGACAGGGTTGTTTATATTAGCGATGATTCCGCAGAAGCTCTGGCCGTATATCTGACTCTACGGCCAATTGTCAAAGAACGCCGGGTTTTTCTAGTGGAGAAGGGAATATATAGAAGACAACCGATTTCTGTACGGGGTATTCAGAAACGAATAGAATTTTACTCAAAAAAGTGCGGCGTATCGGCATCGTGTCATCAGTTATGCCACACCATGGCCACCCAATTGCTTAACGCAGATGCAGATCTTGTTAGTATCCAGGATATTCTTGGTCATTCAGGGGTCAGAACCACTCAGCGGTATAGTAAACTCTCTAATCGTAAAGCCCAGCGAGACTATTTCAAGGCTATGGACACCGTAATGAAAAGAACTTCAGTACAATCCGAAGGACCGGGTAATATGGAGTGAGCCCGCTACGGAAAAAGCCAATTGTTCTGACGAGCATTTTGAAGCCCATTCTCACAATTGGCTTTTTCCTCCGCTACCTTGGAGAAAAAACTTGACTTTCAGTCAGAAGATGATAAATTAAAAACAGTTGTAAGTATTTGATTTAATAAGTAAAAATAGACTTTATTACGTATATATTGTAAATATTCGTATGTTCGCAGAATATCTTAAGTTTTATGGAATTGGAAATTAATGTAACCTCTTACTGACAATCTCAAAAAAATGTCCGGGGAAATTTAACTGATCCATAATTCAAATTTCGGCAGCCAATACTGTATTACCGAATACCTTAAATTGCTGAAACAGTTCAAAATGAACGCTCCAATTCAAGAAAAAAAGGCCATCTATGAGATTACAAGGGACATTGAATCTTTTTTCAACCGTCAGGCAAGGCAACAGATGTTTGGTTGCCTTTCAGTCCATCCTACGACCATCTTTTTCTCAAACATCACGGATCCCTTTGAAATACTTTAGTTCGATTTACCGATGGCCCACCAGTAAAATTTAAACTCTTTTATCTTACCGTTTCGCATAGTTCATACCCCAATTTGAGCAGTTTCCGGTAGCCTTCTATTTCATACTGCATTTGGGTGGAAACGGAGATATATTTTTCAGTAATCCAAAGTTCTGGACGCAAAGGACTGAGCTTCACTAACAACTGTTGCAACTCTTCGTTCATAATTTTTCGTGCCATTGATGCATCCTGGGTTTTGACCAAGTATTGCTCATCGAATTGAGGATTACCCAATTTAACATCCTGAAAGCCCATTTTCTTGGAAAACTCTTCAATTCGGTCGGTTGGCTGGATGCGTAGCTTAAATGGTTGGCTGAGGTGGCTATCCATATGCAGTTTTGTCACCCAGACTTTACCCCCGGTCGCCAGATCATTAGTAATCGTAAAACTACGTCCACTGTGATGAACCGAGAGAACCGGATAACGAACTTCGTCGGAACGGGAAAGTTTTCCACCAGTTTCCCGGGCTAGAGCCTTGAAAACATCGTTCAGCTCTCGGTGAGCACCCCTGGATCGAAACACCAGAAAAATGACCAGTAAGGGAATGCTCCAGGTAAAAACTTTTTCAATTATATCCATCATGACAACAACCTGCGGTTATTTCTACTAAGTATAAACCAACAACTAGTTTTTATTCTTATCGCAGAATCATCCTACAATCAGAAATTACACACAGAGTCAAACTAATTTTTTAATGTGCATGACCAATAATTACCAGCCGAACAACTGAGACATCCCTGAAAATATTACTGCCAATCTTAACCTTTCGAGAAGATAGCCAGCTTAAGCGTATATCGTAATAGGATGCTTCCTCTGTATTCGTAAAAAAATCTACCAATCTAGCCCATCCATCAAATACTCCAACGATTATTACTGGCCAGAATAAGCACTGTCAATTTTTTTGCCATGTTATTTTAATTGTATGGCGTATTCTCACACTCTGTCAATCCAAATAATGCCGTTCGTTTCATTTGACTTAAATCAATCACTTCTAATCGGCTTTCTGATAGACAAGTAGATTATGAAATCCGATAAAATTTAATTTAGATCTAAATTGCAGTAGCAACCACATAAATTAATTAGACAAAAGTAAAATATTTTGCTCAAAATTTCTAACAAACCGCAGTTTGCTAATTCAAACGACGCCAAGACCATCAGAGCCATGGTCGCAATGTATTGTCGCGACTACGCAATTAACAGGCTTCAGCATTGTTCCATAAAAGAGTCAAGAACAACTTGCGGTAAATGTCAGATTCATTGTCACGAGCCGGAAATGAAAACCAAAATCAGGGAGGTTATGCGCTATGCCGGACCCCGGATGATTAAGCATCACCCATGGATGGCAATAAAACATTTGCTGGCAGGGTTGAAAAAAAACGATAAAAAGAAAAAATGAGTTCTTTTAAAAACACCAAGAGGGAGCGTTGTTTAAACAATGCTCCCTCTTGGTGTTTGATTGATATTCTTTTTTGGTTCTCTATTTCAAATTGTAGAAGACCTCGCGGCCCAAGTAGTCGCTTTGGCCGTAAAGCTCTCTTTCGATGCGTAAAAGCTGGTTGTATTTACAGATTCTGTCGGTGCGGCAGGCGGAGCCGGTTTTGATCTGGCCGGTGTTTAAGGCGACGACGAGATCGGCGATGGTTGAATCCTCGGTTTCGCCGGAGCGATGTGAGACGACGGCAGTGTAGCCTGCTTTTTTGGCCATGGCAACGGTCTCTAAGGTTTCAGTCAGGGTGCCGATTTGGTTGAGTTTGATGAGGATCGAGTTGGCGGATCCCTCTTCGATCCCGCGAACCAGGCGTTTGGGGTTGGTGACAAAGAGGTCATCGCCGACAATCTGAATCTTCTTGCCAAGTTTATCCATCATCAGTTTCCAGCCTGTCCAATCATCCTCATCATGCCCATCTTCAATTGAGATGATCGGATATTTTTCGACCATCTCGGCGTAGAAATCGACCAATCCAGCAGAATCTAGTGATTTTCCTTCAGCCTCAAGGTTGTATTTGCCATCTTTATAGAAAGAACTGGCAGCTGCATCGATGGCAATCAGGATATCTTCACCGGCTTTGTAACCGGCTGCAGCGATGGCTTCGACTATCAACTGGAAGGGCTCTTCGTTGGATTTCAGGTTGGGCGCAAAGCCGCCCTCATCCCCGACCGAGGTATTATAGCCTTTCCCTTTGAGAACCTTTTTCAGGGCGTGAAAAGTTTCAGTTCCCATGCGCAGAGCTTCAGCAAAATTTTCAGCGCCAACCGGTAGAACCATAAATTCCTGGATATCGACATTGTTGTCAGCGTGCTGGCCGCCATTGAGGATATTCATCATCGGTACCGGTAAGAGATGGGCGTTGATGCCACCGATATATTGATAGAGTGGTAGACCGACAACTTCGGCGGCCGCTTTTGCGGTCGCCAAGGAGACCCCAAGCATGGCGTTGGCACCGAGGCGGCCCTTATTTTCAGTACCATCCATCTCGATCAGGGTTTGATCGAGTTCGCGCTGCCGGGTGGCATCGAAGCCAATAATCCGGTCGGCGATTTCACCGTTAACATTTTCAACCGCCTGACTGACCCCTTTACCGAGGTAGCGTTCAGGGTCGCCATCTCTTAACTCAACCGCTTCATGGATACCGGTGGAGGCTCCGGAAGGAATTGCGGCCCGACCAATAACCCCGCTTTCCAGGGTTACTTCGACTTCGACGGTCGGGTTGCCACGTGAATCAAGGATCTCCAGAGCTTCAACATCAACAATAAACGACATATTTTTCTCCTTACTATAGATTATTTGTTTTAAAAGACAGTTCCTTTGGGTACTATCACAACGCCTCCCTCAGAGACCGGAAATCTTTGTCGATCTTTTGCCAGATTGTAACCGATTTCAGTGCCCGGTGGAATCTTGACCCCTTTATCAATAATCGTTTTGCGAATCCGGGATTTACGGCCGATCTCGACATAGTGCATGAGGATCGATTCATGCACTTGGGCAAAGCTGTGGATCCGTACTCCAGGCGAAAGCACTGAGCGCTCAACCAAACCGCCGCTGATGATGACACCATTGCAGACGATAGAGTCGAGGGCGCGTCCGACCCGCTGTTCCCGGACATTGGCAAAGACAAATTTAGCCGGTGGCATCTGCGCTTGATAGGTGCGCAGGGGCCAATCGCTGTCGTAAAGGTTGAAGATTGGATCGACTCCGGCGAGATTGATATTGGCTTCCCAGAATGCGTCGAGTGTGCCAACATCGCGCCAGTAAGTGGCATCCCGTTTGTCGCTGTCGGTCCCGAAAGGGTAAGCGAAGACGCGCTCTTTGGGGTAGAGGGCCGGGATAATGTCATTGCCGAAATCATGGCTGCTATCGGGGTCTGCGGCATCGGCTTCAAGGAGCTCTTTCATCATCTCGAAGTTAAAAATATAGATTCCCATAGAGGCGTAGGCTTGATCCGGTCGTCCGGGAATGCCTTTGGGTTGTTCAGGTTTTTCCTGAAAGCCGATGACCTGCTGTTTTTTGTCAACCTCAAGAATGCCAAGCCCGGTGGCAGTGGCCCGGTCGACAGTAATTGCTGAGATTGTCAGGGCGGCATCGTTGGCTTTATGAAAGTCCAGCATGTTGCCGTAATCCATCTTGTAGATATGATCACCGGCCAGAACCACGACATATTTTGGTTTAATAACATCAAGTGAATAGAGGTTCTGGTAAATGGCGTCCGCGGTGCCCTGATACCAGTTCTCTCCGACCCGCATTTGGGGTGGGATTTCATAGATGAATTCGCCCAGTTCCGGGTTGAAGATACTCCAACCCGCCGACAGGTGGCGTGAGGCGGAGCCCGATTTGTATTGGGTCAGGACAATGATTTTGCGGATATGGGAGTTGAGGCAGTTGCTTAAGGTGAAATCGATGATCCGGTATTGACCGGCAAAAGGAACGGCTGGTTTGGCGCGATCGCGGGTTAACGGGCTTAAACGTTTGCCCTCACCCCCGGCCA
>CAYWGC010000075.1:0-11040 GCA_964457755.1 uncultured Thermodesulfobacteriota bacterium | reverse complement strand
TCAAAATCGCGCCCGCATTACTGCGCAAATGTCAAGGTAAAAATGACATTATTTTCAATTTTTTTCTATATTTTTTACATGCAAATTCCTAACCGGACAACACTGAGTTTGAATAGTTATTCAAACTTTTGTCACTATCACTACTGTCTGCAAGTGGCATGAAATATTTGATGACTTGATTGTCTGGCAATAGATCATCAACCAAGTCAATGTGAGATTAGTCTAGAAATGTAGCGATATAGTTTTTTACAGGATGTGTTAATCTTGAGATATGATAGATAGGATGGTCAACAAAAATTGCTAAGAAATATGTTTCGACAATGTCATATATTGATTTATTGTTGGCTGATAATTCAACCCCCATTCCATTGAAAGCAATAACCAAATCTATAGTTGAAGATGGAAATAATTTAACTAATTTTTTAGAAGTGTCTTCTTGGGTTAAATCACCTGGTATTACATGATGTCCTTTTTTTCTTAATGGTTCAGCAAGCTGATTAGCAAATAAGTTTAATGCTGCATATTGCGATTGTCCGATGTAGATATAAAATATTCAATTAAAATCCTTTCGCTTGATATTCCAGTAAGTCAGTCTGTTTTAAGTCTATGTATTTTAGCTTAGATCTTTGAGCGCTTGTTTGGCATCAATATTTAACGGTTCTATGCTTAGAACCAGATTGAAAAAATTGCGGGCTTCTTCTTTTGATTCCAGTGATAGGCAGAGACTGCCTATCATCATCAGGGCTTCAGTATCTTTCGGGTTCGATTTTATAACTTCGAGATAGTGTGGCATGGCTTCTTCCGGCTGATGCTCTATGACGTAGACAAAATCGGCTAGGTTTTTGCGGAAAGTTGAATTGTCCGGAGCCAGCCGTACCGCTTCCCGATAACAGCCGCCGGCATTTTCAAACTTTTCAAATTTATGAGAAATGACGCCCAGGTCGTTATGGGCCAAGGCGAAATCGGGAAATTTTTCCAAAAAAAGCAGCCGCTGCTGCTCAGCTTCTAGTTCACGTCCTGATACCAGGGAGCTCTCCAAAAGTTTATATTCCTGTTCTGCATTGCTGTGAAAATTTTGGCTGATTCCACTCTCTTTATCACTCATGATGTCTTCTTTCTTGATTTGTGTTAAGTTTTTGATTTTTTTGTGACGCTGTCAACTGTAACATCTTGGGTGATTTTTTAATATTTTTAATCAACTACGATTATTGAAACCCGTCGACATTTTCGATCTATGGAAACTGAGCATTTTTTGTCGTTTGTTAATTCAAGCTTTTTTGTTAATATCTCGACATGGAACGGATTAAATCGGTTTGGTGACTGATGTGGGTAATATATTAAAGCCGGATAGTTTTTGTTTTTATATGTGAAGGAGATTTTCAGAAAACTAAACTTTTCGGTTATGTCCGGTCGATTTTTTACCCATGGTATTGGTTTAGTGTTTATGTCCCATTTGCTTATTTTTAAAGGGGTTTCAAGTATCACATTGATTGTAGCTTCGTGGCATTTTTCAAAAAAAGGATCGTATTCAATAAAGTATGGCATTTGTAAAGGGACAGTCTTGTTTGCTGCCCCTAATTTATTAACAATTTTACCGTGTATTATTGTCATATTTTTTACACCCAAATGCCGCGATTCAGGGCCTTTGAAGGCGTGCAATTGAATTCGCATGTTATAATTTTTAAAATGTATTTTTCGTCTGGTTCATTATTTTGCATTGTGCATTTTTAACAAAAAGATGTCAATTGTTTTTGTTGACAACCTGTGGTGGCAGGCTATTGCTGTCAGTTACAGGTTGTGTTGAGTTCAAGAGGAATGCTGGAAAATGAAAAAAGGCCCGGAATATTTTTCCGGGCCTTTCCTGTGGGCTTGTTTTGCGAAATCTTTAAGCTCTAGGGGTTCAACTGTTCGCAAGCGATAACTGTCTGCTTGCAGAGGACTGAGGTTGTTACTGAACCGACACCGGCCGGAACCGGGGTGATTTTTTCAACGATCGGTTCACAGTCGGCAAAGTCAACATCACCGCAGTATTTGCCGGGGTTGTCAGGATCTTCGTTGATGCCGACATCGATCACAATCTGACCGGCTTTGACAAAGTCAGCTTTGACCATTTTGGCGCGGCCGACAGCGGCGATCAGGATATCAGCTTCCTGGCAGACTTTGTTCAGGTTTTCGGTGCGGGAGTGGCAGAGGGTGACGGTGCCGTGTTCACGTAAGAGGAGCATGGCGACCGGTTTTCCGACAACCAAGGAGCGACCGAGAACGACGCAACGTTTACCTTTGATTGGGATGTCGTAGAAGTGGAGCATATCCATGCAGGCGGTCGGCGTGCAGGGTGGAAACCCGGAGAGATCGTCGGCAAAAACCTTAGCAGCGCCACCTAAAGTCAGGCAGTCAACATCTTTTTCGACCGGGATCAGGGCCCGGATTCTACGATCATCAAGGTGTTTCGGTAGGGGGGCAAACAACAGGATGCCGTGAACTGAATTGTTGGCGCCAACCTCGGCGACAGCTTTTTCAAAGTCGGCTTGGTTGATATCTTCCGGGTACTCAAAAACTTCGTAAGCCATGCCGACGACGTCACAGGTTTTTTTAGCGCCGCCTTCGTAAAAGAGATCGTCAGGACGGGCGCCAACCCGGATAATTCCGAGTTTGGGCATGATATCGCGGGCTTTTAAAGCCTCTACTTTTTTCGTCAATTCCGCTTTTATTGCGTCGGCAACCGGTTTGCCTTTCAAAATTTCAGCCATCAGGATTTTCTCCATTAATTAGTAAAGTTGTAAATATTCATGAACTACTGCAATTTGCCAAGAACCAGTTCCAGGGTCTCGTCAGCGATCTTGCTGCCGTCGGCTAAGAGTTGATCCATTTCGGTTTTGGCGGCTTTGTTGAACTCCTGGTCTTTGATGCCATTGATGTTGATAATGACATTGAGGCTGCCGGAGATCAGGGCCGCTTTTAAGAAAGCAACGCCACAGGCGACATCTGAGATGGCGATCATGGTGCCGATCTCACCCATACGCCTATGAATCTTGATACCTTCATAGGAGAGGCGCATGATGTCAAGCGGAACCGAGCAGGCGGTTTTACCGCAGGCTTCCATGGTTTCAGCTTTGAGTTTTTTCTCGGCATCGGTTTCTCTCGGCATACCATAAGCTTTGGAGAGCGGTTCGAAAACTTCAGCGTCTTTATCGACCAGAGCTTCAAGGCCAGCAATGACCTTGGCACCCCGTTCGACGAGCTCTTTAGCCTCATCTTCAACATCAGCGTATTTCTTTTTGCCGATGGTCAGATTGCCGACCATATTTGAGAGGGCCATACCGATGGCACCACCCATAGCAGCAGCTCCGCCGCCACCGGGAACCGGTGCTTTGGAAGCCAGAACTTCATTGAAATCTTTGCATGATTTATCGAGCATTGACATAGTTACTCTCCTCTTCTGCTATAGTTCTGTAATGAACACCGCAAGTTGTTTTAATGTGGCGGTGATTGTCTATTGTATTTTGCCGATCACAAAATCAGGCATCGCTTACAATGGATGCCTTGTTTTGTCAAGTGAAAACATTCGCCATCTCCGGTCTCGATTAGCGTAAAGAAAAAAGAGCGTAGAGGCTGAAAAGGTAGATGCCGACAACCAGCAGAGAATCGATCGGCCAGCGTCCGGCGAGCCGTTTTTCGGAGGCGTAGCGTCCAGCAAAAAGGTAGAGACCGGTCATTAATAAACCGATTGAGGCGATCAGGCTCTGACTTTGCGAGGCGGCAGCAAAGAGGCTGGAGCGGAAAAAGAGGAGGTCGGCTACGGCGAGAATGCCAATGTTGAAGATGTTGCTGCCGAAGATATTGCCGGCGGCCATGGCAAAGCTACCGATGCGGACGGCGCTGAAGGTGACGACAATTTCAGGCAGCGAGGTGGCTACCGCGAGCAGGCTGTTGCCGACAAAGGTGGTGCCCCAGCCGGTAATCGTGGCGATATGGTCGGCGCTGGCGGCCAGGGTCATTGAGGCTGCGACAATAACGCAGGAGTTTATCAAAAGGCTTTTTTTGAGTTCTTGAGGGATCGTTTTAGTCAACTTTTCAGAAGCCTCTAAATGAGTGCTGCTTGAGGTTTCCGGGTCTTGAAAGCGATGCAGTTTCTTGAGGCCGATAATATAGACGGCAGCAATTATAATGGAAAAAAGGTCGACATGCAGGATATGCCAGAAACCCCGGCTCGCCAGTCCCATCAGAGCCAGACTGATGATGATTAATGAGAGGTAGGCGGTAAGGTGATTCTCTTCATTGAGGCTGTGACGCTCTTTTTGTACATGGCGGACAATGGCCAGATCTAAAAAAGCGAGGATCGCCAGATTGGCCGCATTACTGCCGAAGATATTGCCGAGGCCTAAGTTGGGAGCGTTACAGAAAAGGGTAGCACTGATGGTGCTGACAAGTTCTGGCAGGGAGGTGACAAAGCCAAGTAGGATGACCCCGATAAAGCCCCGGCTCATGCCGGTCACCTCAGCCAGCTGATCTGCGGCTTTGGTTAATCGTTGGCCCGATAAGAGCACCGCCAAGGCCGCACAAAGAAAAATAACCCAGATCATAAGTGTTTTATCCGTTTAATATTCGGTTTTGGGTTGCTTCAGTCTGCCGGGATTGGGGTCATTGCTGGTAAAAGGTGCGCTAGCACCCCAGCTTTGACCCCGTTTATGAGAGCGAAGCAAAGTTCACTTCTGCCCTCTGGGACGTTAAGAATGTATTGTTAACGAAAGAGCCCGGTAATTGATTTTTCAACTACCGGGCTCATAAGAATCACTTGTTCTAAATCAATATAACTGGTCTATTCGTCGGTTTTCTCTTCTTCAATTTCAGTGACGGCATCTTCACTCTCGCCGGCCACTGTTGTTTCTTCAGCAACTTCTACAGCAACTTCAGCAGTTTCTACAGCAGTTTCTACAGCAACTTCAGCAGTTTCTACAGCAACTTCTTCAGGAGTCTCAGTTTCGGCGGCAACAGCAACTGCAACTTCTTCAGTGGCTTCTGTTTCGGCGGCAACAGCAACTTCATCTTCACCGTCATCTTTCTGACTTTCGGTGGCCTGTTGCAGAATTTCGCCTAACGAAATCTTACCTTTCTGGAAGCTGTCGGTAATGTATTCACCACTCTCCATCTTCTCTTTTTCTTCAATGAAAGCTTTGATGCTCAAGCCGATCTTGCGGTCGTCGTTGTTGATGTTCAGAACCTTGGCAGTTACGGCATCACCAACTTTAAGGACATCTTCAGCTTTTTTATCTTTGTCAGAGGTGATCTCCGAGATGTGGACCAAGCCTTCAACGCCATCTTCGAGCTCAATAAAAGCCCCAAAGTCAGTAATGTTGGTTACAGTACCGGTGACATGATCGTTGGACATCAGTTTTTCGCTGATATTTTTCCAGGGATCTTCATTAAGCTGCTTGATACCTAAAGAGAAGCGCTGGTTGGCGGTGTCAAGATTAAGTACTACCGCTTGAATGGTATCACCTTTCTTGTAAACTTCACCTGGGTGTTTGAGGCGCTTGCTCCAGGAGATGTCGGAGATATGGACGAGTCCGTCAATATCATTTTCAATGCCGACAAAGAGACCAAAGTCGGTGATATTTTTGATCTCACCCTCAATTTTAGTGCCCATCGGGTATTTGTCAACAAGGCTGTCCCAGGGATTGGGCTCGACCTGTTTCATGCCGAGGGAGATACGGCGTTTCTCAGGGTCGATACTCAAGACTACAGCGTCAATCTCATCGCCGACATTAACTATCTGGGTCGGATGTTTGATCTTTTTAGTCCAGGACATTTCGGATACGTGAACCAGGCTTTCAATGCCCTCTTCAATTTCAACAAAGGCACCGTAATCTTTGATGCTGATAACCTTGCCAGCAACCTTGGTACCGACCGGGTAGTTTTCTGCCGCCTTGGTCCAGGGATCTTCCTTGAGTTGTTTGATGCCGAGAGAGACGCGTTGGCGCTCCTGATCGTATTTGATGATTTTGACATCAATGGTTTCGCCAACGTTGATACGTTCGCTTGGGTGGTTAACGCGGCCCCATGAGATATCAGTAATATGCAGGAGTCCGTCAAGTCCGCCTAAGTCAATGAAGGCACCATAATCGGTGATATTTTTAACCACCCCTTCGATGACTGCACCTTCCTGGAGTTTTTCAAGAAGCTGCTCTTTCATTTTTTCGCGGGATTCTTCCAGAACAGCCCGGCGGGAGATGACAACATTGTTACGTTTCTGGTTATGTTTAAGGATGCGGAACTCATAGCGTTCGCCAATCAATTTATCGAGATTACGAACCGGCTTGAGATCAATCTGAGAGCCGGGCAGGAAGGCTGCAACGCCAATGTCGACAGAAAGACCACCTTTGACTTTGCTGGTTATAACGCCTTCAATAGTCTCATCTTCATCGGCAATACGTTTGATTTCTTCCCAGACTTTCATACGTTCGGCTTTGGTGCGGGAGAGTTGGATGTTACCGTGTTCATCTTCATAGCGTTCAAGAAAAACATCTACTTCGTCACCGGCAGCAATCGTGCACTCGCCTTCAGCATCGCGAAACTGGTTGATCGGGATGTGCCCTTCGGATTTATAACCGATGTCGATGACAACGTTGTTATCGTTGACCAAGACAACGGTTCCACTGACTAGTCCGCCGACCTTAACATCTTTACCTTTAATGCTCTCTTCAAACATGGCGGCAAAATCGTCGTCGTCGTCAATACCCTCTTCGCCGAAACCCTCCTCTTCAGAATCGCAATCCTGGTCGAAGTTTTCGTCCATTACCGCCGCCATCGACGGATCTTCTTGTTCGTTGCTGCTTTCTAGGCTGTTGGTGATGTTGTTTTCTGTCATTGGTTTAAATTTAAACCCCCTGTTAAAGTTTGTTGACCTAAAGAGTACCTTCTTATATGTGCTCAAAAAGATACTTGGCCGGGTATGAGTCGGGAGCCGGGGAATGCGGCATTTCCATAACTCAAGGTTATTTTTCACTTATAAAAGCGACCATAAATCCAAAACGGGGCCTTTATCATAGGAGCTAGGTAATTGCAAACTTAAAATTTCTTGTCGTTGACTTTTTCTAAGTATAATGCGTATAGACTGATAACTCAAGTTGTGTAATATCTAGTTTTGGAGGAGTGCGACAATGTTGGCAGTTGTGATTTACACGATTCTAATTCTGTTGCTCTATTATGACGGTCTGACACATATGGTGAAGGGTTGGGGCAGTGAAGATTACAACTACTGCTATCTGGTTCCGGTTGTCATCCTCTATATGATCTGGGAAAAACGGGATGCTATTAAACGACTGCCGGTGCAGGTTTCATTTTCAGGCTTCTTTCTCTTGCTCCCCGCTCTTGCCCTTTTCTGGCTTGGGGAGCTGGGAGGGGAGTATCTAACCCTCTACCTTTCGGCCTGGCTTGTGATTGTGGCTCTATTCTGGATTCATGTTGGGTGGGCCCGATTTAAAGTGATTCTTTTTCCTTTAATGATGATCCCTGCCATGTTTCCCCTGCCTAGTTTTCTTCATAACCGACTCTCTTTAAAGCTTAAATTGATCTCTTCACAGCTTGGGGTTGAGATGATGCAGATGGCCGGTTTGTCGGCCTACAGGGAGGGCAATGTTATAGATCTGGGTTTTACCCAGTTGCAGGTGGTTGATGCCTGTAGCGGACTGCGTTATCTTTTTCCGATAATTATTCTTGGCCTCTTGCTGGCCTGGTTTTTTCGGGCTCCCTTCTGGAAGCGTATTGTCTTAGTTGTTTCGACTCTGCCCCTGATTGTTTTAACTAATAGCTTCAGGATCGCCGCTACCGGACTTTTATATGAGCCTTTCGGGCCCAAGGTGGCAGAAGGTTTTTTCCATGATTTCTCTGGCTGGTTGATTTTTATGGTAACTTTGGGCGTTCTCTTGTTGGAGATGTGGCTGCTTAAAAAATTACCTGGGCAGCTGCCTAAAGCTTCCCTTGCTGCGGCTTCCGCCACAGCCGAACCAGACGTCAATTCTTCAGTCTCCGCAACCCGTGGCCAGAAAACGGCTTTGGCTGTGGCGGCAGTGCTTTTGTTACTGACTTTTTCGGTCTCTCAAGGAGTCGAATTTCGGGAGAAGATTCCGGCGATCCAGCCGCTTAAGCAATTTCCTTTGAACATCGGTCCCTGGCGAGGTGAGCGGCAGGAGATGGAAGAGAAATTTATTGAAGCTCTGGATTTGAGTGATTATTTTATTATTGATTACCAAAACAGTGTGGGCCAGCAGATCAATTTCTATACCGCCTACTATGAAAGCCAACGTAAGGGAGAGTCGATTCATTCACCGGCCTCCTGTCTTACCGGCAGTGGCTGGGTGTTTAAGGGGGCTGGTGAAAAGGCTCTGAAGATTCCTGGTTATGGTGAAATTACGGTCAATCGTGCCTTTATGTTAAAGAATGGTTTGCGGCAACTCTCCTATTATTGGTTTCCTCAGCGTGGGCGCAATCTGACCAATGCTTACCAATTGAAAATCTATGTTTTCTGGGATGCCTTGCTCAAGCAGCGCACTGACGGTGCTCTGGTTCGGTTGATTACTCCGGTTGGGGAATTTGAAGAAGTAGCGGATGCCGATCTCAGGCTTCAATCATTTATGGGGGAATCCTTGCCATTGTTGGATCAATTTTTACCCGGGGCTGAGCGCTGATAAAAACTGATGATCATTTTCTCAACATTTTTGCTGGCTCTTTTTTTGACTATCGCCCTGGTGCCTCTTTTTCGGCGTCTGGCTTATGCTCTGCATGCTGTTGACCAGCCCCAGGAACGTAAAGTTCACACTACGGCCATGCCTAAAACCGGTGGTCTCGCTATGGCCGTGGGCATTACCGTGCCACTTCTTCTCTGGGCTCCAGAAATCTCCCTATTCCCTTTTTTCATGATTGGTTTATTGATAATTGTCGGGGCTGGTTTTCTCGATGATGTCATGGAATTTGGTTCTCTGGTTAAATTTTCTGCCCAGATCCTGGCCGCGCTGGTTGTCGTAGTTCTTGGTGATGTCAAGATAAGAAGTTGTGGCGTCCTGCTGCCGGAGGGGGTCATCTTGGGAGACTGGCTTGCGACTCCGTTGACCGTTTTTGTCTTGGTTGGAGTTACCAATGCGATTAATCTGGCGGATGGACTAGATGGTTTGGCCGGCGGCATCAGTGTTTTGATTTTTGTGGTTATCGGATGTTTAGGGTTGCAGGACGGCAACTATTTTGCTGTAATTGTGGCCGCCGCAGTGGTTGGTTCTCTCTTTGGTTTTTTGCGTTACAATACCTTTCCGGCAACTATTTTTATGGGTGATGCCGGGAGTCAGATGCTAGGTTTTATGGCAGGATCACTAGCCCTCTGGTTGACGCAAAAAGATGCAGTTTTGAGTCCTTTCCTGCCGCTTTTGTTACTCGGTTTTCCAATTCTTGACACCCTGACAGTGATGTTGGAGCGTCTCTATCATGGTCGTTCTCCTTTTACGGCCGATAAGAACCATTTCCATCATCGTTTGATGCGCTTTGGTTTTTTTCACTCTGAAGCAGTGTTGATGATTTATGCCCTGCAGTCAGCCATGGTAGGTGCTGCTTTTTGGCTGCGTTATTTTAATGATTGGTTTCTACTCATGGTTTATGGGGGGCTGGCTGTTGTAATCTTACTTGTTTTCTTTGTGGGTGGGCGTTATAAATGGAGAGTCCGAAAGCGAAAAAAAATCGACGCGCAAGCCCTGCAGAGGCGCCTGCGTGAGCATCGTTACTTGCTTTTGCTGCTGAAATTTTTATTTCGCGGTTTGCAGATTAATTTGGGGATTGTTCTTTTAATTATGGTGTTGCCAATGCAGACGGTTCCAGTTTGGTTGGGACTTCTGGTCTCGGCGGCGCTAACTATCATAGTTGGAGTTCGTTGTCTGAAACCTGAGCGTTTAGGTTTTGTAATGCGTTGGATACTCTATCTTGTAGTACCGACCTTGGTTTATCTGGGTGAACAAGCTCATCTCAGTTTGAATGATTTTTGGCTTAGTTCGAGGTCGTTGGAAATTGTCTGCAACTTAAGTTTTTTGTCACTCGTATCTTTTTCTTTGCTGGTTTTGCGTTTTACCCGGCGCGATGGTTATCGCAGTACCCCTCTCGACTTCTTAATCCTGGTTGTTGCTATATTGGTTCCAACGGTCATCCCGCAGAACCTGGTTGGGATCCCTGTAGGCTTGCTTGTGGTTAAGGTTCTTGCCATATTTTTTGCTTTCGAAATCGTTTTGGAGGAGTCGCGGAGCCATAATCGTTGGCTCGAAGTGATGTTTGCTGTAATTTTGCTGATTGTCGGGGTGAAAAGTTTTGGGCCGGGGCTTGCGAGTATGAAATAATAATGTAGTGCCAAGTGTTTAAATTTTTAGTTTGAGGAGAGATTTTATGTTTCGTTTGACGAAAGTATTTATTATTATGGGTTGGTTTTATCGCTTTTGGCTTGTGGTGGCGGACCGTTAGAAAAACGGGATAAATTCTATAATAAAGGAGCTGCTCTCTACGAACAGGGTGATTATGTTAAAGCTGTCCTGGAACTAAAAAATGCTCTTCAAGTCGATCCTAAATTCGCGCAAGGTTACTACCTTTTAGGGATGTGTTCATTTCGTCAAAGTGAATTCAAAAAGGCCTATGGGGCTTTTAATAAAGCCCTGGAACTTGATGCCGGACTGGTTTCCGCCCAGGTTATGGTTGGGCGGCTCTTGATGATGGGTGGGGAAGTCGAAAAAGCTCTGGCTGAAGCTGATAAAATTTTAGTGGCAGATGCTGCCAATCAGGAGGCTCGACTCTTGCGCGGGGCCTGCCTTGCAGCTCTTGGCAAAGAAAAAGAGTCAGTCGTGGTGCTGGAAAAACTGCTTGCCGATGGTAGTCAAGAGCCGGATCTCTATATCCTGCTTGCCAATCTCCGTCTGAAAAAGGAAGATCCGGTTGGTGCGCAGAGTTATCTGGAACAGTTACTTGCGATTGACGGCAATCATGCGTCGGCGCGCCTGCTTTTGGCGGCGGTCTTAG
>CAYWGC010000074.1:0-11329 GCA_964457755.1 uncultured Thermodesulfobacteriota bacterium | reverse complement strand
GCTTTGATTCAAATGTAAAACTCCTCGAAAACTCCCTTGAAGTTGAACCTGTTGTCCTTTCAAATATTGTTGTTGCGAGATTACGTGCTGAGAGTCCAAAGACAGTCTCTGTCGTGTTAAATCGCTTGCTGGAAGTGTATGAAAAACACCGTAATAATGCCTTCACTAAGACAGAAGGGATTGTGTTCTTTCAAGACCAGACAACAAACTATCAAAAGAAACTCCTTGATGCCGAGAAAAAGCTGAAGGAGTTTAGAAGGACATGGGACATTATAGACATAGAAAAACAGAACGAGGCAAGTCTTGAACTCATCGCTGATCTTGACCATGAATTAAAGCTGTTGGAGATATCTTGTGATGAAATCGAGAACAGGACAGGTGTGTTGAGGGATGCATTAAAAGATAACAGTAGTGAAGCGGTTATAGCAAAGGAGATGCGCACTATTCCTGTAATTGTTGAATTGGAAAAAGGCCTGGTTCCTATCTTAATTAAGCGCAGTGAGATCTTGAAGAGATATACTCCATCGAGCAGAGAATACCGCAATATCAACAGCCAGATCGAAATACTCCGGGCAGAGATAAGAAATGAAGTCACAAAGGCTGTTAAAACTGATGAATTGGAGCTCTATAGCTTGCGAGTGAAACAAAAGTCACTTGAAGAAAAAATTGATACTCTCCGGAAAAAAGCGAATTTTATGTCCCAAAAAAAGATGAGCCTGAAGGAGTTGGAAAGAGAGATCGAACTATATAGAAAAAATTATATGCTCTATGCCTCCAAGACCGAGGATGCACGTATTTATGGTGAGCGCCAAAGACGCAATTTGGCAAATGTCAGCATAGTCAATAGGGCAAATATCCCGGTAGCGCCTGTCTTTCCAAAGAGGTTGTTAATACTTGTTGTTTCTATTTTCGTTGGATTCTTTGCAGCTCTTGGAATGCCTTTTCTGCTGGAGGCATTAGACGGAAGGTTAAAAACCGCTATGGATGCAGAAGAACAATTAGATCTGCCGGTTATTTGTTCTTTTCCTGAAATGCGGCTTGAAAAAGCAGATGGAGATATAGATAGTGGCAAAGACATACGAGGCAATCATAAAGTCTGAGTCTTCTGGCGATGTTTTATTGCATTCACCGCCGCCCGATTGGCGTTTTCTCGATTTCGGAGATATCAAACAGACGGAAGAACTATACCGGAAAATTGCCAGTCTAAGAAAAAATTCCAAGGTGTTTAATTTTGTAAGCAGTCAAGAAGGGGAAGGGGTCTCCACAATTGTCATCAATTTAGTCAACTACATGCTTCACCGGGAGGATAGGAGTAAGATTTTACTCATCGATGCTAATCTCCATCATCCTGTATTACATGTTGGATTCAACCATACGCAAAAAATGGGTTTAGCGGAGGTGCTATGTGAAACATGCTCATGCTCTGAAGCAATTAGTGAAATTAAGCCGAACAACTTATATCTGATGCCAAGTGGTAGCCCCCGACGCAATTCATTGACAGATGCAGGGCACAATATCTTTCACAAAGTCATTTCTGAGATTAAATCTGAGTATGATTGTATCTTCGTTGATTCTTCTCCTCTACTCACTTCTGCTGATGCACTCTCCGTTGCAGTAAGTTCAGATGTAACTTTCTTGATCACAGATACACGCCAGACTCGTGCAGCGGTCGCCAAGAAGGCTAAGCAATTTCTCCAGGAAAACGATTGTGTTATTGGTGGTGTTATTCTCAACTGGGTAAAGAACCCCATCCCCGGGTGGTTGTACAGAAATATATAACTTAGTTTCCCCATCGGGGATGGTTGAAACCCCTCGCCTTCAGGCTAAGAGAAGTTAGGCGAAGTCCCAAAGGTACGCGCCATTACAACTGTTTGATCAAGCGGTCGCATAGAAGTCGAATTTATTCGACGCGACCGCTGAACCCATCGGCTTATAGCCGATGGGTATTCAGTTAGTGCCGATACAGATGTCAGATCCAGTTACCTTTTTTACTGCGTTTGGCATAGGAGTAGCTTTTGTATAGGGGTTTTCGTTCCTAATTTACAGGTGATTGCAAATTTAGGAATTCAGGTATTTCGATTTATTTAAAGCTGTTATAGGCTTCAGAAGATTAGAAATACCGCAATCTTAAGCTTTTTTAAACATCATTATGTGAACGATGAAAAATTTTCCGTCAACGCAACACCGGAATTATAGGTATGATGTAATCATTTTTCTGATTTTAGGAATTACCTATGGAATGGTTATAACCTTTGCTTCGGGCCTAGAGCCCAAGTGGTTCATTTCTATTGCTTTGGCATTAATCTGCCTTTCTGTAAGTCCCCTGATACGAGAAAAGGAAAAATTTATTCTTTATGTATCTGTGCTTGTATTACCAATCTCTCTTGATTTCTTTTTAATACATTTTGAAAATCTCCCATATTCTCTTCCAATTAGTGGTCTTCGATTTTCTGCCTTCGATATCTGCTTTTTCTTCCTTTTGATATCCTGGGCAGTTCGTCTTGCAAGTGTCCGGAACATACAAATTAGACTTTATCCCTATGTTTCCATACCATTTGCACTATTGTTTATAATCTTTTTGCTTGCTTCCCTTTCTTCTCCTATACCATCAATAATTAAGCTTTCTTATACTTGGTATTTTATAAAAAGTTGGCTTATTTTTATCTACATTGCCAACAATGTCCAAGATCGAAGGACTGTTTTCGTCATAGTATCGCTTTTTCTTATTTCCGGAGTCATACAGTCCTTTCTTGCAATAGCCCAGTATGCAACCGGTGGGACACTAGGCCTTGACCTATTCGGAGAATCAGGAAAGGGATACTTTGCCATGAAGGCAGGTGCCGATACCGTAAACAGAGTAGCCGGTACTTTAGGTCATCCAAACACTCTGGGGATGTTTCTGGGAATGTGGCTGCCAGTAAATTTGGCATTAATTTTTGCACCAATCTCAAAGCGCTTCAAATGCATGCTTATACCTTCAATGGTTTTAATATCTATCGCACATACATTAACTTTTTCACGCGGTGCATGGTTAAGTCTAAGTATAGGGGGGAGTATCACCCTCTATTGGTGCATATTAAAAAGGACTAAAAACAAAATATTGTCCGGCTTTTTGACAACAACCATACTTATTATTTTTATTGCGTCTGCAGTAACACTTGTTGAACCGGTGCAACAACGATTATTCAAGTATGATTACGGCTCAGCGTCTATGAGAATCCCATTAGCTAAATTGGCCTTGAACATGATCCAACACAATCCCTTTATAGGTGTTGGTCCAGGGAGTTTTCACGCGGTAGCTCACAAATATGATACAACTAGGGAAGGAATCAGTTATTCTTTTCAGGACCCGGTTCATAATACTTTCCTCCTGATTACGGCTGAATTGGGAATACCTGCCTTAGGAATTACCCTGATCATAATAGGTTACATCTTTGTTAATATCTTGCGAACGGCAAACTCCAGGGATGATCCTGTCATTTCATATTTGGGTGTGGGCTTTTTTGGTGCTTGGTTGGTTTGGACCATCCATCAATTGGTAGACTACGAGTATATATTCCTTTTTTCGTCTTTTTGGTTTAACCTTGCCTTGATTCTGGTTATTACCCAATTTGCAACAAAAAAATTGCCGTTAAAGGTCAAAAGTATTTCTAAGAGCCAACAAAACACTGTTCGAAAGGAAATCACTCAATATCCACCTAAATCTATATCAGAATACTGAGGAATACCGTCTCTCTTATCTTTGGGAGGCTAATCAATTGGATTTTTTAAAAAAATGATCTACTCAGAGAGAGTCCTGAGAATGGAAAAATACGGTGCATTCTCCCATGCTTTTGTCCTCGTAGGCATTTTTTCGGAGAGTATAAATTTAGGGTGATATCTTATTCTTCAATACTACACTCTTTTCAATGTTGTCATTAAATAAATACTGGACAAAGAATTTGACTCTGCTTTCTTCAATACTACATAATTTTAATTTGCATCATAAACTGCGACGCTTGAGAAAGAGTAAATTTGTATGCAATGTGGCTATAGTCGCTACGGGCACTGCTGGGGCGCAGGCTGTTACTATGGCCTTTTCTCCCATTATAACCCGGCTCTATGGGCCAGAGGCTTTTGGATTGCTGGGGATGTTTATGGCGTTGGTGGCTTTGCTTTACCCCATATCCGCGCTTGCTTATCCCATTGCCATAGTGCTGCCCAAAGAAGACAACGATGCAAAAGATATTGCGCGGCTTTCAGTGTACATTTCCTTAGCCATGGCAGTAGTTTTTTTGCTTGCCATTCTGGTTGGCGGTGACTGGCTCTTGGCACTGGCAGGGGCAAAAGCCATTGCCGCCTTTGATTTGCTTATACCGCTAAACGTGCTTTTTGTAACTTGGCTTCAGATTGCCCAGAAGTGGTTGATCCGCAAGAAACAGTTTCACGTTACGGCCAAAGTGGCTGTTGTCCAGTCGTTAGTGGTAAACAGCACAAAGGTAGGTATAGGTTGGTTTAATCCCTTGGCTGCCGTGCTTATTGTGCTAACAACCTTTGGCTGCGCCTTACACACGGTCATGTTGTACTTTGGAGCGAAAAGAGAAGGCCCGTCAAAAGACTATACTGGTCAATCGCAAACAAGGACACCCCTGTTTGAGCTGGCCAAACGGTATTACGACTTTCCTCTTTACCGCACGCCGCAAATATTCTTAAATGCTATTTCTCAAAACTTGCCTGTGTTGATGCTGGCAGCTTTTTTCGGTCCTTCATCAGCGGGATTTTATGCTATCTGTAGGCGTGTACTCAGCTTACCCTCGGAACTGATTGCCAAATCTGTGGGGGATGTCTTCTACCCGAGAATCGCTGAAGCTGCGAATAAAGGCGAAAACCTTACCAGTCTAATCCTTAAAGCAACGTTGGGCTTGATTGCTGTTGGCTTTCTACCCTTTGCCCTTGTTGTAGTGTTTGGTCCCTGGTTGTTTGCTTTTGTCTTTGGCGTTGAATGGATACAGGCAGGGGAATATGCCCGGTGGTTAGCTTTGTGGTTGTTTTTTGCATTTATTAATCGGCCAAGTGTAGCTGCCATTCCTGTTATGAATTTGCAAGGGTATTTCCTGATTTATGAACTTTTAAGCGTAGGATTGCGTTTGCTTGCTCTATGTATTGGTTTTTTTATGTTTAAAGATGACATTTTAGCAATACTGCTGTTTTCTCTGGCAGGTATTGTTTTGAACGTTTCCCTAATTTTATTGACTCTTTATCGTAGCAAATCCTACGGAATAAAGATACAGGCTGCTTTATGAGCGATTTCATCTACTCTTCAACTTCCAAACCACAGGGCGAACTTATCCGTCATATTCATTCTATCTATCACTCTAACGCCCCCGAAGTGACCGAATTTCACGGAGAATGGGGTTCTCTGGCCGTGAGTCGGAATCTTTATAACGGTTTTCAACCGCTGGAAACCCAATTACATGTTTTTGTGTTAATTGGCGGACCGGTGCTTTGCTTTAAAGACAATCTTTTTCTAATAAATAGCAATTCCACCGCAGGTACGCGGGCAATTTATGAGCGGTATATTGCCGGGTTAATGCAGTGGGATGAGGATTTGAGTGGACCATTTCTTGTCCTGATGATAGACAAGTCAAACGGGCAGGTAACTATTGTAACCGATTTAATGATGTTCATCCCCGCTTATCATTACGCACAAGGAGGAGCTGTAATGTTGGGGACACATATGGATGCGATGGCAAAGGCAGCTTATCAGACTTGCTATATTGATCAGGTTTCACTGGCTGACTTCATACTGAACAATGTAGTGACGTATCCCTACACTGTATACAAAAATCTACGCCAGCTTCATCCTGCTGCAGTCCAGTCTTTCGAACCTCTCAATGATGGTTTGCGGGCGGAGCCCCCAACTGTTTATTGGTCTCCTGAAGAAATGAATCCTTATGTAAACATTGATCAGGCAGCAGTTGCTCTACGAGAAGGTTTGCGTGACTATGTGACACGCATCACCCAAGGTATGAACAAGGTTGCTCAATTTATCAGCGCCGGAGAGGACTCACGCGCGATTGCGGGTTTGCTTCCAAGACGATTAAAGCGTGATGGAGTCACATTCTTGGATAGTATGAATCGTGAAGGTCGGATAGCAAGGCGTGCAGCAAAAGCCTACAAAGAAACATTTCAAGCAGGCTTTCTCGGTAAAACATACTATCTGGATATCCTGCCGGAAGCCTCGGACCTTATTGGAAGCGGTCACCAATACGTACACGCACATAGTTTGGGGCTTTATAAGTCTTTCGATCTTGATCGCTACTCTGCTGTTTTTGGGGGTTTTTTGTCTGACACGTTACTTAAAGGCCATGATGTACAAAAAATTAAGGGTTATAAAGGCTTTCCTGTTCCTCAAGTTGAGAATAAAAAGTGGTCCCCAATTTATTCAAAAATTAATTCTGCCCACAATTGCCTAATCAATTCAATTTATGAAAAGCTAAAAAAAAGAAGGATGGAACATTTCCAATCGATTCAAAATATTCGTTTTTCTTCATATAAAGAGTGGTTTACTATCTGGCCGATTACTATGCACAGTACCATATCAAACTTAATCTGCAATCGCCGTTTGTTTCGCAGCTATGAGCCTTTTATGAGCAAACAGGCGGTCAAAATCGGTGCCGCAGTGCCAACAAGCTGGAAACTCAACCGTCGACTGTTTCATCATATGGCCAAGCCGCTGTTTAAGCCTGCAAAATATTTGACTCATACTCAAGGTTGGATGCCTTACTATCCTTGGTACGCCAACTTTTTTATCCATGGAGCAGTCTTTACATATCGTAATCTTATAGCCAAAATGGGTCTGGTGAAAGGTTATCAAGGTTCATTTGGTGATAGGCAATCATTCGTGAGCAGCGATGCCTGGGCAGTGTTGGTTGATAAATACACCTGTGGCGAAGAAAACATCGATGCCATTTTCACCAAATCAGCACACCAACTACTAAAAGGCAGTTATTTAACATTAATGCAGAAAGGAAACCTCCTCCAGACATTGTATTTATTGCAGAAAATGAAAATTGAATGATTTTAACCAAGTCGACAAATCTCATTACCGATCGGGGAGGGGCGACACCGATGCAAATGAGCACTGGTTTCTTTCCATCACTGATGCTAAGGAAAAGGTCGAAGTATGGAGAAACGAATACAATAAAGAACGACCACATAGCTCTTTGAACGATTTAACACCGTATGAATTTTTCAAAGAACAAAATATTTCTTTACAGAATCAAAGACTCAATTTAAATATGGCCCATACTATGGGGTAAGGTCAGGTGCCATGGAAGCTGGGGTGCTGAGTAAACCGGTGATTATCGGTGACACGCGTGATTATCTCGGCGGAATTCGGGATGGCGTGTCGGGACTGGTGGTGCCGCCGGGAGACTATGAAGTGTTAACCGAGGCCATGGGGCGCATTCTGGAAATCCTGGCGTTGGGCGAACAGTTCGGGATTTTGCTGAAACATCTGGTGACTCGGAAATTTTGCCCGGAGCGTTCGATTGTTAAATTGAAACAGTTGTTGCTCAACGAGGCGCGTGCATGAACATTCTATATTATTGCGTTGTATACCATAATAAGTCCTTGGGCCCCACCACGCATGGGCGGGAGTTTTTTGCGGCTTTGCACCAACAGGCCGAGGTGGATTGTTGCAGGGTAATTCCTCCCGCCGAAAACAGTCCTGATGTAGGTCGAACCCATGTCGATCAGGAACAGGCGACATTGATGCGCCGGCTCGCAAGGGCACTTATTCCAAAGTGGCTTCGGGAGCTCCTTCTTTTTTTTCTTTTTCCGAAAAAAAGTGCTTACAACTTGATTCAGGGTGAATTGGAAGCCGGGGAATGGGATGCCTTGGTGATGCGTCCCGAATGGGATTTGGCTTGGGTGCCAAAGCTTAAGAAGAAATTTCCCCACTTGTGCATAGCACTGGAAATTAATGCTGCTGGCGTTGACGAAAGGTTTCAGAATATACCGTTTATTGCGTTATGGAAAAGGCTCGAGGTCCGGATGATGAATTCTGCGGATCTGCTGTTTCCCGTTAGTCAGTATCTCAAAGAGTACCTGATCGACTTCGGGGCCGATGCTAAGCGGATTCATGTTAACCCGAATGGGGTGAATCTCAGTCGGTTTGATCCTGAACAGTTTTCGGCTGAAGACAGGAAGACCGTGCGAGCCGCGCTCAATATCCCTGAAAAAACCTTGGTGTTCGGCTATGTAGGCGGTATGCAGACGTTTCGTCGTATTCCAGATATGGTGGAGGGCTTTTCGGAATTCCTGGAAGAATCCCGGATTGATGCCTGGCTGATCGTCGTGGGTGACGGAAAAGATATGCCTCAGATTCAGGCTGTTCATGCCCGGCTACCCGTCGAACATCGTGGGCGAATTCTTTTTACAGGGGCAAAACCGTATGACAGCATTCCTCGAATAATGGCCGCATTTGACGTGGGCATATTTCCGTACTCAAATCCGTACGGAAGTCCTCAGAAACTTTTTGAATACATGGCTATGGGACTGCCAGTCATCGGTCCGAAGGTCCCGGTGGTGGAGGAGACGTTCCGGCATGAACAGCATATTTTGCTGACTGCGCAGGAAGGTCATTCCGATTTAAAAAAATATCTGCTTTATTGTGCAAAAAATTTTCACAGCCTGTCCGCGATGGCAAAAGAGGGAAGGAAACACGTGATTCAAAATTTCACCTGGGATGCCAATGCACAGCGAGTGGCCGGCAGGATACAGGAGTGTCTGAAGAGCGGATAGCCTTTATTATTCATAAAAATGAGTGAAAATAGCGTGACAAACCGAGGTCTAAATGGATATAGACATCTCCGTTTCTTAGCTATGAGTTTCCCTCCTTTATGATTAGAGCTTAATTTCTTGGATTGTGTGTCTCATTTTTATTGACATATTCCACGGAACGTTTCAATGAAAATGAGACACCTCCATCAATAGTTTAGTGTATCACCGAATCACTTTCATTCGGCGATGGTTTGTTAATCCAGACAGACTCTGGTAATGTCATCGGTTTAGGAACCTTTTCCTTGAACCGGTTTGGATGTTTTTCAAAGGCTGTTTTCAATATTAAAAAATCATTTTTTGCTCGGCGCACACTGTGCTTAGCGGTCTATAACCATGTTAGCATATGACAAAGGTAAAAAAGCAAAGATATCCTAATAACCTTGTACGCCTAAGGCCATTTCCATATCCATTCAGGGCCGCGCTTGCCTTGTGCTCGGACATTGACGGCTGTGACAGGCAGACCTTTGTGGAGGTACATCGATTCCTTAACACAAAGAAGGGAGGCGTGGGTTTGCCTGTTTCCGATTCTTTTTTTGCCGTGGGCAGGGAACGAGGGCAGATGGCTTACTTTCTCCCAGATGGCTCTACACACTCGCCTGATGCAGGTTTTATTCGCGGGGCTATCAGAGATGGCCTCATTGATTCTATCCATTCCTGGGGCGATTTCAACACTGCGCCTCCTCAGCCGCAATTCTTGAGGAGCGTTGCAGAGCGGTTAACCGGCGAGTTTTGTGACCTTGGCCTTAATGTCAAAGTCTGGATCAACCATGGCTCTCCCAACAATCGGCAAAACCTGAAAGCAAGGCTCCAGCCGGCCTATAAAGGTGATGATCCTCAATCTCCCTACTATACATCAGATCTCATCCACGACCTGGGCATTAAGTTTTACTGGTGGTCAGAGGTTCTCCCCTGGCCGCTCTCTGGGCGCCTAAAACGCCAATCACCCAGGATCTGTGCAAGGCTGAGTGTTAACATATTAAAAAATACGATTAAATCCCTTACAGGTCGCAAGAATCAGACAAGAAAGGCATCTCAGCTTACAGGTTTAGGCCACCCTGTAATTTTATGCGATGGTACTCAGATAATAGGATTTACCCGATTCAATCGATGTTCTCAAGGTGTGTGGAGTTTACCAACACGTCACACATTGCGCTATAGTTTATCACCTCGGGTGTTGAATGAACTTCTTGAAAAAGAGGGTTATTTAATTCTTTACACTCATCTGGGACTACCACGTGAGCATGGCGACAAACTGTTCCCCGGGCCGGATGAAGAAGCCCTTTTCGGTTTGGCGCGCCATTACAATAACGGAGATATCTGGGTGGCTCCGACTGGTCACCTGCTGGACTACTGGTTAGTTAACAGATATCTCACATGGCAGGCGTTTCAAGAAGGGAAGAAGCTTGTAATCAAGCTACTTTCTCTCAATGATCCTTTAAATGGTTCCCGCGTGCCTCTCGAAAATGAACTTTCAGGATTGTGCTTTTATACACCAAAGCCAAATGAGACAATTGTTCGCATTGGTAACAGAGAACTCTCTGTAAACATATATCCGCCTGATCACTCCGGCCAGGCTTCTGTTGGCCTGGATACGGCTCCACCACCTCGTACGGATTTGATAGAGGAATAAGGGGAACGGATGATTTACTTTTTTATGGTTTACCAGACCTGGCCGCAAAAATGCATAATCAAATCCCTTCCAAGATATCCCTGAAGAGGGCTTACGAAATCTGTAGTACTTTTAATTATGCATTGCGCATGGGATAGATAGCAATTCTTTGCTATTGTATGGATTTATGATTACAAATGAAAAATCAGTTACTGAGCCACAACAAAGGTCTAGATAAAAGAAAAAATTCGGGGTGCTGATAGTGCAGGTTGCCTATTTTTTTTCAAAATTTCCAACAATATCGACTACCTTTCTTCAAAGGGAGGTTCATGCCTTGGAAAAAGAGGGCTTTCCCGTATTGTTAATAGCAAATAGAAGTCCTGCTGATGGAGAATACCACCCTCAAGACAGAGAATTTATTAATCGCACCTACTATTTGGCAGAGCAAGGTATTTCCAGCTACCTGCTCGCGAATATAAGGGCGTTTTTCAAAACTCCGAGGAGGTATATAAAGTGTGTGCGTTTGGCATTGGCGTTGAAAGATGATTTTGCCTTTCAAAAAATTGAGAATTTAAAACATTTAGGTGGAGCCAGCTTACTCGCGGAATACCTTCGAGCCAACAAGGTCAGCCACGTTCATGTCCATTTTGCCTTTGGAGCCGCGTCGATTGCCATTTTCCTCAACGCCCTAACCGGCATTCCCTACAGCCTTACAATTCACGGTTCTGACGTCCTTCTTCCTCACCCTTTAACAGAAGAGAAGCTTAAGCGGGCCAAATTCATTATTTCCAATTGCCGCTTCCACATAGATAATCTGCGCAGGAGGTTTGTATCCCTTACTAGACAACAGTTCCATATTATAAGAATTGGTCTGGATCTTCACTCTGGGCCTTG
>CAYWGC010000073.1:0-11367 GCA_964457755.1 uncultured Thermodesulfobacteriota bacterium | reverse complement strand
CAATAATTACAAGGGGTTACAGTCTTATGGCTGTAACCCCTTGTTTGTTTTTAGATGAGTGATGGCCTTATGCCCTCTGTCTCAATGAGAGTGAAACACCTACCCCTTTACTAATTAATGTAGCTGTAACCGGGCGGATGGTTTGGCCAGAAATTACTATAAAAAAAGAACCGATTCGGTTGCGGTGGGGTGGTTGTCATTGTTATCCAGAGTGGTGGGATGAACTTGTTTCTTGCGCCGGTCACAAAATGCTCCATCACAAAGGCCGACCGCCGGTTTGATTGTGCCGGTTAGTAGATCTGATATTTTAAAAGCCTCACTTCCGCTATTAATATTAGGGAGTGAGGCTTTTTGTTGTTTAGAGTCATTTCTTTTTGACATTATTATTGATTGGCTATATCCAACGCAGAGATATCTGAAAATGTGGTACTGTTAACAATTATAATGGTTGTTATGAAGTGAGGTATATTAAGCACTATGACTATCAACGAAATTTTGGCTTCTTTTGAAAAATATGATGGTGTCTATAAAAGGCAAGAAGTTAGTGCCGCCATTGCATTACAAGATGAAATTACTCCATGCTTTATCAATGTATTGAAGGATGTTCTGGCCGATCCTGAAAAATATGCAGATCAAGAAAATAATTACTTTGGCCATATCTATGCTTTTATGTTGTTGGGATATTTCAGAGAAGTTGAAGCCCACGATGTTATCGTAGATATTTTCAGTTTGCCCGGAAAATTATCAGGTGATCTGTTCGGTGATTGTGTTACCGGCAATTTGCATGTAGTCTTACTCAATACGTGTGGCGGCTATCTGACCAGGATAAAAGAGTTGGTGCAAAATCAAGATGCCGATGAATATTGTAGAGGGTCGGCAATCGAATCTGTCATGTACGGTGTTATCGAGGGGTTTATCAGCCGTGAAGAGGTATTGTCATACTACCGAGATTTATTTGCCGAATATGAGAAGTCTGGTGAGTCGAGTCTTACTGCGACATTAGCCTGTTGTGTCTGCGACCTCTATCCTGAAGAACTGATGCCCGTAATTATTAGGGCGTATGATGCTGGAATTGTCGATTTTGCATACATCTCTCGCGAAGAGTTTGATGAAGCATTGGCCAAAGGTAAAAATAAATGTCTGCAAGAATTATATGAAAAATTTGACAGGGTCCAGTCGTTAAGTGTTCATGATAGTATGTCGTGGTGGGCCAGTTTTAATCAAGATAAAAAAGCGGGTAAACTTCTATCAACTTCTTCCATCAAAAATCATTCAAAATTGAATTTAGCATCAACCGTTCATGTGGCAAAGAAAGCGAAAGCCAAAAATAAAATTGCGAAAAAATCCAGAAAGGCTAATCGTAAGAAGAGAAAATAAGACTGATGAACATCAGGGGGTTTAATTCGGCTAATATGATTTATTGATAATCAATGGGGACAAATGTCAGAATTCATAAGAAAACAAAACACTGTTACCGAATTTTACACAGCTGAAAGATGTTACATTACAGAATTATCCAATAATTCTGAAGATTCTGATGTCTCAATTGCTCAAGCGAGAGTGGAGCTTGGAGTTACAACTTGTTGGCATAGACTTAAAGGGGTTACTGAGAGATATTATATTCTCAAAGGAAAAGGTTTGATGGAGGTTGGAGACCTGCCGCCACAGGAGGTTAAAGTAGGAGACGTTGTGATAATTCCTGCTATGTGCCGTCAACGTATTAAGAATATTGGTCATGATGATTTAGTTTTTCTGGCTATATGTTCACCTCGGTTTACTGCTGATGCCTATGAAAATCTTTAAGGGTTGGTTGGTACTGAGTTGAATCTGTGATGGTCTCGCCGGAAATTATAAAGCTGCGGCTGGTCAGTTCTCCATCTGAGGAGGTTTTCTCGGTCAGGGCTTTGCCGATGACGCCGCAGATCCGGCAACTTTCACACTCTTTAAGGGTGCCGCAATCTCTACCGGCGGTCAGGGGAAAGATGCAGCCAATGGCATTGCCGCAGAGTTGGCCTTCAACCTCGGCCTCACTTTTGGCAAAGATTTTTTCAAAAACCTAGTTGACTTGACTGACCCGAGCATCTTTGTCGACAACAAAAACGGCTGAGTTTAAGTTGCTCTTTACTTAATCTGGTAAATTTGTTAGGGCTATCGGGATGATTTTAACCGTTAAGGGTAGATTTAAATTTAGACTATGTTGGATGTCATACTTTCAGGAGAGATGGAATGGCCGTTATCGTGCAATATATCGTGGTCAGGAATGGAGAGCAGAAGATGACGTTTACCTCCAAAAAAGAGGCTGATGCTTATGATAAACTTCTCGACATCTCTGATCAGATGTACACTTTTTTAGAGTCTTCAAAATTAGAGATGAGTTCTGAACAGCTAGAAGAGTTATCTTTTTACATAGCTAAAAATCGTGATGCGGCTGTGGGCCTGTTGCGTGGCGGCAAGGCCCGGAAAGAGCCGGCTGTCGCTGCGACGACAACTCGCAAAGCAAAAGCCCCAAAAGCCAAGAAGACAGTGTCTGGTACGGCTCCGGTTGTGAGTTAAGCGTAATTGAATACGATTTGCGAGTTGTTGAAAAAGGTATTTCCGTTAATACTTTTATTACTTATTTTTAGTGTTGGTGCTTGTCAGAATCAGCCTCCGGAAGTTGCGCTTAAATTAAAAAAGATAGCTGATTTGGCTGGGGCGGGAGTCCGGGTTGGGATTGTTGACCCCGAGATGGGGCCTGCCGGTCTCTATGCTCAGCAGGTTCTTGTCCGGATGCAACAGCACGAGGCCGCAACCGCCGCGGCTATCGAAAAAAACATTATCACCTATGAAAGCCATGTCAGGGCTCTGCTTGACAAGGTTTTGCGGCGTGAGGTTGATGCTGGCTTTGTCTATCGCAGCGATACCCTTAAATTTAAAGATAAAATAGCTGTAGTTGAAATCCCCACCGTTTTTTCGGTCTCGCCTGAATACGCTTATGCCCGTCTGCAAGGAACCTTATCTCCGCTTTTGGCATTAGACTTTATCAATTGGCTCTTGGCGCCTGAACAAAAGGGTGTCTGGCAGGCGTATGGTTTTCGCCCTCTCCCTGACTCAGTTCCGCTTGCCAATCGAGCCGGTTCAACTACGATTTCCAGCGATAATCAGAATGTTTCAACCCAAAAATTTCTGACGATTTTCGCGGCCGCAGTCTTTTATGATGTTTTGTTGTATCTCGTGCAGGAGTATCGGAAAGCGAGCGGGATTGAGGTTGAATGTGAATTTGCCGGTTCCGGAAAACTCTATCAGAAGATTGTTCAGGGGGCGGTCGGTGTCTGTGGTGCCGATATTTTTCTCTCCGCCAATCCCTCTTATGTGAATGAGCTTAAACGGCAAGGGCTGGCCGACAATACCCGAATATTTATGGAGAATGATCTTGTCGTAGCGGTCTTTAAGTAATGAAAATTTCCGCTTTTTCCGCCCTGATGATGCTGGTTATCCTGATGGCGGGCCTCTTTTTTGGATCCCCCTTTGCCGCGCTTTTGCACTCTTTTGCGGGGTCTGATAGTTTAAGCTCACTGCTTAATAAACAGGTTCTGGTTGTCGTTGGTACCAGTCTGATCACCGCTTTGCTGGCCACCGCTTTGGCGGCCGTGGTCGGGACGGTTCTGGGTTACCACTTTACCTATCGAAAAAAAGCCGGCGGCCGCTGGCTTAAAACTTTTTTTTCCCTACCTTTGGTGTTGCCGCCGTCGGCGGCAGGCTATATGTTGCTCCTTGCTTTTGGCCGCTATGGCCTTATCGGCGGCCCCCTCTATCAAGCTTTTTCCCTGCAGTTAATGTTTACGACAACGGCTTTGGTCATGGCTCAGTTTTTTGTTATAACGCCATTAATGATGCAGGCCGCAAGCTCCGCTTTTCAACAGGTTCCGGACTCTTTGGTCAAGGCCAGCCACTCTTTGGGGGCGGATGAATATACGACTTTTGTCAAGGTTCTTTTACCGTTTTCGCGCCCGGTTTTAGTTGCCGGGGTGATTACCGCTTTTGCCCGGGCGATCGGTGAATTCGGGGCCACCATGATGGTTGCCGGGCGTTTGAAAACCATACCTATAATGATTTATTCTAAAGCGATGGGTGGCGATGCGGGGGTTGCCGACGGTCTTTCGCTGCTACTTGTTCTGCTTTCGTTTCTGGTGCTGATGCTGGTTAACCTGCTGGGGGAGAGACGGCGTTGACTCTGATACTTGATAAGATCTCTCTGGTGATAGATCGGCAACCAATTCTGGAACAAATCAGCTTCCAGCTGTCGGTTGGGCAATCCTTGGTGGTTCTCGGAAATTCCGGGGCGGGCAAGAGTAAATTGCTGGAGGTGGTTGCAGGACTCCGCCGCAACCAGGGTGGTAAGCTCTCTTATGCCGGGCAGGATTTGGGGCCGCTCTCTCCCCAGGAGAGAAAGATCGGTTTTGTTTTTCAAGATTATGCCCTCTTCCCAAATATGACGGCTGAGGCCAATATTCTTTTTGGTCTCCAGGCCCGGCGGGCTCTGCTTGCAGAGCAGAAAAAATGGCTCAAAGCGGTGGCGGTCGAACTTAAGATCGAGCATCTGCTTAAACGTTTTCCGGCGGAACTCTCTGGGGGTCAGCAGCAACGGGTCGCTTTGGCACGCTGTATGGTGTTGCGGCCTGAGGTGCTATTGTTGGATGAGCCGCTTTCGGCTCTTGATGCCGCGAGCCGGGAACGGCTGGCTCTCTTGATAAAAAAAATCCAGAAAAAATATAACGTGACGATGCTTTATGTTACACACGATCATAATGAAGCCCGCTATATGGGGGATCAGGTTTTGGTTCTTGATCAGGGAAAAGTTGTGCAGATGGGGCCGCCGGAGGAGATATTTTTGCGTCCAGTTTCCCGCTTTGTGGCCCATTTTACAGCCACCAGAAATATTTTACCGGGTCGGATTATAGAGCATCGGGCTGGGGGAAAGGCTCTTGTCGAAGTTGCCGGGACTCAGCTTATCTCAACCTCTTTCCCGGTTCCGGGAGGGGATGTCTGGGTCTGTCTGCGGCCCGAGTATCTCAACTTGTTTGAGGTTCTAGATGGTGCCCTTGATAACCGAATTTCTGGATATCAGATTGTTCAGATAATTGCTCAGAGCGGGGTTACAGTTTTGCTTGAGTTGATGCAGCAGGGTCAGCGTTTGCTGGTTTTTGCTTCCAATCGTGAAATTGAGCAAAAGAAATTGCGTGTCGGTGTCGAAGTCGAACTCAACGTTGCCGCCAAACAGGTCCACTGCCTGCCGCGGCAGGCCGAAGATATCTACTGCCGCCCGGAGTCTTAGATGGATGGCAAAGAAAAAGCTTCAGATGTGAGGCACGCAAAATCTGAGGAATGAGGCGTACAATAAGTACGCCGCAGTGACGAAGGTTGTAGCGTAACGAAGCAGGTGAAGCTTTTTCGACGCCATCAGCGTTTGTCGTACATCTCTTGATAGTATTTCTGATAACTGCCGTCGCGTACCTGCTTAAGCCACTCTTGGTTATTAAGATACCAGTCGATGGTCATCTCCATGCCTTTAGCCAAATCGGTCTGAGGTTCCCAACCCAAATCATCTTTAATCTTCTTAGCATCAATGGCGTAGCGTTGGTCATGTCCCTGGCGGTCACCGACAAACGTGATCAAATCTGTACGTTTGCGACCATCCGGCAGGGGGCCGAGGCGGGCATCAAGGGAGTTGCATAAAAGTCGAACCAGCTCAATGTTCTCCATCTCGTTGTGGCCGCCGATATTGTAGGTTTCACCGGCGTTCGCTTGATGCATTACCAGTTCCAAGGCGCGGCAATGATCCTCGACATAGAGCCAGTCGCGCACATTTTTACCGTCGCCATAGACCGGCAGAGCGCGCCCTTCAAGGGCGTTACTGATCATTAAGGGGATCAGCTTTTCGGGGAATTGATAGGGGCCGTAGTTGTTGGAACAGTTGGTAATCAGGGTATCAAGACCATAGGTGTGATGATAGGCCCGAACCAGATGGTCGGCAGAAGCTTTGCTCGCCGCATAAGGGCTGTTGGGACTGTAGGGGGTTTCTTCGGTAAAATAGCCTTCCGCGCCTAGTGAACCGTAAACTTCATCGGTCGAAACCTGGAGAAAACGGCACTGGTTGCCGGCACTACAGTAACCGCGAAAAGCTTCCAGCTGGGTGAAAGTGCCGACGATATTGGTTTCTATAAAGGCAGCGGGCCCGGTAATGCTGCGGTCAACATGGGACTCAGCTGCAAAGTTCACTATAAAATCCGGTCTCTCTTTTTCGAGGAGGCCATCAATCAGTTCGCGATTACCGATATCGCCACGCACGAAAAGATAGCGTGAGTCAGTCTCTAGATCTTTGAGATTCTCGGGGTTGCCGGCGTAGGTTAAGGCATCAAGGTTGATAACCCGATAGTCAGAAAAATCATTAAGCAGGAGCTGGATAAAATTACTGCCGATAAAGCCAAGTCCACCGGTAACTAGAATAGTTTTCATGATTTTTATTATCCTTTTGCACTGTTCAGGTACAACCTGTCTCGATTGGGGTCATTACTTGATACATGGCGGCCGTCATAATTATGTAGATTGAATCTTGGTTCCGCCATTTGTCAAGCTTTGTTCTTATCCTTTGTAACTTAACTTTTGAATTCGACTTGTTACAAGGCTTCTCGCTCTTCGCGTAAAATTTCTTCAAGATAGCTTCGGTAAGGCGAAATTGGCATCTTTTGCAGAGCTCTTTCCAGCCCTGCCGGATCGATAAAACCCATGCGCATGGCAACCTCTTCCAGACAACCAAATTTCAATCCCTGGCGTTGTTCCAGGGTGCCGATAAAGTGGCTCGCCTCAAGCAGGCTTTGATGGGTTCCGGTATCGAGCCAGGCTACCCCTCGACCGATCTTTTGGACATTGAGCTCATTTTTTTCTAAATAGATGCGGTTTAAATCGGTGATTTCCAGCTCACCCCGGGCCGAAGGCTGCATTTTGGCAGCGAGATCGGCAACTTGATGATCGTAGACATAGAGTCCGGGAACCGCAAAATTTGACTTTGGCTGTTTTGGTTTCTCTTCGAGGCTGATGGCGCGACCGTTTTTGTCAAATTCGACAACCCCATAACGTTCCGGGTCTTTGACGCAGTAGCCGTAAATCAGGGCTCCACTCGAAAAATTGCGGATCGGGTCAAGAAAAAGATATTTACCGTAGAAGATGTTGTCGCCGAGGATCAGGCAGACCGGTTGTCGGTCGATGAACTCACGTCCCAGGATAAAAGCCTGGGCAATCCCTTCAGGCCGTTCTTGAGCGGTGTAGGAGATCTCGATGCCGAGATCGGAGCCGTCGCCTAGAAGATCTTCAAAACGCGGCAGATCATGGGGCGTCGAGATGATCAGAACCTCACGGATGCCAGCCATCATCATGGTTGCCAGTGGATAGTAGATCATCGGTTTATCGTAAATTGGCATCAGCTGTTTACTGGCTACCTTGGAGAGCGGGTAGAGGCGGCTGCCAGCCCCGCCAGCGAGGATAATTCCTTTGGTTACGGACATTTTTTCTTTTACTCCTCTTTTACTCACCCTTGAATTCGGGGGCTTCTTTTTTCAGAAAAGAGCCGACGCCAATCCTGAAATCTTGGGTTGTTGATGCGGCAATAATCCCCTGGCGTTCATTTTCGAGATATTCGGCCAATGATATTCCTGGTGCTTTCGACAATACATCCTTAGTTAAGGCCTGGGCCCGGCGCGGTCCGCGACTTAATGAACGTACCATTTTCAGAGCTTCTTCCTGAGCTTTATCACTCTTGACAAAGCGGCTGACAAGACCAATCTCGGCCGCTTTAGCTCCGTCGATGCGGCCGTTGTTGAGAAAAAAATCAGCTGCCCGCGGGCGCCCCAGGGCTTCAATGACGGCAAAACTGCTGCCCCCGTCGGGGACTGCGCCAATGCCGATATAGCCGGCGACAAAGAGAGCATTTTCGGTCGCCAGACTGATATCTGCGGCCAGGGCCAGTCCGACACCGGCTCCGGCACAGACTCCGTCAATCAGAGAGACAAAAATCTTCTCCATGCGGCGCATGGCCAATGCTGTGGCATTTAAGGTTGCAGAGAGCTCTTCAATAGAGTCGCTGATGTTGTCGTTGTCAAGACTCTGCTGAAAATTTAATATATCGCCGCCACCGGAAAATATCGGCCCTTCAGCTTCCAAGAGGACGGCTTTGACCTCGTTATCCCAACGCAGAGTGCGTACCGCATTCCAGAGTTCTTTGGCCATTTCGGGGCTGTAGGCGTTGGCCTTTGTCGGTTGATTAAGTTTAAGGCGGGCATAGCCATCATTTTTTTCAATGGTTACAGATTTTGTCATCGTCGTAACCCCATTTTTTGGTTAATTCGGTGATTTCGAGAAGATTATAAACAGAGTCTATCTTCGCGCCACTACATACTCAATTGCCTGGTTGCTTGTCAACTTTTAAGCGTTTTCCTGGTTTTTTATGGTTGAAGATTTGTCGGCAAAGGTATAATCTTATACCTTGGTCAAGGCATTGATGCCTCGTGTCCCCGGAATTTGCGGGTAGGCTGAATGGTTTGTGCCTTTTTTTTTGCTCAAAAATGGTACTGTTGCAGGTGTTTTATGTTTCGTGGTTGGTTCGCAATTTACTATCGGGAGATCTTGGTCATGCGCCAGCGTCTACCGCGGATGCTGCCGTCAATGGCAGTTTCCCCATTGCTCTATATGGTGGCTTTCGGTTATGCCATGGGCGGCCATCAGCTTGTCGGCGGGCATCGCTATGTCGATTTTCTCCTGCCCGGCCTGATCGCTATGAGTTCGATGATCCAGGCTTTTTCCATCTCCAGTGAAATTAATATCACCCGCTTCTACTTCCATGTTTTTGATGAGTTTCAGGCCGCCCCGATCAGCAACTCGGCTTATGTTGCCGGCGAAGTTCTGGCCGGCATGACGCGGGCTCATATTTCAGTCCTTATTATTATCGCAATCGGTTTTCCTTTTGGGGTTTCGCTGGCCTACTATAATCCGCTTTTCTGGTGCGGCACCATTTTAAACAGTTTTGTTTTTGCCTCTCTCGCCGTCGGTCTCGCTATGGTTGTCAGGTCGCATGCCGACCAAGCGATGCTCTCCAACTTTTTCATTACCCCGATGGCATTTCTCGGAGGTACCTTTTTCCCTCTAGAGAGATTGCCGATCTGGGTCCAGAAACCTTTGACCCTGCTCCCTTTGACCCACGCCTCGACGGCGATTCGAGCCTCTCTCTTAAAAGAGAATCCCGGATTTTCCCCTTATCTACTATTAACCGCTGTCGGAATCCTGTTTTTCGTTATTGCCGTACGTTTAGTTGGTCGTTCCCGGGATTAATTTAAGCCCGAAAAACAGTAAAAAATACTTGACAGGCAAACGCCTCTAAGTTATAAGCCCTTCCACTTTGTTCCTCGGTAGCTCAGTCGGTAGAGCGGGTGGCTGTTAACCACTAGGTCGGCGGTTCGAGCCCGTCCCGGGGAGCCAAGCATCAACGATAATGGGCACTTCTTTTTTAGGAGTGCCCATTTTTGTTATTGCTCCAGCAATTGCCGCCTTTTCCCCCTTCATTTTGATCTCATTTCCATTTCCTAAAATCTCATCAACTAATAACTGCAAATATCCCTTGCCGAAATTTGCCGATTTGTCGAGAAGCTTTTCTTGAATGGCAGAGCAAAATAGTTCTACCTTTTGTTCGTTGATTTTAGTTAAGGGGAAGTTTTGTTTTCTTTTGATTCCAGCAATACTGGCCAGAATTTCTTGACGTTTTACATCTTGTTTATGGGCTCTTTCTTTTAGTGAAGTACTTTCAGAAAGGTTCCAGCTCGGACTGGTTGTGGTGTGAAAATAAACTTACCTATGCCAACGCCAAATTGTCCCATGCCTTGATTCTGGCTGGGCAGTGGATCCCCAATCCCGAAATGTTTAAAATGGGCATCGATTCTCTCTCCTGGCTGTTGGAGAAACAGCAGGCGCCGGAAGGCCATCTTTCAGTTGTCGGCAATTTGAACTGGCACAATCGAAATGGCCCTACCTCCAATTTTGATCAACAGCCCATTGAGGTCATGTGCCTGATCGGCGCTTGTGCCGCGGCCTTCCGTTCTACCGGTGAGATAAAATGGCTTGACCAGGGGCATCGTTGTCTCGACTGGTTTCTGGGCAGTAATGATTTGAACGAACAGATTTATGACTTTAAGACGGGAGGGTGTTGCGATGCTATTCAGCCCACCGGCATCAACGCCAATCAAGGTGCGGAGTCAACCCTTTCCAGGTTGATCTCTCTCCTCAGCATGTATGAAATCTTGGAGCAGATGGAAAAAAAGTAGAATAAAAGTCATGCGTACTGGGTCTGTTCAATTCCTTTTGTTCCGAAGGTCCATATCTTTGAGATGCCGATTCTCGGGTATCGGGGTTATCTTCCTTGTGGGTTATGAAGTTACCTCCTTGCGCTTAGGACAGGGTCGTCGTTTAAGACCAAATGAAACGTGTGATATTATTTGGCAGCAGCTTTGCATCCACTTCAACTAGGAGGCTGTCCGAGAATGCTCTTTTTCTGAATAGAGGTTGACCATGTCAAACATCGTGAATGTTGATCTTTTTTCGCCAAAATCGATCTCCAAAATTATGGCTAAAATCCGTGAGTTTTTGCTGGTGCTGCTCTATTTCCGAAACCACAAATTGTTTCCGTTTTTCAGACGGGACGAACTTAGTTGCTAGTAATTTAAATACAGCATTTATTTCAGAGAACTCCAATTCGTGAGCCAGTTCATATGCATCATCCAAGTTCTTGACTGATTTAGATAGGACCTTATTCTGCAGGCGTTGGATTCCGGCAATTTTTTCCAATATTTCTTTGTCACAGGGCGATAGAAGCTGCTTATGAGTCAAGGCTTTGCGAACATCTTTTAGCGTTTTTGCGTGATTTTCCTCATCCGCAGTCAAGCTTTTCCAGAAAATCGAGATGTCCTGAATATGTGAGAATAGTTGCGCGAATTCTTTGTAAAGATAGGCTAATTTGTATTCAATTTCGATGGCGCGCTTGAAGATTACCTCAATTGTGTCTTTTGAATCTGATTTCATCATTTGATATTATCTCACCTTCATGGTCTAAGAAGCTTATTTTATTTTGCGTCTCAGCCGTTAATTTATGGAAATCTTTGTCCCTTGTGGGTAAATTTCAAATCCCCAACAGTCTTTGCACTTCAGTTTTGATAACCAGATAAACCTGCTCTTGCAAATCCGCCGAAGGTAATATCTTTTCTTTTTTTATTTTAAGTTGAGACGTCAGCTCGAGGTAGCAGTCAACTGTCATTCCCTCCCTTTCAAAAAGTTTTGCGCCGCATCGCA
>CAYWGC010000072.1:0-11920 GCA_964457755.1 uncultured Thermodesulfobacteriota bacterium | reverse complement strand
CCACAAGGGCACTTCCGATGGTCGCAGACACACACCGACGGACACAGACAAAACCGAGACAAAACCGGAGAGACAAAACCGGGGACAAGACAAAACCGGGGACATAATACCTATTTATCCACTTTACGGGAAAAACCTGGGCATAATCCCTATTTCCTCTAAACCCGCTCATATTTACGCGATCTACAGCATTTAACTGAAAAAAAACAAAATCAAGACGACAAGTAATAATATCGACAAGATATAATAGTGATAAAGCTGTCATCGACGGCATACACTAAACGATTGGTCTCGTCGATTCGACGAGACCAAAAGCCGGACAAATTTTCGCGCAACGGTTCCGGCTTACCAATTCCTACAAAAGGTTGCCTCTTTGCATCTTCAAGCAACCTATTAATCCGCTTGGGGGTTTTTCTATCCTGTGATTGCCAATAGAGGTATCCTTGCCATGCTTCATCCGTCCAGGCAAGTAGTCTACCCATCAATCAATCCCTTTTCTTGAACTTTTCCATCTTTAAATTGTGCAATTGATTTTGCCAGATGTGCGGCATTAGCGGGCGACCTGAGAAGGTGAAATGTCTCCATATAGCTATTAAAGGTGTTCAGGGACATAACCACCGCATTTTCTGAATCCCGCCTGGTGATTACAGTGTAGTCGACATCATCAACAACTTGATCGAGAACAGATTTCAAATTATTTCTAGCTTCACTAAAGTTGACAACCCGCATTATAGCCTCCTTAATCCACAAACGTGGGATACTGTCGATACATCGGAATATAACATACCCACCTAAACTTGTACAATATTTTGTGCAAGTTTAGGTGGGTCAGCCGGTTTTTTTCATTTGTAATGCCATTCAGGAGGAATGCTGGCTAGCGGCAGGGTACTGATTCGGTCAGACAGGGAATACATTCTTTCTCCGGGATAAATTACCCAAAGGTGCTCAAGTGTTAGATCCTTAACCGCGCTCTTCATGGATGGTGTCAATTTGGGTGTACTTCCATACTCATATTCAATGGCCCAGTTGCATCCTTGATCCTGCCAGAAAAGATCAACTTCGGCACCTGAGTGCGTCGCCCAAAAAGCGAGTTCCTCACTGCGCTTGCCAATGGCACGAATTACGATCTCAAGGGCAAATCCCTCCCAAGATGCAGCAAGCTTGTTATGGGTCATAAGATCACGCTCAGATCCTACAGATAAAAGGGAATGAAGCAACCCTGAATCACGGACATAAAGTTTGGGACTTTTGACCAGCCGTTTACTCGTATTCATATGCCACGGATGCAGCAGACGTACCATGAATGTACCCTCAAGAATATCAAGGTAGCGGCGGACCGTCATATCTGAAATGCCAAATGAACGAGCAAACTCGGAATAATTGACGGTTTGTCCGTGATAGTGACATAACATGGTCCAGAATCGTCGCAACGTTGCTGCCGGAATGGTAATGCCAAACTGGGGAATATCGCGCTCCAGAAAACTGGCAATATATTGTTGTCGCCAACGTTGGCTTTGAGCATCGCTGCGAGCCATAAACGCCAGCGGCAAGCCACCGTTTAACCACAGTTTCCGCCACTGATCAACGCCCACGTCAATCATACGAAAGCCTTGCAGTTCATGGTAGGCAATCCTTCCGGCCAGTGATTCCGACGATTGACGAATCAAGTCTCGCGAAGCGCTGCCGAGAATCAGGTAGCGCTGATCTTTTCGGGTATCGACTAAATAACGGATTAAGGGAAAAAGTTCGGGAATTCGCTGAATCTCATCGATGACAATCAACCCTGAAAGTGGTTCCAGCGCAAGTTTTGCTTCCGCTAGCATCGCTTGATCGGTTGGATCTTCCAGATCAAAAAAATGGTCTGCCTTGAATTCGTGGGCAAGAGTTGTTTTCCCGGACTGACGCGGCCCTAAAATAGCAGTAACCGGGAACTCGGCCATCAGCGTCAGCAACTCATCTTTATCATGTTTGCGTTTTATCATAGGTACTATATTAGCGCACAAGCATTGAAAAGTCAACTTTCGGATATGAATTTTCAATCAGCATAAACACCAAATAAAACTAGATCATCAAACTTCATCTGTTTTGCAAGAAGCTTTTTATACTCTTTTAGCTTTGCAATAACTTCTGTTTTATCCGCGTATGAAGCTCCTCAGTTTCTTGTAAAATTTGAGTGCGACGTTCTTCCGTTAAACTTTTCATTAAGCGATCTTTATTGGGGGGCTGACAGAAATGGTTGGAGTAATCGTGGGTTTTCCTTTTAGGTAAATTTTTTATAGCCACTGACACACACCGACGAACACAGACAAAACCGACGCACAATCCCGATTTAATCTGAACCTGCAATCGTCAGAATACTTATTCTGGTCGCTTGCCAGGGTGCTGTCTGTTATCAAAAATCGAACCCTAACCCTCGTCGCTGCTTTTCATACCAGGCAATGGCAATATCTAAATCATCTTTGGCCCTGGTAGTATAGCTCAATTTCATTTATATTTCCCGCGCAATTCATCATGCGTTGACTCCCAGTCATGCAAATCAAGTTTTCCTCTCTTATATTCCTGGTACCTTCTATCCAACTCTTTTTTCTGCCACTCAGGCATCGGGAGTTCAAAGTTACTTATGGCGATGGAATCCCATACATCTTCGACAAGTAGCAATTTTTCAGCTAATTCCAATCTGTCAATTTCAAGTTTAATTTCTTCTGGTCTCATTTTCTCACCTCATTTCAGATGGGTAGTGCTTGGTTCCTTATTTTTCTACTACTTTCCAGCAATTTCTTCATATGGCGGCGTCCGACCTAAACCTTTGACTTAATAACCGGTGTGGGGCTGGTGGAGGTTGTTGGACGCACACAGACAAAGGCAGACAAGGGCAAAAGACGGTTGTTTTCGGCCTGGAAGTCGGCTTCGACGGGGAAAAGGAATTTTTCTCAGGTCGAGTTTATGGATATGGTTGAGTTAGTCGAAGTTTTGTTAGTCATATTTTTTCTTCGTGACGTATAAAGGAGTTCGTCAACTTCAATTAGCATACTACTGGTTATTTATTCTTTCTTGAAACTCAGGGTAAAGTACTCTCTTTCCATGCACAACAGCCAATACATAAACCACTCGCCCCCTAACCTCATAAATAACCCTGTAATTATACACAAAATGCTCTCTTACAGAATCATCATTTTCTTCAGGTACAATACGCCCTGCAAAAGGAAATAATTCAAGATTCTTTGTTGTATCGATAATCTTTGTCACAACTGAACTCGCATAGAAAAATGAATCTTTTTCGATATATTTGGCGATTGACTCAACATCACACAATGATTCTTCCGTCCAAATTACTTCATAATCCATTTATCAAGCCTTTTTTCCACTTCTGACTGCGAATGAATTTTTCTATCTTTTATTTGTTGTCGAGCATTTTTCAGCTTCTCTGCAACATAGAGATGGTACTGAATATCCTCAAAGGTACTCTCATCCGGAAGCTTTTGTATCAGATTTTCTGCTTCCAATTTTTCTGTAGCCAGCATTTTATCCTCCTAAAAGAAACAGTACTTAAATTTATTCGGCGATATGTATTTATTAACTGTAAATTCACTTTTCTGCAACCTCTTCCTTCAATCGTTTCATATGGCCACAGCAAAGAGGGTTTTGATCTGGGTATCGCTGAGCATGGCAAAGCAGTCGATGATGACGGCGGGATTGCCGACCATGGCGATTATTTGTTCGGGTTCGAGTTCCTTATAGGCGTCGTGGCGGACGGCGAGGATGACGGCATCGACGCCTTTGAGGGAGGCTTTCAGATCTTTGCTGATGCGAATATCGGAGAGGCTCTCTTGATTGCGGAAAAAGCGGGACCAGGAGTGGCCGGGGGCCGGATAGGTATCTTGTTTTTCGAGTTCCCACCAATGTTTGACATAGGGGTCGTGAACTTGAAGGTCAGGAAACGGGGTCAGGCTTGACAAATGGGTACAAGAACGGCAAGGCCAGGGTTGTGACGCAGGTAAACCAAGTCATCTTTCATAGCGGTCTTGCCTGACTGAGAATAGTTTCACGCAGGTATGGGCTTAGCCCCTTTTCTGTCACAACATCCACCCTACGACTGATACGCTCCTCAAGCTCTTGTTTGAACCCGATCAGATCAAGGAGGTCGCGCCCTTGTTCAAGATCGACCAAAAGGTCCAGGTCGCTGTTATCATCGACATTACCATCGGCAAAGGAACCGAAAACCCGAATTTTTCTCGCTCCATACCGATCCGCAATCTGAAGAATGGACGGTGTGTATTGTTGCAAGGTTGACATAACCATGATTAGAGACCTCTTCAAATTACTATTTTTTAGTTACGCCCGAAGGTTATTGGGGTGCTGATGAGCAGAGCGGCCGGGCCTGAAACCATAGGAAAAATCTTCAAAATCTTCTTCAAAATTGGTTCCAGAATCAACAGAGCCGCCAAGCCGGGTCTCCCAGGTTCCTCGACCAATCTTTCCCCACGCGCTGTCTCCAATCACCCCGGGAGGCCCAATGGCTGCATTTACTTGTTGCTTCACCATTGACAACGGGCTTCACCTTGATCCGGCAGGCTGGCCACTCTCAAAATGTGTAACGAGGCCGAAACGAGTACATTTGCATTACGGCTCGCGGGTTCACTCGGCGGGGCTTCGGAAACCAAGATTACTCCGGGCTCCGCCCGCTCTGCTATATGTTGAGCAAGCAATTAACATAGTGCCTACTTTTCAAGGCACAAGATTGGCCAGGCTTAGCCTGGCGCACCAGACGGACACAGACAAGGGCAGAAAGGCGGTTATCAGGGAATTCTTCGCGGGTCGGGATGGTTGGAGTGGTCACAGGTTTTCCTCGGCGTAGATCAGCCATGCTCTGCTTTCATCTTTCATAGTTCACCTTACCCTAGATAATGTCGTCTTTTTCCAATTGGGTTAAATACATATTATCTCTCCAACAGCTATAAAAACTTGCCTACTCGACAATGACAGAGCCGACTTAGCCGCGATGACCGGCGATGTAGATTTTTTTGGTTTTTATCATTTATTTTAATAGCCACTGACACACACGGTCAGACACAGACAAAACCGGGGTCATAATCACGATTTTGTCTAAATTCGTAGAATATGAATTTGGACGGGTATATTTTAGGCTATTTTGCACGATGGCATCACAATTCTGACTCAACTATCTCAGCTATCTTCATTAAATGCCTTTGCAATCCTATTTTTAATGGAACATTGCCGTGCACAGGAACAGATATGCGGGCGAGATTCCCTGTTTTAGCGTAAATATGGTGACTTCCAGTAATACGCTTCGACATCCATCCTTTCAATTCTAAAAGGCGGCAAAAGCGCTTTCCACTAACTGCCTTCAAATTGCTATCTCCATTATTTTATCATTTTTTGAGATAACAATGTCTTGAACATCAACAGACAAACAACCTTCCACAGCTTCGTAAATATTACTTAACAACTCGTCAAAAGAGTCTCCCTGGGTAACGCAACCAGGAATAGATGGCACTTCTGCCCAATACCCACCTTCATCTGCTTCATGTATCACCACTTTTAATTTCATAATTTTTCATCCCCCGACGTTTCTTTGTTTGACAGATTGTACTTATTTAACTGTAAATCTATTTCTCTGCAACCTCTTCCTTCAACCGTTTCATATGGCCATACCACAAGAGGCACTTCATATGGCCACACCACAAGGGCACTTCCGATGGTCGCAGACACACACCGACGGACACAGACAAAACCTGGTCATAATCACGCTTTCCTCTAAACCCGCTCATATTTACGCGATCTATAGCATTTAACTGAAAAAAAACAAAATCAAGACGACAAGTAATGATATCGACAAGATATAATAGTGATAAAGCTGTCATCGACGGCATACACTAAACGATTGGTCTCGTCGATTCGACGAGACCAAAAGCCGGACAAATTTTCGCGCAACGGTTCCGGCTTACCAATTCCTACAAAAGGTTGCCTCTTTGCATCTTCAAGCAACCTATTAATCCGCTTGGGGGTTTTTCTATCCTGTGATTGCCAATAGAGGTATCCTTGCCATGCTTCATCCGTCCAGGCAAGTAGTCTACCCATCAATCAATCCCTTTTCTTGAACTTTTCCATCTTTAAATTGTGCAATTGATTTTGCCAGATGTGCGGCATTAGCGGGCGACCTGAGAAGGTGAAATGTCTCCATATAGCTATTAAAGGTGTTCAGGGACATAACCACCGCATTTTCTGAATCCCGCCTGGTGATTACAGTGTAGTCGACATCATCAACAACTTGATCGAGAACAGATTTCAAATTATTTCTAGCTTCACTAAAGTTGACAACCCGCATTATAGCCTCCTTAATCCACAAACGTGGGATACTGTCGATACATCGGAATATAACATACCCACCTAAACTTGTACAATATTTTGTGCAAGTTTAGGTGGGTCAGCCGGTTTTTTTCATTTGTAATGCCATTCAGGAGGAATGCTGGCTAGCGGCAGGGTACTGATTCGGTCAGACAGGGAATACATTCTTTCTCCGGGATAAATTACCCAAAGGTGCTCAAGTGTTAGATCCTTAACCGCGCTCTTCATGGATGGTGTCAATTTGGGTGTACTTCCATACTCATATTCAATGGCCCAGTTGCATCCTTGATCCTGCCAGAAAAGATCAACTTCGGCACCTGAGTGCGTCGCCCAAAAAGCGAGTTCCTCACTGCGCTTGCCAATGGCACGAATTACGATCTCAAGGGCAAATCCCTCCCAAGATGCAGCAAGCTTGTTATGGGTCATAAGATCACGCTCAGATCCTACAGATAAAAGGGAATGAAGCAACCCTGAATCACGGACATAAAGTTTGGGACTTTTGACCAGCCGTTTACTCGTATTCATATGCCACGGATGCAGCAGACGTACCATGAATGTACCCTCAAGAATATCAAGGTAGCGGCGGACCGTCATATCTGAAATGCCAAACGAGCGGGCCAGCTCGGAATAATTGACGGTTTGTCCGTGGTAGTGACATAACATGGTCCAGAACCGTCAATAGACTTGACAAAAAGTACAGATGTTGTACAATTGTCGTAACTCTTCAGCTAATCCGCGGAAACAGGGGACACGATCCCGATTTCCTACGGAGAATCAGGTCATGTCCCCTGTTTCCGCAAGAAATCACAAAAATACAACACGCTGAACAGTTACCAATTGTCTTTATAAGATGATATGGAGGTCATTATGGATATTGTTGTTGACACATCTGCATTAATCGCAGTGATTGTCGGTGAACATGAGCGAGAAAAAATTATCGAAATCACAAAAGGGAACACCCTTATTGGGCCAGGGTCTATCCCTTGGGAAATAGGCAACGCTTTTTCTGCTATGTTCAAACAAAATAGACTGTCAGTTGAGGAAGCTCAAAAGGGTCTATTAATTTTTGACAGTATCCCACTTCGTTATATTGAGCCAGATTTTGTGAAGGTGTTGCATTTATCTAAACAAACCGGAATGTATGCATATGATGCGTATTTTTTGGATTGTGCTATCAGGCATAAAGCGCCGCTATTGACATTGGATAAAAAACTCAAGATGTCTGCTCAAAATCTCAATATTGAAACAATGGAGGTTTGAAATGCAAGTATATACATATTCGGAAGCCAGACAAAAATTTGCTACAGTTCTTAAGCAAGCAGAGAGTACAGGCAAGGTAATAATTCGGAGAAAAGATGGTCGAACTTTTGCTTTAGTTCCCGAGAAGAGTGTATTTTCGCCCTTGGATGTTCCTCTGATTAAAGCTGATGTGACAACAGAAGAGATTGTCGATATAGTACGAGCGGGAAGGGAACGGTAGATGTAAAAGTCAAGCACCTGGAAAACCGGGGACATAACCTGGAAAACCGGGGACATAATACCTATTTATCTCCCCACGCAGAAACTGGGGACACGCAGAAACTGGGGGCACGCAGAAACTGGGGACACGATCCCGATTTCCTACGGAGAATCAGGTCATGTCCCCAGTTTCTGCTGGACTTCATAACCGGCGGCGAAAAAGGTTTTGATTTGATCGTCGCTGAGCATAGCAAAGCAGTCGATGATGACGACGAACAATGACCGTGCCGACTAAGCCGCAATGACCAGCGATGTAGATTTTTTTGCCACAGAAGCACACAGACAAAACCGGACAAGGGCAATACCTAGACAACGACCAGCAAAAGTACAGGGAGGTGTTTATACATGATTAGTTAGACGTTTACAATCCGTACATAGTATGAAAAAAGGTCTAATTTATTTTCAACTGGCTTCTTTTAAGAATCCACTAGCGTATTTGTGAAGTACACTTCCAATTAATGTTTGATAAGGTATGCCTTCCCTTGCTGCTCTTCTTTGTAAAGCGGAAAGGTCATTTTCAGTGATCCTGATGTTGATCTTACGGTTCTTTTTCATCGTATTGCAGGCTATTGCCTGGTAATCAGTTCGCAGTTCCGAGGGCTTTAGCTTTCCATTTTCATATGCCTCTAATATTTCTTTCTCATATTCATCAAGGCCTATATTTTTTTGTTTTTTAACCATTTTGTCCTCCAAGGTATTTCTTGGTAGCTTTCCTGCTTGCGGAAAAAGCGGGACCAGGAGTGGCCGGAAGCCGGATAGGTCTCCTGTTTACGGGTATCGTTGATATCAATTGCCATTGGCGTAATTTTTAAGATATCATCTTCAAAATCCATGAGCGTATGGTAAGACCAGACACCTAAGCCCCCGTCTTTGGGGAGGCAATAGCCGCCGATACCGGGGCCAGGGGATCCCTCACAGGTCGGGCTTATGAAGGTTGTAAGAAAGGTCATGGGGTTTCCATTGGGGGTCTGGCGGTTAATTTTTATTGATCCATACCACAAGGGCACTCCCTTCGGTCGCAACTCACACTGACGGAGACAGACTAAAGCACAAGCGAAGATCTTTTTATTTCTAGAAGTATAAATAAGCCTACCTGGCACTTTTACTTCTCTCAAGCATTGCTTTACGACTAACCTCTTCCACACTCAGGTCGTAGGCTAAATTTGTTTGCCGCCACTTCGTATAGTCGAATGGTTCTCTTTGGATTAGAGCTACAAATCGTTCAGCTTCAACATCTCCTAAATAGCGAGAGAGAAGCTGAATACCTTTCACCTTAATCTCCGTATCAGTAATCATGCCGACACCTCTTTGATAAAACCAATTGGGTCCGTTATTTTCACACCTGTCACAAGTCCTGCCTTATTAAGAACACCATCATCAGTAGTCAAGAAATAATCTACACCTACCTCTATGGCGCAAGCTAAATGTAAAGAATCCATTTCTTTGATCCCTTGTTGGCGTACCATTTTTGCTGCCTTAATTATTGAGCTATTCTCAATAATATCTTTTTTTGAATAAACACGCCATTTTGCAATCTGTTCTCGTCGTTCCCTAAATGGGTTTTGGCTATTTTCATAGTCTAAAATATATGACCACACCAACCTATATAATCCCGAACGAATATTTGTTTGTATCTGTAACTTAGCTACTGTTTCGAGGTATATCCTAAGTTGAGATTGATCATCAAACGGTCTATTAAAGCAGCAATTATCAAGATAGAGTAACATATTTTTCAGCCCCAAGCCATAACTTTGCAAATCAACGGTTATAAAAAATCTCGTATTCTTTTAAATTACTGTAGACCTATTTCACGCAACTTCTTCTTTTAAACGTTTCATATGCCCGCGCCCTAAACCTTTAACTTCATAGCCCGCGGCGAAAAAGGTTTTGATTTGGGTGTCGCTGAGCATGGCGAAGCAGTCGATGATGACGGCGGGATTGCCGACCATGGCGATTATTTGTTCGGGTTCGAGTTCTTTGTAGGCGTCGTGGCGGACGGCGAGGATGACGGCATCGACACCTTTGAGAGAGGCTTTAAGATCTTTGCTGACGCGGAGATCGGAAAGACTTTCTTGGTTGCGGAAAAAGCGAAATCAACCATCAATTCCCGCCTTTTTCTCGATAAAAATTTTGGGAGTTACAATGTTATTCTCTGCAGGAAAATGCTTAGTGCTGCCGGTTATTAAATATTCAGCGTTCCCACTTACTGCCACTTCAAGAAACATTTTATCATCTTCATCCGAAAAATGAGTCTTCAGTGGCTCTGAAGCTATAAATTCACCCTCATATTTAATGAAATTAATTAATGGTTCGATCATTTCATGAGAAAAGTTAAACTTTTTCCGGCTTAAGACCTCTCTATATTCACCCATTATTCGATTATCGTATAAAATAGTCAGTTTTTCGTTTAAAATAAGATTTAAAATTTTTGCCGGCATACCTTTAGGGTTTATTAATGCCGAAACCAGAACATTCGTATCAAGGACAACCTTCATACATTCAGCCTCTCCTTGACTCACTTATTTCGTTTTGAATCTCATCGTCACTCAATAGCAAGTTACCATTCCGCATAGAAATCTCTTGCATACGTTCAACCGCATTAAGAGCTCTCGCCTTTCTTACAGACTTCAAAGTTGCTTCGATATTTGCGTCACTTAAAGGGGTTAACAAAGCGATGGGTTTACCATTGTTAGTTATCACCATCTCTTGTTCTTCCGGCAATTGCTTCCATATCTGTGCTGGTGACGTTCTAAAGTCTCTTACTGTAATAAATTTCATAAAATAACCTCCTAACTACCAAGCGTAACGCATTGTCACCCGTTTGTCAATAAACACTGAGCAGGACAGCAAATAATCGTAGTTATCTAAAGGGCCATAGGGATTGGTCGGCATTGCCGGGACGAAATTGGTTTTATACTGACGGTTAAAGGCGTAACACATCTCGATACCGGCGATCTTGGCCACGGCATAGGCACTTACCTATGGTCGCGGCACACGCAGACGGACACAGACAAAACCGAGGTCATAATCACGATGCTTTCAGGTTGGTATAATTAGTCTATTTTAAATATTTGCCTCTAGGAAGCAGGCTTTACGACTAACCTCTTCCACACTTGAAAAGCAATCAGAATCAGGGTCAGGTTGTTTCGGTCACTCTTAGATTGTAGGGCCTTATCAGTGTTTCAGCCGAGATACCCAGACTTTTCTGGAGCTTTCTTATCATATTGATAGATAGAGAACGTTTTTTGTTTAAAATTTCAGACACTCTTGCTCTTGATCCAAAAATTGGAATTAAATCATTGCGCGTAAGACCCTGACTTTCCATTTGATGAATGATGGCTTCAACTGGGTCAGGAGGAAGAACGGGATGATGCTTTTCCTCGTATGCTTCAATCAGGGTAACGAGCACATCAAGTTTGTCTCCTTCTGGCGTACCAATTTTTGCGGTCATTAAACTTTCAACTGTCAACAATGCTTCTTTGCAGTCAATTTCTGTTTTGATGGGCTTAATATTCATATTTTCACCTCAAATTATGGCGGAATTAATTTTGTCATACTCTTTATGGCTCCCCACAAAGCGAATATAAATGAAACCAAAATCGTAATTTACTGCTGCCACAAGACGGTACGTGTTGCCTTTAATATTGAAAATAACGCGATCATTGGCAATAAAGCTGGCATTTATATAATCTGATTTAATATCACTGGAAGTTTTCCATTTGGCAAATTTGACTTTTGCATGCCAGGCTTTTAATGGCTGTTCCGCATCTGGATGGACTGCCCAGAATTCTCTCAATATTTTTTTTGAAATTATCCTCATATTTACGACTATAACCCGTTACCATTTTGGGATCAAGTCATTTTTTTTAACATACCAGCAAATAACATAACTATTCTGACCCTCAAGAAACTGCAAGATAACTTTTACAGATTGATTGGAAAGTACTTTTGCAAACCATGTTGACATTACTCTCTATATAGCTTACAATCACACTATTAATAATGCTACTAACAAGACTGTTTAGCAGCTCACAGA
>CAYWGC010000071.1:0-11942 GCA_964457755.1 uncultured Thermodesulfobacteriota bacterium | reverse complement strand
CGATCTTTGAATTCGTTTATGATTGAGGAGAGTAAAATCATTTTACCCCTCCCCATCTAATGTCAAAGCCGTTGATTAATTGGTTTATTTTGTTGTATGAGTTGGATTGGTTTTCGGCGGTGAGATGGGTATATTTGGCAGTGGTCAAGATACTGACATGTCCAAGTATCCTTTGTAATTCGACTAGGTCGATACCAGCTTCCAGAAGATGGGTTGCGTAGCTGTGACGTAAGGAGTGGCAACTAATTTTTTTTTAATCCCGACTTCTTTAACAACAGCTTGCATGGCTACTTGAACACCCTTCCGATTCAATGGAGTGTTTGCCAAGTGAGCATTTTTCAGGCCTTTTTTTCGATTTGGGAAGATGAGGTCAGGATGCCTGTGAAGAGACCAGAAGTTTTTCAACATACTCAAAGTACTTTCGGGGAGCGGCACTAATCTGTCTTTGTTACCCTTGGCATTACGAATATGCACCCTCATATTCGTGGAATCGATGTCAGCGACTGTAAGTTTAATGCCTTCACCAAGTCTCAGACCCATACTGTAGAGGGTGAAAAAGAGGACTTTATAACTCAATTTATTGGTTGCTGCGAAGATCAGTTTGGCCTGCTCAATTGAAACAATATCAGGGATTCTTGTTGATTTAGGTGGATTAATAAGGGGAATATCCTGCCAGTTTTTATTTAGCACCCTGGTGTAGAAGAATTTCAGACCGTACAGGTCAAGTTTGACGGTAACCCATGAATGTGAATCCAGAAGATCGGTGAAATAATCCACCAATTGATCCATAGTAAGATCATCCAATTGGCAATTAAAATAGTTGCCAATACGCCTGATGGCTCTTGAGTATGCGTCAATGGTTTTCGGCTGAAAACCATTGAGTCTTAAATGTTTACGGTGTTTGGTGTAAACTTTGATAAATTGTGGGTCGCTCGGTAAGCTGGTGTCCATTGTAAAACCTCCTGATTGTTACGGTTTCGGTTAATAGCAAACAATGATGTTGCTATCTCCTTTTTACCGCAAAAATATCAGAAGTTGCAATCTTTACCAATAAGAGACGGGTTTTTGTCTGTCGCGATAGCGGCTTCGTCCAACAAAGCGTTTGCCGACCAGATCCTTAAATTCATTAATGTCATTTCTTGTGGTTAGGCTTACCACGACACCACCAAACATAATAATCGGTCGACCATCAGGACCCTTGTTAATCAGGGTGGCAATTCTTTCGACATGTTTCCGGACTTCCATGGCTACATAGTAGCCGGGGTTGGTAAGCAGAAAGTCGATTTCCTGCTTATCAACCGCTGATTCAATTTGTTTAAAGGTCAAAGGCAAAAGCGAGAAAGAATAGCCCTCGATATGTTCGGAAAGGTAGTCGATAGTGGGGTTCCACTTACTCCGGCAAAAGTCAGTTCCACGCTTGGCAAGAACGCCGACGCGGACTGGAATGTCAGTTTCCGACGAGGCTCCATAAGCCGTCAGGGATGACAAAAACAAGATCAATGTCAGAGTTAATGGAAATAACAGAAAACGATAAAAGGAGTTTTTCTGTTTTTTGAAATACATTAATCAATTCCTTAAAAACAAAGAAAGAGCAATTAATGAACAACATATTCATTCTTCCGCTTCCGACAATGGTTTCTCCACCATTGTGCAAACATATCGAGAACATAATGAAGGTCGTTGGTGTCCCCACGTTTATTTCTTGATGCTGCAATCATCCTGCTCTCAACTGGGGACATTGATATTAGAACTTTCCAGGTTTGCCAGCCGTTCCTCAATCCTAGCCAGAGAACCTTCCACTTCCTGATTTTGCGTTTTTGCACCGCCGCAGAACGAAGGATTGTTGACCCACCAATCAATGCCCATCTCCTTGGCTTTATCGACCGAGCAAACAACCAACCGAATCTGGATGGTCAACAGTTCGATGTCAACGATACTGATCCTGATATCACCGGCAATCACCACTCCCTTGTCCAGAATACGTTCGAGCAGATCGGCAAGGTTGGTTGTTTCGACTGAATGTTTTGCACCACTTTGTTGAATTGCCATTATTTTCTCCCTATAAAAGTTTCCCGAAAGGTCCAAGATCGATATTAAGTTCTTCCTTTTCCAAACCAAATAGCTTGCGGAGTTTTTCAATTTCCTCAGCCTGTCTCATTAGAGTCAGGCCGACTTTTTCAATCTCATCATCAGTCAGTGAACCAGCATCAATTCGAGTGACCGCCTGTTTCTCAAGAAGTTCCTGGATAAGCTTCACCAACGTTAAAACGAGTTGTGCCAGTCCGTTTTTTATCTTATCCGGATCAAGATTAATATGCTTTCCAGATGCCTGCCCTTGGAGTGATGCCCCGGACAGATGCTCCCGCCCGACTTCCATCACTTTCACAAAATCACCCAGGTCATCTGAGTACACCCCGGTTTGCTCTTCGGTTTTCATTGATTACCCCCTGACGCAACATTGCATCCCGGTAACATAATTCGGTGGGCCGTTTCAATTGAGGTCAGGATCAACTGCAGCTGTATGTAGAGAAGATCAACATCGGCAACAGAAATGGTAATATCGCCAACCACCACCGCGCCTTTATTCAGCACTCGATCAAGAGTTTCGCACAGTGAAATGTGTTCTGTTTCATTGGTTGCAATATTCGGCATGAATACCTCTTTTGAATTAGCGATTGGCAGTTGGCCAATCAGGTATCGGATATCTGTTGGTTTCGGGCAGGCAGGTAGAGGGCCTCTCCCAACTTGCCAAGCTGCTGTAATCCTCGGGGCTCAGTCTGGCGATAGACCAGGATCTGATGCTTTTCGGCAAAAGTTTTTTTAAATTTTTTCTTGATTTCCACTTCCAACTTAAAACGTGCGGAACAGAAAGGACAATTGCCAAGCGGTGTGGCGAGGTTCAGAATAAATAACGGAACATTAATCCCAAGTCGCTGCTCACAGGCTGAGACCAGATCTATAGTTTCCTGAAAGGCCATTTCCGTCAAAATGGAAACAACATAGAGTTTTGTCCGTGCATTATCTTTGAACAGTGCCTGTATTTGTTTGACATTTTTTGACATCTGCACCAATCGTTTTGTGATGTCCGGAAGTCGAAAAATTTGTTTATACTTGATAAAGAGGTTGAAGATTGATTTAAGCCACTCTTCAATAAGTTCCGGCGTCTCCAGGAGACGAATCAAATGACCTGTCGGCGCTAAATCAAAGATAAAGACATCGTATTGCTTTTCTGCAAGAAATTTTATAGCCATAGTAAGGCCCATAACCTCATCCAGGCCGGAAGGTGAAAGGTCCATAATCCGCTCCATCACCTCACGGTCAAATGTCATGTCGAGATTCGGCGTAATAACATTGAAGTAATACTCTATCTCTTCCGCATACTGTTTTTTAAAAGTTTCGAATTCTGCCTGAACGTCTATTTCCACTGCCGTGAGCCTGTCAGTCACCGGGGTCGGATTGGAGCCGATCTGCAAACCGAGACAGTCTGACAGAGAATGGGCTGGATCCATGGAAAAGAGAAAAACGTTCTTACCTGGCACATCCTGGGTCATCCTCAAGGCTGTAGCGCAGGCCATGGTTGTCTTGCCAACCCCTCCTTTGCCGCCAAACAAAAGAAGCTCTGTCTGCGCCGGGGGAAGATTGCCCGGCGCTTCAACCTGGGAGTCTTGATAAAATGATTGTGATGTGGCAAAGGATAATTGTCGAATATCCAAAGGTAATATGCTATCCCAGAAGGTCGAAAGTGGTTCCTTGCCCCGGATCTCTTCTGCATGCGAGGCAATCCCCCATAAAGAATAGCCCGACAATTTTTCTGAAAATTTTCCGAGCACCTGTATCTGATGAGCCCGCCGGTTCAAACAGGCCGGACAAGTTCGTTCTGGATAAAGGTTGTTTACGACAATATCGGTGACTGGTATTTGTGCATGTTTCAGTTCTTCCAGTAATGTCAGCGTTTCCTGGCAACTCAGTATCTCAGCAATCATAACCGGTACAAAACGGCAACGATTCTGGTCTTGTAGGATAGTCTCCATGCGTTTGACCGACCCGGAGAGTTCCAACAGAAATTGATCGAGTTCGTCTAGATCATATGAGCCCTTGAATAATTGTTTCATATACCGGTTTTTGGCTAGTAATGCATCAAGTGCCTCCAACCATTTCCGGACCAACTTTGGCATGTCCAGCAATCTAAGCGTATGTCCGGTTGGTGCCGTATCTACCACAACATGGTCATAAAGTTTCTCATCTATCCACCTGGCAATCTCAAGAAAGGCCATTAATTCATCAAGGCCAGGCAACGAAAGGTCTAGAAACTGGCTTGTATCTTCATCGTCAAATAATGTACCCCGCATGGCAATTTCACGAAGGTGTCCATCATGTTTTTTCTTAAAGGCATCCAGACATTCCTGGGCATTGAGTTCAAGAATCTGTAAATTGCTGCTGGAAAAAGAAAAATCGGCCAGAGAATCAGCCAGAGAGTGCGCCGGGTCGGTCGAGACCAGAAGAAAGGAATTTTCCGGCGACTCCCTGGCTAATTTTATTGCGGTGGCCGTTGCGCATGTGGTTTTGCCGACCCCTCCTTTACCGCCAAAAAACAGCAGTTGGATTGGGGAATCTAAAAAAAAAGGAGCAGCCATTTAACGCCGGAATTAATGATGAGTTATTAATATATGATACATAAATCTTATTTCAATGCCCTTAAACATCTTCGTCCTCCATATCCTGCGCTTGAATTTCATCCAGACGATCGAGTAATATTTTCTCCTCGGCATCGAATTCATCTTCGCTAATTTTACCGGTTTCAAGCATCATATAAAGTTCACTCAGCTGGTGGGTAATGGCATCCGACTCCCCAGCGATTTCCTGCTCGACAGCATTGAACATCTCTTTGAAAATCCAGAGAAAACCGCGGAACGGGGAAAGTAAAATATCATCAACTAAGATCATGGTTTAATGAACCGCTGGTGCTGAAAAAAAATTGATTAACATGTAGCTGAAAGATGGGTAACGCAGGTCGGGTCAGGATCTAGCCTATTCCCTGTTTAAAATCAAATCGACAGATCAATGTCAACAAAATTATGGGGAGCCCAGGGGCCATTATAATCAAAAGAAAAGTTGTTGTCAAACAGGCCTGCAGCCTTGTATATAGCCTCTTCTAACTGCTCTTCCTGATCACGCCCGACCAGGCATACCAAGTTCATCAACTCACTTTCGTTGCGACACTTATTGCGTTTGCACTCAAAACAATTCGGGGCCAGGATATCTTCAACCTGCTCGGTAAATTTTTCTCGGTCTTCATTGAGAATGGAGTCAAATGTTCTGCCGAGTTCAATTTTGTCTTCCGGCGAAGGTTCACGGTTGGTGCCGAAATATTGATCACGAACATTTCTGAGCTCGGAATGGGTGCTGATAAAATATTCAAAAATATTTGACACATCAAGGAAAGCTCGCAAACCCATTTCCGTTTTGTCTTTGACTCGCGTCAGCTGATCGAGCAGGACTTCCTGATTGTTGGTAAGAATGGTTTTCACCGCCTGGGGGCTGTCAGCAATAATACCGAAGGCCATGGGCAGTGGAGTGGTCTCTTTCATGAGACATTTCATTACTTCCTGATGAGCCTTAATGTTACGACGTTCCGGGCGGATAGATTTATTGGGTACGCAGTCACTGACTACCGCAGTAGTGAGACCATTGGAAATGGTATAAACATTTCTCTCGGCAATACCGATTTTACCGTATTGTCGGGTCTCAGCCCCCTCAATTACTGCATAGAGATATCTACCACCTTTTTGTAATTTTTTCCCCGTCATAAATAACTCCTCTCACAAAACGATGTACTAATTATTCAGGCTGTAAAATACGAAATGAAGAAAATGGGTAATTTACCTCATTTCCAATTCGTATAATTTTATATTCCAGAGTATGTCTACTACAGAGTGCGCTCAAATACCTCTTCCTTGGAGGGCCGCGGTGCCATCTTCACGAACTTAACGGATTTAATCATGCCCTCTTCGGCCCTTATCTCCAAAATCGAACCGCATATATAGCACTTGATATGGCCCTCATAGTTATCATATGAGTCATCGATATCCACTTTATGCCCGCAGGAAAGACAATTTACTTTCATTTACTTTTCCCCTTTTAAATTTTTATACGATTCCCTGGCCCTTACAGGTGCTGCAGTAAAAAACGTTATCTTCGCCGGTCCCCTTGCAATTAGGGCACGTATGGGCCTCCTTACTGACTGAAACCACACCAACCCCTTTACAGGCCAGACAGCTCAAATCACCGCTTTCCGTTCCTGAACCGGAACATTTCAAACAGGTGACAACCGGGGATACGACTTTGACTTTGCCAGCACCGCCGCATACCCTGCAGGGGCTTGTTTCACTGTACTTCAAGTCCAGGCCCGTGCCTCTACAGTAAGCACAGGTCACCGAGTCGACAAAACGTTTGATTCGGGATCGTCTTCCACTAACACTAAGCCTTGCATACTTTGTGAGAACCTCCTGTGCATATTCCACAATCTTCTCCCTCGTTAAGGTTTATCTGGAACGTACCGGGTGTTTGCACCACTGTTCAGCGCGCCAAAGGCGTTCGATCTCTTTCCGGGCCAGTTTCTCCTCTCCAAGAGCAATCCTGCCTTGATCACGATGGACCAGCGAAACTCCGGTGGCATGTCGGCACGAACAAAAAGACTTGATGTTTCGGCTCGTGCGAATGTGGGAAGATTCTTTTAATGTAAGCATGGGCTATCCTCATTATCAGCTTCAGTATTTTATCTTGAATCCTTTTATGCTGCGGCCCAGAGCGGGCTTTGGCTCATCTTCCGAAGCATTGATTGATTTTTCGATCTTTATTTGTTTAAGGGCCAATAAGAGTACGGCTTTTTCCGCCTCTATTTCCAGGAGGCGGTCATCGATATTCTTCAACCGAAACATAGCGCTATCCCTTTCAATGCCACGCCTAGCTTTCTCCATCTCCAGACAGCTTAATCTCATATAAGACTTATAAGGGAGAGATAACGAATCAACCTTTCCGGAGTGTGTGCGGATATCCTGCAAGGATCCAATATTTCTTTTATGGGGGATCATCCGTAATAGTCCTTAATTTTTTTAGACACATCATCATTTATTGGTTTTGGTAAATTTTCTGGGGGACCCACAGACCTTCTTTATTACGTCCTCGACTTTCTGATACATGACTGAACTGCCGTCACGTGTTACCTTTGTCGTGTCAATATTCAGGACATCCCTACTGATTTGCATGAAAACAGGGTCGCCCATTTGGGCGTGGCCGTCAAGTTGGCTGAGAACTTTGGCCATGGCGATGCTGGCCCTGATTGTCGGCCGGTTATTATTGACTCCGATCCCTCGCAGTTCCCTAACGATATCCACAATGACCTCGGCATCAACTCGTTTAATATTCGACTTGGCCATGGCGATCTGAATCTCCGACTCCCGGTCGAAAAAGCCGAGATTGATGGTAATCAGGCGGTCGAGCAAGGCGTCTTGAGTCTTGTGGACACCAGCATACTCCTCGGGATTTGAGGTGAAGATCGCCCGGAAATCCGGGTGCACTTGCAGGTATCCGTCTCCGGATGTGCGCAGCTTCGGCAGATTGAGGATCTTCTCCTCCAGGACGCTTAGAAGCACGTTGTTCGCCTCCGGCCTTGAACGGGTGAATTCGTCATAGATGAGGGTAGTCCCGGTCTCACAGGCTGTGGTAAGCCGGTTATCCTGCCAGACTGTTTTCATGGTTTCTTCGGTCTTCAGGACGGAGCGGATGTAGTTGTCAACGAGTTTGGACTTGCGGTAACCGGAATCCCGGCCGGTGAGATCGGAACTCCCGAATTCGTCGTCACCATGAATAAGGCTAACCGGCCGGCCGAGTTGGGCGGCAACGTGAAAGGCAAGGGTTGTCTTTCCCGTACCTGCGGGGCCGGCAAAATGGACTGGATATCCCACCTCAAGATAGGCGAGGGCTCTCTTTGTTAGATCCTGGACATAAGGGGTGTTAAGGAACTCCGTGCTAGCCTCCAGTTCGATGTTATCGTCAGGAGTCGGGGCTCTTACCGTTGCTTCCGGCATGACTCTCAAGGTGTTATCTTTCATTAGTATATTTCTCCTTTTTATTACCAAAGGCCGCCATACATGCTTGTCGGACTTTGGTAATTCCATTTGGCTGTTTCTGCCAGTCATCCTGGCCCCTATTATCTTTTTCCGTTGGTTTTCTAAGGTGGTCCGAGCCCTGTTGTCAGTTTTTACGAGGTCATCATTACTCCGGAATCCAGCCACGACCGCGGCATTTCAGACAGGCCATTGCTGGCGCCGAGGTATCGTCGCCGGAGCCATTACATTCAGGGCAGACAACGGTCGGCCCTGATGGAGCAGGGATAAAACCTGTGCCTCGACATACCGTGCAGGTAAGGGTCTTGACTGCGCCGGTTCCACGGCAATGGGCGCAAGGCAGGTTGGGTGTTTGCACCCTGACCGTCCCACTTCCCCCACAAACGCAGCATGTCGAAAGGGAAGACATGATATTAAAAGGGTCTTTGCCCTTACCTGAACAGAAAGAACATGTAACCAGTTCTGTGTGCATATGACTAGCCTTTCAATTTTTTAGCTTGCTCAATCCATTTATCAAGCGGTGCAATCCGGGCTGCCGATTCCCCCAGTATTTCTTCCAAGTCTTTAATCGAACGTCCGGCCAATTGAGAAAAGGTGTAGACCCCACCATTATTAAGCTGCTTTTCTCGACCAGGGCCGATTTCCTTGATTTGTGTCAGGTCATCTGCAACGATCGTTTCTTCAGTTTTCAGTATTTTCAGTATTTCATCCTGGCCTATTACTTGTTCAATCTTGGATTCTTTCTTTTCTTTTACAAAAGGCTTGGTCGCGGTCTGTGACACCCCGAACCAGGCCTGCCGGGCGCCAGCGACATCGGCCGCGAATTCTGCGCGAAAATCAGATGTTTTTTGCACTAAATCAGCTACGCATTCTTTCCGCTCCTTTTTCGCTTCCCAGGCATCCTGCTTTCTTTGGGCATCATCATTCACCAGGGTTTCTCTCAGTCCCTCAGCCATCTCGGCGTGGTCACTTTTTAAGAGGGACATTAAGGTATTTGTTTCATCACGTATGTCCAATACGGCTTTTTGAGTATCGGCGATGAACAGTAAACGCTCTGCTTTTGACAATTTGGCCATCTCGGCGAGCTCATTCCGAAAGCTCGAGAGCTCATCTTTCATTTTTTCGGCCATTTCCTTGTGGTCGTTACTGAAACCAACCCTCATTCCGAGTACAGAGGCCTCCAAATCATTAACAAAAGTCACGCGCGACCCACGCAAGGCATCTATTTCACCACGTAAGCGAGTCATATCATCAGTTAAATATCCCATTACTAATCTCCTCACATATCGTATCCGCCCTTCACGGCGTAAGTATCATCCGGTTTTGCACCTGATCTTGCTCACAAGAATCTTTTCATCAGGGGCTCCAAATACAGCCCCTGATGAAAAGAATCCATTACTGCGGGTTGGCCACTTTATGCCGGCGCAGCCGCACTAGCGGTTAGGCCAATGGCTTCTGCATACTTCAGGTATGTTTCAACTGAAGCGATTACAACCCTTGCCTCGATGGACAGCAATTCAATACCGACCAGAGATACCTTAACCCAAGCATCAATCACGATACCTTTGTCAAGAATCCGATCAACAACTTCTGCCAAGCTCGAAGAATCAGTAGATTTTTGCACCTTTGCCATGACGAACCTCCCATTTACCAGGATAAAAATGTTTTGATAGTCGTCCATTACCGTAATGGCGCTACCATTTATAATAGATACTTTGCAATACATGTGCCAGTAGAGAATTTTATTAATTTGTACAGTAATATCAAGGTATCAGCAGGACAGAGATATGAAATAACTTCAATAAACGAAAAAGCATGGAAGGAGTTCCATGGAAAATGATCCATGCTTCTAAGGAATATTGTTTCAACTCTAATGGAAAAGGATTTAAGTCTATCAAAAAATAAAACTGAAGGGTGTCTTGAAACTATTAAACTTCGTCCGACTCAGGAGGAGGCAAACAATGCTTGAACTTCTTTGTTGTTGAAAGGCTTCGAGATAAAACCGGAGATCAAACCCTTTTGTAATGCCTGCTTCACCTCCTTCGTGTCCTTAGTATAAAAGCCGGAGATCATCACGAGACGCATAGATGGCTCTTTATCTTGAATCAGTTTTGCCAATTCAAAACCTTCAATATCAGGCAACTTGGCATCAATAAAGGCTATCTGGAAACTATTTGTCTCTAGCAATAAGAGTGCCTCAACGGCGGTGGTCGCTTTTGCTGAAAGTACGTTTTTGTTTTTCAGTATCTGTTCCAGGACCCAGCACATATCCGGTTCATCATCGACAATGAGACATCTCATGTTTTCGTCTCCCATTCTAATTCCCAATAACTTGGTAACCGGTCCTTATTGGCAGCTTCACAATAAAATCCGTCCCCTTATCTTCCTCACTCTTCACCTCAATGATGCCAGCATGCTGCTTGACAATGGAATATGAGAGGGCAAGACCTAAACCTGTCCCATTTTTTTCTCGACTAGTCGTGTAAAACGGGTCAAAAATATTGTCAATTTCTCTCTCCGGAATACCAATACCGGTATCTGATATTGTAACAGCTACCGCCCGATTTATTTTTTTCAAAGAGATGGTTAAGGTTCCACCGTCCGGCATGGCATTGATTGCATTGAGCAAAATATTCATAAATACCTGTTGCAGAAGGGTGCTTGTACAGCTTATCCAAATGGACTCCTTGGCGAACTTTGTTATAATGTTAATCTTCTTGATTTTGGCCTGGTTATTAACCAATTGAAGCGTGTCATGCAAGAGAACGTTAAGATCGTGGCGCTTCATGTCAAAATTCATTGCCGGTCGAGCGTATTTTAAAAGGTTCTCTATAATATTGGCCGCCCTTTGAATACCGGCATATATTTTTCCAGCGCACTCTTTACGAAATTCTTCGGTAACCGTATCCTCCATAAGAAACTGTGCTGAGGACGAACTGATGGCCAGAGGATTTCGAATTTCGTGGGCAATTCCTCCTGCCATTACCCCCAGTGCGGCAAATTTCATCGATTGAATAAGTTCCATTTCCAGTTTGCGACGTTCATCCAGGTCTCTACCGACTACAACTATACCAACAGTATTCATATTGGTATCCTGCATCGGTGAACAGACCCATGAAGCCCTGATTCTTATTTGCTGTTTTGCTATGAGATCCCATTCTGCCATTTGAGACCTTATGCCTTTCACCGTGCCGGATAACAGCCACTTAATTTTCTCGGAAAACTCTTCGGCAAAGAAGTTGACAAACTTCTTACCCTTTACTTCATCGAATGAGTAGCCGGAGATTCTCTCGGCAGAAGGGTTCCATGTTAATATTCTGCCATCGATATCAAGTGATAACACCATATCACTGGCACACTCAACGACACTTATCAGGTGACTTGCAACCCGATCGACCTCATCACTCAATCGGATCTTTTCCGTAATATCGTCCATAAGAAAAATCACACCTTCAACAATTCCCTCGTGGGAATAAGGGATGATACGGTAATAATAATTTGTCAGATGGACACCGGGCGCCCGATAAGACATGCGCTGTCCTGTGGTGGGTTGGTTGGTCTTGAAGACTTGCCGTATTTGGTCGACAATATTAATCTTTTTAAGGATGATTTCAGGAAACACTTTGGTAAATTGATGACCAACAGTATCGGATATTTTAAGCTTATTTTTTAAAAGGAAATTTTGATTGACGGAGATGATACGCAAATCCTTGCCCAGCAGCAGAACCGAGGAGGGGATGACATCCAGTATCATTGTGAAAAGTTTTTTGTAGTCTTTCATTGTTTTTTTATTTAAACCTGTACTAATGATTAGCT
>CAYWGC010000070.1:4006-11971 GCA_964457755.1 uncultured Thermodesulfobacteriota bacterium | reverse complement strand
GTATAAACGTTGCTGATGTTGTTCTTATTACTAGTAAATCAAAAGTCCTTAACCGGAAATGAGGGAGGTATCTTATGAAAATAAAAGCGGTATCGCTCAGGTTTGTGCCCAAGCAGGTTACCAAGTAACAATGCGGGATATTGAACAGCGGTTCATTGATGGCGGCATGAATACTATCAAGAAAAACCTGAGCCGCAATGTGCACAAAGAAAAAATGACACAGAATGAAATGGATGCGATTCTGGGAAGGCTCAAACCGACTTTAGATCTTATAAGAGGCTGCCGGCAATGCTGATGTGGTTGTTGAAGTGATTATTGAAGTAATGGCTGTAAAAAAAAGGTGAGCTGTTGACTAAAATAAATTTACAATTTCTATTTATTTAAAAAGGAAAATTGTAAACATGATAACTAATCCAGTTACTGTTGAAAGAGATGATCGTATTGCTATTGTCCGTTTCGATCGTGAGGATCCTGCTAATCTTTTGTCGTTTGACACTATGCGAAAGCTCACTTTGATTGCGCATGACCTAGCTGACGACCCTGATCTCTGCGCTGTAGTGCTTACCGGGCGGACAGACAACTTTTGTCTGGGCATGGATCTTAAAGACGAGGAGGTAATCAAGAGCGCTTCCGCCGGGCTAGCTGAACGACGTGTTTTGCTTAAAACCGGGCCGCGAATGTGTCAGGCGTGGGAAGCTTTGGAACCCCTGACCATCGTCGCCATTGAGGGATGGTGTGTCGGAGGAGGGACGGCTCTGGCAGTATCTTGCGATTTACGTATTATCGGGATGGGCGGACATCTATACGTGCCTGAGGTAGAACGGGGCTTTAATATGAGTTGGGGCTCGGTACCGCGGATAACCAATCTAGTAGGCCCGGCCAAGGCCAAACGGATAGTGGTGCTGGCTGAAAAACTTGACGCCATTCGCTCTGTGGACTGGGGTTTGGCGGACGAGATTGTTCCATTGGGTACGGCGGTGAAAGCTGCCTTGGAAATGGCACGCCGTGCCGCCGCGTTACCGCCTAACGGGGTTCGCTTATGCAAAACGGCGATAAACGCACACGCCAACGCTTTTAACGCCATCACCAGCCATGCTGACATGGATCAATTCGCTTTAACCCAAAATTCGGAAGACTGCGCTGAAGGTTTGCGGGCTTTCTTGGAAAAAAGAGAGCCTGTCTTTACAGGTCTATAAAGGAGCCTGTAAAGCAATCAACACCTGACAAGAGGGCGACTTCTGACTCGATTTGAGTGAAGCAGAGAGAATACTTCCTTCAAACACATCTTTTGTTATGTTTAGTGACAATTATTCTTTCCGGCTCAATTTGTCTTCCTCGTATCGGCCTTTTCGGATTGTAAAAAATTTTGATCAGTTGTGATTTCTAAAAAATAATCCCATCTTGTAATTCATTATAAATTCAGGTACTTGAATTTTAATTTGGCACATAATGTGCTATGATCAGTTAACTGTCCTGGCTGTTAGATAGGTTGGGGCCTGATAGCGGCAGCTTCCCGGTTTTTACGGAGGTTTCCGTTGCCGGTTTATTTCTTTTGTTGAAGGAGAGAATAATGAGGATTATGAAGAATAAAAATAGTGCAGTAATTGGCAGTATAGAAGTTGCGGAACTGCTTGATACAAGTCCTGATAACGTGAATTATATGGCTCGTAAAGGGATTTTGCCCGGCTATAAAGATAGTAAGTTCTGGCGCTTTAACAAGCGGAAGGTGGTTCGCTTGATCAAGTCTCATAAATTGATTAATGCAGATGGTTATTCTTACTTTTAAAAACGTGAACTGTTAGCCTGGAAAATAAAAGGACAAATAATAGTGAATTACGAGATCAAAGATAAAACCATCTTAATCACAGGAGCAAATCGAGGAATCGGTAAGGCAATTGTTGATTCCTTCATCGAACATGGAGTGGCAAAAATTTATGTTGCAGTTCGAACACTGGACAGTGCCTCACCACTCATTGAAAAATATAAAAATAAAACAGTACCCATTCGTATTGATCTTGCGGATGCACAGTCCATTTATGCAGCCGCAAAGATAGCTGCCGATGTGGATGTTGTTGTTAATAATGCAGGTGTTCTGACAGCATCCACACCATTCGATGATAATTCAATCAGTTCTCTTGAATTGGAGATGAACATTAATTTATATGGTCTGATTCGCATGGCTCAGGCCTTTGCACCGGTTCTTAAAGCTAATGGAGGTGGCGTCTTCATTCAACTTAACTCTCTGGCCTCAATGAAATGTTTCCCTTACTGCGCAACTTATTCTGCATCAAAAGCAGCTTCATATTCAATAACTCAGGCTTTACGTGAACTGCTTCGCAAACAAAGAACAATTGTATTAAGTGTTCATCCAGGTCCTATTGCGACAGAGATGGGGGATGCAGCAGGGCTTACTAAAATTGCGGCGCCACCTTCACTGGTTGGAGAAAGCATCGTAGAAGCCTTGAAAGTTGGGAGTTTTCATGTTTTCCCCGATTCAAAGGCTAAAAAGATCGAGAGTGCATATAAAAGTTTTGCAGAAAACGTCGTTGAAGCTAATTAGTGTCTATCCGAAAATCCCGTTTTTTACGGTGTTCTCCAAAATTTGTACAATGTGAGGTGGACCCCATCATATAGGCAATTTTTTATAAAGTTTAGCTATTAGCCGAGGTTAAAAATTTAAAGTAATTTTTAAATGTCTTTCGGTGAGTGCGGGTAGGGTAAGCTACACGCCACAGAAACCTGAGAAATTCGACTTTCAACAAAGAGGCCCTGCGATAAAGAAACCTGCGAAAAGATTTTCGGTGCAATGAGTTCCCCTTGCATAGTAAGTATTTCAAAATATTGTCGTTTATGATATTTAAACGAAAGGAGAGACATCCCATGAAATTAGAGGATATCAAAAAAGTAACATTCTTGGACGCCGGACAAATTGGATATCAGGCAGCCCAACTTTTCGCACATATAGGAGGATATACCGTTGTTTTTTGGGATACAGACAATGGAAAAATAGAGGAGGGACTAAAAGCAATAAGTGACGGTTTGCAGAAATTTCAAGTGGACCGAGGTAAGATGACACAGGATGCGAAAAACGAAATTATGGGTAGAATCTCAGGCACTACGGATCTCGCGGAGGCTGTCAGGGATGCGGATTTTGTATCGGAATGCTGTTCCGAAGATCTGGAATTAAAAAAAGATCTTTTCAAGCAACTTGATGAATACGCACCTGCTGGCGCGATTCTGGCTTCAAATCCGATCTGCTTGGACATTGCCGCGATAGCTGCAGAAACCACAAAACCGGAACGGGTCATAGGCTTTCACTTTTTTGAGCCAACTGCGGTCATGAAGCTTGTTGAAATTATCGCGGGTCCAAACACCTCCGATGAAGTAGTAGATACGGCAGTCGCTTTGGCTGAAAAGCTCGGGAAGGACCCGGTCATTTGCCGAGGTTTCAGTTACGGGCATATTGCTAACAGGGCCTATTTCGGTATGATAAAGGTTGCAATAGAAATGGTGTGGGAGAGAGTTGCCTCACCGGCAGACATAGATAAATCTTTGAAATTGGGTTATAATTTGCCAATGGGACCGTTAGCGGTTGGTGATTATGCCGGATTCTGGGGGATTTTTGCCAAGGCGGAAAAGGATGCCATGAGGGAGGCCGGTCCCGTGGCAGGTCATCTGCATCCCTTGCTGAGAAGTATGGTTGCCGCGGGGTATCCCGGCGGCATCGGAGAAAAGGGTATCTATGCCTTCTACGATGAAGTTTTAAACAAGTAGCAGTGAACAAACAAATATGTTTGACGGCCTCGCAAAAAGCCAAAATCAGCGAATCTGTCATTTCGACCGTAGAGAGAAATCTTATATTTACAAGGTGTTACACCGCAAAGATTTTTCGTCCCGACTCGTCAGGATGACAACTTGAGGGAACTTTTTACGAATTTGTTATGTTTAATACCAAAAAGATAAGGAGCGTTGCGTTATGAATAAAATTTACAGGGTCGATATGTCCACATTGAAAGTAACCGTGGAAGATTCTCCGCAAGAGTACAGGTGGTTGGGAGGAAGAGGCCTGACCTCGAGAATCATGACGAATGAAGTACCTCCGACATGTCATCCCCTGGGCAAAGATAACAAGATAATTGTCGCACCGGGCATGCTTTGCGGAAGCCGTTTTCCCTCCGCGAGCCGTTTGTCTGTCGGATTTAAGAGCCCCATGACAAAAGGAATCAAAGAATCCAATGTCGGCGGTACGGCGGGCGATAAACTGGGAAGACTGGATGTTAAGGCAATTGTCATCGAAAATAAGCCCGCCGAAGACGATACGTTCTATGTTTTAAAAATCGATAAAAACTCCCTGACAATTTTACCCGGGGATGAAATAGCAGGTCTCAATAATCATGATGCAGTAGCAAAACTGCGAGAAAGCCATGGAGAAAAAACCTCCATTTGTTCCATAGCCAAAACCGGAGAATTAAAGATGCTGATGGCAACAATGGCTGTGACAGATATGCAGGGAAGACCGTCCCGCCATTGCGCGCGCGGCGGATTGGGGGCAGTCATGGGCTCAAAGGGCGTGAAGGCGATAGTCATCGACGATACGGGGACAAAAACCGTAACACCAGAAGATGTCGATGCTTTTCGATCTATGGTCCGAGACTATGCTGATTTTGTGAAAGAGAGCAAAGGCGCCCAGGCGTATAATGCGCAGGGTACTATGGGTGGCGGCAGCTGGGTCAGTGACAAAAACAATAGCCTGCCGACCAGAAATTTTTCAGCCGGCCAGTTTGAAAAAATGAGAGATATAGGTCATCGGTCAGTTGTAGAACGGATGAAAACGGAAGGGAGCAAATGGGGTGTCCCGTGCATGCCCGGTTGCCTGGTCGCTTGCAGCAATAACATAATTGACAAGGATGGCAACTGGCTTACGTCTGGGCTGGAATATGAAACGGTCGCGATGATGGGAGCAAACCTTGGTATTGATGATATTTATGCCATTGCCCGTATGGACCAACTTGCCGACAACTTGGGGATAGACAGTATAGAATTGGGGGCTGCTCTGGGTGTGGCATGTGATGCCGGGCTTCTGGAATTTGGTGACAGCGAAAGAGTTTTTGAATTGATCGATGAGATCGATAAGGCGACTCCGCTTGGCAGGATTATCGGCCAGGGAACGGCTACCTTTGCAATATGCTTTGGAATAAGCAGGGTGCCTGTTGTAAAGGGTCAGGGTGTACCCGCCCATGAACCAAGGGTTGAAAATGGTACGGGTGTTACCTATGCCACCTCTGCGATGGGAGCAGACCACACCGCTGGTATGGTCCTGATGAGAGAGGCTGATTCAGATGCGGCTCTTGCAGCTTCGAAGGAATCCCAGATTGTTTCGATGATGGTGGATAGCCTTGGTTTGTGTATTAACTCCTTCAAGGATCCCGGTTATCCAATGGAAAAATCAACCCAGATAGCGCAGGCAATGTATGGACAAGAAGGTAATTACGAGTTGTTACGAGAGATTGCCGTTACGAGTCTGCTGCAAGAAAGGGCTTTTAACCATAGAGCAGGAGTTGGACCGGGGACTGACCATCTCCCCGAATGGTTCAGAACAGAACCCAGTCCACCGACAGATTACGTTTTTGAGGTACCACAGGACAAAATAGATCTGTTCTGGAATGAACTGAAGTAACTTCCGTTCTGCACATTACAATCTCGTCATTGACCATAAAGGGAAGGAGTATATTTCCTTCCCTTTATGGTTTTAAACAGAAATTATCACGGGAATGTATACACAAGTATCTCGAAAATCACGATATACGGACGGTCGACGGCATCCTGATCCCATATGCCACCACCATGACCCTGGCAAATGAAAAGGGGTATACACAGCTGAAGATCTTAAAACTGGAATACAACAAAAGCCTGAGGAATTCGACCTTCAATAAAGAGGCCCTTCGATAAAAAAACCGGCGAAACGACCGTATGGTTATTGGAGGGTGTGCCCCCTCCGACTTTAGCGTACGCGCCTGCAATGTCTCTCTGTGTATAATCTTCATAAGCATAAACCTGCTCCAGGCTGCCCCCTGATTTTCCTTGGAATTGCGGTCCCCGAGATATGATATATCTCAGGGACCAAAGGGGGGGGTAAAGATGACAACACCTCTACAGGAGGTTTGGTAAAACAACTCTTGAAAGCTCTACAGAAAAGATTTTCGATACAATGGGTTCTCCTGTTCGGGGACCCCATCCACCGGAGCTCTCTCTGAACATAAAATCAGATATTTATACTGTTTCTTTAGTAATGCTTCACAGGAGATGTTTCCCTTGGCGGGGGATATGCCAGAGTGAGTGGAAGGGTGCGGGCTCACAGAGGAGCCGGACTCGGCACCGGGACGGATCAGCTATGTCAGAAACATGACGCTCTCCAGAACAAAAATCAGGGATCAGTACCGGTAGCGTACCTTTGCGATTAGCACGTCGTTATCCTTGAAGTAGTAAGAAGATCGAAGCGTTCTCCGAACCCTTGTCCGTCCAGATGGCGGCATACCCCACCTCGACGAGGAATCCGTTCTGGAAATCATACCCTATCTCCGGCCAGAAGACCTTCCCCCCCATGTTTCATGTCGAATATCCCCTTGACCGTCGTCTTGACGCGGCCGTCAAAGTAGCCGTCTTCAAATTTGCAGCTGACGATATCGGTGACAAGTGGCGCATAGAGCCCGTCCTCCAGATACCGTGACTTGAACCACTCGAAGGTGAAGACCGCTTCGCCCGTGTGCCTCTCTATCAGGGCGTCCATGGGGATGAAGTAGTTGAACCCGACGGCGTAGGAGAGGAAGTGTGCCCTGTCGATCTCGAACGGCAGGGTCAGATTGGCGAGGCTGGCAGTATTCTGCACGACGACCCCCGCCTTGTCGGGCGAATAGGCGGCCTCGAACTGCACAACGAAATCTCCGCCCAGCAGGCGAGTCGTAAAAAGTGGTCACACGTCGATTATCTTACCAGCTTGATCGCTGGAGAGGCCGCTTCCCGTTGGGATCGTTCTATCCAGCGCCGTATCATCCTGGCCCGTTTTCCTGTTATTAAAAGTCTTGAACAATTTCGTTGGAGCTGGCCCAAAACTATTAATCGTCCTGCCATCCAGAATCTTTTCCATCTCAAATTTATCAGCAATAAAGAGAATGTTATTTTTATCGGTGGAGTCGGTCTTGGCAAATCTCACTTGGCTACGGCTATTGGATATCAAGTCTGCCTCAAAGGGCATTCGGTACTCTTCACTACAGCCATAGACGTTATTAATGCCATGTCGGTGGCCCAAGCTGCTGGCAATCTCAAAAATGAACTCAAAAAATACCTGCGACCCGAACTTTTGGTCCTCGACGAGTTAGGATTCCTGCCCATTGATAAAACCGGGGCAGATTTGCTTTTTCAGGTCATCAGTTACCGCTACGAAAGAGGCTCCATTATTGTAACCTCAAATCGAGTTTTCAAACATTGGCCGGAGATCTTCAACAACGATTCTACCCTGACCTCGGCATTGCTCGACTGCCTTCTGCATCATTCTGAAACCATTCTTATTGAAGGTAACAGTTTCCGTATGAAAGATCGAATTGAGGCCCTAAATTAACCAAGATTCCAGCCACTACTAAACAGCCGGTGACTGGGCGTTCAACCCATTTTCATCTCAACATTTTCAAACCGGCGATTTTCATTCATTTTCACGCCGCCGATAACGAAGCTATGGGAGAGAGAGTGAAGGCAGCCGAGTATTATCGAAAATCTGCTGAGTTTGCCGCTACGAATGAGGGCTTTGATCAAGAAGTTGTGGATATGTACCGTGAGGATGCTGAACGGATGGAATCAGGGGAGTATAGTTAGTCCTACCTTGCGGTTTAATTTAACATCTTCGGCATTTCACCGCTGGCGCATTGCGGCATGAACATGCTGGTATTTTGGCGATTAAAGAGTTATTCAACA
>CAYWGC010000070.1:0-3906 GCA_964457755.1 uncultured Thermodesulfobacteriota bacterium | reverse complement strand
ATTATTAAATGAGAAAAGTAGAAGATTATATTTCAACGCTTAAGTCAAAATATGTAAATTTATATTTTAATGGAGATTTGATCCGGGATATTACGAGTCATCCCCAATGGAAAAAAATAATAAACAGTCATGCGTTATTTTTTAAGTATGCACAATCTTCTGATTATGAATCTCTTTTGACAACAAAATCTCATCTTACTGGTGAAAAAATTTATCGTTTCAATTCACTGACAAAGACTGCAGAAGATTTAATTAATTATCATAAATGCAAAAGATTCTATTATGAAAATACCGGTACCTGTGTTCCTGGTTTATGTGTTGGATGGGTTGCTCAGAATGCTTTATGGGATACAACATGGAGAATAGATCAAGAGTATGGAACGAATTATAATGAGCGATTACGTGATTTTATCTGTGAGGCTCAATCTGGCGGTTATGTTGTATCATGTGGTCTCACTGATGCGAAAGGAGATCGCTCTAAAAAAGCTTCAGATCAATTAGAAAAGGATACATGGGTACGAATAGTTGATCGTCAACCAGATGGAATAATTGTGAGAGGTACAAAGTGTATCATTGCTGGTGCGGCTGTTTCTGACTATATCTTTATCATGAGCGGTAAAGGGTTTAAAGAAGATGAGAAAGACTATGCTGTTGCGGTTGCAATTCCGAGAGATGCTAAAGGATTAACAATGGTCGAAAATCGAAGGGTTAACGATGTAAGAGACTTGGAAGATGGTTTTGATAATCCTGTACCATTCGCAAATAACAGTCAATACATTATCTTGGACGATGTTTTTGTTCCGAACGAGATGGTTTTTATGGACGGTGAATACAAGTATGCTGCAAATACGGTTGCATTTTTTACGGCAAACTACAGGGCAACTATTGGAGCATGTGTCGCTGGACAAGGAAGCATGATGGTAGGGGCAGGAATCAATATAGCGAGATGTAATGGTATAGCCATGAAGAAAGTATTACCTAAATTATTAGATATGGTTTTGTTGAATGAAACTACTTACGCAATAGGTCTTGGAGCAATTGTAGCAGGAAAAGAGTTGCCCTCAGGTGTTTGGAGAGCTGATCCCCTTCTTTCTCATACAAATAAAATTCAAGTTGCTAAATTACCTTATGAAACAAAGAGAATTTTGCAGGATATAGCTGGAGGATTTGTTGAAAACGGTTGTTTACCGTCATCTGCTGATTTCCCAATGGTAGAAAAGTATATGGCTGCTGGTTGCAGTGGGGAAACTAGAGCTAGGACAGCCAGGTTAATTGAATGGTTTTGCCAGGGTGCTGGGATTCCTGGTTGTATGCATGGTGGTGGATCACCAGACAGTGCTAAATTAGTTCAAGCCGCTTTAACTCCATTTGAAAAATATGCAAAAAAAGCTGCAGAGCTTGCAGGAATAAATGAAGAAATCATCGATCCTAAATAATGAACACCAGTAGTGTCCGGTTAAGGACTTGCATGTTGTGGTAACTTAAACGTGCCTGGACGTAGAGAACCTTGATCAGGATGTTCTACAAGCAGGTCACGAGTTTCGTTGATAATTTTATTTCGTAATTCGCGAACTCTTTTGTTGCTCACCTTCTTACCATGTTGTTCATGACAATAAATGGCAGGGATCAGGTAGGTAATCAGATGATAAACGCGGAGATGCCGTTTCCACCAAGCGAAAAATTTTTCTATATCCCAACGAAGCTTGTAGACAAGAGCTATCTGGTCGCCACAGATCGAACCGATCTGTGGCGACCCAGAATTTTTTGTTGCCAACGTGGTAGTCTACGAGGCGTAATTCTTTTTTTGTTTCGTTGATGCTGGCCTGTTCCAACAAAACGATGGTATCATAGAAGAGGTAGCAATACAGATAAAATCGTCAGAATTTATCTGTACGAGTAATATCATTGCAAAAAGATGATGGTGGCATTTAAAAGGAAATTAAGAGAATCATCCCTAAATATTTTTGAGTCACGGTATGGTTCTATGTAAATGTTTCGGTGAGATAATGCCGGTGCAATACCCAATTGTGTAAAGGAGATCCAAATGAATGAAGCTCTTGCCAAAAATTTAATCCAAAGGGTCGCGCTCGGTGATATTTTCAGACGCAGGGCGGCAACTTCTCCTGATTCAACAGCAGTAGTTGAAAAACGTGATAATGAGTATATTCAGCTAACTTACAAAGAGTTAAACGCCAAACTGAATCGTTTTGTTAATATGGCCAGAGAACTGGGCTTGGAGAAAGGGGATCGGATTGCGCTTTTAGGTCCTAATTCTATAGAGTATATAGTTTGTTTTTACGGATGTGCCAAAGGTGGTTTTGTGGCTGTACCTATCAACCCGGGTCTGAAGCCAGACGACATAAATTATATTGTTGAACATGCCGATGTCGAAGCATTTGTTATTGATAATGCACTTTTTCCTGTCGCCATGAAAGTCGTTGACCATGCTCTGAAGATTAAAGCACTTGTTTCCTTTTCCATTAATAACGAACCTACGCAGGAACCGTTTCAAGATTTTAATCAACTCATGGATAGGCAATCGGATCTAGAAATTGAAGATGTGATTATCCAAGATCGTGATCTGTTTGAAATTCTTTACACTAGCGGGACCACTGCTGATCCCAAGGGAGTCATGATTTCTCATCTTTCAATTTTTATTCTTTCGCTTACCAATTCGATCGAACTTGACTGGAAAAGGAAAACAGTTCTTTTGTCCGCTTTGCCCGTATTCCATTGTGCCCAGCAAACATATAATACAACAGCTTTTCACTTAGGTGGGAAAGTTGTTCTTTTCCGAGTTTTTGAACCTGTCGAAGTCATCCAAGCCATCGAACGAGAAAAAATACAGGCCTTATTTTGCCTGCCAGCCATGTACAGAGCCATGTTGGATAGTCCCGCCATTAAAAATGCGGACGTCTCATCAGTCCAGTCATGTTTGTATGCCATGACACCAATGGATCAGAGAACACTAGAGGAATCAATTAAAACTTTTAACGCGGACTTCACGCTTGTTACGGGCCAGACCGAATGTTTTCCTACTACAAACGTCTTTCATTCCGAATGGCAACTGAAAAAACATGGAAATTATTGGGGAGAATCCACATTGGCAGTTGACACAGCAGTCATGGATGATGAAGGCAATTTCCTTCCTCCTGAAACCGAGGGTGAGATTGTATGGAGAGGTCCCGGAGTAATGAAGATGTATCTGAAAAATGATAAAGATACAAATATAAGTCGGAAATACGCATGGCATCATTCCGGAGATCTAGGGTATTTTGACAAAGACGGTCTTCTTGTTTTTGTCGACAGAAAAAAGGATATAATTAAATCAGGTGGTGAGAATGTGGCTTCGATAAAGGTTGAGAGGATTATTCTGGATCATCCTGAAGTGAAAGCAGTGGCAGTTATAGGCTTACCGCACGACAAATGGATTGAAGCGATTACCGCATTTGTCGTACCTGTTAAAAACTCCAATCTGACTGAAAACGATATCCTTTTGCTTTGCAAAGAACATCTGGGTAACTTTGAAATTCCCAAAAAGGTGGTATTTCTTGATGAACTTCCCAAAACGACTACCGGTAAACTTGAAAAATATAAGATCAGAACACAGTTCGGTGAGTTATACAAAAGCTAGCGATGATTAAAAGTTTTACTTTAATGAAGGGAGGTGTTGAGAATAAATCATGAAGGAAAGAATAAAAAATTTGTAAGAAAGTTGAGTTGAAAACGTTTAGTGGTAAATTTGCAAGAAGGTTATGTTTATTAATGAACAGATTTTTTTTACGCTAAATTTAGAAAGGAGAGCACAACAATGAAAAAAAGTATTTTATTATTAATTGTCTTGGTTTTTATCAGTGTTGTCCGGTTAGGAATTTGCAAGTAAAAAATATAGAAAAAAATTTAAAA
>CAYWGC010000069.1:0-13099 GCA_964457755.1 uncultured Thermodesulfobacteriota bacterium | reverse complement strand
GATACAAGCCCGAAGGGCTAACTAACTAAAATGCCGACATCTCTGCCGGCGCCCATAATATAGGCTCAGACAGCCCATTTGTCAATACTGTTTTTTTGCTCTCTTGACAAATATAACGCAATCCTGTTAAAGGCCCTTTTTTCCAAAGTTAGCTTCTTACTGTCAGGTGACTGATTTTATTTTTCACAACCGGGGGATACCCCAAGGGCACTTCCTCGCTACCGCTCAGGGCGCAAATAATTTTCACATACAGTTTCAGTTTGGAAAACTTAACTAAACAGGCAATAGAGAAAAATTTAATCTGTCTCCCGGTTTTAATTGTGAAAAAAATTCAGTCCCCTTCATACTATCTGTAGGAGACCGTTTAATGTTGCTTGGCGAACGCGGAGTTTTTATAATAGAGTTGGTACGCCGCGATTATGTGGAGCGTTTTGCGGGCTCGGTTTTAGGGTCATTATGGGCCTTTATCTGGCCGCTGGTGAACCTCTTTATCTATATTGTAATCTTCGGCAAAATGATGGGAGCCCGCCTGCCCGGCACCTCCGACATGAATGCTTATGGGGTTTATCTAGCGGCGGGGCTGATCCCCTGGAACTGCTTTTCGGCAACCATCGGACGCTCGACCTCGGTCTTTCTTGATAAGAAAAACATTATCAGCAAGGTCAACACCTCCCTGCCGGCTCTGTTGGTTTTCATTAATCTCTCAGAGATTGTGACCTACCTGATTTCGATGCTGATTTTTGCGGTTTTTCTCCTCTTCCAGGATTTTACCTGGAGGATTGAGCTTCTTTTACTCCCTTTTATCTTCTATCTGCAACAGATAATGGCCTTTACGATTGGGATTTTTGCGGCCACTTTGACTATTTTCTTAAGGGACACCAAGGAGCTGATCGGCATTATCCTACAACTCTGGTTCTGGTTTACACCAATCGTCTATCTGGCTGATATCCTGCCCGATATGGCCCAGCGTTTGCTCTTGCTTAACCCGGCTTTCGGGCTCATCGACGCCTATCATCGCCTTTTTGTTTTTAATCAGGTGCCCAATCTCTCAAAACTAATTATCTTAACCATTATAGTGCATCTCCTGCTTATTCTTTTTTATAAGATGTTTCGCGTCTTAGAACGTGATATTCGGGATTTCTTATGATATTCGCAACTGCTCTATTTTGCTGGAGCCTACTTATTTTTGCAGTTATTTTTTTTATCTGGAAGAAGATGGGCTCGCGAAGCAAGCTCTATATTCTTTTTTTACTGAATATGGTTTACCTTTGCGGGGTTTTTTTACTTTTCGATCTGATAGGACGAGTTTAAGGTAGTGTACATTAACCGTAACAAAACCGGGAGACAGATTAAATTTTTCTCTATTACCTGTATAGTTAAGTTTTCCAGACTGAAACTGTATGTGAAAATTATTCCGTCCCCGGTTGAGAAAAATAAAATCAGTCCCCTGGCGGTAAAAGGCTAACTGTAGAGCCAAGCTGAATAGTTACAAAATAATTTACATTAACCGTAAAATAATTTGTGTAGATTTGTGTTTATCTGTGGTTTAAAAAAAGCGGAACCACAAATGGACACAAATTTACACAAATAAAGGTGATCGGTTGGCTTTCAGTCTGACTGGAGTTGTGTTAATTTGATGAGAATTACAGTTAATGCTGAACCTATGACCGGGCTTTTGACGGGTATCAATCGTTATCTCAGAAACCTCTACCAGGCGATTCTTAGCGAGCAAACCCTGGAGACCCATTTTCTGCTGCCGGAACTGAGTCAATTAACCTTGCCTGCCGCTGGTGACAGCCACCTCTGGCAGAAAAAAACGGCCCGCATCCGCAAAATACCCGACGCCCTGCTCTGCGCTTTACGGTCGGGGCGCTGGCTTTATTACGAAAATCGCCTAAGGGCGCAACTGCGCCGCCTGCAGCCAGCCCTGCACCATGAGACCGCTTTTACGCCGGCTGCCATCGACCACCTGGTACCTCAGGTTTTCACCCTGCACGACCTCTCTTTGCGCCATTGGCGGAGCATGCATCCCCGTGAACGTATCTGGTATGCGGATATCTTTTTTGCCCGACGTCTGCAAGAGGCCGATCATATAATTACACCTTCGCAATTTATCCGGCAGGAACTTAATCAGAGCTTTAAGATTCCGCTGGCGAGAATTACGGCAATCGCCGAGGCCGCCGACCCGATCTTTCGGGTTCTGCCCGAGCCGGAGGTTCAGGCGGTTTTAAACCGTTTACAACTGCCGGCAGAGTATCTTTTGTTTGTCGGCTCTTTAGAACCCCGCAAAAATATTGTGACCCTGATCCAAGCGCTGTCCCAGGTACGCTCTGACATCCCGTTGGTCTTAACCGGCTGGAGCGGCTGGGGGGCCAAACCCTGGCTTAAAAGTTTACAGGAATATAGACTTTCTCATCGGGTTTTAACAACCGGGCATGTCTCCGATGACGATTTAGTGGCCCTCTATAATGGGGCAACTATAATGATCTACCCGAGTTTATATGAAGGCTTTGGCCTCCCCGTGATTGAAGCGATGGCTTGCGGTTGTCCGGTAATAACCTCAGATCGGGCGAGCCTGCCCGAGGTTGCAGGCTCCGCAGCTACCTTACTTGCAGAACCTACCTCTGCTGATGAACTTAGCTTTGCCATCGACAAACTTTTAGATGACAGCTCTTTACGACAAAAATTTTCGGCTCAAGGCCTGGTTCAGGCCGCCTCTTTTTCCTGGGCCCAAACTGCCCGTGAAACTATTTCTGTTTTTCGTGACGTTGCTGGAGTCTGAAGCCGATGATTACGATTGAAAATCTTTCTAAATCCTTTAAACTTTACGCAGCTCCATCAGATCGACTTAAGGAGCTTATCTGGCACCGTGACTACCACAAAAAATTTCAGGCCCTGGCAACCCTCGATCTGCATGTTGCTGCGGGTGAAACACTGGGCATCATCGGACGCAACGGGGCCGGCAAATCAACCCTGCTTAAACTTTTAACCGGAGTCCTGCTGCCCGATTCCGGCACCATCACGATTAATGGAAAGATTACGGGCTTACTTGAACTCGGCACTGGCTTTAATTTCGAGTTTTCCGGCTACGACAACATTTTTCTTAATGGCACTTATCTGGGTCTCAGTCACCAACAGATACTTACCCGGATTGACGAGATTATCGCCTTCAGTGAACTCGCTGACTTCATTAACGAGCCCCTAAAAACCTACTCTTCCGGAATGGTGATGCGATTAGCCTTTGCGACCGCCATTCATGCCGACCCCCAGGTTTTTGTAGTCGATGAGGCACTCTCAGTCGGTGACGCTTACTTCCAGCATAAATGTATCAACCGGATCAAGGAGTTTAAAGAAGCCGGAGGCGCCATTGTCTTTGTCTCACATGATATGAACGCCGTAAAAATTTTGTGTGACCGGGCGCTTTTATTGGAGAACGGCAAACTTATAGAAGAAGGTTCGCCAGAGGCGATTATAAACTCCTACAACTATTTAATCGCCCGCATGTCACAGGGGGAAGGCTTACAACTCATTAAAGATGACTCCCAGATGGCTTTCGGCAATCAGCAGGTTCGCATTGAACAGGTTTATCTTAAACTTGATACTGAGACTGAAGCCGAGATTTTTATCTCGGGCGCGCCAGCAATTTTTTCTATCCAACTGGTCTCAGAGATTGATATTGATAACCTTACCCTGGGTTTGTTGATTCGCGATAAATTCGGTCAAGATATCTTTGGCACGAATACTTTTCACCTGAATTACCCTTTGCGTTTACAGAGCCAGGAGATGCGCATCATTAACTTCTCCTTTGATGCACTTTCTCTGGGCCCGGGTAAATACAGTATAACCGTTGCCTTACATACCCTTGACACCCATCTGGATACGTGCTACCACTGGGTAGACAAGGTAAAGTCATTTGAAATAGTACATAGTGCTGAATATATTTTTTCAGGTCTTTGTCGAATGCATCCACAGATTAGTTAGTACTAAAGTGCAAAAACTTAGGGTTAATTAAATCTGGAACCAAGAGTTGGTATGAATCGACAAAATTATTAATCAATCTTTACAGGAGGATATGGTCATGAAGAAACTTGATTGCAAATTTCGCCCCCTAGTGTTTTTTTTCGTTACTTTACTAATAGGTTTATTCTCTATCACAACAGCCCAAGCAGATGAGAGATTGATTATAATAACTGAAGCGGGTGAAAAAACTATCTCTCTTTCCAATGACGGTAACATCCTCTTTAACCCAGATTCCAGCTCCGCCTGCTTTTTGATTTCACAACCAGCAACGCCAGGTCGGATGGATGTCGGCTATGGTGGAGAGGGTGGCGGAAGTATGGAGTTTTATTCAAAGACTTACAGCGGAAGAGAAGGGCAGTTTAAATTCATTTATGGTGGCGATTCGACTTTGGGGTCATTAACTTTTACACATTATGACGGCAGTAGCTGGAATGACATGATGACTTTGGATTATACTGGTCGAATGGATATGAGTGGCGGGGCATATTGCGACGGACAAAGTTGGGTGAATGCTTCTAGCCGTGTATTAAAAGAGAACATTTCTGATTTAAGCTCTGAAGATGCCTTGGAAACATTACAAAAGTTAGAACCTGTTAGTTTCTCATACAAAACTGACCCAAGCGACACTAATTTGGGATTTATTGCCGAAGATGTACCCAGTCTAGTGGCAACCAAAGATAGAAAAGGAACTAGCACTATGGACTTTGTAGCTTTATTAACTAAAGTTGTACAAGATCAGCAAAAACAGATTGATTATTTAGAAACTGAAATAAATAAATTACGCCAGTAAAATATTAAAATTCCCTATAATAAAAAAAGTGGGCAACTATGCTCCCCTTTTTTAATATAGGGTGTGTTAATCACCTTGATTTAACAAAAACGGGAGATACCCCAAGGGCACTGCCTGGATGTGGGCGAAGCGATGTTCGATACTTTTGTTGTAGCTTTATGAGGTGGCTGAATAGTTACAACTAAACAAGCAATAGAGAAAAATTTAATCTGTCTCCCGGTTTTACCTATAGAGCTGGAAGATCAGAACGGCAACACTGCCAGATTTTCTTCTGCATGATTAACGGTAATAAAAATTAAGCTGCGGACGGCTAAGGGGGACGTGCTAAGGGGACGTGCTAAGGGGGACATTGTTGCTTTATTGCTTTTGTTTTTTTTTGCTATCTACGTAAAGGCAATAAAGCAACAATGTCCCATATGTCCCCCCAATTTTAAACTTCTTTCAGGTAATAAATATGCAAAATTGTCCTCGGCTCGAAAGCTTGTTAAAAATATTTGATGGCGTGACGGATTTGGACTACTTGAAGTTTCATTATCGAAGATTTTGCCTGACCAAATCATTCGTCTTCGAAAGTGACCTCCCGAAACCCGAAAAAATTCTTGATATCGGAGCCCACTGGCTACATCAGGCCATGTTTTATGCCCTGGACGGCATGAACGTTGTTGCCGCAGATCTCCCCGGAACCCTGGATTACGCGAAAGTTCAGAAAATTGCCGAAGCTCACCAGGTTGCGCTGCATTCCTATGTTGATCTCAGCCTTCCGAAGGCTTTCGATTCATTGCCTGAAGACACCTTTGACCTGATACTGTTCACCGAGATTCTTGAACACATCACCTTCAATCCAGTGGAGATGTGGAAGACGATTTATCGAATCATGCGACCTGGCGGCAGGATAATTCTAACAACTCCAAACTACTACTATATCAAAGGTCAAGCCTGGGACTTCCAGAGGCTCATAAACCGGATGGGCTCCGGTATTGCTGTTCACGAAATTTTGGGGAAGTTCAGCAACGGACCTCACTGGAAAGAGTATAGTGCTCGTGAGATATGTTGTTATTTCCCGCTCTTGTCGCCGGATTTTCATATCCATCGAATCGAGTATAAGTCTGTACCGTATTTTCCGCCAACCACATATTTCGAGAAAGCTCGCGAACTTCTATTGGAAAAATATATTCCAATCTTGCGCAACAATATTTTTGTTGAAATCTCCCTGCCGAATAAAGTGAACGGGATTACCATGCAGCCGCAATGGTAATCCTTCCATCCCTGACTTGCAAAACAGCACTCTGAATAGTTACATTAAATCAACAACTTACATAGATATCCGGAATCGCTGGTTAAAATTAATAGGGTGCGGCTCTTTTAGAACGACCGATATCTAGGCGTGCATTGCTATGAAACACCTCCTATTTAACCACTCTCAACTGTACTTGTCGTGGAAGCGGTGTGTTTTTGACTGGATCGTAGAGCCCGCAACCGTAAAACAGCTTCGGCACCAGCTAAACTCCAGCGAGCGCCGGTCAGATCCATGCGATCTTTCACCAGATGTCGGCAGGTGCCTTCAATTACGCCAGTTGCAATTGGTAGCCCTTTTGCTAAATAACAATCATATTGAAGAAATGGTTTTTTGTTGAACAGATAACGGGCACATTTATCAACCGGCTCACGTTCTTTTGGGGAAAGCTTACGCAGTGTAGCGCTACGCTTCATTGCTCCGGCAACGATGCCAGATTTCCCCTGCAGAATTTTAAGGAGACGCTCTTGTACCCAGAGCACCAGTTTAAGGTCGTTTTATGGACAAAAGGCCCTGCCATCAGTCCATAAATATTCGATAACGTGAATAATATCAACAATAATGGTTAAACCTAGTGACTGTTTTTTGTTCAGACTTTCTAAAATACTAAGTTGGTTTTTATTGCCATCTACCAGGGCCACCCAGGTTTTCTCCTTTGCAGGATCTCGGTTTCCGGCTTCCAGCAGGGCATCGACAATAACTTGTACAGGTTCTTTCTCAATGCTGGCCCAGACACGTTTTTGCTCTACTTTAGGGCGCTCAGGTTGGTTGACTAATGTCCCTTTTTGTTTAGATATAAGATCATCTGGAGTACGTTCAAATATTTCAGTAGTATAGACAGTGGCTACCGTAGCCATACGTTTGGCGTTTCTTTTTTCTCCTTTTGAGAGTCGTTTATTCATCTTTGGCGTACGGGCTTCGGCAGCTTTTCGGGTTTTTTCTCTCAAATCATGAGTACGCATTACGATGCCTTTACCGTCGACACTAACCACCAATACCGATCCGGTGCTTTGATTTTGGTCGACTGAGTAATGACGAGTCTGGTGAAAATCATCAAAATCATCTGCCGCACGCAAAGCGAGCTCTTCTGCTTGACGTTTGCAAACTGAGGCTCCAGTTGTATTTTCAACCAGTTCAATAGTTTCATCGAACAAGTTTTTTGCGGCCTCCATAGCTACCCGACGACGTAACTCAAGGGAGTAAAGTACATTGGGTAAATTTAGCTCAGCATCCATAGGATGTAAGCTATTCTGGCCTTTCATGCCATATCCAGTACGCTCCACGGAAACGGTACCAAAGATTGTTTCCAGGTTTCGTTCTTGTAAACGCAAACGAGAACGATCGTTATTATCAGCATTCTTCTTTTTTAATAGGCCTTCTTCTTTCATGATGATATCTCTAAGCACCGTTTTTGGGGATAGAAGAGCATGATATAATTTCCCCCAATGAGTCATTGGCACCTCTGAAAATTAATGGCTTAACAGGTTAGACATTAATTTCAATTGCTTGGTAAGACTTGATATTTCAAGCTTGCTTGCTGCTTGAAGTAGCATGTCGGTGAAACGCCCTACTGATTTTTTATGTAACCTTTATCGTCATAGGACCAGCGGAAGGGATGTGCAAGCAAGGTGTTCCACGTCACCATAAAAGAATCAAAGCTTTCTTTCAGTTCTTCAACAGAGCCATAAGATTCATTTAGCACTTTTTTATTCATGAGACCAAACCAAAATTCTACAAGATTAAGCCATGAGCCATGGTATGGAGTAAAATGAATGACAATTCGTTTGTTCGAGGACTTCAGCCACTCAACACGTTTTTCCAGATTGTTTAGTTTGTTTTCAGGAGGGCAATCAACATTGCTAAGTTCGGCTACTACCTTACAGAATCGATATCCCCGATGAGTTGATAAATTATCCATGACATAGTGGATTTGTTCTCTTCTGGGACAGGAGGCAATGTGACGTCTAAATATCCCAATAAATGTTTCAGTTTTATGGTCGGCCTGACATTATGCATACGTCTCTCCGTTTGCATAATTAAAAAATGCAAGAACATTTGTGGTGCCGTTTCTAATGTATTCAAATTCCTCAATGCGCTTCTTCTCATTGTCTGTTTGAAGATCTGGAAGGAGTCGTTTAAGTATCTGAATGCCGGGACATTCATCAAAGAAAAAAAGATTTTTCGGTGGATTTTGGTATAGCTTTATCAAGTGCTCCATTTTGGTGAAAAAATTTGGATCAGTACTATGTAGAAAGTATCGAGACTGATGGGGTTTGAGGCCATTCTCTTTTAGTATTCGATGAATTGTTGATTTGCTTGGGGATGCGTTAATGCATTCAGGATATTTCGTTAAATAAATGGAGGCCCACCTTAATGTCCATCGGCCAGAATTTGGGAATGGTTGCGTTTGGCAGTAGAATCCAATTAATTCCAGCTTTAATGTTTCCGAGTAAATAGATGGTCGGCCTGAACGAAGAAGGTCTGCGACATCACCGGTGTCGGCCATGCGCCGCCGACTACGACTTACTGTGGAGGTACTGCATCCAACCATTGACGCAATGGCACTGATCGTAAATCCATTGCGAGTTAGAACTACAGCCGATTGCCGACGAGCAGTTTTGGAATAAGTCTGCACATTGGTCGTAAGCATCATGAATCCAGATACGTTAATCTTTGCAGCAATAAGTATGGTCAAAAGTTTTTTTTAAAGTTTCAACTAAATTTGGCAGGGTTTTTCTGATTTTCATAAGGCCAAGTTTGTTCATGTGCCAACGCATAGTTCGCGAAGAAATATTTGTGTTTTGGGCTGCATTTATTATCTCTGTAAGATCCTGACTTGACGTGGAATATCCAATTACTGCCCTGGCTGCAAACTGTTGAATGAGTTCAGCCTTCACTGAAGAATCAACGAGAATGTCTTGTTTTTGACCCTTTCGTCTGTCAATAAGAACTTCAGCAACACCGTTATTTAACAATTTATTGGACAGCTCACGGCAGTGCGCAGCTGAAATTTCTAAAATGGACGATACAGCCTGAACGGATAACAGGTTGGCATGTTGCAATGACAATAGAACAGACCTAAGGTGTATCCGATGGCTTTGCGGAATTTTTAACTGGTGATCCGTATCTCCAAAGGTAATGATGCAGCACCCTTTTTCAATTAACGCTAATACTTGAGGGGGTTGTGGTAAAATCGGCAATTGCAACTCATGCGTTTTAGCTAATTGTCTCCGGTCACGAAGTGCGGAAAGACCGTCTTTCATGACCCTATTGATTGTAGTTTTTACGGATTCTTTCGGCATCTCTACAATGTTAGCTATTGTGTTAAGTTTTGCTCCGAGTAAATAAAGAGCGAAAAATAAAACCTTTTTCAAAGCTTGGGGTGGTAGTACACGCAATGCTTTGTTGATGCGTTTTTGTGATTGTTGGGGCGAAAAAACTATATTTTGGCAATCCATAATCATCTCCGCAAGTCTACATTGAACCTATTTTTAATAAAAAACGTATAAATATAAATAAAATCAATTACTTTGTTTATATTTATAAACTATTTGTAGGTTCAATGCAAGCTGTTTACGCAGAAGATAGATTGCCGGATACATATCCTCTATTTCTGGGACGCAGTACTAGCCAGGGTTCAAGACCATAGTGCAATTGCCAGTCTGAACGTAGTCTTTTTAAGACAATTGAGAGCAACATACTGGAAAGATTACGGATTTTGGGCAATACTAGAAACCTACTATTATTGACCACATGTTGCAGATTTTGGCTTCGAGTAGTATCATCCCAGCCAATCCAGCGATCTCCGACCTTCATTCGCCAAGCAAGACTCGAAAACTGTATACATCCAACAACCTGTCGAGATGGCTTGTTTATGTAGGCCAAATATTGCAGGCGTGCGCCATACGGCATTGAATATCCCAAGTAATGATATTCTTGAATAAGACCTTGAAATAGTTTTCCTGGCTTTGGATTTCCTACTAACTCTACATCTATTGGGGTAAAATCCTCAATATTGTCAGATAGTTTTGACCACGGTTGTGCACCATTTAAAGGCTTTGTCGGTTTAGTATTTTTGCCTTTTATAGAGTTCTTTTTTTCGGGAAGGCTAATAATCCCCGCAGCTTCCAGATTCTCTAGAAAACCCCGACATTCATGCTTTTTGAGCCTACCTGATGGTCGTTTCCAATCCAGCAATTCGCAAACCGTACCGGCAAGCTCAGTTCTGGTAAGATTGGAACAATCCGCGACAATCTCTTGTATTAATGATAATTCTTCTTGATTAAAGTCTCGACCACAAGATTGGAAATGACTTTTTATTGTATTCATGAAATTTCCTCCTATCTTTCTATGATCGTCTTGTATAGAAAAAAAGGACGAAATGTCCAGCAAAAAATTATGTTGTCAAAAAAAAATTTAACTTGGATTTTCATCATAAGCGCACTTAAAATATCGACATATAATCTATGGCAGGGTATAAGTTGTAAAAAAGCACGATTTTCGGTTGAGCTAAATTGGTTAAAGTGTTTATCTATAAGGGATTTGTCTGTGTTCTAAAAGAGCCGCATAGAAAAGAATTTGGGTGCGGCTCTTTTTCAACATCTTTAAAAAAATGTCATATCTTCCCACCTTTAATAACTTTTAAATGACCTCCCTTGGATGAAAATTGTGGAGGCTTTGTAGGTGGCACTTCACCGTCAGCATATTGATTTTGGTGGTTTCGTTTGTATTCACAGGCCTCATGGAAATTCCAGTACTCATCAAAATCCTTGCTGCTCCGTAACGCACGCAGACGTAACACAGCTTCAGCACTGGTGAGCCGCCATTTTGCACCAGTTATATCCATACGATCTTTGACAAGATGCCGACATGCGCCTTCAATGACCCCTGTAGCAATGGGAAAACCGTTGGCAAGGTAGAGATCATATTTAAGGTAAGGTGCCTTATTTTTTAGATAAGTGGCACAAGCATCCACGGGTTCTCGTTGCTTATCGGTGAATTTTCTTAATGTGGCACTCCGGCACATTCCGCCAGCCACCAATCCGGCTTTTCCTACCAATATTTTTCGAAGTCTGTGTTGTACCCACTGTTGAAGATCTGGTCCAGATTTCGGATAGAAAGCCCGGCCAGCTTTCCACAGATATTCAATGACATGGATGATATCGACGATAATCGTAAGGGCAATGCCTTGTTCTTTTGCCATGCGTTTGAGAATCCGGAGTTGATTATTTTCCCCGTCCACCAGAGCTACCCATTTTTTTTCTTGTTCGGGGTCACGATGTGAGGCTTCAGAAAAAGCAGACTCAATGACCTCTGATGCGGATTTTTCAAGGCTGGCCCAAACCCGTTTTTGCTCTGGTGCAGGATTTTTTTCTTTTTCCTTGTGGGGCTTACTGTCGTCTTTTGGAACCAAATCTTCAGGGGTGCGCACAAATTCGTCAATCGTATAGACCGCAGCCACCGTGGCCATGCGTTTTTGGTTTTTCTTTTCCCCTTGGGATAGCCTGGTTTCCATCTGATTTTTACGCTTTTCGGCGGCCTTGCGTGTTGCTTCTCTGAGATCCTGCTGGTGCATCACCACCCCTTTACCATCAGCAGTAATTACCACAATCGGGCCAGTGGCTGCTTTATCATCCGGGTTCTGCTGACGGGTTTCATAAAATGCATCAAAATCCTGGGCAGCTCGTTGCGTCAATTCCTCCACTTGGCGTTTGGGGATATGGCCACCTGTGGTTTTATTGATGGTGTCCACTGTTTCATCAAAAGAATTTTTTGCGGCATTTTCAGCCACACGACGGCGAAGTTCCAGGGAGTAACGTTCGGGGGGAAGATTAAGCTCAGCATCCAATGGGTGCAGGCTTTCTACATTTTTATTGCCATAACCGGTACGGTCTGAGGCAACGGTACCAAACACGGTTTCGATATGACGTTCATGGGGTCTTGCATTGGGGCGTTCTATCTCATCTGAACCACGAACCGGTTGCTCGCAAATGTTGGGGCTGAGTTTGTCCAGGTACTCCTGTAAAAGGATACGCATCAGTTCTCGACCTTTTTTTTCAAGCTCACGTTCCAACCCGCTTAATTTCATTGAATGACACTCCTCAGATTCAAGAAAATGTACGATAGTGTTAAAATATTCCTGGCCCTGATCATATTCTTCCATTGAAGAGAGGTGCAGCGCTGTGTTCATATCTATGTCCCCCCTTCTTTAAGCAGATCTATGGCATTTTTCACCAGTGGATATACAAGAATAGTCTTTGCAAGGGCTTTATTGGGCGTGTTTGTTTTATCCGACCGCCCACGACCCGTTGTTTCTCCCAGTTCTATCCAGTTCGAAGCGCGATAGCATCCCCCATGAAATCGTTGGCGGTCCACCAGTGTTTCCACCAAAAGCGGCTCAAGCCCATATTGCCGCTCCCAATCTTTTTTCAGTTCCCGCAGGGTGCAGGAAAGCATCACGCTCGCTAAGTTTTTGATGGGTGCCAGCACCAAAAACCGGCTGTTGTTAACTATCTGCTGTAATGCTATTTTTCGCCTTTCCTCTGTCCAGCCGATCCATTCATCCCGGGCACGCATCCGCCAGGCTGGGCTTGAAAACTGAACGCAGCCAACCACCTCTCGATGCGGTTTGTTTACATAAATCAGATACTGCAGCCGTGCCCCAAAGGGCATGGCGTATCCCAGATAGTGGTGTTTGCCCAGAAGGCTCTTGAATAAATCTCTTTGTTCTTTATTCTGGACCTGTTGTACTTCAAGGGGTACGAAGTCTTCCACGCTGCCGTTGAGAACGCTGGGCTGTCTGCAAGGTGTCTCAGAAATAATTTTATGAGATATTCTTTGGCTTTTCCTTTTCTCAGGAAGCTTTAGCGCACCCCCGGAATCCAGAAGTTCCAGAAAATCAATGCATTCCCGGGCTTTCAGTTTGCCATTGGGGCGTTTCCATTCCAGTAATTCGCATACGGTATGCGCTAACTCACGTCTGCTGATGCCCCCAC
>CAYWGC010000068.1:11667-13577 GCA_964457755.1 uncultured Thermodesulfobacteriota bacterium | reverse complement strand
TGACTATTGTTCTGCCTAAAAGTAAATTCCTTAAAGCCTGATAATGCGGAGAGTGCTTCCTTGGAAAATATCTTGACATAAATGGTGTAGATAGACTATAGGCCGAATATGAAGATTAACTTTTGCGATAACTTTTGGGGTTGGTGGTGGCCAGGGAAGCTGAATGAATTCAGGCAACCTCCACAACGACTTGGTTAAAGCAAAGGCTACATTGACAGTCGTTATGACCTGTAAAAGGGCTGTGGAAGAGCTTGAAAGCTTTACCACAGCCCTTTTTATTTTTTAGGCACAGAGGCACAGAGGCTGAAGGCACAAAGTGAAAACTGAAAAAACTTTGTGCCTTACGAAATTAAATAGTTGCAAACCTTTTTGCTTTCGGCTCTGCCAGAGTAGGTTTTTATGAATGAGAAAATATTTCCGGCCTTTAACGATTTTGAGAGCTTTGCCCATGACTATAGCTATGTGCCGATCTGTCGGGAGATCGTTGCTGATCTCGATACCCCGCTGACCCTTTATCATAAACTTGCGGCCGATGAGGAGTTCTCCTTTCTGCTTGAAAGTCTTGAAGGAGGTGAACGTTGGGGGCGTTATAGTCTTATCGGGTATCGGCCGGCACTGCTTTTCTGCCAACGGCATGGAGAGATTGAGATAAACCGGGACGGTCATAAAGAGTTGATTAAAACCGCAGATCCCCTGCCTGAGATCGCCCGGATTATGAAACTTATGGAGCCCGCCCCGGTTTCAGGATTACCCGATTTCTATGGTGGTGCGGTGGGCTTTTTCTCTTTTGAAACAGTCAAAGCCTTTGAGAAAATTCCGCATACTGTGGCTTGTGATATCGATGGTGCTGATGCCTGGTTTATGGTGCCTGAAATTTTGTTGGTTCATGATAATCTGCGGCACTCGCTCTCTCTGGTACGTCTGGTTGCGGTTGGGACAGGAGTTAAGGGGCGGGAGACCCTGGCCTCACTCTATCGCGATGCTGTGAGTGATCTCGAAGAGGTTGTCCAGCGTATTCGTCAGCCTTTAGCCTGGGTGGCGCCGACCCCGGTAACCGAACCTTTGACGTTTACATCTAACATGAGTCAGGACGATTTTATTAGAATGGTTGAGCGGGCGGTTGATTATGTTGAAGCCGGGGATCTGATTCAGGTTGTTCTGGCCCAGCGTTTTCAATGTCTGCAGGCGCTTGATCCGGGTGCCATCTATCGGGCTTTGCGCTTGATTAACCCTTCACCCTATCTTTTTCACTTTAATTTTAAAGGTGAACGATTAATCGGTTCATCACCGGAACTTCTGGTTAAGAAGAATGGTTCCCGGGTTGCGGTGCGGCCTATTGCCGGGACTCGCCCGCGCGGAGCTGATGCAGCCGCTGATCTGAGATTAGCGGAAGAGTTGTTGGCCGATCCCAAAGAGGTGGCCGAGCATATTATGCTGGTTGATCTTGGGCGTAATGATATTGGACGAGTTTCAACCTACGGCAAGGTTCTGGTTGAAGAGTTGATGAAGATTGAACGTTATTCGCATGTCATGCATATTGTCTCGCATGTTGAAGGGGAGTTGCGTCCCGGACTCGATATGTTTGATACTTTCAGGGCTTGCTATCCCGCCGGGACTGTGAGCGGGGCGCCCAAAGTCAGAGCCCTCGAAGTTATCGATGAGCTTGAACCGACCCGGCGAGGCCCTTATGCCGGGGCGGTCGGTTATTTTGGTTTTTCCGGCGATATGGATTTTGCGATTACGATTCGTACAGTAACCGTCAAAGATGATCTGGTCCATTTCCAGGCCGGCGCCGGCATTGTTGCTGACTCCATCCCCGAAATGGAGTACCAGGAGACCCTTAATAAAGCTTCAGCTATGCGTCGGGCTTTGGAGTTGGCAGCTAAAGGGTGGTAGGTCAATTTAAAGTT
>CAYWGC010000068.1:2506-11567 GCA_964457755.1 uncultured Thermodesulfobacteriota bacterium | reverse complement strand
TTGACTGAAAGTGAGATGGAAAATGTTATGGAGGAGATTATGACCGGAGCTGCCACTCCGGCCCAAGTTGCTTCTTTTATAACTGCTTTACGGATGAAAGGGGAGACGGTCTCAGAGATTATCGGCGCGGCTCGGGTTATGCGGCAGAAGGCGACCCGGATTGAGGTGGACTCGGGTCCTGATGATGAAATCCTGGTTGATACCTGTGGTACCGGTGGTGACGGCAGTCATACTTTTAATATCTCGACGGCAACCGCTTTGGTGGTTGCCGCAAGCGGTCTTAAAGTTGCCAAACATGGAAATCGCTCAGTCTCAAGTCTTTGTGGTAGTGCCGATGTTTTGAAAGCCCTGGGTGTCAATCTCGAGTTGACCCCGATTCAGGTTGCCGACTCTATCAGACAGGTCGGTATTGGTTTTCTTTTTGCGCCGCTTCTGCATGGCGCCATGAAATATGCAATCGGCCCGCGCCGTGAGATTGGCATCCGGACAATCTTTAATCTTCTCGGACCTTTGACCAATCCGGCTTCGGCCAATGTGCAACTGCTCGGGGTCTATGATCGATCTTTAACGCTGACCTTGGCCGCTGTTCTAAAAGGGCTTGGTAATCAGCGCGCTATGGTTGTGCATGGGGCCGGAGGGCTTGATGAATTGAGCCTGGCCGGCACCAATCATATCGCCTGGCTTAAAGGTGATGGCATTGAGGAGTTGACCCTTAAACTGAGAGAAACAGGCTTGTCGGAGGCTCCTCTTACAGCTTTGCGCGGTGGCGATGCTAAAACCAATGCAAATATTCTTGAAAAAATTTTAGCCGGTGAACCGGGACCCCGGCGCGATATTGTCCTGCTCAACAGTGCTGCCGTATTTGTGACGGCCGAACGGATCGCAGATTTTCGTCAGGGCGTGGAGCTGGCTGCCGCAACTATCGATAGCGGTGCGGCCCGGCAGAAACTTAAAGAGTTGGTTCAGTTCAGCAATGATATTTAAAGGTAACGCTATTCAGCGACTTACCATAAAGCTACATCTAATCGCTTTGAACTTTGCTTCGCCCTCATAAACGGGGTCAAAGCTGGGGTGCTGGCGCACCTTGTACCAGCAATGACCCCAGGGGTTGGCAGGCTGTTTTAGGAGGAATTTTTTAATGTCTGTCCTTGATAAAATTATTTCTGCCAAGCACCAAGAGGTAGCTGCCTTAAAAAAAAGGTCATTATTTGCAGGCCCGACCCTGGTCGCCAGCGATCGGGGCCCACGACGTTCGTTGCGGGCGGCACTGACCAGCCTTGCCGATAAGCCAAATACCCCGCGGATTATTGCTGAGGTCAAAAAAGCCTCGCCCTCGGCCGGCCTGCTGCGGGCCGACTTTGAGCCTTTGCAGATTGCTGTAGAGTATCAAAAAGGGGGGGCGGCCGCGCTCTCTGTAATTACTGATGCACCTTTTTTTCAGGGTTCACTCGAGTGGTTGGCGCAAATCAGACCTTTGGTTGATTTGCCGCTTTTGCGTAAGGAGTTTATTGTCGATTCCTGGCAGCTCGAGGAGACCCGGGCGGCCGGGGCCGATGCGGTTTTGCTGATCGCTGCGGTTTTAAGCAGAACTCAACTGGAGGAATTTCTTGAGCAGGCCGAGCAGCTTGATCTTGAGTGTCTGGTCGAAATTCGTGATCTTGCCGATGCCGAGAAGGTGGCGGCAGTTAAAGCTCCTCTGGTTGGTATCAATAACCGTGATCTCAGAGATTTTACGATTGACCTGCAAACCAGCATTGATCTGTCAGCGCAGCTGCCGACCGGTCGTCTGGTGGTCAGTGAGAGTGGCATCGAGAGTACATCTGATATCAAAAGATTGCAAAAGTCCGGGATCAACGCTTTTCTGATTGGCACAAGTCTGGTTAAGGCCGGAGCTGGTCGCATTGAATTGCTTGAGGAGTTGCAGCGGTGAATCCAAAAATCAAGATTTGCGGCCTGACCCGAAAGCCGGATGTCGAGCTCGCAGCGGCGCTTGGGGCCGATCTCTTAGGCTTTGTTTTTGCGAAAAGTCCACGCCGGGTTACGCCTGAGAGGGTAGTCGAGATCGCGGCGGGACTTTCTGGAAAAATCTTAAAAGTTGGAGTCTTTGTTGATGCTCCGCTGGCTGAGATTAAAGAGATCGCCAATTTTTGCACACTGGATGTGGTCCAGCTGCATGGTTCGGAAGATTTTGATTACTGTCAGGCATTAAATTCTTTTAAAGTTCTCAAGGTTTATCGGTTGGGAGAGGGGCGTGATTTGCCGGAAAGTTCTCTGAGTTCATACTGGGGGACTCTCTTCGATACCTGGTTACCGCATCAGGCGGGCGGCGGCGGCAAGGTTTTTGACTGGCGTATGGTAGCGCCCTGGTCGGGCCGGCAGTTTTTTCTGGCCGGTGGCTTGACTCCCGAGAATGTCAGTCAGGCAATTGCCATGACCCGACCCTTCGGGGTTGATGTCAGTTCCGGGGTGGAGCTGGCTCCGGGCATCAAGGACGCAGAAAAAATGAGGAAATTTATCAATGCAGTAAAATGGAGACAGATAAAATGAAAGAGAAGGTGGGAATCACAAACGTTCCTGATGAGAGAGGCTATTTCGGGGCCTATGGCGGGCGCTTTGTGCCCGAAACCCTGATGGTGGCTCTGGATGAATTAACTAAAGCTTATGAGCTTTATCGTCATGATCAGACTTTTCAGGAAGAGCTCAAAGAGTGGCTTTCAAATTATTGCGGGCGGCCGACAGCTCTCTATCGGGCTCGGCGGCTGGCCGCAGAACTTAAGATTAAAGATATCTATCTAAAGCGCGAAGATCTGGCCCATACCGGAGCTCATAAGATCAATAATACCATGGGCCAGGCCTTGATGGCCCGGCGTATGGGGAAAAAACGTCTTATCGCTGAAACCGGGGCTGGTCAGCACGGGGTTGCCACCGCGACGGCAGCGGCCCTCTTTGGCCTCGAGTGTGATGTCTACATGGGCGAGAAGGATATTGAGCGTCAAGCGATGAATGTCTATCGCATGAATCTGCTTGGGGCTCAGGTGATTCCGGTTGCATCTGGCAGTAAGACCTTAAAAGATGCAACCAATGAGGCGATTCGTGATTGGGTAACCAATGTTGGTCATACCCATTATAGTATCGGCTCAGTTGTCGGGCCCCACCCTTATCCGCTGATGGTGCGTGATTTTCAGAGGGTTATCGGGCTCGAAACCCGAGCCCAGATTTTGGAAGTCAGCGGTTCTCTGCCGGACTATATTTTCGCCTGTGTCGGCGGCGGCAGTAACGCGATCGGGATTTTTCATCCCTTTCTTGAAGATGATCTTAAGATGGTTGGGGTTGAAGCGGCCGGCAACGGGATTGAGAGCGGGGCCCATTCGGCGCCTTTGTGTGCCGGTGAACCCGGAATTCTGCACGGTTCGTTAAGTTATCTGCTGCAAACTAAAGACGGTCAGATCGAAGAGGCCCACTCAATCTCAGCCGGTCTCGACTATCCCGGAGTTGGTCCTGAGCACAGTTTTTTGCATGATCAGGAGCGGGTTGAATATATCTCGGTTACCGATGATCAAGCGCTTGCGGCTTTGCGGCTTTTATGCCGAACCGAGGGCATTATTCCGGCCTTGGAGAGTTCTCATGCGATCGCCGGGGTGGTCGCTGGTGCCGAACGCCTCAAAGATCAGACCGTGGTTATTAATCTTTCCGGTCGCGGTGATAAAGATGTTGCCACCCTGGCAGCTATGGAAAAAAGGGAGGCAACATGATGCAACGTTTAAATAAAACTTTTGCTGATCTCAAACAGCTCAATCGTAAGGCCTTGATTACTTTTATCACGGCCGGCGATCCCAATCTTGACGCAACCTGTGATCTGGTCGATACCCTGGTTGCCGCCGGCGCCGATATTGTTGAACTTGGTGTGCCTTTCTCCGATCCTCTGGCAGACGGCCCGACGATTCAGGCGGCCTCGACCAGGTCTTTGGCTCAAGGCACAACCTTGAAAAAGATTATTGCTATAGTTAAAGAGATCCGCCGGCGAACCGAGGTTCCCCTGGTTTTGATGACTTACTATAATCCGCTCTATCACTATGGTCTGGAAAAACTGGTCAACGATGCTGTCGCTGCCGGGGTTGATGGTCTAATCGTTCCCGATCTGCCTTTGGAGGAGTCGGCCCAATTGCGCCGGTTGGCGGTCGAAAAACTTGCAGTTATTCCTCTGGCGGCGCCCACGACAACTGATGATCGACTCGCCAGGATCGTCGCGGCAGGCAGTGGTTTCCTCTATTATGTTACAGTTACCGGGATCACCGGAACGAGAACCGCATTGCCGGAGGAGTTATCAAACTTTTTAGACCGGGTTAAAAAGATCGCTGGTTCGCTGCCCCTGGCAGCTGGTTTCGGGATTTCGACCCCGGAACAGGCCCGCACGGTTGGCGCCCATGCTGATGCTGTTATTGTCGGCAGCGCCCTGGTCGAGATTATTGCGCAATCCGGGAATTCAGCCGCTGGCCACCAACAATTGGGTGACAAGATTAAAGAGTTACGTCAGGCACTTGATGCTTAAATCAAAACATTATACTTGACAAGGTTAAGGGGTTATGTCAAAAGGGGACGAGTCTCAACATCCGAGCCGTTATCGTCAGCGCCGCTATCGTCAATCAGCTGAGTCTGCCGACTTTTCATTCGAGGTCCGAGTTGACGAGAGCGATCTCTGGATCAGTGGTCTGAATCAAGATTGTAAACCTCTGGTTTATGATCGACTGCTCCACTATCGAAATGTACTTGAGGCTTTTTTGCAACGTTGCCCGGAGTGGTGGGATAGCTTAGTTCCAGTTGATGTCGCGCTCTATCCCTTGGCCCCGCCGGTGGCGCGGCAGATGATGACGGCCTCTAAAATTGCAGGAGTTGGCCCCATGGCTGCGGTTGCTGGCACTTTAGCTGAAGCAGTCGGGCGGGATCTTCTCGCCTTTTCAGCGGAGCTGGTGGTTGAAAATGGTGGCGATGTTTTTTTGGCTGGTCGCTCTGAGTATAGTTTAGCGATTTTTGCCGGGGCTTCGCCACTCAGTGGTTGTATTGGTCTTAAGTTGGCGGCTGAAAAGCCTTTTTGTTGCGGGGTCTGTACATCATCAGCTAAAGTTGGGCACTCTTTAAGTTTTGGTCGGGCCGATGCGGTGACTATTGTTGCCGACAACACCGCCTTAGCTGATGCCGTGGCTACGGCGATGGCAAACCAAGTGCAAAAAAAAACCGATCTGGCTCGGGTTATTGAAAAAGCTCTGGCTTTGGACGGAGTTTCTGGGGCCGTGGCCATTTTGGGAGACGACTTGGCGGCTGGCGGCGATCTCAAGTTGGTCGAAATATAATCTTTACAAAAGGAAGCTTATATGAAGAGAATTTACGTTCTTCATTTTAATCAAAATAATTACGATAAACCTATAGTTTACCAGCTTATCAAAAATTATGATTTGGTGGTGAATATTTTAAGAGCCGTTATCTTGCCGCGCAAGGAGAGCTATCTGGTTTTAGAGATCAGCGGTGATGAAGTGCTGATGGAGCAGGGCTTGACCTATCTCAAAGAGAGCGGGGTTGAGGCTGAGTCGATCCGGAAAAGTGTCAAGCGTAACGAAGATATCTGCACCAGTTGTGGAGCTTGTACGGCAATTTGTCCAACCGGGGCTCTTGATATTGAGAGACCTTCGATGAAGGTTGTTTTTGCACCGGAAAAATGCAGTGCCTGCGGGCTCTGTGTCAATGTCTGCCCACCTCGGGCAATGGAGGTAAACTTTTGAAACTTTCTACCAAGGGACGTTATTCAGTAAGAGCCATGGTTTCACTGGGTATTTTATCAAACTCGCAGGATGGACCGGTATCGCTTAAGGATATTAGTCAAGTCGAGGGTATTTCAGTCAGTTATCTGGAGCAGCTTTTTGTGCACTTGCGGCGTTCAGGACTGGTTAAAAGTGTCCGGGGGCCTGGGGGTGGTTATCATTTTGCCCGTGATCCTCAAGACATCTATCTTGATGAGATTATGGCAGTTGTCAAGGAATCGATTAACCCGGTCGATTGTAAAAATTGTAAGAATTTTGATGAGGCGGCGTGTACCTCCGGAGAGTTACGTAATGCCTGTTGTGTAACGCGGCCGATGTGGGAAGATCTGGATGAAAAAATCGGCTCTTTTCTGAATTCAATCTCTCTGGCTGATCTGCTCGGAGGCCGTACGGCCTAAATGTGGGTTGAAAAAGTCTAAATGGTTTAAAAGGTCAAAGGGGTTTTTCTCTATAACTTTTTAGATCCTTTCGACAATATCAAAAGCCGGTATTTAAGCCGGCCTTTTTACGTTTATGGATAGAGTGAAAATGAGTAGTGAAAAAATCTATTTAGATTACAACGCAACCACTCCCATTGATTCCCGGGTTCTCGAAGTTATGGCGAAGGTGGCCCAAGAAAATTTCGGCAATCCTTCAAGTAGCCATTGTTTCGGAAGACCAGCGGCTGAGATTGTCAAAAAGGCCCGCTTGCAGGTGGCCACTGTGCTTAATGCTGAACCCGAAGAGATCTGCTTTACCGCAGGGGGGACGGAGAGTGATAATCTCGCCCTTAAAGGGGTGGTCCTGCCTTATCTTTTACAGGGTCGTAAACCGCATCTGATTATCTCTGCTGTTGAGCACCCTGCAGTAGCCGAAAGTTGTCACTACCTGGAAAGTCTGGGGGCACTTATTACGACTTTGCCGGTAGCTGAAGATGGTACTATAACACCCGCTCAGGTCGTTGCTGCTATAAACGATGATACAGTTATGGTCTCTTTAATGTTTGCTAATAACGAGACTGGGGTGCTTTTTCCTGTGGCTGAGATTGCTGAACTTACCAAATATCGAGGTATTCTACTGCATACTGATGCGGTTCAGGCTTTTGGTAAAGTTGAGATTGATGTCAAGACTTTGGGGGTGGATCTGCTCTCAATTTCCGGCCACAAGGTCTATGCGCCCAAGGGTGTCGGAGCTTTATGGATCCGTCCCGGGGTCGAGCTTGAACCCCTGTTTCACGGCGGTGGTCAGGAGCGTGCTTTGCGCAGTGGCACTGAAAATCTCACGGGCATGGCGGGTCTCGGACTTGCCAGTGAAATACTTATTGCCGGGATGGCAGATGAGGGGCTTCGTATTAAAACGTTGCGGGATCGTCTTGAGTCGCAATTAGGTATGGCGTTGGATCAACAACTTGTATTTCACGGACATCGTCAGCACCGGGTTCCTAATACCATATCTTTGAGTGTTCCCTATGTCGATGGCGAATCTTTATTGGCTCATCTTGATCTCGAAGATATTGCCGTCTCCGCAGGGTCGGCCTGCTCCAGTGGTGAACACCAGGGTTCGCCAGTTTTGCGAGCTATGGGAATCACTCCAGAACTTGCTCAGGGCTCTCTTAGAATAAGTTTAGGCCGTTGGACGACAATGGCCGAGGTTGATACTTTTGTCGAAAAGTTTACGGCCATCGTGCACCGTTTGTGGGCCATCTCTCCTCTCTATCGCTAACCCTGCCATGAGCCATTTTTTGTCTGTGTTCGTCCCTGTGGGTCTATGGCTAATCGTTTTTTTGCCACTGACTCATAGGGAGAGACAGCGACTGGACTCTCCTTTTTTTCTTGTGAATCCAGACGCGAATACTGTGGTATATTATTTTTTAGGTTTTTGCATCAAGATTGGTGTTTACTTTTAGGTAGTAATATGCTTATAGGTAGTCGTTATCTTTATGTATAAATTCTAATCCGTAAATGACCCAAACTGTGACAGTTTAAGTGACCAATCTCAGTATCCTTTTCCTCTCCCTCTTTATCACCGTAGTGATGGTGCCGTTTTTTCGGCGTCTGGCCTACAAAATCAATGCCATTGATGAACCCGATGAACGTAAAGTTCACGCCCGTCCCATAGCCCGGACCGGGGGGCTGGCCATGGCCGTTGGCGCCCTGGTGCCTTTGGTTTTATGGGTGCCTTGTGACAACAATTTGAAGCCTATTCTCTTTGCCGCCGCGATAATTGTGGGGGCGGGTTTTATTGATGATCTGGTCGGGCTTGGGTTTCGGGCCAAGTTCGGGGCTCAAGTTCTGGCCGCAGCGGTGGTGGTTTTTTATGGTTCTATAAAAATCACAACTTTAGGGGCGTTGTTGCCGGAAGGCGTGATTCTTAACGATTGGTTCTCCATACCCTTGACCCTTATCGTGATTGTCGGGGTTACTAATGCGATCAATCTTGCCGATGGCCTTGATGGTCTGGCTGGGGGGATCTCGGTAATAAGTTTTATCATTTTGGGCTATCTGGGCTACCAGATGGGGGATTTGGTCGTCGTCATGGTGGCCTTGGCGGTAATCGGTGCAGTCTTTGGTTTTCTTCGCTACAATACTTATCCGGCGACAATTTTTATGGGTGATGCCGGCAGTCAGTTGCTCGGTTTTCTAGCTGTAACCATGGCCCTGCAACTCACCCAGAGCCATCTGGTTTTAAGTCCATTGCTGGTGCTTTTATTGTTGGGTTTTCCCATCCTTGATACCTTGACAGTAATGCTGGCCCGGATCTACCATGGGCGTTCGCCTTTTTCTGCCGATAAAAATCATTTCCATCATAAGTTGATGCGTTTAGGTTTGACTCATTGGGAGGCGGTCCTGCTCATCTACCTCTTTCAGGTGGGGTTGGTAGGGTTGGCTTACGCTTTGCGCTTCTATTCGGACTGGTTGATCCTCGGGACCGCTTTAGGGATTGCTTTTCTGGTGACATTTTTTTTCTATCTCTTATTTCAGCGGGGCTGGGTTGTAGAGAGGAAGGTGCCTGGCAGTGGTGGCCTTCTGCACAAGCGGCTGGTCGAATTAAATAAACTGACTCAGCTTTTAAAACTGCTCTTTATTTTTTTGCAGGTTAATGTTGTTATTGTTTTATTGTTAGTGGTTATGCCGGTTAAAGTTATTCCGGGATGGTTTGCCGGGATGGCTTCCGGGCTTATTGGTGGGCTGGTTGTGGGCTGGTCAATGCGACTTAAATATTACGATCTGTTTTTGCGGATAGCCTTCTATCTGTCACTGCCGATGTTG
>CAYWGC010000068.1:0-2406 GCA_964457755.1 uncultured Thermodesulfobacteriota bacterium | reverse complement strand
GGATCTTCTTCTTGCGTTCGCTTTTTCAGATCATCAAGTTCATTAAGAACCCGCTGGTATTTGAGATTGAGCTGCCAGCGTTTTTTCAGACTTTTCTGCATTAAAGGCATGATCTCGGCAAAGAGCTGGTCGCGGGTTGAGAGGGCCGTATGCATCTCTTGGAGTTGGCTGGCTTGGGATTCGACTATACTTTCAATAAAGGAGAGTCTTTTTTTGAAGTCATTTAAGGTGGCGTTAAGATCCGGATTTTTCTCGCAGTTAGACTCATGCGATGGTTTTGGGGCTTCGGTTTCTGACTCATCCTCAGTAAATAAAGCACTCTGAGAACGGGCTTGTTGAACATTTTCAATGATTTTTTCATCGATGGAGGTCAGGCCTTCGGCGTAACCATGGACCAGGGCCATGTCGCAAATATAGTTAATTAAACGGGGGATGCCCTGACTTGCGCTTTGGATCGCGGTGCAGGCTCCCTCATTAAAGAGGGTTGCGTAGGCGGGAGCGCCTGTGACCTGAAGTCGGTGGCGAATATACTCCTTGATCTCTTGCGCTTTTTTCAAGCCTTCGAGGTGATAATGGACGGTGACTCTCTGGCGGAACTGGCGTAGGTGAGGACGGCGCAGTTTCTGGCTCAGTTCGGGTTGTCCCACCAGGATGATCTGGATGAGGTGCTCTTTTTCGGCCTCCAGGTTTGAGAGCATGCGGATCTCTTCCAGGGTGCGATCCGGCAGGTTCTGAGCTTCGTCGATAATCAGGGTGACCCGTTTATGGTTGCGGCGGGATGAGAGCAGGAACTCCTGGAAAAGAGCAATCATCTCTCCCTTATCCAGTTTATCGTAGCTCAGCGCAAATTTGCGGCAGATAAGTTTGAAAAAAAGTTCCGGTTCGACGTCGGTCTGGCTGATCAAGCCGATATGGAGATCGGTCGGAACCTGATGCAGAAGATAGTTTATCAGGGTGGTTTTGCCGCAGCCCACTTCGCCGGTAATGACCACGAAGCCTTTGTTTTCGGCGATCGCATATTCGAGATGCGTGTAGGCGCTATCATGGCCGGGACTCATATAGAGGAAGTCGGGATTAGGGAGCAGGTCGAAAGGTTTTTCCCGCATACCGTAAAAATCTTTGTACATATTATAAGGGCTATCCTGTTCTGATGTTTGGGGCTTTGTTGCCGGGCGTTCCTGGCAGGTTCTGGCCGGGACCCACTAGACTGGTATGATTACCAGTGCTGTATAGTTTTTTTGTTGAAAAAATACAACTATTATTTAATGGCAATTAGCCACAGACGCACACGGACAGACACAGACAAAATAAGACCGGAAACTGACGAGGTATGCGAATAAATTGGATAGTCTGATATTGAGGTTGCGTAATGTTGAGTTGTCTGGTATGACTACTTGTTAATGTTTAGTTATAGATTTGTGCCCTATGTTTTATCCGTAGGAATGTCTGTAAGCGCACCTGGATTGTGTACCCAGATTTTGCGGGTTAGCTGAATAATTATGCAAAGTCTTATATAGTAAGAGGTTTTTCATCCATGGTTGATGAACTTGGGGAGTGGCTGATCTATATTGTGGGATCGGGCACGGTTCAAAGTGAACTGTTAGCAGTTTTTCTCGAAAAAGAGACCGGTTTGCCCTGTCGCATTGATAGTGGAAAAGGCTTGTTACCGGTTAATGTTGTCCCTCATCGCCGGCTTATTGTTTTCAGTGATTGTCAAGGCCGTTCGGCTGAGTTTATTATCTCCCTGTTTAAGGATGAAGAGTTTCACTCATCTGAAGACCTTTTCATTGTTTTGTTTAATGTGGGTAGCAGTTTAAACATCGAAGAGGAGCTTTTAAGGTTAGGCGTCTGGGGAGTTTTTTATGAAGAAGATCCTTCTGCAAGCCTGCCCCGGGGGGTCGAAGCGATCAGGAATGGTGAGATCTGGTTTTCTCGTCACAATATGAGCACTTGCTTGATTAATATGCGGCGGCGTGAGGGTGGTGGACGCCAGGAGAGACATCTTTTAAGTAGTCGGGAACGAGAAGTCCTGGTCATGATCGCCGACGGTATGAGCAATGACGCAATTGCCGACAAACTCTGTATCAGTATCCACACCGTGCGCTCGCATGGTTATCGAATCTTCAAAAAGATTGGGGTCTCCAATCGTCAGCAAGCTTCAATCTGGGCCGCCAACCATCTCTAGATTAGCGATTTTTAATTTTCGAGGCGGCAAATTCATACTTTTTTAGTACTCAAAAATGCAAATTAAGCTTATTTGCATACTTTTGTATTATTTACATTTGTGCATAATTAGTTTATTGTCTATTTGTAAGGAGTTAGAAGATCTAGGGGCTTGAGACTTTAAGAATTAGAAAGTTTTAAGATCTGGGTGATTTCTAAGGTTTTTAAAAGATAGTTTTGTTA
>CAYWGC010000067.1:0-13585 GCA_964457755.1 uncultured Thermodesulfobacteriota bacterium | reverse complement strand
TCGGGCTCATAACCCGGAGGTCGTTGGTTCAAATCCAGCCCCCGCTACCAATAAATTCAAGGGGTTAGGCAGATTGCTTAACCCCTTTTTATTTTCACTTGCTACCACCCTGCTACCAGCTACCCGTAAAAAAAAGGCCGTTTGGATGTTTTTACACCCGAACGGCCTTTTTTGTCTTTTTATTGATAGCGGTTTTTTGTCAAGTTTCTTCAATTAAATCCGAAAACTCTTTTTCAATTTCTTCTGTAGTTAGATGTTCTTGCGCCCATGCAAACGCCTCTTCGCGGGTCATCGGAATTAAATCGCTGCCGCCCGTCCATTGATTTTGTCCGGCTGATTGTGCAAACCTGGTCATAGGGCCGCCGCTACCAGCGATAAAATAGGACTTACTCCGAGGGCTGACGTACAACGAAACGTCCCAATAGCCAAAGTCGTTGGCGGGAAGGCTCGAGCAATCGGACCCGATCCGGTGCGCGCTGTCTGTGTCAAAACGCTTGCCTCTGATAATCTTCTTCATAATATCTCCTCAATATAATAAATCTGATAAGCCTAGTTTATGCCAGGGGTCAACGGATCCAGGTTTTAAGCCTGGATCAATCCCCTTAAAATCCTCTTTGTGGAAATCTTTAATAGCTCTCATTTCATTAATAAACTCTTCTTTATTTTCACAAAGAGTAGTACAGCAATCGCCTTCCGTGTAAGAAAAAATTATAAATGTTTCAGGGTTGGCCCAAATACCGTAATAACTCGCGTCCTGAGTGTTATCTATTTGGGCATACCCTTTTGGACATAAAAGCCAATCATAATGATATCTGCTACCAGGTAAAAATTCTCTAGTTTTTTCCATTGTCAACCCCCTTAATTATTGCTCTGATACTTGTTAATACTTCAAAGGGGTGCGCTTGTCAAGTAAAAGAACTTTAGGGGGTGCGCTGGACGGCTTTTGCAGATTTAACCGAGCGCGGTGAAACGTTAAGTTTTTCAGCGGCTTCGGTAATAGAAATTTCAAAGGGCAAATTTGCACTTTGATTCGATTTCCTATCACCCCCGCGTTCCATATTAGCCATACGCGCCGCCACCATACCCCGCTGGCTCTCGGTAAAGTGGCGGCTTTGATATATTTAGAGGAAATAACCGGGGGGCGACGTCCATCTCTGGACCCCCGGCCAAGGTCTTGCACCGAAATTAGCGCCCGGCGCATAGCGCACCACCCGTGTAAAGCAAGGGTGCTTTCGGTGGCTTGGTTCCGTTATTTTGGAAACTGGCTCACGGTTTCCTTGAGCTAGGGTGAGAACTTCACATCGAAGTGACCGCCTCACCAGCGGAAAAAACAGAGCGGCCCCGAAGAGCCGCCCCGGGTTAACTACTCAGAAATTTTCATGAATTTAATTGCCTGATAGTTGCTGATACCGCCGGCAACTCGCTTTGTCGTATAAAAGCGAACCCAACCTTTTTTTGTGAATGGATCCCTCAAAAGACGAATCCCCGTTGTATGGTCGATGATGCGGTAAGCCCGTTTGAAATCGGCAAAGGCAATCGGATATGCATCAGCCCCGATATCAGGCATATTGTCGTCAACCTCAACGGGTTTTCCTAAAAGAATGTCGGGAGCTCCAGCCTCAAGACCAGCCCTCCAAATATAATTACCATCGCCATCCTTGAATTTGCGTACAACCTCAAGCGTGTTGTCATTCATAAGCCATATACCAGTACGCCGATACACTGGTTTTAGCGAATGCTGAAGGGAGAAGAGCTTGTCGGCATCAGAGAGGGTCGCAGCCGCGCCACTCGCAATATAACCAGTCTTGCCATACTCCCATGAGGCGTTCTCTACCATCAGGCTATCGTCAATTATACCTTTTGCCTTCCCTACGCCATCACCAGTAATAAAGGCCGTTCCTTCGGTTTCAATAAACACGTCGCTGATTTCCTCATTCAGCCACGCCGCAACATCAAAATTCGAGAGGTCGAGCAGCTTCTGTGTTACTTCGGGTAAGGCGTACTCCTCCGCGAATGGAGGTGAAAACATCGTAAGTTCTGGTGTATCGGTTTCGGATCGAGATTCCATCTCAGAAACCCAACCGCCACCAGCGCCACCCTTTGAGAGCGGTTTTTTATATTCGCCAGTAGATTTTTTGACCGTTGCAAGCCGCCGCATGGCCACTGAATCTGTCGCCAGACGTTCAATTTCTTGATCCATTTCTACCGGGACAAGAAACCCTCCGTCGGGATCTGAAACGGTAGAAAGGGAAGCCGAAATTTCGAGGCTACGCAGCCCTTCAGGATCCGCCCCCGTTCGCGCCCAGCTTCCAAAAGCCTCACCGTGCGCCTTAACCACCGGGGAAAAATTTCCACCGCCACCGAGTGAACTTCCCCCACCAAAGGCCATATTTTCCCGGCCCAAAGCTGTTTCGATTGCGTCAATTCGGCTATCGTTTCGCTCTTTGAACGCCTCAAAAACGCCCCCTAAATCATCAATCATCTCTGGAACTGTCATTTTATTCATCACATTTTTCCTTTTAAATTAAATTAAATTTCAGTGTTACTCCTCTTTGCTGCCCAACATCGAATCTGCATCACGCAGACCTTTGCTGTTTTTCGCCGGAACCTTCCACTTTCGCCCCGCCGGCATCACGCAGGCGGTTTGAATGTTTCCGGTTTCGACTTCGCTTTCCCCAGCATCCCGCAGGGGTGCGCTTTGGCTATGTAAAAACATGCTACTGCATGTCGGTTTTCGCTTCGAAAATCTCCTTTTCCCAGGGTTCTAAAAGCTCCAAGCGTTTAAGGTATCGACTATTTGAAACACGCTCCAGGTATGGCCGCCACGTCTCCAGTTCGCCCTTTAGTCGGGGGTGCTTCGCTTCAAGATCTTGCCAAAATTCTACAGGCCTAAAAAAGGGAACACCCTTTGCAAGTATCGCTTTGAGAATCGCAGCTTTGTTCTGATTATAAAACTCGCGCGCGCTTCCATCCGTCCACGGGTCACCGGACACCTTAAATTCACGGAATTCGTTTCCACAATATCTTAACCAACTTTGAAGGCCAGCATTTGTCCCGCTACGTTGTTTTCTGGATCGATTAGTAGCCATTATGTCCCTTGAGGCCGCCCCGGTGCGGCGTTTAAAGGTTCAAGATCTAGATTAAGGGCCTTAATACCTGCCAAAAAAGCGGCTCTAGAGTCTCTTTCAATCGGTAATAAGGGGTGTGCTTTGGTCTGACCTGCCTTATCAATAACGGTCATTCCGTCTGCATTTATAATTTTACGGGCTGCCTGAGCCCGATCAAAAGCTTCAAGGGCTACGCGTAAAATCTTGCTTCCGGCAATGTCGTCGATCCCAAATTCAGTGATTATTCCCCTCCATATTTTTTTTGACTCTTGCGATAGATGCGCTGGTGATCTTGTTGATTTCATTTTTTAGCCTCATTTATAGAAGAGATTCCTTAATTAAACGAAAAAAAGGGTTCCATCTGGTTTCCAGTCCCCCTAAATGCAGAGAATTAGAGGGGGGGGTTAACCCTTTTCAATTCATCACCGCTCCCACTCCCATTTCGATGACCGCCGATTCTCTCTCGAGCCAGTGCTCTTGTCTGTTCAACAGAGCCCGGATCATCCCGATCAAATAACATCGCTGCCCAGCCGTGCCGGATCCATCGGCGACCAACTGTTCTAGATCTACAATAAGTGCTTTGGTCTCTTGGATGAATCGGTCGTTGGAATCCTCCCGGCAAGAAAGTCGAGCAGTCTGCCAGAACAATTCTCGAAAACAATACATATTTGTATCAATCATTTTTGCCCCCGTGACTTTTTAATAACAACCTTCATGGGTTCCCGGTCTTGCTCTCGTTCCAAGTGCCGCCGCCAAAGCTCATCGACTGATGGCCGCCGGTTCTTGTGGATGCTTACAACTCTGCTCTTCATGCGCTGATAATCCTGGTTAGATCACGGTCAACCTTGGCAACTATGCCGCCTGCTCCGTCCATTATCAAAACTGGATGCTGGTCAGTCGTTACACCTGAACCACCGCGCCGATGGATGCTAATCAGTAAATCTTGCAGGTCAGCAAACAAGCGATTGCCAAGCAACTCTTGAGGCGTCGGTAAATTGTCTAAGTCGTAATGTGAAATCATTTATTGCATCCCTCCATGCATCAGCTTGACCCGTGTCACCAGGCCGGAATCACTCGCGCCGAAAATCAACGCCGGATATTCGCCCGGCTGGAGATTGTTATTTGAGTTTACTAAATGCTTCCGCAATATATTTTCAAGTGCAAAATACAGGTCATCGCCCATAAGATCGCGCGGAGTGATTAGGGCCTTGCCGGTTGGTTTTTTAATTGTTGCCATCGGAAATCCTTCTCCTTTTACTCACAAGAACCTCTTAGGAGTGGCGCAGGTGGCGCATACTTCCCGCAACTTTTTTATTAGAGCTTATTGTGTTGTTTCTGCCTATATTAATGTAAAATAACAAAGTAAATATTAAGTATAGGTGATGCGCCTCATGCGCCACCCTTTTTCATAAAAACCAACTATAGCACCATTCTGGGGTGGCGCATGGGTGGCGCATGGGTGGCGCATAGATCCTAAAAACTGAGGTCACGATAATTATCTTTAACCTTCACTCCAGCAACCATCCTGGCCCCTTTTGAGCCTTTAACCGTCTGGCACCCTAAGCGGGTCATTCTATTTGTGAATGTTCGCCTGGTCAGTAGTCGATTGATGCCATTATCCGCCGCCCATAACCTGTATGACTTATAAAGCCTGGCTGACTCTTCCCGGCCTTCCGGATCCATATCACAAGCCTCGTTTATAAATTGTGCTGCCTGATCACTTTCCAACCGCCAGTCTTGTTTCGCCTGTTCGGTTGATTTCGTCTTGGTAAAGGATCCCCGCTCGATCACTCCTGCGAACGCCTCAAGAGATAACCTCAAGATCCCCGGCAACTCTGGTTCTAGTTTTGCCACCAGCTTTTTGTCTTGTTCTGCTTCGGTAAATATCCGGTTAAAAGGTATCACTATGGCCCTTCGGAAAAGAGCATCGGAAAAGTCTCTGGTATGCGGCATATGGTTTGTACCGAACCAGCATGTTGCATATGGTCTGAAATCAAAGGGGGGTTTATGTTTATGCTCTGCAGTTGTCAGCTCTCCCGACACAATCGCCTTTAGCGCTGCATCTGCTATCACATGGCCCTCTGGGATCTCCGTCACCATATTTGCAAGCTTACAATGAAGATAAGCTCTCTGAAACCTATTCTCGAATTGATTAGGAGATACAGCGCATACGTTTTTGATCCCCAGCAGCGCCATGACAGTAGACATCAAAACGGATTTACCGTTTGCCCCTGGCCCGACCAGCAGAACAAATTTTTCAAACCGGCAATACGATTGTAAGCTATACCCGATAGCCTCAAGCACAAGCTGGGCTTTTTCAAGTTTGTCATCATCGTAATGGAATATTTCCCGCAAGAACGATTCAAACCGTATGGCTGTTGCTTTTGGGTCATACTTAACCGGGATCAATGAAGTTCTGAAATGCTCCCGGCAATGAGGTTGCAGGATAAACCCGCCATCTCTATAAATCAGTTCACCATTACGACAATTAACCCCCTCCATAGTTACATCAAACTTATGGTCTGGTTTATATGCAACCGTCTTTGCCATGTCGGTTACAGCATCGGCGAACCCTCTTGTAAAAGTTTCACCCTCTAAAACATTCGGGATCTTGGCTTTTATTTCCCGGTCGTCTATTCGCTCCCAGACTCCATGATTGCGCCATGTCCAGAAAAAGTTATCAGGTGCGTATATGAGATTATCTTCACCAAATGAGGCAACAACGGATCTTGCTGGCCCCAAGTGGTCATTCTTGCGGAACTTAGCTTTGCCCTCTTTGGGCCTATCAAACCCATTGTCCGCTGACTTCCCAGGGCTACTCATATCTGCCCGATCAACTACCATTTCTCGTGCCTTCGCTATTTGTGGCAACAACCACCGTTCTCGACTCTGACCCTTCTCAAGATATTTTTCACCGATAGGATATTGTTCAAAAATTGAAATTATGTCATCGTCACCCAGGCCCGACCAAACCAACGCACACAACACCGTCATCGTTGCCTCTGATCGCTGCCCGACTGGTACGCCACAGGTTATCAAATTACGGGTTGATTGTTTGACTGGTAGCCGGTCAATGCTACAATCCCAATCAAACATATTCGTCACAGGGGGGGCTATTTTTGCCGCTGGTGCCGGTTGCTCAACCTTGCCACCCAGGTTGCCGGTTAAGCTGTAATCAAGCAACCATTGAGGTGCTTCGGCAATGTCGGTATCGTCTATAATCTCGTACATATTCCCGGTTGCAATATGAACTGAGCCAGGGGCCACGACTTGGCCGCCGATCCCCCGAACGTCAAAAATTCCGGTTCCGTTTGCGTACGACCGGTTTCCGTATTTCTGGCCATCGTTCGGATAAATATAGAAATGATGCTCTCCACCTGAACCGGTGCGGACAGAAAAAGTTTTAGGAACATCTAGTCCCAGCTTTTTAAATTTTGTTAGATTATCAATATCTAAAACGATCACGCCCGAAGCTGGCCCGGTTGCGATACCCAAAGACCACTGGTACCGTATTGCAGATAATGGCCGCCGTTCTTCACACCATTCCGTCCAGTTTTTTTCAGTCGGTCGCTTGCCAGCATTTGGCCCGGTCATCATCAACGGCACCCAGGAAAAACCAAACTTGCTTTCCAGGTGAGAATATACTGAGGTATCAGGACTATTCATAGCGCCATTTCCTCAAGAACACTGTCAACGATCTTGTCAACATCGGCCCGATTCGCCAGGTCTGCATCAATGCCGGATCGCGCCAGATCGTCAAGGATCCAATCAGAAAGGAAAGGCGTCATGGTCACACCTAAACGCTGTCAATTGTCTGAACAGGGTTTTGACGCGCCCAAATTTCCAGGTCATTCTGAAAATAAAAAACTTTCCTCAGCCCTGCTTTGTAAAATTTCGGGCCGATCCGCTTCCACCTCCAGTTCGCGAGGGTGCCCTCGCTGATACCGTAGGCATACGCAACTTCACGCGGGGTAAAAGTTTTCTTTTGGATTTGCTCTGTTCGTATTTTTTGAAACATAATTTGACCTCCTTTAGTGATTTCGGTTCTCACTTATAGGAAAGGTCAAAATAAGGAAGGGATCTTATTTTTTAAGTGGGGGGGGGCGTAGCTTAGACGTGGCTATTCAAAGTTAGACAGATCAAGCGCATCGACAAGCAATTCTCGCTGTGGCACACGGTCTTGATTGAAAAAGGCAAGCATATCAGGGCAAATTTCTTTGCAGGTTTTTCTTATAGGGCAAGTCTCGCAAGTTTTCGGTAGTTCTTGAACGGAAACAGGCAAATTGTCCCGCTTAAAGGCTTCAGGGTTATATGGCCGCTCTTCAATAAGTTCGTAAGCACGTCTAAAAGCCATTTTTGCCGTTGAAATTTCAATATTCAGAGTGTTTTTTATTTCTTTGTATGTCTTACGCTGCCGTCGCAACTGCCAAACCGTCAAAGCTTGCCACGCTTCTGCTCGAAAACGGGATCTGTCCGGCTCCCATTCCTGATAATTTTCTTTCCAGCCCTCGGGGCAATCTGCCGTGTTCCTGAAATAATCAACACGGTCCAGGAATCGCCTGAAGTCGTTCAGCAGGTCGCCGCGACTCCTGCTTAAATCGATTCTCAAAAGCCGTTCACTCGGCCCGAGCTCCAGATTATTACTTACACAGAATTGAGCTTCAGACGGAACGCTTTCAGAAAAAACACCGGCAACTGAAGGATATTTCTGAAAAACTGAAAATGGTAGGGGGTCGGGCAGGTCATCCGCTGAAAAAGGATCGATCAGGTGAATAAACTCTTGAACACGTTTATCATCGATCATAAACGGCCATTCAATGCCAAACCGTGTCAACTCTGAAGTGAATTTTTCCACCGCGATAAAAATAGAGGTTTTTACCTTTTCTTCCACTGGCAGGGCAACATCAATTGCAAAGTAAGTATCAAGAAATTTTTGTCCGCCGTACTTATCCCAAAACTTGCGATAGTCGCTGTTCTCTTTGAGTAGGGCAAGCCGAAGCCGCCATTCCTTGTTATTGGTAGTCGCCGAAAATAGCGTTATGATCTTTTTTCCGCTTTCTTTCATTTCGCCACCTCCATATTGGCAAGGTTGCCAGTACCATTAAAAGTCGCTTCAATACCATTCACGGCGTCCCGCTTATGCCCCGGAGAAAGGTGACTATACCTTTCGGACATGCTGATCGACTTATGACCCATAAGCCGCGCAATTGTATAGAGGGGAGTGCCTTGAATAGCGAGCCAGGAGGCAAAACTGTGCCTTAGTGTGTGAAAAACAACCTTTTGGCGTGGGTCGTGCACGCCCTCATTTAATCCCAGCCGTTCTACAATGCGGCTGAATGCGTTTGACACTTCTTTTATCTTCCTGCCTTTGCTATTGGTGAAAATAAAACTGTTTCGATCTTCCGGCATCCGACGTTTTAGAATTTCTTTTACGTCTTTCGTCATAGGAGCGTATCGAGTTTCTTTGTTCTTTGTGTCTCTGAGTGCGATCAGGCCATTTACAAGATCAAGGTCATATCCCTTAAGGTTGAATATCTCGCCCGCCCGGACTCCTGTATGAAGTGAGATAAGGGCCATGTTGTGTAACTGGGGATCTTTCAACTCTACATATTTTTTCTGACTCCAGGGGTTCCTTTTCAGTTCCTTCAATAGAGTGTTCGCTTCCTCTACTGATAAAAAACGGGCCCGGGCATTTTGGATAGTAGGCATAAGGCCGTATTTTTCGTTCCGCCTCTTTTTTGGGATAGGATTTTTGCCTTGATATAGGTTTCGATCCATCGCCCAGTTATACATCGCACGGATCAACCCCAGGCAATGGGAAACGGTCTTCGGTGATTTTCCAGCCTTCAGCATATCCTTTTTCATACGTTCAAGATCGAAGAGAACAATCTCGTCAAGGCGTTTCTCATCGAATCGTTTTTTAAGGTGATTCTCATATCGGCTTTTATCATCGATCCCGGCCCGGTTCTTATTCTCGGAAGACCAAGCAAGATATTTCTTCGCCAGTGCCTTGAATCGGATCGCCGCTTTTTTTTCGTGAGGCAACTCTTCCCCGTGCCGCTTGCTTCGGATTCGTTCAGAGAGGATATCAGCGGCTAGCTTCGGGGTGTATCCCTCGCTTTTAAGTCCGATTTTTTCCCATCTCTTTTTCTTGTCGTGTCGATAGGTGATATCGTATGCAGTGTCACTTTTTTTGTTGTGACCACGACCCGTATATTCTCGCTCATAAACTCCCTTATACCTCGTCGCATGGCGTCCCATAATGCCCTCTTTTGGTAGCAAACTGGTAGCAGCAAAACAGCCAAAAAGCCCAAATGTCAAAAGCTTCCAAAAAGTTCTTGCTACCACCCTGCTACCACTTGAAATGAAAAAGCGTTATTTCAAGTGAACTTAAACCCAACGTTCAATCTTCGTAAGTATCATAAATGTTAAGTTTAATTATGTCAAATGATATTTAGTGATACGGGTATCAAGAGAATCAAAAAGGGCTCATAACCCGGAGGTCGTTGGTTCAAATCCAGCCCCCGCTACCAATAAAATCAAGGGGTTACAGGTTTCGGCCTGTAACCCCTTTTTTGTTTTCCAACCCTATTCCAGTGGCAAAATATACGATCATGGAGTGATTTTAGAGAAAGGAGATATTAATATTTACGATCAGCCGGAGGAGCCAACCATATCCAGATTGAAGGTGATGGCAACGATAATCATGGCTATTAGTAGAGATAGATCGGACGAATAAGATGAAACGGCTGCCTTTTAAGCGGCCCGTAAAATTTCACCTTCACGCCGGACAATTTCGACAATTGCACTCACATCATCTTCCCGCCATTGCCTGGAACCACAGGGTATGGACTCAATGCGGCTATCGACGAGGGCGGCAAGACTCCAGAGAAACTTTACAACACTTCAGTCTTTCATATCATCAAATTCAGGAGAGACCACCATCAGGTCAATATCACTCCATTCATGATTTTTTCCGCTAACTTGCGAACCAAATACCACAACAAACTCAACTTCTATTCCAGAGCGTTTTATGGCGTCAATATAGTTTCTTGCCGATGTCAGCACATCCGGTTCAAACGTTTCATCATTTGTCCAATTTTTTTCTGTATTGAGTTATGCTTCCTCAATACTTTTCATCAGCTCATTGGCAATATTGAAACTTTCAATTCGCATGATACTTTCCTGTGCGCTCCCATAGCTTAGCAGGTTGATACTGCCATACCACACAACCTTTTGATCAATGATTGCAAATTTCTGGTGGATATTGGATCTAAAAATGACATTTACTCCGTTGGCTGTTAACAGGTTTAACGTGTTTTGCAAAGAGGCGTGATCTTTTGTTGCAAAATTATCTTGCGGCCGGGTTACGGCGCTGACTCGAATATTTTTGGCGATTGGGGTTTTAAGTTGTTGTATCATTTGCTGAGTACGTCTTTTTCTGACAAACGGGCTGACGATTAAAATCTCTTTATTAGCAGCAACGATATCCTGATTAAAAACCGGCAAAAAGTTATCTTTATTGAAGATGATATCCAGAGGTGCATCCGTTATCTCTTCACTTTTGGCTTTATATCCCATAGAAGCGTATCCGTTCAGCCGTTTTTGATACATTTTTTCCAACATTTTCACCTGGATATCCACATAGTCATAAATTCGCACCTCCTTTTTTGTTTCGAACAGTCGGTGGAGTCTCCCGGCATATTGCTGGAGAGTGCCTTTCCATGATATCGGCATGGCCAGAAACAACGTATCAAGGCGGGGTTCATCAAAGCCTTCGCCAATAAAATGACCGGTGGCCACCAAGATGAAATTTTTGTCAGCTGGAATATCGGAGAGACATTGGAAGGCCTGCTGTGTTAATTTTTTCCCCATGCCACCCATCAAGGTTATAACATCAGGAACTTCTTCCTTCAATTTTTTGGCAAGCAATTCAACATGAGCGGTTCTGAGCGATAAAACAAGGCAGTTTCTGCCTTGAGAATAATTTTTCAGCACATCTTCAACAATCTGCTGATTCCTGAAATCGTTGTCGGTGATTTCGGCATATAATTCCTGAATAGACAGATCCTTTGCGTCACTGCCCAAAGGAATCCTCAGAGATGTAAATCGCGGAACGATATAATGTTCAAAAGGTCTTTTCTCAGCCTGTTTTACAGGGTTATCCCGATAGCGAATAGGCCCGCAATACATGAACAAAAGCGGATGGTGCCCATCTTTTCGAATCGGTGTGGCGGTTAGACCATAGATATATTTCACCTGGACGGTTTTCAGGATTTGTTCATAGGTAAAGGCTGCAGCATGGTGGCACTCATCGGCAATTATCATCCCGTAGTTCTTAACGCACTCCTTGACCTCTCCCTGTCGACTCAGCGACTGCATCACTGCAATATCAATGATACCGTTTAACGTGTTTTTGCCGCCTCCCAATTGGCCAATTATCTCAATTTTCTTTTTTCGCCCCCTTTTCTTGGTTGTAGCTATGAGCTGCTCCGGCAAAGGTTCATTGATAACCAGGAATTCCGACAGTTTCTCTTTCCACTGGGACAACAGACTGACCTTGTCAACCAAGATCAGCGTGTTCACCTTTCTTTCGGCAATCAGCTTTATTGCCACGATTGTTTTACCAAAGGCGGTTGTACCTGAGAGTATTCCATCATCGTGTTGCAGCAGGGCTTTCAGGGCCAAAGGCTGTTCATCTCTCAACTGGCCATTGAATTTGACGTCAATATTTTTTCCGCTAAAGGTTTTATCGATAAACTGAACCTCAATCCCGAGAGCTTCAAGTTCACGGGACAATTGTGGTTCGCATCCTCTGGGCAAACACAGGTACTCTTTGGTTTCATCTGCACAAGAGATAATCCTGTCATACCCGTAAGTTGACAAACGCATGGCCTGTTGTCGATAGAACATCGGGTTTTTAAAAGAGGCGAGCCGCTTTAACCGGTTCAACGCCTTTTGCGAAATTGCTGCTTTGGGAATAAACAACATATTTGCTTTGACGATGTCGAGCTGTTTTGGAAAATCAATTTTTTGCAAAACAATTTGATTCTTATGAGTTTCCCAGGGCTTTTCTTCTTCCTCTTCTTCATCAATTTTTAATACGCCTAGTTCATGGCCTTGGCATAGTTCTGAAATAAGCTGCTCAAGACGATTTGCGGATATCTTTTCAACTGTTGACAAAAATGCCCATTGGTCGGAATAAGATGCAAAATTTTCATCGACAAATTCACTGTTTGTATTTTCCCTTGCCGCTTTTTGCAGCGGCAGTGCAATCAAATTTCCTAAACCGCCTCGAGGCATAGTATCTTGACTGGGAAACAGGCGGTCATATGATTTGAATCGTATTTCATGTCTTTTGTTCATGGAGAAAGTAAGCAGGGCAGTGCCGAACTTACGGGGTAAAGCCGCTGGTATTCGATTTTCGAAAAAAAACCAGATATGACCGCCTTTCCCAGATCGTGACCGCTCAACAGCAACCGGGACATTGAACTTGAGACAAACATCTCTCAACACGGAGATATCGTTTTGCCATTCTTCCTTGTCAAAATCCATTGCCAAAAAACAGCACGTATCATCCGGCAACATGGGATAGATGCCAGCAACGATGTTCCCCCTCAGGTGATTCTCAATGACACCTTCATCCAGCACGGCATACGATTTATGTGCACACTTTGAACAGTGAAGCTTAGGTTTACCGCACACCCCCGGCTGCCACAGATTCAGACAAACGGGCGCATAACCCAACGATTCTTTACGCTTGTTCTCCCATCGTTTAGCGTAGACATCATCACGGCCTTTGAAAAGTGACATGAACAAACGAATTTTTGCGAGGGAATCCGATGAGCTGGTTATATCTGAAAAGTGATTCTCGTTTGTTCTGTTGGTGTCAGGTAGGTTTTTTTCTGTTTTTATTGCAGGGGTGGTATTTGGGAACATCTCCGGTTTTGTCAGCCCGTGTTGAACTTTCAAGCGACTGTTTTCTTTTGTTAGACGATCATTCTCACCTAATAAAAGATTGTATTTTTCGAACAGCTCATTGTAATCCATAATCATTATTTCATCAATCTTGAATCAAATGAAAACTTCTCAATAGATACCAGAGCCACAAATTTTATATCTGAATGTAAAGGATACTCTTACATAACTGTTCTAGCTGGTCTTCGTTAATCATCCAGCACCTCCCAATGACCGCCTTTGGCCGGACCGATGCGCCTAATCAGCCCATGTTCACGCAAATAGCGGATATTATTTTCTACGGCTGTAGAGCTGATTCCAACCATCTTTACCAGCTGCGCTACTGTAACAAATGAATCATACAGCATCGCTTCGACAATTACCTTTCGATTTTCACCCAACTTTTCACCCAACTTTTCACCCAACTTTTCACCCAACTTTTCACCCGACGTTTTCCCCGACCATATCATTTCCAAACGGGTCTGATTATACGGTTCGAAAGAATCGAAAAGTTGCAAAGT
>CAYWGC010000066.1:0-13649 GCA_964457755.1 uncultured Thermodesulfobacteriota bacterium | reverse complement strand
TTCTTTGCGGTTAAGATGAGGTGTTAAATCTTTTGGAACTCTGATTCTGAAGTAATAACAATTATTCCTTTTGCACAAATAAGAAAAGCCCATAAATCCCCCGTGTGTACCAGATTGTGTACCACACAAGTAATCTATAGGCTTTGCAAACTAGCATTATCAATAAAATCAAATACTAGTGTAACTATTGGTGGAGGTGGCGAGAATCGAACTCGCGTCCGAAAACCTTTACGTCAGGGCCTCTACATGTTTAGGCGGATTTTAATTTAACCGATCCTAAGCTCCTCCGGTCGGGATCTTAAGTCGGCGATTTTCCATTTAATTTCGGACGGTAACCGGAAACTAATCACCATCCTATCCCACTCAAATGATACCCGGGTCCTGCTTAGCGGAAGTCAGCTGGTCGGGCACTGGCTATGCAGCCAGAGCGTAGTCGCTATTATCGGCGTCTATGTTGTTTTCAGTCAGTTTAAGGAGTTATCTGAAAGCTCCACATGCCGCCCCACGCTTAGTATTCCCGTCGAACCCAGGACACCCCCTTCTCGTGGTAATTCTTTTTGCCGATAGTTGTATCAGCGCTTCATCTGCTAAATAATATAACAACTCTGATGTGATTTGGCAAGCTGGAAAGCGACAATTTGTTGGGGGCTTGGAAAATGATTTGAAACTTTGCCGTGTGGATTGGTAGATAGTGGGGACGTTTTTAAGGGCGACTGGCTGTAATGACGATTACGTTTGTTGTTTTAGCGATCACGAAACTCACGTTCGGTATCTCTTTTAACGGCCTTTTGTTTGAGGTCTTGACGTTTGTCATAGAGTTTTTTGCCTTGAGCCAGGGCGATTTCAATTTTGACCTTGCCGCGGGAAAAGTAGGCTTTAGTCGGAACCAGAGTTAAGCCTTTTATCGTGACTTTGCCGATCAGGCGTTTGATCTCATCCCTATGAAAGAGGAGTTTGCGGGGGCGTAGCGGCTCATGGTTATTAATGTTGCCGTGCGAATAGGGACTGATATGGAAATGTTCGAGGAAGATTTCGTTGCCGTGGATACGGGCGTAGCAGTCATTCATGTTGCCACGGCCTTCGCGTAAGGCTTTGACCTCGGTGCCGACCAAGACGATTCCGGCCTCAAACTTTTCCAGAAGGGTGAAGTTGAAGCGGGCTTTTTTATTGTTGCAGATGATCTTTTGTGCCATGGCTTTGACCTAATGCGGGCTTGAGGTTCGCAACTAAAAATTTAATTAGGGCGCCCGCAAATAAGTATTCTTATTAGAACATTTTCTTATTTTTAAAACAAGAAAATGTTCTGTAAGGTACTAAAAAAGGCGGGCTGCGATCCAGCTGCCGGAGATGAAGGTGCCGAGCGCGCTGCCTAAATTTGAAAGGGCAACGACTAAAAGGATGCGGCTGACCGGGTTGTGCCAGAAACCTTTGATGGTGGTAATTGCAACTGGTAGATCTTCGAGATCGCCAACGGTTGGTTTCTTGACCCAGGCCTGAACCAGTCCAGAAACAAAGCCGGCGGCTACCAAGGGGTTAAGGCTGGTTAATGGAGCCGCAAAAAAGGCTGAGATTACGGTCAAAGGGTGGCCGCAGGCCGCAGCCGCACCAACGGCTGCCAGGACACCATTAACCAGAAGCCAGATGTAGATCGATTCCATAGTGTGTTGGCCACCACCCTGGAAAAAACCAGCAATAATCATGGCGATAATCAAGCCGGGAATAGCCCATTTAATAATATTCATCCAAGGTGATTTGGGTGGCAACTCAAGAATTGGGCCAAGTGATGTCTCTTTTTTAATCTCTCGGGTAATGCCTTCAAGATGGCCGGCACCAACGACGGCGACGATGCATTGACCAGGTGCCTGCCGGAGTTTCTGGGCCAAAAAGATATCTCTTTCATCAATCAGGCGGCGTTTGACTTCAGGAAAACCGGCAGTAAATTCAGTCAGCAGGGTTTCAAGCTGATCCTGATTGAGCATCTCTTCGACCATCTCGGGATCGATCTCTTCAGAGAAAATAACTCCGGCCAAAAGATGGAAGATCATCTTCATCTTCTGCCACCAACCGAGATAACCCCAGACTCTTTTTAAAGTGATATCAATGGGTCGGTCGGCGAGTACGAGTTCGGCGTCGATGGCTTCAGCCTCACTGATGCCGGCCATCATTTCAGCTCCGGGTTGAACTCCAAGCTGCTGGCCGAGACGCCGATAAAATGAACTTAAAATAAGTTGAGCCAGGAGAAATAGAGCTTTTTTCTCTTTGATGACTTTGACAATATCCATCTGCTGCCAATGTTCCGGTTTGGTCATGGCCTGGTAACGGGGCGGGCAGAGCTCGACCGCAACCGTATCCGGTTTCAGGATCTGGATGGTCTCTTTTACCTCAGTTACACTTTTTTGTGAAACATGGGCCGTACCGACGAGATAGATCTCTTTGTCCATGATTGAGATATGGCGCACGGATTCGGGGAGAGAGAGGTTTTCAGGTTCTGGTGATGTCATCTTGGCTCAGGGTCTTGGGTTTGGAAGAATAGTTAGGTTTGAAAAATGCCAACGGCATCTACCATAAAGACCCGTGCGAATGCAACTGTCAATAAATAGGTTTTAACTTTCTGATGGATGATTTCTTTGGTTGCTGGGGGAGTGGTTCTGTTTTATGAGATTTTTGAAGGGTTCTATAATCAAGCTGAAGCGCTGAAGTTGGAACTGTTTGAAGTTGCAGAAAAGGGGTTGGTTGTGCTTTCGGTTTGCCGGTAGGCTTCTGCGGCTTGGCGGCCAAGTCGATTGTCATTTGTCGATGCCGTTATCTCTTCCGGGCTCGAGTTTGCTTCATCTTTTTCAGCAGTTTCGGCACTACGCTCTTTCTGGAGCTCTATTCGCGCCCGGGCTTCTGCTTGAGTGGCCTGGGCGGCTACGGAGCGATCTTGACCGGAGGGGTCTTTCGGAGCCAGAGCGGCTCGTTTGACGACCTGCATCTTGCGGATAGTTGCTTCCGGAGTGTTTTCGGCTGAGACATCAATGCTGACTTCTCCGCCAACCGCGTAGTTCTGGTTGTCGGGGCCTCTCTCATATTCATAACTGGCACCGCCGCTGACATAGGGGCCTCCAGCTGCGATGTGGGCCCGCTCGTGGGCTTTAACCTCGGCATCTCTCTTTTTTAGATCATCAACTATCCGTTGTTCATCGGCGTTTAATTCATCAAGCGGGCCTTTGGCAGCGTTGCTATTTCCTCTGGTCTTATCGGCAGCGGCTTCGGATGTTTCTGTTTCAGCTCGGTTTTCAGAGTTGGGCGCGGCGGCTTGAGAGTTTGCATCTCTCACTGTTGTCATCTGGCTATAAAAGTCAGTGACAATTCCTGGGCTGGCGCTTACATTCATGAGTAGACTCCCTTATCCAAAAGTTTATCGACGGCATAGGAGAAAAACTTTAGTGTTTTTTATCGATTTTGGAAACTTTTATTTATTTTGCTTGGTTTTGGGTTAAGGCCGCAGTCGTTGTGTTTACCTGTTGCAAAGGGCTGAAGTGAAAAAGGCTCAAGCTGATGATAAAGAAGAGGGCAATAATCAAGGTTGCCCGGCGGTTTACCAGGCCATCTTTAGTGATTTTAATAAGCAGGAGCCAACCCATAAGGGCGCTTATGAGCATCGCTGCAAGCCAATAAACTTCAGGTTTGTGCAAAAGTAGAGCCGGATTGGTGCCGACCTTGTTGTAGAAAATCCAGGTCAGTGGTAGAGCCTGGAGAGTTACAACGCTTAAGAGCCAGCGTCCGGCATAACCGGCTGCTTGAAAATAGTAATCTCGGGACTGTTTGCGTTTCTTCTCTTTTTCGGCGGCATTAGCAAGCATGAAAAAGAGCGCCGCGACACCGATTGAGTTTAGGAAGAAGTGCAGGAAGCAGGCGATTTCAACCCGTCCCAACCACCAGAAGAGGATCTCTTGAGCTGTTGCCAGGTTGTCAACGTTCTGAAACCAGGCGTTGCAGATATGGGGAAGGTACCAGAAACTGGCGGCTCCAAGTGCGCTACCGGTGGCAAAAAAGGCGAGGGGTGCGTGTAGGAACTTACTTCTTATGATCTTTGCAGAGAAATGATATATTAAATAAAAGAGTAGTGCAACACTGCTGCAAATGGCTGTAATCAAAAGTGGGTTGGATTTTGTGAGCGTTGCTGTTTGGGGTAAGAAAACTGTAGTGCCGCCTGAAATTGCGAAGATGAAAATCCAGATCCAGGTCGAACGGGTAATGTTATAACTCATAATCGGGAAATTGTTTCTAGTGCTTGATTTATCCTTTACCTCGCCGACAAAAGCCAGCATTGAGGCTCCCAGAAGCAGGGCCAGGGCCAGCAGGAAAATAAAAGTTCCAGCGGTTTGTACTTTGGGCATATTAAGATAGTTAGTGAAATTCATTGGTTAAATGTTTCCTAATTGTTAAATCCTGTTCGTGACTTTTCTACAAAAGTGCTAAGCACTGTTTTGCGTACTTTTTATCAGGATTGTGGGGGGTTATGTATTTCAGGAGGTTGAGACGGTTGCCAATTGCATCTTTGCATAAAACAATCGATATGATATTGCAAGATTAAATTAAATAAAGTCATCTCTCTCAGGTATTAAGGAAGATTCTGGAGGCTTAGCTGGAGATTGGCCATAGCTGCGAAAACGTTCCAGGGCTTCATCCATAGCTTTATCACTGAGCAAAACCGGAGTTCCCAGAGAGCGGGCCCGGTAGTAGAGTTCAGCCACCTCCTCAATGTAAAGGGCCGTGTTGTAAGCTTGGCTAAGCTCTTCTCCGACGGCTAAAAGACCGTGATTTGCCATCAGAATACAGTTTTCCTGGCCCAGGGCGGCAATTGTTTTCTGGGCCAGTTCTTTGGTGCCGAAGGTGGCATAGGGGGCTATGCGAATCTTTTTGGCTCGGGCTATTCCGATCAGATAGTGGCAGGCGGGCAGGGGTTCGTGGAGCAGGGCAAAGGTTGTCGCGAAACGGGAGTGGGTGTGAACTACGGCATTGATCTCGGGGCGGGCGTGATAGAGATTGAGGTGGAGATGCCATTCGCTCGAGGGTTGCCGGCCCTCCAGGTGGCGGCCGTTAAAGTCGAGCAGGCTGATATCCTGGGCTTCAATTTCATTATAGGAGATCCCCGAGGGTGTGATTGCGATTCGGGAAGCTGATCTTAAAGCGATACTTATATTGCCCCCGGTTCCGGTAGTTAAATGGTCGGCTAGGAGACGGCGACCATAGAGGGCCAGTTGTTCACGTTGCTGGTAAGTCATAATTTTCTCTTTGCTGCCCTTTAGAGTTTTTGCCGTTACTCTGGTCTTTTTGATGGTGTTTCTTAAAAGAATTTGCAAAACTTATTCGGAATGGTGATATTTTGTCCCGTTTATCTCGGTATTTATCTACACGAAGTTTAAGAAGAAAAGCAAACTCTTAAAAGTTTTTTAACTTATCTTCAATGGTTTGAAAAATTTCTTTTTCGCTGCCGGAAGGCAGCTCCCAGAGATCGGCCCCAAATTTGAGCAGGCGTGATAGGTTTAAAGGGATTTTAAGTTTATGGACGGGTATTAAAGGAGGGGCGGAAGCGATGCTTAAGGTTGTTTTTTTCTTGAGTTCTGAAATTAAATCATTTCTTAGTCTTATATAATCATCTAAATTATTGCGTAAGAAGTTGAATCCTTTGCGTTCGCTGATTTTTAGAGAAAGATAGCTATCAAGACGAAAATCTAATTTTTGCCAAAGGAATTCATGTTTGGCAATGAAGGTTTCGCGATTTTTTGTCGGACCTGAATCTTGCTTGGTTTGATTGCTTTTCTGGTTTGTGATGGTATCATCTAAACTTTTTCTGATTACAATTTGGACCATATCCTTGTCCCAAGCGAGGAGTTGCATCAGGGGATTGCTTCGGCTGGAGTAGTGGAAGGAGTCCATGTCCTGGCATAAAGCAAGACAGAAATTTTGTTCAGTTTCGGAAAGCTCGGCAAAAATCAGGGCTTCCTGGCAGAGGGCGTTAGCGCATTTAAACTGGTAGCCGGTCAGGTGGCGCAGGTCGCGACCCTGATGGCGTAAAGGGTGCAGAAGGCATCCTGCCTGTTTCTCTTGGTCATCAAGAAACCCTAAACCCCAGCACTCCATACCCGAAATTTCATGTGGGGTGGATAGATTTTTTTGCAAATCTTTACTGTTGTTTCGTAAAAGAGCTTGTTTGTCTGCGATTGCATCGAGGGGGTCAGCTTCTGGATTGCGGATCGGAGGGCAGCAATAAAAACAGCTTTTTTCATGATCGGGAAAGCAGAGAGAGGCAAGATTCAGCATGGTGGTTTGGTGTTTTTAGCAACTTGCTCCAGAACGTTTTCCTTAAAAAAAGGTAACTATTCAGCATAGTGTTTCATAACAACAAATATGTCGATAAAATTCAGCAGAAACTGGGGACATGACCTGATTCTCCATAGGAAATCGGGATTGTGTCCCCTGATTCTCTGATTCTGCGGGTTATCTGAATAGTTACAAAAAAAGAAATTTTTTACCACAGAAATCACAGAGAAAGGCAGAAATCGGTTTTTCTCTGTGTCTTCTGTGAACTCTGTGGTTTTTTTAATTTCTATCTTGGATTGTGCTCTGGTTGCGGGCTTTAGCCCACCTTATGATCTTAAAAAAAACTTATTCACTGTACATGACGGCCAAAATCAGGGCCGGTCTGTCGGTGTTGGTGATAACAATATGAGGGGTGGTGGACTTAAGGTAGAGGGTGTCTCCTAATGAAAGAATCTCGACTTGATCTTCAATCACAATTTTTACCTCTCCATCGATAACATAGATGAGCTCTTCACCATCATGGACTGAAGGAACCACATCTTTGGCTTTTCCCGGGTTTAATTTAACGATGAAGGGATCCATGTGGCGATCTTCAAGATCAGCTGCCAGCGGAATGTAGCTATGGTAGCTGGCCCGGCCGGAAGGCAAAGGGGCAGTCTTGTGATCGCTGACCCGCATAATGCTGTAGCTTTTCTTCTCTTGCTGGTTGGAAAAGAGAGAGCTCATCACCGTATTAAGAGCCCGTGAGAGACGGATCATGGTGCCTAGAGGCGGGGTGATTTTCTCCTGTTCAATGTTTTCCAGCATTGAGAGTTCAAAGCCAGTTTTCTGGGCCAGTTCAGCCAGAGATAAACCTTGGGTCTCTCGCATATGTTTGATTTTTTCACCAACATGAATCGGATTTTCCTGTTCCTGCGGTTTATCCATGTGTTCAGAGAGATCGGCCAAGTATTTTTCGTAATATTCATTGTGTTTTTCGATTTTAATCATAACAGAGTGCTCCTGAAAGTTTTTGGTTTTTTGTAGAACTTGCCAGCTTACGTTAAATGGGTATCATACACGTTGGGTGTTATCATATAATGTTCAGGTTGTAAAGAGCAAGTAAATAATTTAAATGAGATTGGGAAAAAATTACAGTTGTCTCGGTTTTTAAACTTTTAGTATGTGTGTCAGCTACTTTTTTGTCTTATAAAATTCTTGACAAACAGACACTGGTCGGTTAGCAGTCATCGGCAAATATGAATAATCGCATGATCTTATCAGGGGGCTTGAGTTCTCTTTGTCGGTCAATAATAAATGGCGTCTGGCGGCCTATAAAGAGGTGGTCGGTTGTCTTAATCCTTTTTTTTCATCTTATCTGGGTGAATATTGCCGTAACTGTCAGCAAGTGATCGGGCGTTTACCCGAAGCTTTTGCAGAGTCGATTGATCTGCTTGAGGGGGTCTATCCCGGTTGTTGTCACCGGGGGGCAGGAGATATCTTCCGTCTTGAGGGTGAGAGTCCTGAGCGTTCTTTGCTCGCACCTGGAATTATCGCTGAGTTGAAAATTGAGAGGCAGCAGAAAATAGATCAGTCAGGTTCCGGCGGGGGCAGTTACAGTTTTCGCCGGCATCGGGATGGGGTTGAGGTTAAGGGAGCCCATTGTCTCTATTTTAACGCTCAAGGTTGTCTGCTGGGTGATTTAAAGGGCCCGCTTTGTATCAATTTTATCTGTCCCCCGATGCGCAGTGATCTGATTACTGTCTGTGGTGGAGATGATTGTCTGGTGGGCCCTGAATGCGATTTTTTGTCTGTTTACCGAACTTTAGCAGTAATCAGCTATGACGATCATGATGAAGTAGTTTCTGAGCTTTTGCATTTACGTCAGCGCTTGCAGGTTTTAGGAGATAAGTGCCGGTCATTTCTGGCGCAAAAGTCGGATTGCTCACTCTATAAAATTTTCAATTAAGGTCTAATCCGGCAGAGCCGGAAATGAAAAATATAACTTATTTGTGACCATTTGTGTTCATTTGTGGTTCCGCTTTTTTTACCACAAATGAACACAAATTCGCACAAATTAGAAATCAGCTTGAAAGCTTTTGACCATTTTGCGCATTATTGGCACTTCCTTGGGTCGTTAGCTTTTATTCAAGTTTTGTTGGTTGTCGGTGTTGTGCCGGCAGAGGAGAATACTATAAAATGTTGGATAAATTACTGGCTGCTCTGAATGAGACTGAGCGGGCGGCCATCGATGACGAAGAATACAATATATTACGGTCTGTGGTTGAGTTGTTACCGACTTTTGCAAAGGAGGTTTCTCAGTTGATTCCTATCTTGCAGGGAATCCAGAGAAAACATGGCTATTTGCCGCGACTCTCTTTGGATATGGTTGCAGCTCATGTTGAGACAAGTATCGGTAAAGTCTATGGTATAGCGACATTTTATAACCAGTTTCGTTTTAATCCTCCGGGTCGTAACCCGATCAAGGTCTGTTTGGGTACGGCCTGTCATGTCAAGGGGGGTGAGATTATTCTGGAAAATTTTGAAAGGCGACTGCAGATAAAAGAGGGGGAGACCTCTGACGATCGCGAGTATAGTTTGGAACGCGTTGCCTGTATTGGCTGTTGCGCTCTGGCCCCAGCCGTGGTGGTTGGTGAAAAGGTTGAAGCCTATGTGACTCCGAGTAAGGTTGAGGGAATTATAACCGAGATTGAAGTGCATAGAGAGATGGCGGCACGAGAACTGGAGAAAAATGAGGCAGCCAATGAGTAGTCCCAAAGAGCTTCTGGTGGCAGCGGCTGAAAAAGCTCAAGAAAAAGTTAGAAAACTGAAAGAGTCGTCAAGCCCGGTGATCTATATAGGTTGTGCAACTTGCGGTTTGGCGGCGGGGGCCCTGGAGACCATCGCCGGTTTTGAAGAGGCGCTTAAAACTAATGGTGTCGAGGCTGAGATCAGAAAAGTTGGTTGTCTCGGTCACTGTTACGCCGAACCTCTAGTAATTATCCAAAATCCAGGTTTTCCGCCACTTCTTTATCAGAAAATTGGGGCCGGTGAAGCCGGGATTTTAGTGCGTTCATTTCTGAAAGATGGCAGCGATCCCTGTTATGAATATCTGATCGGAGCCTTAGAGGCTGACGAGAATTTCCCGACCCTGATGGATTATCCTCGCTACCTTTATGAAAGTCGGGTAGTGATGGAACATTGCGGTCTGATTGATCCTAATGATATAGACCATTACCTGGCGGTTGGTGGTTATCACTCTTTGGCGGATGGTCTCGAAAAAGGTAGCGCCTGGGTTCTCGATGAAGTCAAAGCCGCTAATCTTAGAGGACGGGGCGGGGCCGGTTTTCCGGCGGGCCTAAAATGGGAGATTGCCCGGGGGATTGAAAAATCTTCCAAACTGGTTATCTGCAATGGTGATGAGGGTGATCCCGGAGCCTATATGGATCGAACCCTGCTTGAGAGTAATCCACACCAGGTGCTTGAAGGCCTTGCCCTGGCAGCCTTGGCGGTCGGAGCTGAGCGGGCTTTGCTCTATATCCGGGCCGAATATCCGCTGGCGGTTACAATTATGGAGAGCGCGATTATTCAAGCGCAAGAGAAGAATCTTCTTGGGGGTAATATCCTGGGTAGTGAATTCTCGCTCGAGGTTTCGGTATTTCAGGGATCCGGTGCCTTTGTTTGCGGTGAAGAGACTGCTTTGATTGAGTCGCTTGCCGGTAACCGGGGCATGCCTCAACCGCGGCCTCCCTATCCGGCGGTGGCCGGTTTGCATGGTCTGCCGACGGTTATCAATAATGTTAAAACCCTCTCCACGGTGCCGTCAATAATTCGCAATGGGCATCAGTGGTTTCGGTCGATTGGCACCGCTGATAGTCCCGGAACCGCAATCTTTTCGGTCGTTGGTGAGGTCGAATACCCGGGTCTGGTTGAAGTCCCGATGGGGGTCACTTTGGAGCATCTGGTAGTTGATGTTTGTGGCGGGATCAAGGATGGTAAAGAGCTTAAAGCGGTGCAGATCGGCGGTCCCTCGGGTGGTTGTCTGCCGACTTCACTGATGGGAACAGTTATCGATTTTGACTCTTTGAAAAAAGTTGGTGCGATGATGGGCTCCGGTGGCCTGGTAGTTATGAATGAGGATACCTGTATGGTTGAGGTAGCCCGTTATTTTACTGATTTCACACAAGGTGAATCGTGTGGTAAATGTACCTTTTGTCGGATTGGCACGCGCCATCTACGCGATATTCTTCATTCAATTACCGTGGGTGAAGGCACTATGGAGGAGCTCGATGATCTTGAAGAGCTCTGTCATGCTATAATTAAGGGTTCGCTCTGTAGTTTGGGTAAAACTGCCCCTAACCCGGTTCTCACAACCTTGCGCTTTTTTCGTGATGAGTATGTTGCGCATATTGAGGAAAAACGTTGTCCGGCCAAAATGTGTCGTCCTCTAATCGCCTTCTATATTGATCTTGAACCGTGTGCCCGGGGGTGTGATGCCTGTGTTGCCTGTTGTCCGACCGACGCTATTTTTACGACCAGTAATCGCAAAAAAGCGATCGATCAGGAAAAGTGTGTTAAATGTGGCGAGTGTGTTTATGCCTGTCCGCCAGAGTATGATGCGGTTCGGCGGGTCTCTCCGCCTCATATGATTCCCGATCAAGGTGTTAAACCTTTGACGGAAAAGGATGAGAAAGAATCATGAGTGACAATCTGATTACGATAACGGTTGATGGTAAAAAAATTACGGCCCCGGCCGGGGCCTTTCTTCTGCCTGTTTGTCTGGAAAATGATATCTATATTCCTAACCTTTGCTTTATTGAAGGTATGGATGATCCACCAGCCTCATGTCGTCTTTGCATGGTTGAAATTGTTGGTGAAAACGGGCCGGTGGCCTCCTGCCGTTGTCGGATCAGTGACGGAATGGAGGTTAAAACCGATAGTGATGAGATTTTGCGGCTCCGCCAGCTGGCTTTTCGCCTGCTGGTTTCGACCAATGACGGCAGCTGTAGGACATGTATTTCAAATCATAGCTGTGAGCTTCAAAAAATTGCCAAGTTCCTGCATCAGCCACTGCGTACGAAACGGTTGCGCCATATAGATCGCGACTACCCCGCACTGATTGATAATCACCCTTACCTTGTCTATGAGCCTAAAAAATGTGTTCTATGTGGTCGTTGCGTGTATATTTGCGGGCAGCTTGAAAAAGGTTATAAACTTGATTTCGCCCAGCGCGGTATGGATACTATTGTCTCTTTTTTCGGCAGCGATCTAGATCCTGCCAGCCAGGATTGTAAGTCGTGTCTGGCTTGTGCCGAAGCCTGTCCGGTTGGAGCTTTGAGTAGTAAAGCCAAATGGCAGGATTTTTTTGCAGAGCTTGAGATTAAAGGGAAAAAATAGGATTTTTCGTTGAATTTTCTCGCCTATCGGACGACCGGGTTGGCCCTGAAAATCCTGACCGCTTTCTCTAAGGCCAAGATTACCCTTCATCATGAGAAAGATTTGCCAATTGGTGGTACGATCTTTGTTATTAACCACTTTACCCGTCTCGAAACCCTGCTCCTTCCCTATCATATCTCTAAACTTCTCGATAAGCCGGTTTGGTCTTTGGCTTCCCCCGAACTTTTCAGCGGTCTTATGGGTCGTTATCTGGAACAGGTTGGTGCGGTCTCGGTTGGCGATCCCGAGCGCGATAAACTGATTATCAAGAGCCTGGTAGGTGGAAGTGTCCCCTGGATTGTTTTTCCGGAGGGGCGCATGGTCAAAAATCGTAAAGTTATTGACCGCGGTAGCTTTATGATTACCTCTGAGAGCGGCAAACATCCACCACGAACCGGTGCCGCCGCTCTGGCCTGGCGGGCCGAAATTCTCCGCTGCCGTCTGCTTGCTCTCAAAGAGTTAGAACCAGAAAAATTTGTCTCTTTAGCAAACACTTTTGACCTCTCTCCTGAAACTTCGATTACGGAAAGTATCAATATCATTCCGGTCAATGTTTCATATTATCCTTTGCATTTCACAGACACCTTTTTAAATCGCTTTTCTGACCTGTTGGAGGATAAGTTATCTCCACGTATGGTTGAGGAGTTGATGGTCGAAGGTTCGATGCTGTTGACCGGAGTTGATATTGATATCCGTTTTGGTGAAACTCTGCCCGTTGCACCTTATGTAGAAAAATTTTTTGGTACAAAAACCCCGGATTTTATTGACAATAAAAAGAGTCGCCGGGTTTTGCAGAAAATGACCGAGGCTGCGATGACAGCTATCTACGGTTTGGAGACCGTCAATCTCGATCATATTCTCGCGGCATTACTTTATAAAACCTCGGGCCGAACTTTTACAGAGATCGATTTCCGGCGGCGGGCATATCTGGCCGCAACTTCGGCTGCCCGGCTGCATGGTATCTTTTGCCACCAGGGTTTGCAGAGCTCGCAGGTCGATCTTTTATTAGAAAAAGATGGTGGCCGGGTCTCCGACTTGCTGGACTTAGCGCGAGAAAAGGGTTTTTTGCATGATTTATCCGAACCTCGGTTACGTTTCCTGGAGCTTGAAAAAGAGTGTTGCGGAGACTCTTTTCACAAAATCAGGCTCGAAAATCCATTTCTGGTAATGGCCAATGCGATTGAGCCGCTCCCGGCTTTGCAGCGTCTTCTGCGACAAATCTCCTGGATGCCGTCTTGGTGTTTGCGGCGGCTTACGGCCAAACGTCTTTTAGGCTGTATGGAACAGGAATATCTTGCTGATCGCAAACTTTTTCAAGAAGATCCTGAACTCTGCCCGCTGGCTTACGGAAGCTCTTATCTTGTAAACTATCGGACCACAGGGACCAAAGTCGGGATCGTCCTGATCCACGACTGGTTGTCGAACCCGCAGAGCTTGAAAGGTTTGGCCGATTATTTAGGACGGCGAGGTTTTATGGTGCTGGTACCGCGTTTGCCGGGGCATGGAACGGTTGTTGCGGATCTTGAAAATCGAGAGTATGGGCAGTGGCAGAGAGCCGTCGATGAGGCTTATGCTTATATTGATTGTCTATGTCTTAAAGTAATTATTTGCGGGGTCGGTAGTGGTATCGCTTTGGGGTTGTCGTTGGCGGCTCGCGGCTTCGATATGGCTGCTATACTGGCCCTGTTTCCAGATTTTGGGAGCTTGCGAAAGCCTTCATCAGAGACCCTGGTTGAGACTGAAAAAGGTGAGTTGACGCCACCCTTGAGAGCTTCTTCTGGTTCTGTTTTTTCCTATTCCAGCGCTCCCGCATCTTCGTCGCGACAAGTCAAAAAGATGTTGATCCAAACCGCAAAAAAACTTTCTTTAGTCAAGTCTCCTATGTTGATAATGCAGGTCGATGCCGCGGCCAAAGCCGATCGTTT
>CAYWGC010000065.1:0-13906 GCA_964457755.1 uncultured Thermodesulfobacteriota bacterium | reverse complement strand
TTACCCCGATCGCGATGGAAAAAGAGTTACGTTTTGCGATTCGTGAAGGCGGCCGTACCGTAGGTGCCGGTGTTGTTAGCGAAATTATTGAATAGAAACATTACAGCCAGAGGTTTTTGCTGGGTCTCATGATTGAAATGTGATGAAATCCCGGGTAAACTACAAAAGCCCTTGAGGTAGTAAAAAAGATGAGTATAGCAAGCCAAAAAATTAGAATTAGACTTAAAGCCTATGATCATAAGATATTGGATCAGTCGGTAGGTGAGATTGTCAATACAGCAAAACGAACCGGGGCTGTAATCGCCGGGCCGATTGCCTTGCCTACAGTGATTAATAAATATTGCGTCCTGCGCTCTCCGCATGTCAATAAAAAGTCACGTGAGCAGTTTGAGATGCGCACCCACAATCGTTTGATCGATATCCTTGAGCCGACCCAGCAGACTGTTGATGCATTGATGAAGCTTGATCTCTCGGCAGGCGTTGATGTCGAGATTAAACTCTAGGCACCAGGCAGTGGGTTTGGGAAATATCTTCAAGATTGATTGATTGATAATATAAGGTTTAATGATGGCTGAAATACAGGAAATATTGGCTAAAAAAGTTGGCATGACGCAGCTCTATAATGAATTAGGAGAGCTCGTGCCGGTAACCGTGTTGGCGGTTGGCCCCTGTACTGTCGTGCAGGTTAAGACAGATAAAAAGGATGGTTATAGTGCTGTACAGCTCGGTTTTGATGAAAAACCGATGGTGCGTGCTAATCAACCGCAGATCGGGCATTGTAAAAAAGCCGGCAAAGGTGTTTTCTACCATATGCGTGAAGTTAAGGTAGATGATCCTAATGATTTTAAAATGGGCGACGTTTTTACAGCTGATCTTCTGGCTCCCGGAAACTTGGTTACAGTTACTGCAAACAGTAAGGGTAAAGGTTTTGCCGGAGTTATGAAACGTTACGGTTTCAAGGGTCAGCCGGCTTCGCATGGGGCCCATAAAAACCATAGATCTGGGGGTTCAGTAGGTACCTCAGCCTATCCTGGTAGAATTGTTAAGGGAAAGAAAATGCCGGGTCATATGGGTAACCAAAAGGTCAGCGTTAAAAATCTGACGGTTGTTCAGGTACAGCCTGATCAAGGTTTGGTATTGGTTAAGGGTGGCGTACCTGGATCTAAGAATGGTCTGGTGACAATAAAAAAGATTAGATAAGCTTAGCGATGTTCCTTTAAATTTAGGAATAATCGGAGAATGATATGGCCAAAGTTGATGTATATAATTTGCAAAAAGAGAAAGTTGCGGAAACTGAGATTGCTGATTCAGTTTTCAACGCAGAGATAAAAGAGCATCTGGTTCGCGATGTCGTTATCTGGCAGTTAGCCAAACGTCGTCAAGGTTCAGCTGTTGTAAAGAATCGCTCCAGAGTTAAGGGTGGTGGCGCAAAACCCTGGCGGCAAAAAGGCACAGGTCGGGCTCGGGCAGGAACCAGCCGTTCCCCTCTCTGGCGTGGTGGTGGTGTGATTTTCGGACCCCAGCAACGCGATTACAGCTATCGCCTGCCTAAACAAGTACGTCGCCAGGCCTTGATCTCGGCTTTATCGCAGAAATTTCAGGAAGGAAAGCTTTTTATCCTCCAGGATTTCAACCTTGAAGCGGTTAAGACCAAACAGGTAGCCGCTTTGTTTAAGACCTTTGGGGTTAATAAAGCTGTGTTGGTGGCTGAAGATAACCGGGAGCTTCTCCTTTCGGCCCGCAATTTCCCTGGTGCCTTAGCGGTTAATCAGAATGGGGTCAATGTTTACGATCTCCTGAAATATGATTACCTGATGCTTTCAGACGCTTCACTAAAAAAGATTGAGGGGGCTTTGGAGAGATGATACCAAGCACTTATTATGATATAATCCGCTATCCGGTGTTGACTGAAAAGTCTATGGAAGCTTATCAAATGAGCCGCCAATGTACATTTACAGTTGCCCCTATGAGCAATAAAGTTGAGATAGCAAAAGCTATTGAAAGTCTCTTCAAGGTTAAAGTCGACGATGTTCAGACGATCAGAACTAAAGGTAAAAAGAAGAGAGTCGGTAAAACTTTAGGGAAAAAAGCTGACGGTAAAAAGGCGATCGTGACACTTAAGCCGGATCAAAAGATTGACATCTTTGAAGGTGTATAGAAAAGGGCAATTCCTTGGGTATACTGTAACCCCTGAAGAATTATCTTAAAGGTTTTATAATATGGTACTGAAGAAATATAATCCGACATCACCAGGACGGCGTTTCCAGACTTCATCATCTTTTGCTGAGATTACGACGGATACGCCAGAAAAAAGCTTGCTTGCTCCGCTCAATAAAAAAGCGGGCCGCAACAATACCGGTAGCATCATGGTGCGTCATCGTGGTGGTGGTACTCGTAGAAAATATAGAATAATTGACTTTAAGCGTGATAAATCGGACATGATCGCTACGGTTATGACGATTGAATACGATCCCAATCGCTCGGCTCGCATCGCCCTTTTGCAATATGCTGATGGTGAGAAGCGCTATATCCTTGCTCCTGTGGAAATTAAGGTTGGCGATCAGGTTGAATCTGGAGATAGCGTCGACATTAAACCGGGAAACTGTTTACCGCTCAAGAATATGCCACTAGGTAGTCTGATCCATAATATTGAGATGAAAATTGGTAAAGGTGGCCAGCTCGTCCGCAGTGCTGGAACCTACGCTCAATTGATGGCTAAAGATGGACAACGGGCGCAGGTTAAAATGCCCTCGGGTGAGGTTCGTTATATTCACCAGCAGTGTCGTGCTACTTTAGGGCAGTTGAGTAATCCGGAACACGATAATATCTCAATTGGTAAAGCCGGGCGCAGCCGTTGGTTGGGCTTGCGGCCAAAAGTCCGCGGTGTCGCCATGAACCCGGTTGATCATCCTCATGGTGGTGGTGAAGGTAAATCATCCGGTGGTCGCCATCCAGTGACCCCTTGGGGGGTTCCGACTAAAGGTCACAAAACCCGTAAGAATAAATCTACCGATAAAGATATATTTAAGCGCCGTACTAAGAAATAGAGTTCCCAATCCTGATTTCCATGGGTTTGAGGATGATGAATTATAGAGATTATTGCAAGTCGGAAGATGGAACAGGAGGCCACAAGTGGCACGTTCAGTAAAAAAAGGACCTTATATTGATCAGCATCTGCTTGATAAAGTCGATAAACTGGTTAACAGTAATAATAAAACTATCAAAACCTGGTCTCGCCGCTCTACTATATTCCCGGAAATGGTTGGATATACAATGGCGGTTCATAATGGCAAGAAATTTATCCCGGTTTTTGTTACCGAAGAGATGGTTGGGCATAAACTTGGTGAGTTTTCTCCAAGCCGAACCTACTACGGTCATACCTCAGATAAAAAGTCTAAAGTCCGTAAATAGCGAAATCGTTTATATTAAAGAAGGAGTTTAGCCATGCAGGTACAGGCCAAACTAAGACATTTCCGGATGGCACCCCGTAAAGCCCGTCTGGTTATAGATATGATTAAGGGGATGGAAGTCGAAAAAGCTATCAATACATTGCAGGTGACCAATAAAAAATGTGCCCCGGTTATTCGCAAATTGGTTGAGTCGGCGGTCGCCAATGCTGATCAGCGTGGTGATATGGATGTCGATGCCTTATACATCAGCCGGGCTTTCGTTAACGAAGGCCCGACCATGAAACGTTTTCAACCACGGGCTATGGGTCGGGCTACTCCGATCCGAAAACGCACCAGCCATATAACTGTGGTTCTTGAGGATGAGCGTTCATAAACTCTTATTTTTAAATTGATAATAAATAATTTTGTAAATTGATTGCGCACATTAAATGTGCAGGAGATGAGTCTTGGGACAAAAAGTTAATCCGATTGGCTTGCGTTTGGGAATTGTCAAAACTTGGAATTCCTGCTGGTATGCAGATAAAGAGTATAAGCAATTTTTGCATGAAGATCTGCGGCTGAAAAAGTTTCTGAAAAAGAAAATGTATCATGCTGGGATCTCAAAAATTGAAATTGAACGGGCTGCCAAACGCATTCGGGTCAACATTTTTGCTGCCCGTCCTGGTATTATAATAGGGAAAAAAGGCTCTGAGATTGAAGCTCTTAAAAAGGAGCTTGCTAAATTAGTCAAAGGTGAAATCTTCATTAATATTAATGAAGTTAAACGCCCTGAGACCGATGCTCAACTTATTGCTGAAAACGTTGGTTTACAGTTGGAACGTCGGGTGGCATTTCGTCGGGCCATTAAACGCAGTGTTGGCATGGCAATGAAACTTGGCGTCCAAGGAATAAAAATTTCTGTCGCCGGACGTTTGGGTGGGGCCGAGATTGCCCGTACCGAATGGACTCGTGATGGCCGGGTTCCTCTGCATACATTGCGCGCCGATATCGATTATGGGGTGGCCGAATCCAAGACTACTTATGGTATTATTGGGGTTAAAGTCTGGGTCTTTAAAGGCGAGATAGTTGCCGGCAAACAGGAACAGTTGGCTGCAGCCAAAGCTATTTAGTAAGTCAGGACGGCATTGTTTGGGTTGATCCTGAATATAGATTAAGCTCAATTATATGTATAAAGTAACCGAGAAGGTTTTACAAAAAACCTTCTTTTTAAAATTGCTAGGGGTATTGCCATGTTAATGCCAAAAAAGGTTAAATATAGAAAGGTCCAGAAGGGGCGCAACCGTGGGGTTGCGAGCCGGGGGTCAGAGCTTGCTTTTGGTGATTTCGGACTTAAAGCGATGGAGTCTGGTTTTATTAGTAACCGCCAGATTGAAGCTGCCCGTATCGCTATTAACCGTCACATTAAACGTGGCGGCAAAGTCTGGATCAGGATGTTTTCTGATAAACCGATGACCAAAAAACCAGCTGAAGTCAGGATGGGTAAAGGTAAAGGTTCTCCCGAAGAGTGGGTAGCGGTGATCCGGGCTGGGCGGATTCTCTATGAGATGGAAGGTGTCACTCGAGAAGTTGCAGAAGAAGCATTGCGTTTGGCAGCTCATAAATTACCGATCAAGACCAGAACTGTGAGCCGAGAGGTAGCATAATGAAAAACATTGAAATAAAAGAGATGTCAGCTGAACAGTTGCAGAGTAAAGTTGGCGAGCTTTCGCAGGATCTTTTCAATCTGCGCCTGCAGAAAAGCATCAGTCAACTTCAGGATACAGCAAAGCTTGGCAAAGTAAAGCGCGATCGCGCTAGAGTTCATACTCGTCTCGCAGAGATTAAAGCATCTAAATAAGGATGAACCATGGAAAATAGCAACCCGAGAAATAAACGGACGATGGTTGGACTCGTAACCAGTGACAAGATGGATAAGACCGCAGTTGTCAAGGTTTCCAGTAAAGTTAAGCATCCGACTTACAAGAAATATATTCTCAGAAGCAAAAAATATAAAGCCCACGATGAACTTAATCAGTGCTCAATCGGTGATACGGTAGCAATCACAGAGTGCCGTCCTTTAAGTAAGGACAAAAACTGGCGATTGAGTAAAATTGTGGTTAAGGGTATCAAGTAACAGCGTCTCTTCATTGGTAATGCAGACGTACTACAGGGAGAATAAAAGATGATTCAGGTTGAGACGATTCTTGACTCAGCGGATAACTCCGGTGCAAAAAAGATGTTATGTATCAAGGTGTTAGGTGGCTCCCGTCGCCGCTACGCCAGAGTTGGTGATATCATTAAGGTTTCAGTCAAAGAAGCGATACCCAATGCTAAGGTGAAAAAAGGTGATGTTTTAGAGGCTGTAGTCGTGCGTTGTGCCAAAGAAGTTCGTCGCGCCGACGGTAGTTATATTAAGTTTGACTGCAATTCTGCAGTTTTGATTACTCCTCAGAACGAGCCGATAGGTACCCGTATCTTTGGACCTGTGGCTCGAGAACTGAGAGCTAAAAATTTTATGAAAATCGTCTCCTTGGCTCCTGAAGTACTGTAGGGGATTGGTTAATTCAACGGTTTTGGAGTGTTGCAATGATGCGGCTCAAAAAAGATGACAAAGTTATGGTCATCAGCGGAAAAGATAAAGGTAAAAGCGGTAAAATAAAGAGAGTAATCCATGCTAATGATCGAGTTGTTATCGAAAAACTCAATCTTGTTAAGCGGCACACTAAACCGGGTATGGATCAGACTCAAGGCGGAATCATTGAGAAAGAGGCATCTGTGCACCGTTCTAATGTCATGCTCTTTTGTGATAAGTGTGATAAAGCGGTTCGCAGCGGTGTTAAGAAAATGAGTGATAATAGTAATGCTCGTTACTGTAAACAGTGCGATGAGCTTTTTGATAAGTAGTTGATCCCGGAGGGTAAAGCTAGATGGGCTTGTATAAGGAAAAATATCAGCAAGAAGTAGTACCGGCCATGCGCAGTAAATTTGCTTATGGTAATGTCATGGAGATTCCGCGTCTGGAAAAGGTCGTGGTCAACATGGGCCTTGGAGAGGCGGTACAAAATGCCAAAATTCTTGAATCAGCGGTAGCTGAAATGGCTGCAATTACTGGTCGCAAACCAGTTATCACTAAAGCCCGTAAATCGATTGCGCAATTCAAATTGCGTGAAGGTATGCCGATTGGCTGTATGGTGACTCTGCGGCGTGAAGTCATGTATGAATTTCTGGAAAGATTGATCAACGTTGTTCTGCCTCGGGTACGAGATTTTAAAGGGGTTTCAGGAAAAGCGTTCGACGGTCGTGGTAATTACTCACTGGGTTTTCGTGAACAGTTAGTTTTTCCTGAAATTGATCTCGAAAAAGTTGACAAAATTAAGGGTATGAATATCGCTGTGGTGACAAGTGCCAAGAATGATGAAGAGGGCCGCGAGTTACTGAGTTTATTCGGCTTTCCATTCCGGAAGTGATTTTTTACTGGTTACCAAAAACTTTTTCAGGAGAGGTAGCCAAGGAGTTGTTAGATGGCAAAAAAGTCAATGATTGTCAAGGCTTTACGGCCTAAAAAATTCGCAGTTCGAGAATATAATCGTTGTCCATTATGTGGACGTCCGCGAGCGTATTATCGCAAATTCGATATGTGCCGAATCTGTTTTCGGACCCTCGCTTCACAGGGTGATATACCAGGTGTGATTAAATCAAGCTGGTAGTAAAAAGCAATAATCTTTTTTAAAAGGTGGATAGAATGTCGGCAACCGATTTGATCGCTGATATGTTGACCAGGATTCGTAATGCGAATATGGTTAAACTTGAGAAAGTAGACATTGTCTTGACTAAGATTAACCAAAGTCTGGCCGAGATTCTTAAAGAAGAGGGCTATATCAAAAACTATAAAGTTTTGAGTAGCGAAGGGCATGGAGTTTTGCGCCTCTTTCTTAAATATGACGAGCAGGGACGCGGGGTTATTAACGGTTTACGTCGTGAAAGCCGTAGCGGTTTGCGTCGTTATGTTAAACATGATGATATTCCTGTAATTCGTAATGGACTGGGAACCAGTATCCTTTCGACTTCTAAAGGAGTTATCAGTGGCGAGCAGGCCGTAAAACTACAAGTTGGCGGCGAATATGTCTGCTCTGTCTGGTAAGCTGCATTTAAGTTTTGGAGATTAAAGATGTCTCGAATCGGAAAACAAGAGATTTCATTGCCGCAGGGAGTTGATGTTGCTGTGGTCGATGGAGTGGTTAAAGTTAAGGGGCCCAAAGGCACTCTGAGCCAGACCCTGGTAGATCGGGTTGGGGTTGAAGTTGAGGGTCAGACGGTTAACGTTACCCGGGTATCAGACGATCGTCGCTCACGCTCCTATCATGGTTTGATGCGGGCCCTGGTTGCCAATATGGTTACTGGTGTAACCGAAGGATTCAGTAAAGCATTAGAGATTAAGGGGATCGGTTATAAGGCTGATGTCAGTGGCAAAACCCTGAATCTGGCCTTAGGATTTTCACACCCCATTGCCTACCCGATACCTGAAGGAATCAATATTTCAGTTGATCGTGAGAAAGTGGTCGTTCAGGGGATAGATAAACAGCTGGTTGGTGCAGTCTCGGCCGATATTAGATCATTTCGCCCAGTCGAACCCTACAAGGGTAAGGGCATTAAATATGTTGACGAATTAGTTATTCGTAAAGCTGGTAAAGCTGGTAAATAGTCAGCTTGGAATAGTTAAGAGGTGAAGTTGTGGATCTGAAAGCAAAAAAAAGAATATTACGTGAAAAGAAAAAAAAGAAGATTAGAAATACTGTCAATGGTACGATTGAAAGGCCCCGTTTGTCGGTATTTAGATCTGCAAAAAATATCTATGTTCAGGCGATTGATGATGTACAACAAAAAACCCTCGCATCGGCATCTACCAAAGAGAAGGATTTTACCCTTCCTAATGGTGGAAATTGTGCCGCCGCAAAAGAGGTGGGAAAATTAATTGCGGAACGTCTGCAGGCCAGTAATATTCAAGATGTGGTTTTTGATCGAAATGGATTCATCTATCATGGTCGGATCAAAGATTTAGCTCAGGCTGCACGTGAAGCTGGTCTGAAATTCTAGTTTAAGTTAGCAATTGGCTTTATCGAAAACCGAAATTATGGAGGTGTGGCTTGGAAAAGCCCAGATTTCTTGAAGAAGAAGTAACCGAACGGGTTGTCAAGATCAACCGTGTTGCGAAAGTTGTAAAGGGTGGCCGGCGTTTTAGTTTCAGTGCGCTGGTTGTGGTTGGTGATGGTAAAGGTCAGGTCGGTTTTGGCTTGGGTAAAGCCAATGAAGTTCCGGAAGCTGTACGCAAAGGTACTGAAGCAGCAAAACGTCAAATGGTCAATGTTGCGCTGGTTGGTAATACAATTCCCTTCCAGGTAGTAGGTAACTACGGTGCTGGTAAAGTTTTGTTGCGACCTGCTTCTCCGGGTACTGGCGTGATTGCAGGCGGAGCCGTCAGGGCCGTGCTTGAGTCGGCCGGGGTTAAGGATATCTTGACGAAATGTATAGGCTCCAATAACCCACATAATGCAGTTCGTGCGACGGTTGATGGCCTCTTGCAGTTACAGAGTGTTGAACAGGTTTCCCGTAATCGCAATAAACAGCTGGTGCTTGGCAGTTAGAGATGCTGTTTATTCAGAGCTCAAACTCAATACTGTAAAGAATAAAAACTGGAGCGATAAGATGAGTACGCTTAAGATTACGTTAAAAAAGAGCTGTAATGGCCGTTTAGAAAAACACAAAAAAACGGTTCAAGCTTTAGGTTTACGCAAGATCCACCAGAGTGTGACCCTGACCGAAACACCGCAGATTGTCGGCATGGTCAATAAAATTTCTTATATGCTTGATGTTGAGAAAATTTAGTGGCAGAGGGAACATTTCTTGATTGTAAATAAAAAATGTTCTCATAGTGACACTTACTTGCGGGCTTTAGTCCGCATTAATAAAGCGCATGTAATAGCTGTCTGAATTTTGAGGAAAAAATGGTTGATTTAGCTTTATTGCCGGCTGATAGCGGAGCCGCTAAAAATAGAAAAAGAGTTGGTAGGGGCCCTGGGTCCGGGAATTCAAAAACCGCCGGACGTGGCCATAAAGGACAAAAATCTCGTTCTGGTGGTGGAATTCATCCTTGGTTTGAAGGTGGCCAGATGCCTTTGCAGAGGCGCATCCCCAAACGCGGATTTACCAATATCTTTCGTCGTGAGTTTGCGATAGTCAATGTGCACCAGCTTAATTGTTTTGAAGATGGCAGCGTTGTTGATCTGGTCTCACTGCAGCAACAGGGTTTAGTGAATTCCGGTGAAAACCGAGTCAAACTTTTGGGCAACGGTCTCTTGAATAAAAAACTGACGGTTCGGGTGAACGCCTGTAGTGCCACTGCAGTTGAGAAGATTAAACAGGCTGGCGGCGTGATTGAAGAGGAGACGAAGCTTGCTTAAAGGCGTCCAAAATATCGGTAATATACCTGAGTTGCAGAAACGTCTCGGTTGGACTTTCTTTTTTCTCTTTATCTATCGTATCGGTATTCACGTGCCGACCCCTGGGATTGACGGTATTGCGCTAGCCTCATTCTTTGCGCAGGCTAAAGGTACCCTGCTGGGCATGTTTGACATGTTCTCAGGTGGTGGTTTAAGTCGCTTATCGGTCTTTTCTTTAGGGATTATGCCTTATATCAGTAGTTCAATTATTATTGAGTTGCTGGCGATGGTTGTCCCTACGCTTGAACGTCTTAAGAAAGAGGGTGAGGCCGGACGCCGTAAAATCAGCCGCTATACCCGCTACGGCACAATCCTGCTGAGTGTTATCCAAAGCTTTGGGATAGCTGTCGGCTTAGAAAGCATGCAGGGACCAGCTGGTGAAATGATTGTCATGTTTCCGGGCTGGGGTTTTAGAATTCTGACCATAATTACCTTGACCACTGGTACTGCTTTCATTATGTGGATCGGCGAGCAGATTACCGAACGTGGGATTGGTAATGGGATTTCATTGATTATTTTTGCCGGTATTGTTGCTGGTACTCCAGGTGCGATTGTTAACTCAATACGCCTGATTAAAACAGGTGAGATGAGTCTTTTTATCGCCATGTTTATTTTGATTTTGATGATAGCAACCATTGCAATTATTGTTTTTATCGAGATGGCTCAACGTCGAATACCAATTCAATACGCTAAACGTGTGCAGGGAAGGCGTATGGTTGGCGGGCAGAGTACGCATCTTCCCTTGAAAATTAATACTGCAGGAGTTATTCCTCCGATTTTCGCCTCATCGATAATCATGTTTCCGGCGACCATTGCCAACTTTATTGACTTGCCGATTATGAAGAAGTTTTCGGCGGTATTTGTTCCCAGCAGTATTTCGTACAATGTTGTTTATGTCGTTTTGATATTTATCTTCTGTTATTTCTACACGGCCGTAACCTTTAAGCCAGATGACGTTGCTGATAATCTGAAGAAATTTGGGGGCTATGTCCCCGGTATCAGGCCCGGTAAGAAGACCGCCGAATATCTTGATAAGATTTTGACCCGTTTGACCTTTTGGGGCGCGGTCTATGTCTCAGTAGTTTGTGTTTTGCCGATGCTGTTAATTGGTAAATTCAACGTCCCCTTCTTTTTTGGTGGAACCGCTCTATTGATTGTCGTTGGTGTTGGTATAGATACTATTCAACAGATCCAATCACACCTGATGTCAAGAAATTATGAAGGTCTGATGAAGAAAGCTGGCGGGCGTAATCGTTAATTAAAAGTTTGCTTGGTTTATAAATAAATAAATAAACTTTCAGAATGAAGGAGAATGTCATGAATTTGATTTTATTAGGACCTCCAGGAGCCGGTAAGGGAACGCAAGCGAAAAAGATGATTGATGCTTTGCAGATTCCGCAGATTTCTACAGGTGACATTCTTCGCGCAGCCGTCAAAGATGGCACTGAGATGGGTATTGAAGCCAAAAAATATATGGATGCCGGTCAATTAGTGCCGGATTCAGTGGTTATCGGGATTATTGATGATCGTCTTAAAGAGGATGACTGTGTTAAAGGTTTTATTCTTGACGGTTTTCCGAGAACTGTAGAGCAGGCCGCTTCTCTTTCAAAGATGCTTGAAAAGGGCGGTCGTACTATTGATCACGTTGTCAGCATCGAGGTTCCCGATTCAGATCTGTTGGCTCGTTTGACTGGTCGTTGGATGTGTACTTGTGGAGCCAGCTTTCATAAACTATTCAACCCCTCCAAGGTTGATGGAGTCTGTGATCTCTGTGGAGCTGATCTCTATCAGAGAGATGATGATAAAGAAGCTGCGATTAAAGTCAGGCTTGTAAACTACCATAATCAAACCGCCCCTTTAATTGACTTTTACAGTGCTAAATCCCTTTTACGCAACATTCCGGGGACTGGTTCTCCAGATGATATTTATACGGCTATAATGGCTGTTGTAAATGGATGATAGCGTTACGCTCAAAACGTGAAATTGAAAAACTAAAAGCAGCCAATAGAATGGTTGCTGAAGTTTTGCAGTTAGTAAAAAGAAATGTTAAGCCTGGCGTTAGTACCGGAATGCTTGACAAGATAGCTGAAGATGAGATTATAAAGCAAGGAGCACGCCCTGCTTTTAAAGGCTATGCAGGTTTTCCAGCCACCCTTTGTGCGTCATTAAATTATGAAATAGTGCATGGTATACCTTCTAAAAAAAGAAAAATGAAAGAGGGTGATATCGTTAGTATTGATGTGGGGGTTTTCCTTAATGGTTATTATGGTGATGCTGCATTAACGGTTCCGGTTGGGAAGGTTAGCACTGAGGCCCAAAGATTGATGCAGGTAACCGAAACTTCTTTGGGTAAAGCCATAGAGTGTGCTTATCCCGGGGAGAGACTCTATACCTTATCTCATTGTGTGCAGAAATATGTTGAAGATCATGGTTACAGTGTAGTCAGGGATTTTGTAGGTCATGGAATCGGAACTGAGCTCCATGAACCACCGCAAATTCCCAACTATGGCAAAGCCGGTACTGGCTTGGTTTTAAAAGCTGGAATGGTGTTGGCCATCGAGCCTATGGTAAATGTTGGCACTCATGCGGTGCAGGTTTTAGATGATGGTTGGACTGCGGTCACCAGTGACCGCAAACTATCGGCCCATTTTGAACATACCATTGCGATAACGGATGCAGGTCCTGTGATTTTAAGCCAATTGTAGATACATTAAAGGCTTAATAATAGTGAAAACAGATAATAAGTCCCATAAAGAATTGCAGAAGAGTTTGGTGGTAAATATAAATGTCGAATAAAGAGGATGTCATTGAGGTAGAAGGCACAGTCGTGGAAACTCTACCTAATGCAATGTTTCGGGTGGATCTGGAGAATGGGCATCGGGTGTTGGCCCATATATCCGGAAAAATGCGGATGCATTTTATTAAAATACTTCCCGGTGACAAAGTTACCATTCAATTATCCCCATATGATTTAAGTCGCGGCCGGATAATATATCGGACCCGCTGAGCAGGGTAATCCTGGACAAAAGTAGTGGAGTGAGAGATGAAGGTTAGAGCCTCAGTTAAAAAAATGTGCGACAAGTGCAAACTGATTAAACGGCATGGTGTAGTACGGGTTATTTGTGTAAACCCAAAACATAAACAACGGCAGGGTTGATAAATAACGCGGTAGTTTAGGAGGAGAATCCATTGGCCAGAATAGCAGGGGTGAATTTACCCCGTAATAAAAGAATTGTCATTGCTCTGACCTATATATACGGTATAGGACGCAGTACCGCTGAGAAGTTGCTAACTGAGGTGGAAATTGATCCCAATTTAGACAGTGACTCTTTAAGTGATGATCAGCTTGCGCTGATTCGTGAAAAAATTGATACTGACTATAAGATCGAAGGTGATTTGCGTCGTGAAGTAACAACCAATATAAAAAGACTTATGGATATTGGTTGTTACCGTGGATTGCGGCACCGCCGAGGTTTGCCGGTTCGTGGTCAACGGACAAAGACAAATGCTCGGACTCGTAAGGGCCCGGCTCGTGGACCGATATCGAGAAAAAGGAAATAGTTAGTAAATGATAACTGGCAGCAGGAATTTTCCTAAAGCTGTCGGGAGGTAAAATGGCTAATCCGAAAAAAAAGTCCGGCAAGAGCCGGGTGAAAAAGAATGTTCCCGCTGGGATCGCTTATGTACTGGCGACTTTTAATAATACAAAAGTCAGCTTCACAGATCCGCAAGGTAATGTTATTGCTTGGTCTAATGCTGGGGTCGTAGGTTTTAAGGGGTCAAGAAAAAGTACTCCTTTTGCAGCTCGTCAAACTGCTGAGGATGCTGCAAAGAAAGCTATGGATCATGGTATGCGATCCGTTGATGTTCATGTAAAGGGTCCAGGATCCGGACGTGAATCTGCCATTAGGGCTATCCAGAGTGTTGGAATGACTATAAACGTTATTAGAGATATTACTCCCATACCGCATAACGGGTGTCGCCCCCCGAAGCGGAGAAGAGTTTAGTCTAAGGAGGAAA
>CAYWGC010000064.1:0-14253 GCA_964457755.1 uncultured Thermodesulfobacteriota bacterium | reverse complement strand
CTCTAATGATATCCTTATCCTTGAGAAGACCCCTGATCTTATCTCTTGGCTTTTTATAATCTCTTAATGCGTGCAACAGCAAATTGTAATCAAACTCTGCGGGTAATTGAATCAAATTCTTCATGATATATAAACCACTATGTCTAATAAAATGGACTTACTGGTTGAACAATAGTTTTTTGGATAAAAATTGTCAAGAAGATTTTAACACGAAAATTACCGGTTCACCCGGTGCATTTTTTGTTGTTTGCAAGTTTAGATTTTTCGAATACCCATTTGTCAATAAATAAATATTTGGGTAACATAGTGGCATGTAAAAAAGTGTTTTACCCTTTTCTCAGATAGATAAGTATGCTATAGATTTATACTGATTAACAGAAGTGTTTTGGTTAGGTAAGGGTGGAATTATAGCAATATATGATTTTTAAGAAAAGTCTGTCGGTAAGTCAAAGATTCAGCCATGGCAGCTTTTTTTAAAGGTTTTTTGATGGTGTTTGAAAGAGATATCTTAAATGTTCAATAGATATGTAAAAGTTATTATTGCCGTTCTGATTGTCGCCAGTATCGTCGTGGTTGGGATGCATCGGAAAAGTTCTGCTCCTGATGAGCTTTCGCGAGAACTGCTGATCTACTGCGGCAACACGATGATCGAACCGCTGAGCCAGATTGCGGAGCAGTTTGAAAAAGAGCATGCTTGCATCGTCAAGATAATTAAGGGTGGTTCCGGCGAACTCTACGATTGCCTGAAGGTTAATCGCCTTGGTGACCTCTTTTTGCCGGGGTCGGAAGATTACATCGAAAAGGCTCGCCAGGAGGGTTTGGTTGCAGAAACCCAGGTCGTTGGTTGCAACCAAGCGGTACTGATGGTCCGTAAAGGTAATCCGAAAAATATCCAGGCTGAGCTTAACTCAATTCTCGATCCTGGTTTGCGTACGGTTCTTGGTGACCCCGAGATGGGCAGTGTTGGTCGGGAGAGCAGAGCGATACTGGAGGCTGCCGGCATCTATGCGGGGGCCTTTCGTAAAGCCCTCTTCCTGACCCCCGATACAAAGGGGCTCAGCCAGGTCTTGAGCGATGATGTTGCCGATTTGACGATATCCTGGCGGGCGACAGCCTTTAGACTTGAGGCTCAGTCTATGCTTGAAATCCTGCCAACAAGTCTTCCTATAAGTAAACCGCACAAGCTTAAACTTGTCCTCCTTAACTGTGCTGGTGAGGTCGCTCTGGCCCGCCTTTTTTTCGCAGCGGTTACCAGTGTTGATGGTCGGGCTCTTTTTGCAGCCCACGGTTTTTCCTGTGGAGGCCGGCTATGAATCTGAAAGTGAAACCGAACAATCTGAAAAGTTCAAATCTGAAGCCGCTGATTTTAACGTTGTTTGGCATCATCTTCAGCGGTTTTATCCTGTTGACGGTAAATTCCTTCTATTTTATTCAGCTTGATAAAAATATCGAGCAGCGCGTGCAAAATCAGGAGCATTGTCTGCGGCTCAGTGAGTGGATTGTCTATGACCTGAAACAGTTGGAGAGTGATTTCTTCCGCATGGCTACGGTTATTTCTCCCGAGACCCATCGCCTCTATCGGCAGACCATGGTTGAGCGGATCAGCCAGGTCAGGAAATTTTTGACGGTGATCGAAAAAGGCGGGTTGGCCGAAAGAGGGATGGCCCTCAATCTGCCGACTATGGACAGCATTAAAATAAAGCTCCGCTATACCCCCGAGTCGCGGCAACGCTATAATCTGGAAGTTATCACGCTACGTCCCAAACTGATCCGCCTCGAGCAGAAAATAGATGAATTGGCCGGTCTGTTGTATGAACGCTATACCTACATCGAAGCCCAGGATTCGAAAAATCGAGTTGTGAGTATCGATAATATCAAAAAAAATCTCAAAAAATTTTCGCCTTTCTTTACCCGTTTAAGCGAACCGGCCAACCAGCTATTCTACCAGAACAGTCAGCGCTTTGAAGAGGTTTTGACCTACAGCGATGACAAACATCGTCAATATCATCGCCTGGAATTTATCTTCCTGGGTCTGATTGCTCTGCTGGTGCTGGGCTTAAGTTTTTTTCTTCTGCGTCGAGCCGAGCTCTCTTTTCGCCAGTTGCAGAGAGAGATTAAAGAACGGCGGCGCTTGGAGCAGGAATATTTAAGATATCAGGGTAATCTTGAACGGGAGGTCAAAGAGAGAACCCTAGAGCTGGTTGCCGATATTGAACTCCGCAAAGAAGTAGAAGCAACGTTGCGGCAAACCAGCTATGAACTGGAGGTTATCTTTGCCAACAGCCAGGTCGGCTTTGTCCTCCTTAAAGGAGAGCGTCGGATTGCCCGGCTCAACCAGAAAATGGCAGATATCTTTGGTTACGAAACAACTTCTGAGATGGTTGGCTTCTCCACCGAGGCGTTACATCTGTGCCGAGAAAAATTCATCGAGTTCGGGGAACTCTATTATGAGAATTTAAACAGTGGTAAAGTGTTGCAGATCGAATGTCAGTTGAAGAAAAAAAATGGCGAGGCCTTCTGGTGTAGACTTTCCGGTAAGGCTCTGGATGTCGAACTGAATCCCGGACTGCAGGGCGAAGTCCTCTGGGTTCTGGAAGATATTACGAAACGTAAAGAGGCGGAAATTGAGCGGGAAAGACTGCTGGCCGAGCTTGAAAAAGCCCTGGAACAGGTCAAAACCCTGGCCGGAATTGTGCCGATCTGCATGTACTGTAAGAAAATCCGTGACGATCAGGGCTACTGGAACCAGCTCGAAAAGTTTATCAGTGAACATTCCGAGGCCGAATTCAGTCACGGTATCTGCCCTGAATGTTACGAAAAAGCGATAGCCGATATTGATCGGGAACGTGAAGAGATAGAGCAGGGGAAAAAAGATAAACTGCAATAGTTGCAAAGAGCTTTGAGGAGATCGGAAAGCATTTCCCGGTAGGTGTCGATAACCTCAACTGTCTGGGTTTCCTTAAAGAGGGTTGAGTGCCAGGCTTTTTGTGACTTACTGAAAATCAGGCTTCAAATCATCCCATGGTCTGGCTTTCTCATAAGCCCGAGCTGCTTGAAGAACAAGGTCATCTCGATAACGGGGAGCAACTATCTGCAAACCTGCTGGTAACCGGTTCGGAGTAAAACCGGCGGGAACGGAAGCGGCCGGATGTCCGGAAAAGTTAAACGGATAAGTAAAAGCCACGGCCCCCAAAAGTGGAACCGGTTGTCCGTCAATCTCTGAAGGGGGCGGTCTACTTGTCAATTCCAGAGGATAAATCTCCTTCTTCTTGATGAGAGAAACCAGCTCCCAGGCCGGTTTATAAACGATACTCTCCATTTTCTTTCCTTAATCTCATCTGCCCTGGCAAAACAGACCACGGTTTTTCTAAGAGTAAAATAGAAATCTCATCCGCTTACACGGAAATTGGAAATAGAGAGAGGGCAGCTCCATTTAACCGGCCCTGCCCTCCCTTAAATAGTCCATAGGAGAAACGCTATCTCTTTACCCCCACAGATTAAACCTACAAGAGCCACAAACCGAGGATGAAAACGATTGCGCTGGTAACCATCACCACCATCGTGTAACCAACAATCTGACGTGCTTTTAGACGTGTAATACCCAAAAGTGCCAGAGCCCAGAAAGGTTGCAGCATATTGGTCCATTGGTCACCATAGGAAATAGCCATAATGGTTTTGGGCATGGACAACTGAAGAGTTTTGGCAGCTTCTACCATAATGGGTCCCTGAACCGCCATCTGACCACCACCCGAAGGCACAAACAAATTGACCAGGCCGGCGCTCATGAATGTTAACAGGGGGAAGGTTGTAGTGTTGGAAACAGCCACAAACCACCCGGCTATAACGACAACAAGACCGGAAAATTTCATCATCCCCATGATCCCTGCATAAAACGGAAACTGGATGATAATCCCTGAACAGGCTTTAGTCCCCTCACTTACTGCGTTGATATAATTAATCGGGGTACGTTGTAAGATTATCCCGACAAAAAGGAAGGTAAAGTTGACGATATTTAGATTTAGCTTGAATCCTTTTGTCGCAAAATACCAGCAAACGTATGACAAACCCATCAGGCCAATGATCAATGAAATTATCTGGCTGTTTTCTACCTTATCCGCAATGACCATCTCTTCTTTTGCAAGAACTTTAACCTTTTTCTCTTCCACCAGTTCAGGATCAATATCTGTGATTGAGACAATTTCATCCTTATTTTTAGGAGCCATCATCATCATGGTTAAAGGTATAACCGCAAAAAGGGCAAGCGTGACAACTATATTCAAGGGGCTAAAAATGGTCAGGCTGGTAGGAATAACCCCGATACTCTTGACCAGAAAATGATTCTCTGTTGCGACTAGAAGAGGAGCCGAAGCCGACAAGCCTCCATGCCAGGTCAGAAATCCTGCATATCCAGCCGCACCCAAGAGAGGATAATGCATCGGAATATTTCTCAAATGACCGCTTCGTCCAACCTCACGGGCCATTAAGGCGCCAACAATAATACCCAGTCCCCAGTTAATCCATGAAGCTATTGCCGCAGTCAAAGCCACCAAAAAGATAGCTCCGGCTTGATTGGATGGTATGGCAGCAAGTTTTTCAATTCCTTTTCGGACGATAGGGGAAGTTGCCAATGCGTGACCAGTTACCAAAATCAAGCACATCTGCATGCCGAATTTCAGGAGTACCCAGAAACCTTTATTCCAGTACTGGATCATTTCAAAAGGGCCGCTCTTGGTAAGAACCAAGCCTAATATATAGGTGATAAAAGTTAACAAAATAGCAAATAACATAGGATCCGGCATCCATTTGCGCGCCCATCTGTCAAAGGCGTTACCAATTGTTCTGATCATAATTCTTACCTCCTCATTAAATTTTGTTCAAAGATGCCTGCGTTAGAAATCTTTTACTTAGTGAAACTCCCAAGGGCAAGCCCCGGGGCATTCTGCAAAGAGTCTTGGCAAATAATCCCCAAAATAACCTACCAAACAAGTGGGACATATTACAAAAACTTATCACTGGCAATCTTAACCGTTATCCAACACCTGTCTGACAACCTGGGCGAGAGTGGTTCTGTCGACCGGTTTAATGAGGTATTTTCTGATACCGATGGCCAGAGCCTCTTTTTCTGAAATAACTGCGCTGTAGCCGGTGCAGAGGCTCTCTCTTTTCGGTTTTTTCCAGGGCCGGTATGTAGATATGGAAAGAGGAGCCCTGCTCCGGTTTACTTTCGACTCTGATAAAGCCATGGTATCTTTTTACGATCCCATGGATTACCGCTAAACCGAGACCGCTTCCTTTTCCCACCTCCCGGGTGGTAAAATAGGGCTCAAAAATGCATTTGATGGTGGTTTTATCCATCCCGCAACCGGTGTCACTGACTGAGAGAACAATAAAGGGTCCGGCCACCACGTCGGTTTCTCCGGTTATCTCTACAGAAGAGATCTCCCGGCGCTCGAGCCTGATCTTTAAGGTTCCCTTTTCATCTTCCATTGCAAGGAAGGCATTGGTGCAGAGGTTAAAGACAATTTGATGGATCTGGGTCGGATCGGCCTCTATTTTGCCGCATTGAGAGTCAATATCTGTCTTTATGATAATCGTTGTCGGTAGTGTCGAGCGGAGCATTTTCAAGGCTTCTTTGACGATAGGGTGGGGGGATAGTGGTTTAAGGAATATCGGCCCCTTGCGGCTGAATGCCAGAATTTGCCGGACCAGATCGGCGGCTCTTTGCCCACCCTGAATAACTTCATCAATATCTTTACGAGCTTGGCTGCCGGCTGGAATATTTTCCCGGGCAACTTCGGCATAGCCGAGAATACCCGCAAGGATATTGTTGAAATCATGAGCAATACCCCCGGCCAGGGTACCGATAGATTCCATCTTGTGAGACTGGAAAAGCTCTTCTTCGAGATGTTTCAGCTCCGTAATGTCCTTGGCCGTATGGATGAAATATTGCACCTCCCCGTTGGCATCAGGGATAGCGGCAGATGATACGTGAAATATTTTCCCCATTTTCTCATGGGTCATTATCTCGGTATGGCAGTCTATATCCATAATCGTATTCGATAAGGGACAACCCGGGCAGGGTTCGGTCGTGCCGCGAAAAACCTCATAACAGTATTTACCGTTGAGCTCCCCGTATGCGGCCTGAAAAAGTTGGTAGGCAGCCTGGTTAGCCCGGACAATGCGCATGTTTTTATCCTGGATGGTAACGATGTCAGCCATGGCGTCAAAGGTTTTCTCCCACTCCTTTCGACTCTGTTGCAATAAGCTTACGGCCAGTTTTCTCTCGCTTATATCTCTGATGATACTTGCTACTCTTACGACTTCCCCATCTTCTCGAAAAAAGGATGTTGTGATTTCGCCGGGAAAGAGCTTTCCATTTTTACGCTTCAGCTGTTGTTCTGTGAATAAAATTTCCTGTTTTTGTTCAATTGTCTGCCTTAATTTTCTGCCAAACTCTAAAAATCCCGCTTGGTTGGGATAGAACATACTGGTTTCCATGTTGAGACATTCCTTGGCGGTATAGCCAAAAACATTCTCAATCGCCGGGTTAGCGAAATCTATTACACGTTCTGGCATCTTTACGGAAAATATCGCATCCCCTAGAGAGTTAGTAAGTTTTTTAAGGAAGTTTTTTTCCTCCCGCAGCTCATCCTCAACCTTCTTGCGCTCAATCTCCTGGCCCAGATGGTGGGCAATATCCTGGATGGCGGCGATGTGGATCTTGGCATCAGGCCGTTTTTTAAAGTCGGCCAGGACCAGCGTCCCGATTACACCGCAGCTCTTACCCTTTATGGGGACCGCAAGGCAGGTGTCAGCTCCGCTATCCTTCAGGAAACAATCCAGATCTGGATCGGCGGAGATATTAAGTCTAAATGACGGTAACCCTTGGGCGATTATCTGGCCGCAGTAAGTATTTTCAAGTGGCAGTGGTTTCTCCAGAAGAGTCTTGTCAACAACCCCGATGATGTCTTTGACAATCAACTCTTTCTGGTTTTTAGCCAGTATTAGGACGGCGGCAACCGGAAAGGCAAACCCTTGAGCCAGGGTTTTGGGAAGTTTTCGGAACAAGGTTTCCGTAGTTTCAGAGGTAAGGAATAGTTCAGCAATTGCGGCAACAACCTCTTTTTCTCTGCTGAAAATTCGCCTAATCTGGCGATCACGGTGTTTTCTGACCACCTCCGGCAGCATCAGAGGCAGGATCTCCAGGTAGCTCTGCCGGATATCCTTAACCAGGTAATCATTTACTCCCGCTTTTAAAGCTTCTACGGCAATATTTTCCGTGCCGGCACCGGTTATCACAATACATGGAAATGAGTTTTCCCTGGCGATAATATCTTTACACAATTCCAGGCCGGTCATGCCGGGCAGTTTATAATCCGCCACCAGTAGATCATAGGGGGGAGGGTTTTCATCCAGTGACGACAGGGCTTCTTCGGCCCTGGCAAAATGGGTGATTTCGGCTGCCAGCCACCCTTTTTCCAAGGCTCGACGAAAGGCGATGGTATCGTCTTCTGAGTCTTCAACCAGTAAAATTCGCAGAGGTGAGAAGGTAGAATTGTTTTCGCTGATCATGAGGGATTCTTTTTTTACGGCCCAGTGCCAGAGTTATCTTTCGGATGCCCTGTGGAAGGCGATTAACCCTTTTTTGGTCTCACGAAAATTGCATACAATATTTTATATACATAATATATCCAAAAAACTATACCTATAAATCAGGCTAAAGTCAACCATTAAAATATGAAATTATGTTTTGAAAAGGGTTGTATGGAATGGGTGTTTGGGAACAATCACATATTTTGATTGTGTTTAATCTTTACAGTGCTAATCTCCACTTTTCGGATAATTGTCAAGATTGAGATTAGTCGTAATTCTCAACTGCGCTTCAACCAATATATACGACCCTCGTCCTATATTCGCAGATAAGCTCTCGTTTGAATGTGCAGCAATTTACTTGAGCTTTGCAGTGGCAATCTCAACCGTTATCCAACACCTGTCTGACAACCTCGGCGAGGGTAGTACTGTCGACCGGCTTAATGAGGTGTTTTCTGATATCGATGGCCAGGGCCTCTTTTTCTGAAATAACTGCGCTGTAGCCGGTGCAGAGGATAATCGGCATGGTGGACTTTATTGCCAGAACTTCTCTGGCCAAGTCAACCCCGGAGAGGTTGGGCATGCTCTGGTCGGTAACGATCAGGTCAAACTGATCGGGGTCCATCTGAATCAGTTGCAAAGCTTCGCGACTGTCGGTGGTCGCAGTAACTTTATAGCCCAGACGTTCAAGTATGGTTTTATTCAACCTGACGATCATACTTTCATCATCAACCACTAAAATCCGTTCCCGGCCTATCGGTAAAGATGCTATCTTGATGGTTTCTTCGGTTTCTTCCGGAGCAATGCTTTCTTTTTTAAAAGCCGGTATATAGACATGGAAAGATGAACCTTTGCCGGGTTCGCTTTCGACCCGGATAAAGCCATGATATCTTTTTACGATCCCATGGATTACTGCCAATCCGAGACCTGATCCCTGGTCCTTATCTTTGGTTGTAAAGTAGGGCTCAAAAATGCGTTCGATTGTAGCCTTACTCATACCGCAACCGGTGTCACTTACTGAAAGTATAACAAAAGAACCTGACTCTGCATCAGGTTCTCCGACCATATCTTTAGGAGACATTTCCCGGCGTTCAAGCTCGATCTTTATGGTCCCCTTTTCATTTTCGATGGCATGGAAGGCATTGAAAATGAGGTTTACAATAATTTGATGGAGTTGGGTCGAGTCGGCCTCGATTTTTCCGCATTCAGGATCAATGTCTTTCTCTATCATAATCGTTGTCGGTAGCGAAGAACATATCATCTTCAATGCTTCTTCGATGACAAGATGGGGGGCTAGTAGCTTTAGATTTAGCGGTTCCTTGCGACTGAACGCGAGAATTTGTCTGACCAAATTGGCCGCTCTTTGTCCTCCTTTAATAACTTTATCAATATCTTTATCAGCGTTGCAGTCAGATGGAATGTTTTCCTTGGCAAATTTGGCATAACCGAGGATAATCGTGAGGATATTATTGAAATCATGGGCGATACCCCCGGCCAAGGTGCCCATGGCTTCCATCTTTTGTGACTGTAGTAGTTGAGCCTCCAGTTTTTTCATATCAGTCGTATCACGAAAAACAATCATGTCCGAAATAGAGTCATCATCGTTAACAATCGGTGAGTGGGAGACATGGTAAGAGCGGTTATCTTTGGGACTGATGACGTCTGACTCTAAATACATTTCTTGGGATTTATATTTGTCTTTACACCAGGGGCAGGGTCGGGCAAGACCATGGATAGCCTGGTGACAGAAGTCTCCGCTGGCATCTAGACCGGTTCTCTTAATCATCGCCGGGTTCATATATTCGACTTGGTAATCTTCCGAGCAGATATAGACCAGGTCGTTCATTGATTCCATCATCGACCGGAATTTATTTTCGCTGGCCTGCAATTCATGGGTCCGTTCCTGCACCCGTAGTTCCAGTTCTTTGATAATTTTCAAGGTTATTTTTCGTGAAAAAATAATAACCATCAGGCTCACAAAAGAAAAAATAATTATTATGACAACCTGTTGATTCCAGAAAAAATTTTTTGCGTGAGAAATATTTTCAATCAAATGGGCGGACAGGGTACCGGAGCTGTCAATCCTATTTGAAAAGGTAATAATGGTAGACTTCTGTTCTGGGATGTCCGTTATATCCTTGTCGCCAAGAATAAGAGTTTCTTTATCCTTGTAAAAAAAACGTAGGACAGAGCCAGATTTATGGCCTGTTAGCATTAGATCGGACAAAGTCGATCGGGTCAAATATTTGCCCACGACAAGATATCCGACTGGGTCATAACTCCCGACAATCTGTTTTATGGAGATTAAAGCTATTTTCTTGTTATAGATCACCGCCACCGGGAAGATATCAGTTTTTTTCGGCATTTCTGAAAATACAAGACTTATATTGTCCCGAACATTGAAACTACCCGGATTTTCCATGCACGCCAGAAGTTTTCCCGTTGTGTTGTAAATATTCATGATGCCGCAATGACCCTGAAAAGGTTCAATCATATCAAGCAGTCCCCTGGTGTTACCGAGAGTAACATTATCGATAAACTGCCAGTCATTGGTGAGAACGTTAATTCTATTCCAGTTTCTTTTCTGGGCATGCAATAAATGATTTTTCAAGTTATTTTCAATATGACGGGTTATTTGGGTCGTGTGCGTCACAAAACAGGTATGGTGCTGGTAGGAGATATATGAAATCACTCCGAAACAGAATGATACAAAAAGAATGGTTGGCACAAAGAGTTTTGCCTGCATATTTTTCACGCCGCCGCTAACACTGTGCAACAATATAACAATTATAATAATCCACCAGTTTGGATTTTTTATGATTCCATCTCAATTCGGTTAAAAGAAGTCGCAGATCAGGATTTTTCATTTTTACACTAACATAAGGGACAGATCCCAGACAGCCAAGATGGATCTTGTCTTCGGCCAACATCTCAAGCACTCCCTTGTAGGTATTTGAACCGACAACATCAAAAAGACACCCGACCTGCTCTCCGAGCCAGACAAGCATCGGTTTATACAAACTTCGTATCTCATCAACTGTTTGTCCTTTCTGGTAAGGAGGAATACCAAAATGGTATTTTTCAAGATGATGATCTGCCATGACTATGGAATTTGAGAACAGAAGAGTTGTTGCAATAAAGACAATATAGACTAAAATTTTATTTACTTTCGGTCTCATTTGATAAACCCTCGGTTGAAGAAACCTTTCACAATATGATTTGATGTATAATATATATATAGCGGCAAAACCACAACCCGGATCAATACCTATTTGGCAATAACTGTCACCTTACCCTCAATCGGCAGGCGATAGACCCTTCGTCGACTACAATTAATACGGTCTGAAGTCAGGTTTTGACTCGGTCTTTTTTTTAATGGTGGATTTCAAAAAGGGGGGATTTGCAAGTTTTTTATAAAGCGATTACTGACTTAAGAAATTACTTTATGGACATCCATGACTAATTGATCACATCAATTTCTCCGCACCCGAATAAACCTCCTCAACCTTCAACGACACAGCCGCACGACCAGGATGTTTTTTTGGATTCCAGGTTTTCATATCATCAAAGATTTCATCTTCTCGGTGATATTCAATAGTACCTTTAGCCTGATAAGCTGTGCCGTCTATGGTTATAAAAAGAACTGAGCCCTTACTTCCGGAAAAGATATTCTTTTTCGTTTTATCAAGATAGTTGTCGGCAATAATGATCAAATCTTGGCCGCACCTGGCTGTGCAGGTGATATAGACAGAATTGGGGATGCCATCTTTATCTACTGTGGTGAAAATGATTCTTTCTTCGCGATTTATCCAGGCTTTGTTTACTACTTCTGGTAATTTTGACATTTTTGTCTCCTTTCAAAATAATCTTACCTCACGAACCCTTTATAATTATCATATAGGTGTTTGCTGTCAGAGATATGATTGTGGTATTGTTTTTCTTTATCGAGAGATCTCCGGTAACTGGAGATTCGTTGTTTCAGGGCTTTTTCAGTGCCGGAAAAGTTGGCCATAGGGAAATCAATAATTAAAAATGGTTATGGTAATTGGAGAAGGTTATCCTGATACTGGTTCATCCAATAGCTGGCGAATCATGACCATGATATCCTGGATGTTGTAGGGCTTATTGATAAACCTGCCCTTGGCTCCAGTGAGAATCTCCTGGTGGATGCCATTGTCCATGTAGCCGGAGGCAAAGAGGACCTGGATGTCGGGATATATCTCCTTGATTTTTTCACTCAGCTCCAAACCGCCCATAATCGGCATAACGGCGTCAGTAAACAGCAGTTCAATGGTTCCCTGGTAGCTTTTTGCCTTCTCGAGAGCATTTTTGCCATCTTTTGCTTCAACCACCGTATAGCCAGCCTGCCGCAGCTGGCGGCTGGCGATGGTTCTGAGCTGTTGGTTATCTTCAGCCAGCAAAATTGTCTCACTGCCTCCCTTTATATCTTCAGGTTTCACCTTTTCCATGATTTTAGTATCTTCTTTCATCGTCAGCGGCCAGTAGAGTTTGAAGGTGGTTCCCTGACCCAGCTCACTGTAGACGTAGATACTGCCATTGTTCTGTTTGACGATCCCGTATACCATCGCCAGCCCCATGCCCGTGCCTTCCCCCATGGCCTTAGTGGTGTAGAAGGGCTCAAAAATATGCTTTTTCACGTCTTCCGACATGCCGCAACCGTTGTCTTCTACCTGTAGTTGTAGATAGTGACCGGTAGTGCTACCCTGATGAAAGGCAACATAGTCATCATCCAGAAAGATCTGGGAGGTCGAAATCTGGATGGTTTTCTTGACCTTTTCGGGCGGGTTTTTTACTGCATCCCGGGCGTTGACCACCAGATTTATGACGATTTGCTCTAATTGACCAGGATCAGCATAGATCCTGCCAACCGCTTCATCCAGTCTGGTTTCCAGAGAGATATCCTCACTGATCAGTCGATTCAGCATTTTCCCCAAATTGGCAATCACTTTGTTAATATTGACACTTTTTGGTATGATCCTCTGTTTGCGGCTGAAGGCTAACAGTTGGCGGGTAAGGTCAGCGGCCCGCTCTCCAGCCTTATGAATCTCCTCAATATCAAGCCAGAGTTCACTACCTTCCTCTAACTTCATCATAACCAATTCTGAATGCATATTGATGACGGTCAGTATATTATTGAAGTCATGGGCTATCCCTCCAGCCAGGTTACCGATCGATTCCATCTTCTGGGTCTGGAATAGCTGTTCTTCAAGTTTTTTTAGTTCGGTGGTATCCCGGAAAATGATCATGTTGGAGATCGAACCATCTTCGTTGACAACCGGTGAGTGGGAAATATGGTAGGAATGGTTGTCCTTGGGGCTGATAATATCTGTCTCAAGATAGGTGCCATGCAAGGTATTCTTTCCTGTACACCAGAGACAGGGCTTATCAAAATCATGTAAAGCCTGATAACAGAGCTCTCCTGTAGCATCCCGGCCAGTCCTCTTGATCATCGCCGGATTCATGTATTCCACCCGGTAATCAAGCGAGCAGATATAGACCGGATCAAGCATCGACTCCATCATCGCTCGGAATTTATTCTCGCTCTGTTCGAGTTTTCGCTTTATACTTTTTATCTTTGTTATATCGTGAACGGTGAATGTTATTCCGGCTGACAAATCCTCAATATTCAAGGGGGTTGAACTCAAAATAACGTCGATCACTTGGCCGTCCTTACGTCGCATACGGGTTTTAAACGAGCCCCCACCATAGTTATTGATTTGTTGATGACCGACAAATTCATAATCTTTATCGAATGGGTAGATTAATCTTGAGTTTTTTCCTAATAACTCTTTCTCGGAATAGCCCATCATTTCACAAAAATACTGGTTTACTTCTCTAAATACGCGATTCTCAATTACTCCAATTCCAGTTGGTGAGGCCCGGTAAATACTGGCTAATTTGGCTTGACGGTTCTGTAGAAGATCTTCTGTCTTTCGGCATTTTGCTAGTTCATCATCGTGGTTGGCGATTGCTTTTTTTAATCGACGATTACTGGATAAAAGCTTTAACGATTGCAGAATAAGCAATAGGAAAAAGACTGCAAAGACATAAACGGTCAGCTTGTGCTGGTGAAAAGCCTCCAAAAGGCTTAGTTTACCGTAATCTTCATAAGGGGGTTCTTTGAGGCTTTTAAGGCAATCACGTACGGTTTGATAATTTAAAGGAATGGTCCAGCCGTAATAAGAGCCCTGCTGGACGGCTTTGGTGGTAGGCGACATATTGATCAGGCTGGTCGTCACGAGCTCCGCCAGCCGGTTGTCGGTATGGGAAAGTTTGGCTAGCGGCCATTCCGGATAATGATTGGTTGAATGCAGGTAGTTAGTTTGATGCTTGCAGTCCTGGTGAGATATGAACTTGAAATCAGCCAGGTTGATCTTGCCTTCCTTGGCCATTCGTTCGAGGATATTGGTTCTGACGCTACCCGCATCGGCTTTGCCGTCCCTGATATCATAGAGCACCTGATCCTGAGTGCCGGTAAAGGTGAGTTTGGAAAAATCCTTATCGGGCCGGATGCCTTGTTGCAGCAATTCCAGCTTTACCGACTGCCAGGCCGCGAAAGCCTTAGGATTGACGCTAACGAATAAGGTTAGATTGTGCGAGTGAAGCGAGCCACAATCTGAACCGTTTGTTGGACAAGCCCGG
>CAYWGC010000063.1:0-14308 GCA_964457755.1 uncultured Thermodesulfobacteriota bacterium | reverse complement strand
AAAAGTACTTTTGTAAACCATGTTGACATGACTCTCTACATAGCTTACTATCACACTATTAACACTAAGAGGCTGTCCGAAAATGCTCTTTTCCCCCAGCTCTTCGTTATTTTTTGAAAATAATGCTCGAAATACTAAGTGTATGCCTGTGCTTATTTTCAAAAAATGCCTCGATCTGAGAAAAAATTTCTATCCTCGGACATCCTCTTACTATCAAGACTGTTTGGCCGCTCACAGATCATTTACTGTCACCTTAGAATCACAGGAGCAGACAATATGAATATTTCAGCAAATGAACTAAAAACCAAAGGGGTTTCTATAATTGAAAGCAATCTGGCCCAAGCAAGCGAGTTGATAATAACCGTTCGCGGCAAAGAACGTTTCGTCGTTATGGACATGAAACACTATAATAATCTGCGGGAATGCGAACTTGAAGCGGCTTTGCATCAAGCCCGGGCAGAGGTTAAAGCCGGCCACTACATCAAGGAGAGTGTCGACGATCACATTAAACGGGTGACCAGTAATGACCTATAGCTTGATCTTCACTGACAGTTACAACAAGAAGGCCGCAAAGTTTCTCAAAAAACATCCCGATCTGATCAACCAATATGAGAAAACGCTGAAAGTACTTGAACTCAACCCTCATCACCCATCACTTCGCTTACATGCCTTAAAGGGTAAACTACAAGGAATGCATTCAGCCTCCATCAACATCTCCTACCGCATTACCCTCGAATTAATCATTGATGAAAATGAAATCATTCCAGTAGCTGTCGGTCACCACGACCAAGTTTACTGAAAACTGCCCACTGACGACTGACCACTGGCGACTGATTTTCACTCTTCATGAGCGTAGACCTTGAAACCCTGATTTTGGCAATAGTTGTCGCGCTGGGCCTCCATCAGATCTTCGGCGACCATAGTTTTTACCATATCGGCAAAACTTATCTCCGCCTCCCAGCCCATTTTTTCTTTGGCCTTACTCGGATCACCAAGCAGCAGTTCAACCTCGGTCGGGCGAAAATAGCGGGAATCGATCTCGACCCTGACCTGGCCGTCGGCTTTATCGTAGCCGACCTCAGTAACCCCTTCGCCACGCCAAGCAATCTCGACCCCAATCTCGGTAAAGGCATTTTCGACAAATTCCCGCACCGTTCGGGTTTTGCCGGTGGCAATAACAAAGTCTTCGGGTTGATCCTGCTGGAGCATCAGCCACATCGCTTTGACGTAGTCAGCCGCATGGCCCCAATCCCGTTTGGCATCAAGGTTGCCAAGATAAATTTTTTCCTGGAAGCCGAGTTTTATGCGGGCCACAGCCCGCGTAATCTTGCGGGTGACAAAAGTTTCACCCCTTAAAGGGGATTCATGGTTAAAGAGGATACCGTTACAAGAGAAGATGCCGTAGGCTTCACGATAGTTTACTGTAATCCAGTAGGCGTAAACCTTGGCTGCACCATAGGGACTACGCGGATAGAAAGGCGTGGTTTCGCGTTGCGGGGTCTCCTGCACAAGACCAAACATTTCGCTGGTTGAGGCCTGATAGAAGCGAGTCTTTTTCTCAAGCCCTAAAATGCGGATTGCTTCAAGCAGCCGCAAAGTGCCCAGGGCATCGCTGTTAGCCGTATACTCCGGGGTTTCAAAAGAGACCTGGACATGGCTCTGCGCTGCCAGATTATAGATCTCGTCGGGCTGCACTTCCTGAATTATACGAATCAGATTGGTCGCATCGGTAAGATCACCAAAGTGCATCTTGAAACGCACATCAGCTTCATGGAGATCACGGTAAAGATGATCAACCCGGGCCGTATTAAAAGATGATGAACGACGCTTGATGCCGTGTACTTCGTAGCCTTTTCCCAGCAGAAGTTCGGCCAGATAGGCTCCATCCTGACCGGTCACACCAGTAATTAAAGCTTTCTTCAATTTAATCCCTCACTCACCCGATAATTTGTATGGATTTCAGTATCTTCACGATGATGTTTAAGATCATCAGCAACCGCATCAATCTTAGCCCCGAGATCTTCATTAACTTTGTCGATCTTTGTATTCAGGCTACTATCTAAACCGTCAATCTTTGCATTTAAACTGCTGTCCAATTTGTCAATTTTTGTATTTAAACTACTATCCAGACTGTCAATCTTTGCATTCAAACTATTATCAAAATTGTCAATCTTTGCATTTAAACTGTCATCAACACTGTCTATTTTCTTATTCAAAAAACGAATTGCTATGGAATTATCTTCGATCTTATCCGTCAACTCTTCACGAGTTCTTTTTATCTCATTACGAAGGGTTTGATGGCTTTCAATCAAAATATCAAACTTCCCATTCATATCCTCGAGTATGATCTCTAAATGATCTTTCTCCATTCAATCCTCCACCATCTGCTTCTAACAGCTTTTCCAAAAACTTCTTGCTCAACTAATTCTTCAAGAGTATAAGCAACTACCCGAATTAAAGTCGTATGGCAATCATTTTTTCAAGGAAAACAGATGTATTTAATAACCCGAAACCTGACAAACCTGGCCTTAACATTAGCCCTTTTAATTTCCACCTTGCCCAGCACGGCATTGGGCGCCAACCCTCCCGGCCCGCCGCCGGCAAAAGTTGTAACTGCAGTCCTGATTCAACGCCAGGTCTCCCCCAAAATCTCTTTGAGCGGATCGGTCGTGGCCGAACTTGAAAGTCGGGTTGCAGCCGAGATCGCTGGCCAGGTAATCAGCGCTCCACCTAAGGAGGGGATTTTTGTTAAAAAAGGGGCCGTTCTCTGCCGCCTCGACAGCGAAATCCTGCAACGAGTCCTCGAAGTCGCAAATCGCGAAATTGATGCGGCAACTATTCTTTTAGAGAAGGGTGATCTCGATTTTGAACGGGTCAAACCGGTTTTTGAATCACACGCCACCTCCAGGCAAGCCTACGACGACCGCCTCTACCGGCTCAAAGAGCTTGAGGCCAAACTTGCAATCACCAAAGTCAAACGCGATCGTTTGCAGATTGAGATCAACCACAAAACCATCCGCGCCCCTTTTGCCGGGGTTGTAGCGGAAAGATTGTGTGAAATCGGCGAATGGATCGCAGTTGGCACGACGGTCTGCCACTTGGTTGATATGACCAGACTCTCAGCCGAGATTCCGGTTCCGGCCCGCTATCTCCCCTTTCTCAAACCCGGGGCCAGTTTTACGATTCGCATCGGCCCCGATGCGGCAACTATTCAAGGCCAATTCAACCGGATTATCCCGGCTGGGGATTTTAAAGCACGAACCTTTCCCCTGCGCCTCGATCTGCCAGCGCAAAGCAACCTTTTGCCGGGCTATGACCTCGAAGTTTTATTACCATCAGGAAAACCTGAGAGCGCCCTTTTGGCCCCACGCGATGCGATCGTCCGCAAAGGAGAGAGCACCTATGTGGTCATCATAATTGAAAACCGTGCTGAGATCGTCCCGGTCACCATTTCTGGCTACGACGGTAATGATGCGGTGATCTCGCCAAGTAAATTAAAAACTGGAAATCAGTTAACTTCCGGCATGGCTGTCGTCGTACGCGGCAATGAACGTTTGCGACCGGGCCAAGCGGTTACCATTGTTCCAGGCCACGGAAAGAACTCAGAGGGGCCAAAACCTTGAGTCCTGTCGAGTTTTGCCTGAAAAGGCCGGTCAGCGTTATGGTCGGTGTTATTATGGTTTTAATGTTCGGAATCTTAGGACTAACCTCCTTGCCGATCCAGTTGACCCCGGATGTCTCACTGCCGGAGTTGACCATCAAAACCAACTGGCCCGGGGCCACCGCTTACGAAATTGAAAGAGAGATTATCGAAGCCCAAGAAGATGTCTTAAAAGGCCTGCGCTATCTCACTAAAATGGAAAGTGAAAGCGTCAATAATCAGGGCCGCATCATTCTCACCTTTTCTCTTGAGGCCAAACTTGAAGATATTATGCTACGCACCTCTAATAAACTTAACGAGGTCAGCAAATATCCGGAAAATGTCGAAAAACCAATCATAACTGCTTCCGGAGCCAATGATTCACCGGTGATCTGGACAATCTTTAAAACTTTGCCCGAAAACCCGCGTAGCATCAACACCTACCGCAGCTATTTTGATGACCATATCAGCCAGAGTTTAGAGCGGGTCGCCGGAGTCGCGGAGCTCTATATCGTCGGCGGCACCGAAGATGAACTCCAGGTAATGACCGACCCTTACGCCCTGGCCGCCCAAGGTTTGACTTTAAGCCGGGTTACCGAGCGGCTGCGCGGCGAAAATGTCAATATTTCAGGTGGCGATGTCAGCACAGAAAAACGTAAATACCTAATTCGTACTTTGGGAGAATATCGCAACCCCGGCGATATTGAAAAGGTCATTTTAAGGAGTGAGTTTGATCGCGTGGTCACCGTTGGTGATGTCGCCGATGTCAAACTTGGCTATAAAAAACTTGAGGCCGCAATTTTCCATAACGGCCAGAAAGCGATTGCCGTCGGCATCAAAAAAGAGGCCGGTACCAATGTCCTCGAGATGACGCGCCGGGTCCGTCTTATAGTCGACCAGCTCAATGACGGCATGCTCAAAGAAAACGGTCTTTTTCTCGATTGGGTTTATGATCAAACCCCCTACATCGACAGCGCCATCGGCCTGGTCAAACAAAATATCTGGCTGGGCGGGGCTTTGGCAATTATTGTTTTGCTGCTTTTTCTGCGCAGCCTTTCAGCCACCTTGGTGGTAGCAGCGGCGATTCCGGTCAGCGTCATCGGAACTTTTCTCTTTCTCCTTATGGGGCATCGTAATCTTAATGTTATCAGCCTCGCCGGAATGTCGTTTGCAGTCGGCATGGTGGTTGATAATGCAATTGTCGTTATGGAGAATATCGACCGCCATCGCAAGATGGGAAAAGAGCCTTACCTCGCGGCCCGTGACGGCTGTTCCGAAGTCTGGGGTGCGGTTCTGGCTTCTACCATCACCACGCTTGCCGTTTTCCTGCCGGTTATCTTTATCAAAGAAGAGGCTGGCCAACTCTTTAAAGACTTGGCCATCGCCATCTGCGGTTCAATTGCTTTAAGTCTGGTGGTTTCCGTCACCTTTATTCCGACCCTGAGTAAGCTTCTCTTCAGCTTCAGAGAGAGAAAAAAGCGGTCCCTGAACCCAGCCGCAAACCCTAAACCACAAAGAAAAATCCGCCAGGATCCTTTAAAAAGTTTCGGTGGCTTTTTCGTAAAATCGATCTCAAACCTGGTCGGCTGGTTTACAAAACGGTGGTATCGTCGACTTTCGGTGGTCACCCTGCTTGGCGGTGGTGCCCTCTTGGTCGCCTGGCTCCTGTGGCCCAAGATGGAATACCTACCGATGGGCAACCGTAACCTGATATTGAGTATTCTGATTCCACCACCAGGCTACTCCGACGCTGAAAGAGAAGCAGTTGGCGCCGAAATTGGCCGCCAGATTAAACCCTATATGGAAAAAGAAATTGCCGGTGCCGATCGGATAGCAACCTATTTTTATGTCGGCCGCGGCCAGATGCTCTTTCTCGGTGCCAAGTCAACCGATCCTGAACGGGTACGCTCGATTATTCCGCCACTACAGAAAATTATTGCTTCCATCCCCGGCATGTATGGAATCACCATGCAACGTGGCATCTTTGAAAGTGGCCTGGGCAAAGGCCGTACTATCGAGGTCGATATCAGCGGCCCGGAACTGGGCCGCCTGGCCACGGCTGGCGGTGCCCTTTTCGGAATGATCCGTAAAACTTTGCCCGGCACCCAGGTAAGGCCGGTTCCTTCTCTGGAGCTGACAAGTCCGGAGGTTACCATTCTACCACGTCGCGACCGCAGTGCCGCCTTAGGGGTTGATGCCCGAGAGCTGGGCCTGATGGTTGATGTTTTTCTCGATGGCCGCAAAATTGATGATTTCAAAGCCCCAGGCCGCAACCAGATAGATCTCACTTTGATGGGCCGGAAAGACACTATCACCAGTCCAGATCAGATTATCAACCTGCCCATGGTTACCGCCGATGGTCGCCAGGTTCCACTTTCAACGCTGGCCACCTTTATTGAAACCTCAGGGCCAACCCAGATCAACCACCTCGAAAGACAACGTAATATCACCCTGCAGGTAACCCCGCCAGAAGACGTCCCTCTGCAAGAAGCGATGGAGATACTTTCGACCAAACTTCTGCCCCAACTCAAAAAGATGGGGCTTTCCGGCAATGACGTCGAGATTGGGCTTTCCGGCACCGCCGACAAGCTGACCCAAACTCGCCTCGCCCTGCAGAAAAATTTCATTCTCGCTCTGATCATCACCTATCTCCTTATGGCGGCCCTTTTTGAAAGTTTTTTCTACCCCCTGATCATCATGGTCAGCGTCCCGCCGGCCGCCGCCGGCGGTTTTATCGGTCTGGCTCTGGTCAACCGGTTCATCGCCCCTCAGGCCCTTGACGTCCTGACCATGCTTGGTTTTATTATTCTCATCGGGGTAGTCGTTAATAATGCGATTCTCATTGTTCATCAGACTTTAAACTTCAAACGTGCCGGCATGACCGCAAAAGAGGCTTTAAAAGCCTCCGTCGAAAGCCGTATCCGCCCGATCTTCATGAGTTCTCTAACCAGCATCATCGCCATGCTGCCGCTGGTTCTTTTCCCTGGCGCCGGTTCCGAACTCTACCGGGGCCTGGGCAGCGTCGTCTTAGGCGGCCTCGCCCTATCAACAATCTTCACCATTTTTATGGTACCGGCGTTACTCTCTTTTTTCATAAAGGATGAAAAAAGAGAGCAACCGTCAAAAATTATAGAGAGTTGATTGCTTAACCGAAAAGTTAAGGACTATGAAAAAAATCTTTTTACCACTCTTAATCATACTTGCCCTTAACAGTTGCAGTAATAAGGGCGGGATGGGTGGTATCTTAACCACATCTGATGTGCTTATTATACAACACCATATGCAACAACATTATAAATGTTTAGAGGAGTTTTGTCGGCGGCTCTATCTTAAGAACCCTAAATATGAAAAAGATCTTAAAAAACGAAAAATAAAACTTGACCACATTTTCAAGAAACGCTCCCTTCCTGGTTGCCTTTATAACGAACTGCTATCACATGAAGTTCTGACGGCTACCTTTACAACCGAACCCGACTATCATGACCGGGTCGCACTGTTGGGATTGGGACTCAGGAAAAGTATCGATGAAGGATATGGACAGGAGGGCCCTGATGACAACAGTATGGTTACCAGTCTACAGGTTTCTCTGGAACGGCTCAAAAGACTCTACAACAATATCAGCCAGGTCAAATGGCGTCTCAAGAAGTACCGCAACAACCAGCAAGAGCTCTATTTTCTGACCAATTCAAGTGCTCCGGACGGCTATCTTAATATGGGGTATGAGGTATTGCTGACCAAAATTTTAACCCGCATTGAAGATGACATCTATATGCGTGGCGGCAACCCGCCCAATGTCATCTTCAACATGTCAACCATATTTTTTACTTTATTTCTCTAAACCTGATGGCGTTCTGCTCACTGCCCACCGGTCAATCAACTGGTTGAACCAGAACCTTCCTCGGCTTGCTGCCCTCGGCCGGGCCCACGACCCCTTCCCGCTCCATCATCTCGACAATCCGGGCAGCCCGATTATAACCGATTCTGAATTTACGCTGAATCATCGAGGATGAAGCACCTTTGAGACGGGCGACAAATTCTACAGCCTGGTCATAGAGTTCATCATAAGCTTCATCATCACCATTTTCTAAATCCTGCGCCGTACGCGCTCCGTTCCCCTTACTTTTCGATTTGGCCAAGGCCTCTTCATGTTTTTTCAGAATCCCGTCCTTATATTCAGGGGCTCCTTGACTGCGTAGATAATCGGTCAGATCCTTGATCTCATCATCACTGATAAAAGCCCCATGCAGACGGGTAAAGTTTGAACTGCCGGGACTCAAAAGCAACATATCACCGTTGCCGAGCAACTGCTCGCCGCCAGAAGCATCGAGAATCGTTCGGGAGTCGATTTTTGAAGATACGCGAAAGGAGATCCGGGCCGGAAAATTAGCCTTGATAAGACCGGTTATGACATCAACCGAAGGCCGCTGCGTCGCTAAAATAAGATGAATCCCGGCGGCCCGCGCCATCTGCGCAAGACGGGTGATATACTCTTCAACCTCTTTCGAGGCAACCATCATCAAATCTGCCAGTTCATCAATAATTATAACAATATAGGGGAATTTTTCGAGAGGAGGAATACCCTCTCCATCAAGCTCACCATCCTCTAAAGTTTCCGGTTCAGAGACCGCTGACTTGTCACGTAAAGAGAGCTGCTTTTCAACATAGCGATTATAGGATGCGACATTTCGGGTCCCGGAAAGTGACATCAGACTATAACGCCGCTCCATCTCCTCGACAGCCCAGCTTAGAGCCGCGGCCGCCCGTTTGGGATTGGTCACCACCGGCATCAGGAGATGGGGAATATGATCATAAACCGAAAGCTCCAGACGTTTGGGATCGACCATGATAAACTTGACATGTTCCGGCGTCAGTTTAAAAAGAATACTGCAGATCAGACAGTTAATACCGACACTCTTACCCGACCCGGTCGAACCGGCGATCAGCAAATGTGGCATCTTGGCAAGATCGGCGACCATCGGCACACCATCGATCTCTTTACCGAGAGCCATCGGTAAAACACTCTGACCACGCTGAAAACTTGCACTTAAAAGGAGCTCTTTGAAATTGACATCTTCACGTTCGAGATTAGGAATCTCAATTCCAACCACAGCTTTCCCGGGAATCGGAGCGACGATCCGCACTGACATGGCGCTCATCGCCAGAGCCAGATCATCTGCCAGGGAAGATATTTTACTCAATTTAACCCCGGCCGCCGGCTGGAACTCGTACATCGTCACAACCGGCCCGGGATGCACTTCCAGAACCTGTCCGATAACCCCGTAATCGCGCAGTTTATTTTCAAGCTGCTGCGACTTAAGCCTGAGACTGTCATTATCGGTACCCTTCTTGCTGCGGATGGGAGGATCATCCAGAATATCAAGACTCGGCAGAGTAATCTGGCCGCTTCCCCGTAAAAAAGGGAGCTTGCCCTGATTCATAGGGGGCGGTTTCGGTTTTTCATCGTGAGGTCGACCGATTTTTACTTTTTTGAGACGTTTTTTAGCTTTTTCGGGCGAGTCCAACTCGCCCTTGGCAACTTTCGGTTTGCGCAAGCGAATACGCGCAAAGAGAGCAACCACTCGCCGCAGCGCCTGCAATAGCAGGCGACCTCCCGCCAGCAGAGCGGCAACCAAAAGCGCCGCAATCCGCAGGGGCGAAATATGGGTGGTGACAATCAGGGCGAGCGCAAAAAAAACGCTCATCAGCAGATAGGTACCAATGGGATTGAAAAGAGTTACCAGATATTCGCCAACCATCTCACCGAAAAACCCACCCGTCAGAACTTCAGTTTTCTGCACCACCCAGACCGGCAACAACAGTGAGCTCCAGATCGCCGTACAGAAGATCAGGAGAACAGCCCCGCCAACACTGCTCCAGGGAGGATAGCATTTGGCACTGACCATACCGATAAAAACCGCCACCAGATAAAGCGGCAGAATGAAAGCTCCGAGCCCAACCCCCTGCAGTAACAGGTCAGCCACCAAGGCCCCGATTCGGCCTCCTAAATTGGCAATATCAACCTCCCCTCCCAAACTATGATTCAAGGAGGGATCCAAAGGCGAGTAGGAGCACAGAGCCATAAGAAAAAAGATGGCAAAGCCTAAGAAAAGAATACCGACCATCTCGGTTCTCCACTCCTGGCGCTTGACTGTAAGTTTCGGTAAAACCATCGTTTTCCTAGAGTTCTATAATTACTGGTAAGATTATCGGTTTCTTATTCAAAGTCGTACGAAAATATTTTTTGACGGCCCGCCGCAATCTCGCCTTAACCTCAATCCAGTCGCAACGTTCAGTTAAGGGAATCTGGGCCAGAGCCGCATCAATAACGCTGCGGGTCTCATCGAGAATGGTTTCGTTATCCTCAGCGACTAAGCCTTTAGTCGTAATCTCCGGGCCGTAAACAATCTCGCCGGTAGTTTCATTAATCCCGACAACGATAAGAACCATACCGTTATTGGAGAGGTGGCGGCGATCATGCAGGGTCGCAAAATCGATCTCACCAACCCCTTTACCGTCAATCAGAACCTTACCATGCTCAACCCGCCCCAAACGCCGCAAACCTTGATCATCAAGTTCAACCAACTCGCCATCGGTCACCACCAGAGCTTTCTCGACGGCAACCCCCTGCTCAACAGCTAAACGGGCATGCAGATCGAGATGGCGATATTCACCATGAATCGGCACGAAATGACGCGGTTTAACCAAGTTGTGCAATAGAGAAAGTTCACCCCGATAGGCGTGACCCGAGGCGTGGGTAAAGGCTATAGGTCGATAAAGGACCCGAGCCCCCAGACGCGTCAAACGATTGAGCAGGTTACTGATCGCCTTCTCATTGCCGGGAATAAAACGGGAGGAAAAAATCACCGTATCGCCGGAACCAAGATGCATCCATTTACTTTTATTGGAGGCCATCAACGAGAGGCCGGAAAAGGGCTCACCCTGACTTCCGGTAGTGATCACCAAAACCTCCTCCGGCTCCAGGCTGTTAATCCCTTCGATATCGATCAAGGTATCAGCTGGGATCTGCAAAAGGTCGATTTCTTGGGCAATATCCGTATTATTATGCAGGCTGCGGCCTAAAATTGCAACTTTCCGACCCCGCTCATGAGCCAACCGGATGATCTCTTGAATCCGATTAAGGTTAGAGGAGAAGAGAGTAACAATAATCCGCCCCGAAGATTCAGAAAAGAGATTCGCAAAAGCTTTTTTGACTTCGGCTTCACTGGCCGAATACCCCGCACTTTCAACATTGGTACTGTCGGCCAGGAGGAGATCAACCCCTTCGCACCCGAGTTCGGCAAAACGATTAAGATCGGTAGTCTCGCCATTAAGCGGGGTATAGTCTATTTTGAAATCACCGGAATGGACGACGAGTCCTGCCGGCGTTGTGATTGCCAGGGCAACCCCTTGGGGAATAGAGTGCGCCACCGAGATAAATTCAATCGAAAAATTCTTGCTGGTAAAGCTCTCCCCCGCCCGCACCACATTGAGCTCGCACGCGTCGAGAAGATGGTGCTCTTCCAAACGGCGGCTGACCATGGCAATCGTCAACTCGGTACCATAGACCGGCACCTTGAGCTGCGGCAAAATAAAGGGCAGAGCCCCAACATGATCCTCGTGACCATGGGTTAAAACAATCCCCTTAATCCGCTCTTTTTCAGCCAAGAGAGTGCTGATATCAGGGATCACGATGTCAACCCCAAGCATATAGGGCTCAGGAAACATCAAACCGCAATCAATAATAAAGATTTCGTCATCATACTCCAGTGCCATCAGGTTCATCCCGATCTCACCGAGACCACCCAAGGGTAGCAGACGCAAACCTTCAGGATTACTCCCGGCTCCAAATTCTGATGAAATCTGATCTATTAGCACTTACTGAAACTCCTTTAATAACCGTCAATTAAGTTACAGCGGATAACCGCGAACATTGCTTCGCCCTGCTTCGCGTGGGGACAGAGCTCAGCCCGGCTCGGGCTAAAAGCCCTGCCTTGAGGTTGCGCCCGGACAAAGTGAGGAAGTGCCCTTGGGGTATCCATCGCATAGAGCCAGTTTTGGGTCAGGACCTAAAAGTTACCTAAAAGTTACCTGAAAACTGACGACTGACCACTGACTACTGATTTTGCATTTGTTGCAAAAGATAGGCTTCGACAAAAGTGTCCAAACCCCCGTCCAGAACCTGATTAACATTTCCGGTTTCACATTCGGTCCGGTGATCTTTAATAAGCTGGTACGGATGCAAAACATAAGAACGAATCTGGCTGCCCCAACCAATCTCCATCTTCGAACTCTCAACCTTGTCCTGCGCCTGGCGCCGCTCTTCCATCTCCTTTTCATAGAGACGGGCTTTAAGCATTTTCATGGCATAAGCCCGGTTTTTGTGTTGCGAACGCTCATTTTGGCACTGCACCACAATACCACTGGGATGATGGGTTATACGCACCGCTGAGTCAGTTTTGTTGACATGCTGACCACCAGCGCCACTGGCCCGATACGTATCGATCCGAAGATCGCCATCGTTAATTTCAACCTCAATATCATCGTCAAGTTCGGGACAGACATAGACCGAAGCAAAAGAGGTATGACGCCGATTGCCGGCATCAAAAGGCGAGATTCGCACTAAGCGATGGATGCCGGACTCAGAACGAAAATTGCCAAAGGCGTAATCTCCGCTTACGGTAAAGGTAACACTTTTAATGCCGCCCTCATCCATCGGCAGGATATCAACAATACTGCTCTTCCAACCCCGTTTTTCAGCCCAACGCAGATACATCCGCATCAGCATCTCAACCCAATCCTGGGCTTCGGTGCCACCCGCCCCAGCATTAATGTTGACAATCGCATTGGCCCCGTCATGATCACCCGACATCATCTTTTCGAGACGCATCAGGGTCAACTTCTGTTTAAGCCGAAGCAAAAAAGTCTGCAGCTCTTTCAGGCTCTCAGGATCATCCTCAGCCTGCAGCATTTCAGCCAACAAGCCGACCTCTTCGAGGCCGTCCTCAAGCGACTGCCAACGCTCTACTTCACGCGTCAACTGAGTCCCCTCTTTGAGGACATCACGGGCTTTGTCAGGATCTCCCCAAAAACCTTCAGCTGAACTTATATCTTCAATTTCGCTGATCCGCTCCTGCATCTGAGCGAGATCAAAGATACCCCCTGTAGGTTACGACGGTCTCTTCAATCTCTTTTAAAAGATCAACTGTATCTTGCGGTATGGTCATCTGTTTCTCCCGTAAAACAACAAATCGTCTTTCCGGCAAAAGCCGGAATCCAGTAATTTTAATAAATTATAGAAAAACCTCAACCTACCCTTTGACGAAGCATAAAAACCGCTAACGCTCCATAGAGCAGATAAGGCAGAATCGCTGCCGTTAACGGCCCCAAAAGCCGCCCCTGCCCTAGAGCCAACGACAAAGAGAGGGTAACCCAAAAGGAAAAACCGAGCGTCAAGCTAATCGCAACCCCCCGGGCTGCACCCCCATGCCGCCTTGATCCTAACGAAAACGGAATCGCCAAAAGAACCATCAAGAGACATGAAAAGGGATAGAGCAGACGATTAAAGATTTCAACCGTATACTCCATATGCGAAAGTCCGGCATTTTTAGCTTTGCCGATATAACTCTTAAGCTCTTTGATCGACATCCGATCCGGCTCTTTACGAGGCACCATAAAATCCTGGAAAGACTCACTGATCTTCAACTCCAGGTTAACCTCTTTGCTGAATCTGGCAACATCGGTAAAGCCGTCAATAAATCTGAAATCCTGGACTCTAACCTTCTCGCCAACCCATTTTTTATCTTCAACATCATAGACTAGATTGTCAATATCGAGCCGCTGGCTCAGACGGCGATCATCAGCAAAGCGATAAAGCAGAGCTTTTTCAATAGTTTTTTTAACCGGATCAAGGTTTTCAAAATAGTAGATAGCACCGTTCCCGGCATACCATAAGCTCTTAAGATTGTAAAGATTCGTCTCTTCATCACCCCTTATGGTAACGTTTTTAATATGATCAGCTTTGAGACTGGTAATCGGCACCAGATTATTATTGATAAAGAAAGTCACCAGAGCCAGAGCCAGGCCCGCCCCGGCCAACGGTCGCGCCAGTTTTATCAGGCTCAGGCCACTCGCCTGAAAGGCCACAATCTCGTTGTTTTGAGCCATTCCCCCCAAAGCCAGCATAGTTGCCAGCAAGAGGGCCATAGGGATGAATTTGCCCAAAACAAAAGGTATCTGGTTTGCCAGAAAAAACACCAGCGGCATAAATCCGGCCTGATTTTCCATGGCGTTATCAACCTTGGCAAAGAAATCGACCAGTAGATAGATGGAGAGTAAAGCCAAAAGGCTTAAAAGAAAAATCGAGAGCATCTCTTTTAAGAGATAGCGAGAATAGATACGCATTGCGAAAACAGTTTACCCTTACACTTACAACGATCAAAGATCGCCCATAATAACCTGTTAAAAAGGGAAATGCAACTATAGCCTTGCGCCCTTTTAAACAACCTTGTCAACGTTTTCTCTTGACAGCATCGCCAACGCCTGTTATAAGCCGCTTCCTTCTGACGATAAACCAATCGTCTGGATGTTGCGGGGTAGAGCAGTCAGGTAGCTCGTCGGGCTCATAACCCGGAGGTCGTTGGTTCAAATCCAGCCCCCGCTACCAATAAA
>CAYWGC010000062.1:8898-15157 GCA_964457755.1 uncultured Thermodesulfobacteriota bacterium | reverse complement strand
TGACCCCGTCCTTCTGACCCCGTCCTTCGACTGTCCCCGGTAAAACTGAATGACCGTAAATATCTGCCGGTAATTTAAAAAATTTTGACTCAATCCCCTGTTCCGGCGATTCAATATTGAAAATTCCTATATATAGCTAAAACCCCATCGGAATTATCATTTTGACAATCCCCTTGCCAGTCTGTATCTTTATATGCATGGATATAAAAACAAGCTATAAAATAAAGACAGAGCATATTATTGAAAAAGGATCAGGCCAGTTCAACGAAGACAGCCTGATCCTTGGAGATAACATTTTCGGAGTTTTTGACGGCGCTTCAAGCCTTAACACTAATCTGTTTGAGAACGGTCAAACCGGTGGAATGATTGCAGCCCAAACCGCCAGCCAGGAATTTTCAAAAAATCATTTTCCACTTTACCAATTGGGTATCCGGGCAAACCAGGCCATCCAGACAAAAATGATCAATCAAAACCTTGATATGGCACAGCGTCATAATTTATGGAGCACCAGTGTCGCTGTAATAAGAATTGACGACGCCGGACTTGAATGGTTTCAGACCGGAGATGCCCAAATCCTTGTGTTTTATGATGATGGATCATTCAGAGTGTTGGCAGATCGAAAAGATCATGACTATGAAACCCTGGCAATGTTCAAGGCAAAAAAGTTCAAATTTAATGCAGAAATTAAAAATCAGATTAAAAAAGTCCGGATCCAAATGAACCGGTCTTACGGCGTTCTCAATGGAGAACCAGAGGCACTTGATTTTACACAAAAAGGAGTTGAGCCCCTTGAAGATGTCACCAGCATCTTATTGTTTACGGACGGACTCCAGTTGCCCTCCACAACACCAACACAAAAAAAATCTTTTAACCGCCTTGCTCAAAAATTCCAAAAGAAGGGTTTGATGGGGCTCAAAAACAGTATCCGGAAAATTGAATCCCAGGACCCTTATACCCAGCGATACCCCAGATTCAAATGCCATGATGATATTGCCGCCATAGCTGTTCATTTTTAAACCAAACAGGGGTTAAGGTTCCAGGATTAAATCAATTTACAGCATGGTTTCTCTATACAAATCCGTATAGACGGAATCAATTTTTGAAAAGATCTTTTCCCATGTAAAAACAGACGAATTAGATTGAACATACGCCATATCCAGCTGGGGATGTTTCTCAACAAAGGACATAAATACATTTAAAAAGTTCACCCAGGCCAGGATTCAACAAGACTTTGGTTTGTTGGATCAATCGGGTCTACCGGGAAAATGACAATTTTTTTTTGCCTTCCTTCAGGAAGCAGTTTCAACGTGAGCATGTTCTCGGATTCCTGTTTTTGTTCCAGGATTTTTCCGCTGACAGAGTGCCAGCACAAATCAGGTCGCCCCTGTATTTTTATAAAGAAAACACCACAGACTGATGAAAGTTCCGGCAGACCGCTTAGATCGATGACAATACGCTTGTTTTTATGTTTAATTTTAGCCAGATAATAGACCGCAGCCTGCCGATAACAGGCGGCTACATCTTCAATTAAAATAAGATCCGGGCCGGATGTATTCAGGAGCAGCATATCTGCCCATAGATCAACGATTTCTAAATTTCGTTCCGGTTGAAAATGTAAAAGGTTCCCCCAATGAAGCGGCAGGATTGGCTGGGGACCATTCCAGGCAGGAGGGCTTGCTACATTGTCCCATTCCACTGGAGCAGACCCCCTCTCCAGAAGTATCACACCAGATTCCCATGTCATTTTCGGGTGTTTTGGTGCTTTAAATTGACGGGCTCTGGAAAATTTTGTTGTCACATAATCGATACCAAATCCCTTAAGCAAGGCCTGAATTGAGCTGTCACCAAAGCTGTGATTCAACGCAGGGGGAATAAATAATCGAGGAGAAGTCAAGATATGGTTCTGATCAAGCAGTCTTTCAAAGGCTTCAAGATGACGGATAATAATATTCCCCGGTCTCATATTCCCATCATTGTCATGGAATTCTGATCGTTCCATCTGCCCCCCACACCAGAATTCATGCCCGATACCATGTAAGAAAATTTCAAGCTGGTGGCGATGATTATTTAAATACTGGGAGGCGAGATCGAGGTGTGCACCCCTGTTTTTCTGATTGTTCCATGCCTTCCCCATCCAGGTGGCACCCGGGATATTTTTTAAAAAGTCTGTCCGGTCCCATTCACACATAACCATGCCCAGAGCAATTCGCATGGAAAGTCTTTCTGCCAGATGGCTGAGTGCCCGATAATCCTCAAGGCAGTGAGGCCTTCGCAAATTGTTACGGTACGGCTCCTGATAAGATGACCCGTCAACTCCCTGCCACCAGCCAACATCCTCAATGACCAGAAAGACCGGCATTGGCAGAGTGATCCGAATATCGGCAAATTGAATTCTATTCATTATCTAACTTAAAGGCTGATCCACCGCCTTATGGATGGACCAAGTTTTTGTGATGCTTCAACTGTCATGTTTTTCCATTGGTCATCAACAAGGGTTTCACATTCGGGCACCCATCGATGGCAAGCCTGTGAAAAAACATGCCATGTCAATGGCTGCTGTTTTGCCCCCCATTGGCATTTAAAACGACAGGTGGAAGCATGGGGGGACGAACGGCCGAAATCAAACTGCCGGCATTCCTTTTCAATGCCATAGGATAGCATCTGCCAGTAGAGCAACATATTGGGGCACTCAGGTCTGTAGCGCCTGAGTGATGAAGCCCAGGGGTTGAACAGGGTCTTGTTATGGGAAAAAACCATTGCCGCTGCAGCAGGATTATCTCCTATCATTACAGCCAGAATTTGAAATTGCTCCGGCAGGTGATGCGCCATTTGCTCAAAAAGCATCCGGTCATGGACAGGTGATCCAAGATCCCGCATGTTTTCTGAAAAAACAATATAAAATTTAGATAGAAGCTCTGCTCCTCCAATAACAACCCTGCACCCGCTTTTTTTGGCCTTGCGCACCTGATTTCTTACCTTTGCCCCAATCTTCCGCCAGAGTGTTTCCTCAGACTCCGGCAAAGTGCGGTTCAATCCGATTTTAAACCTATTCGGGGTATGTGTTACAGGAAAGTTTATGTCTGCAATGGCCAGTCCCCCTGACTGACGAAGTTCCAAGTGAACCGCACCAAGATCCTCTGATAGTTTCAGCGCGGCCAAAAGCAATTTTTCCTGAATACTGGTATTATCTGCAATAATTCCTGCTGCATCACTATAGGGAAGAGAAATGAGCCGGGTATCCGACCCGGGTGCGGGTAAAAAAATGAGCGGCAGAAGTCCCACAATTTTATCCTGTTTTTTCCGGTTCCTGGCAACCAGGCGAAAAATCTGTAAATCATAAACAGCAGCCAGAGTATCCCCCCAGTCATAAAGATGGGAAAATATACTCTGATCATTTTGAGATACGTATGCATCCCATTCATTTTTTCCAGAAAAAAGTTTAATGTCAATCATTACATTTCCAGCGCCACAAACGTCCGACTTGTGTTTAATTTTATCATATTATTACACATCTTAACGATTAAATACTATAGTCGTGGCAGTGCATCCGCCTTGAACAATTGAGATCAGTGGTCGCCGAACGGTAGCGGGGAAACAGGGCCTTGTCCCTGCGATCCACTGCAGCGAACGGGTTATGCATTTTCAAGTGACTGCCTGATTGAGGCTGGTATTTCTGTTGACTTGCGTGTTTGCGGATCAAAGAATACTTCTACAGTTTCGTATGTGGCATGCACTTCCTTCGTGTCAACATGCAACATTCGCTCTGTAAAAGTGCAACTTTTGCCGCCAATGCGGGTCAGCAAACTATCTACTATAATCAAATCTCCTGCTACCAGTTCCTGCTGAAACTGAACCATCGCCGAGGCCGTTACCGTATGAACTCCAAACTCATTCTGCATTTTTTTGTGACTCCCCCAGTAAAGCGGCCATAGGTGAAATGCGGCATCATCGAAAAAGTGGCTATACCAACGAACATTCATATGCCCGAAGGTGTCACAATACCAAGGGTGCACAACTCCACGGAGGATTTCTATGGGTTTAGACATAATTCCTCTCCAAAAATTCTATACTTTTCAAAGCGACTACCTCACTGCATAACGGGTAGCTCAGCCGACCGGGGGCAAATTGTCGAGCACGTTGCATAAGCAGAATCTTTTTATAAACCAAAGACTGTGAAAAAAACAACTGCTCCCGGATCGGCTGGAGCGTTTTGTTAAACAAATAATTTTGTTAACTTTCTTACACATAAACCTTCAGCTATAATGGTGTACATACTATATTTAGAGACCAATATCACATTTCCTATAAGAATAATTCTGGTTCCATTTTAGGTAATTTACTCAGCTCTTGCGAGGCCCATTTACCTAATTTAGAAAACGTTTTTGTTCTCACCTGTTCAGGGCAATACTTAATACAGGCGCAACACTGGATACATTTGTCCTGATCGACTGTTGCACTGTTTTCAGGATCTATGGCACCAACAGGGCAAACATCGGCACAAATTCCACATTGTGTGCAGGTCTCGGCAACATCAATAAGGAAAAAGCATCTTCGTTCATAAAGACTTCTTGGCCCTTTAGCAACAACATCGCCCATGTGCAGCTTAGTCTGCAAAGCTGCATCCCCAGGTACATCTACATCGGCAAGACTGCTGATTGATTCGATTGCAAACATTTTTTTCCGGATGTTTTCACCGAATAGCTTTACCTGATTCAAGTCATCGGCGTCGGGACGTCCATGTGCAATAGGTGTTTTATGACTGGAAAAAGAGTGCTGTGCTACAAAAGCAGCGCATGCTATAGGTACACACTTTCTCTTTATTAAGATGTTTTTAAGTTGTATCAAGGCATCGTCATAGGCTCGGTTGCCATAAACGACAATACATGCAGTTGGGGTATTATGGGCTTCAATCGTTTGCAACCAATTGAGGGCATTATCCTGAACTCTGCCCTCATATACTGGTACTCCGATAATCAGTAATTCATTTTCCGATGTTTGCAAGCGTTGCTTTCTTGCCCCAGGTTTAGTAATGTCAACTACTTCAGAGACATCATAGCCAATTCCCCTTCCGATCTCTTGTACAATTTTTTTTGTTGTTCCCGTTGCTGAAAAGTAGACAAGTTTCAGTGAATTTATTTCCATCTTGTTTCATTCCTTCCTTTGTTTAACATTAAGGGTAACTTGTCGGGCCGCAATGCTCGAACAAAAAACGAGCGGCTATTCCCGGTCAAGTTTACCCGATTTTTCGGCGATTTCTTGTCAATAAATTTGTTGAGTTCCTTTCTTGATAAAAGCAATCGTGTCTGACCCTATTTCTTCCTCTCGTACCCATTTGTCAGGCCTGACCCCGTCCCCTTCCAAGCGAATGCCAATCTCTTCCAACCTGTTATCAGGCACCTTTGAAGATAAATTTTTTGATTTGAGAAGTTCAAAAAGAAAAGTAGCAGCCTCAGTGGCTGTAAGTCCACTTAGCTCTTTGGTAATACAGTTTTCACACCAGCGAGCACTTTTTATAGAACGATTACTTATGAGTAATAACCTGCCAGCGGGCCGATTTGAATTATTAAGTTTTTCGACCAGAAACTGCCAGCTTTTGGGCGGTAATGTGTTCGCTTTAGGAAAAAGCCTTTGAAATTCATCAAGAATGATCAGTATCCGTTCACGACGCAGAACTCTTAGCAACGCTTGGTACAGATCGCCATTGCTACCCTTTTCGAGTTCTTGCATCAAGTCATAGATACCCTCGCTTTCCAACGCAAGGGCGATGTCCGTTAAAAGATCTAAGGAGGGGGTTGGTGATTCTAATTGTGGTTCAAAGGGATCTATACATCTTTGTGAATTCGCAGCTACCTCCAGAGCCATTTGACTCTTCCCACTTCCAGGGAATCCCTGCAATATGGCAACGGCTGGACCAGTTGGCAACCATTTGGAAACAAGCTGAAGCATGATTTTCTTTCGCTGTTTCCCTTGAAATATGCCATCCTGATTAACCTTTTTATCCAGTTCAATTACTTGTTGCTTGCCAACTTCTTGTGGCTTGCTTTTCAAATTTTCAGCAGAAGTCAGCATATCTTCTATGCCAACTGCGGATGGACTCAGGGTAGGTAAAGGAGGTTCTGTCTTTGGCTTTTTGCGGCTCAGTTTTACACCATCAAGGAGTTGATTTATCAAATGATCTTTTAGATCATTTGATAAATCAACTCCTTGATGGTGTGGGTTCTAAAAAATCAATATAGACCAGTGGCTTAAAAAAGCCTTT
>CAYWGC010000062.1:0-8798 GCA_964457755.1 uncultured Thermodesulfobacteriota bacterium | reverse complement strand
TTGATGGTGTGGGTTCTAAAAAATCAATATAGACCAGTGGCTTAAAAAAGCCTTTTAACTCACAATTGGCGACACGCACTGGAATCAATAAGCGTTTTTCTCCAGTTGGATCTTGAGAAAAAGCCTGTGCCCATTCAGGCTGGGTGAATATTGCTTTAAGAAAATGAGGAGATAGAACAATTATAGTGCGCTCGCAATGTACAGTGGCCTTTTGCATTTCAATTACAAAATTATTTCCGCCGCCCCAATCCCATAATTGAATCACAACTTCATAGCCTGCATTTTCTAGTTGCCAAGCAATCCACTCAGCCCAACGCTCATCGTGCTTGTTGTAACTGATGAAAAAATCTTTTCTCTTGTCCATCAGCAATTTCCTGAAGTTAGTTTGAATGAAGGGGCAATGGGAACATTTTTATTAATAGTACTCTTGCATAACGAGTGACATCACTTGCCGGGCCGTGATGCATGAGCAAACAACGGGCGGCGGTTCCCGGTCAAGTGAATGTTTTTGTTCGGCGATTTCTTGCCGATTAAGTTGTTAAAAAACCGTGGTCTGTCCCCGTTTTTTCCGTTTTTTCGCAAGCGACCGGCTACGAAATTTTTGGGGTTTCTTCGCCACTCGCTTGAAAAAAGCTTAGAGCCACGATTTATCTAATCGGCGGTACAGGAAATCTACGTTTTCCTCTTGACTTTACTTATCATAGATGTCCCCTTTAATTCAGTTAATTTTACTCTGATCCTATTTATATGCCATCTGATGCCCACCAAATCACGGTGTTGATTCTCTATAAAGAGACTCTATCTCCTTTAGGTGTCTAACCTTATTCATATACTTAAGCGCACCCCCCCTAAACTCTGTCTTGGCCAGTTTTTCCAATAAGCATCTTAAACGGTCTTGATAATCATAAATTGGCCTGTAGTTATCTAGAACAACACCCAAAATTTGACATACCGGATCGGGATTTTTTTCGACCAACCGATCTAGCTCTTCAATAAAATCATCAGCATTATGATTTGTACTGACGTAGGGAGCTACTGCCAACAACATTACCCTCGTTCTTTCATCAATTTCATTTAAGAAGCAACTAAGCTGGCTTAGCGAAGAGAATAGGACCGCAGGCGGAGTGGAAAAATCACCGCCTAACTCAATGCACCATTGCCAAAAACCCAGAATAAGCATGACCTGGTCTTCCGATAGGTCCTGCCCTCTGACTGACCAATAAAATCTGCTGATGGTTATAAGGTCATCGATATTGTCTTCGGCCCTCAGGGATTGGAAACGGGGTGAATCCAGAGTCTCATCCCCCCAAAGACAAGCAAGAGCAACTCTTTCAACTATTCGCTCACGCACTTGATCAAACTCTAGATCAACATTCAAAGCACGGTTAATAATCCCCCTCGATACAAGCAGTTGATATGATTCTTTAGTTGCTGGGGCATAGGTTAAGCCAGATATCGCACATCTAAAATTTTCCTGCTGATCAGCTGGAAAAATCTTATCTATTTCTGAATGTAACCAATCCTTATCAAGGTAGCTTAGATTAACGAGATAGGCACCTGAAAGGGTCGAAAAGTCATAGTTAGATCCTGACTGACACATTTCAAGCTCACTACTAAATATTGGTTCCAGTGCCGTCCAAGAAGTGGCATGATTTCCCCGCTTTTTGTCTTGAACACGGCAAGCTCTTAGCGCATGACTAAAAAGGGCCTCTAGAGTTTTACCCCTTGAAGAGTTAATTGCATGTGACATTGAATCGCGACCGGACTCATCTTCAATTTCCAAATTAGTCAAAAGAGCTTTTATGAGTTCCAATGACCTTGGCAGCAATTCAGAAGAATAAGATTTTTTGTCATCCCGGGTTCCTGATTTTAGAAACTCCGCAATCATTGGAGGAATCCAGTCCCGTGTAGGAGTCAAATCTTTCCCTCTTTCAACAGCTTTTCGCCAAAACTCAGGATCAAAAATCAATTTTTCAAATATGCTAACCAACTGCTCCCAAGCGTGATTCCAATCAAAGGAAACCTTGTCGTAATCGCTCCCACTCCAAAGAGTCTTAAATCCGTTTATAACGCCATACTGATAGGATCGTTTTGCTCCCATAAACTGAGGGAGCAGCCGCAGAAAAATGCTAGGCTGATTTACAACAGCTTTCTCAAGAACAGTAACAAGTGCCTTTTCACTTGGTCCTCTCCACGTATCCGCCTGATTAAAATCGTTCAGTTTTTGGATTAAGGTTCCTCCTTCAGCAAAGGAAAGCAACTCATCAAGCTCATATGGTGAAGGCCCTGGTCCCCATCCACTTTCCATATATAAATGAAAGTCAGGATGATCAGGAACTCGGCCTAATTCTTTCTCTTGATTCAGCTCAGAAAACCACTCGTCAGCAGGTTGAAACCCCATGCCTTCAATAGCTGAAAGCCAATTCCTCTGGGTATACCTGCGATATTCCTCAGGGTCATCGTCAATCTCAGGTAAAGGCAACTCACGTAATGCATTTACAGTTGCTTCCTTGTAACCATCTGAAAATGAACCAAATCGTCTATTCAGAAGCTGGTACATCTCATGGATATGCTTCGGATCAAACAAGTTGGGCCCGACAACTTCTCCGTAAAGTCTATCCAGTTCGTCCCACCGTTCATTGAGAAGATAAATCCCGATTCGACGTATTATATCGTGATGATCAACCAGTATTTCCGCCACAAATGCTCGAGCATTTTTAGCATCAGCTGAAACCCAAGAAAGTAGGATATCCCTCAAACCCTCAACTAGGCAATTTTCCGTTTCATGCCAAGAGCGGTTTTGCTCATGCTCTTCAATAGCAGGGCGTTGCATATAACTTTGTAGTTTCGCGTCCCCTCCATTGAATGCTTCTTTAAGTCGTGCAACAAACATCGAGGACGCTGCGCCCCCAATTTTACGTCCAAGGGCATCTGCATGCTTTTTGATTATTCCTTTCAGGAAATAACCATCAACGGCTGTCACTAAATCCTTATCTCGCCGCCTAGGAGGAACATCCTCTCCTTTTCTCAATTCAGTTAAGTAGTTCAATATGATGCATGCCATCTCCCAATCTTTTTCAGCTTCACTCTCTAAAAAACTGGTGATTATGCCTTTGCTGAGCTTAGTGCCAACAAGGCTCTTATCAAATTTACCATTGAGCCATGCAGGAATAAGATCAAGGTCTCCCTTAAGCAAAACCTCCCGGGGAACAAGCCCAAAAATTTCTGCAAAAATTCTATATGTATGATAGTTGTCTCGGACTTCACCACCTTCATCCTTAAATTGACTTACCTCACGAACAACACTCATCACCTTATCAGCGAGTTCGGTATCATGTCGTTCGCCAGAAAGTTTCGCCAAATGTAGAAGATAATCAAGAGGTACCCAGTAAGGTATACGGACATAACCGGGATCGTCTGCTGGGACAGGCCCCAGAGCCTTAGCTGGCTCAAAAAGGCCTGCAGCGTTAATAGCGTCGAAAAAATCTTCCGCACCTGGCTTAGAAACTAGCAGTTGAAAACCACGCTGCGCATGCTCATCGCTCTTTGTCATTAAAGTGACAAACGATTTTTGGTTTGCTGTGAGCTCAGCCATCGTGCAACCTCTCCATTTCCAAAAACTCTTGGAGCTGTTCCAAGTCTTTCGCCGGGATTTCTCGCGCAAAATCCTCCAGAACCTCTAACAATTGATCCCAGTCTTTCTGATCACGAAGGAAAGGAATAAGCTGTATCCCGCACTCTTGCAGATAGTATCGCTTAAGACTCCGCATAAGCTCATACTCGTGCGAGAAAAATCCTTGCAACAAGTAATGTTTTGCCTCCCGCTGGTCTTCGCCAGGCTTATGACGGGTCTTAAGGATTACGTATTCGAGTATTTCTAACTCCTCAAGCCCATAACCTACAAAAAGCACCGTCTTGTTCTCAAAAAGATGCTCCAGGAAAGTAAGGACTTGATTCTCTTTTTTCTCTCCCCTGAAAAGACGATCATTAGCATAACGCGTGATGTAATCTTGTGTTGTCAGAACCATACTGTCGGGATCAACTAAAGCACCATGGAGATGTATTACCGTGTTTTCACGATTCAAATTCGCTGCGGTAAAATCTTGAACTTGATATTTCTTTTCCCGCTTATTACCAAGTTTAATCTGACTTGCATCTACCACCTTGCCAGGCAATAGTTCAGGGATGATCACTTCCTCGTCTAACCATTCATCATAGTTGGTCGTTACAAAGGTCTTCCCCATAGCAGACAAGCTGCCATAAAGACGCATTCCCTTTTTGTTACTCAAACGCCCATCTGGATGAATCAACTCCTTAAAGTTTATGTAAGTTTTATGTTCATCCTGTAGCCCAACTGCGATAGCTAATTTTACTCGTGGATTAAGGTGTCTGATCTGATCTAGCTGGCTATGGGTAAACTTCCCTTTTTCAACAAAAAAACAAAGAGCGGCATCAGCAAACTCGTTCCAATTAGGACACCCAGCAAGGCGTGATGCTCCAGCTCCTACAAAAGGGACTAAAGTTCCCCTTCTAGCAGCTTCACGCAAACCCTCAGGAATGGGTGGTATAGAAAGAATTTCATCGATCACGAAGCTGACTCCTAATACTTATCGAAATTTTCCGCATACTCAAAGATTTCCTTATAATCTCATTCAACTCGGCGTTCCAGTTCCTTGTTCCGGCGCGAAGCGACGAGGCAAAGGTCTGAACGTAGTCAGCACCGCGATGCTCGAACAAAAAAACGGGCGGCTATTCGCGGTCGGTCTGTATGCTTTTGTTCAAGTAAGCCGCTATCCGCGGCAGGATCGATAGTTTCAAGTTTGTCTCTTTTTTTGAGACCAATTGAAAGTTTGAAATTCCCTTAATTTCCCTTCTTAAGAAATTCCTTCTTTACAATTTTCACAATCAAATACTACTCCAACTTTATCTTTTCACCTTGAGAGAAATAGGAGTAGCATTATGGTAGCGCTAAAAACGCCTTGGTATGACAAAGCCGTCGAAGCCCTGAAACTCAATGGAAAATCTGAGAGTAGTCAGAAAGCTTACGCCCGACAGGTACGCAAACTGATCGAATTTTACAATGGTAAAGATCCGGATCAAATCACTGAGGAAGAACTCAAAAACTATTTCATTCATCGCCAGGATGTTGACAAGTGGCAGCCCAACACCATGCGTATTTGCTACAGCGCCATCAAATTATTCTATCTTCATGTCGTGCAACGCGACTGGCACCTGCTGAAAGTAATTAAAGCGCCAACAGAGAAACGACTGCCATCTGTCTTGAGTTGTGAAGAGGTCGATCACATTATTGGCAATATCGCCACATTTCACAATTACGCCTATCTTTCGACGGTCTACTCCTGCGGATTACGTTTGCAAGAGGGCTTGTTTCTTCAAATATCAGATATAGATGGTGGTCGCAAGTTTGTTCACGTCCACCGCGGGAAAGGTGCCAAAGACCGCTATGTCCCATTGCCCGAAGCCACCTACTTGTTATTACGATCTTACTGGAGTACCCATCGCAATCCAAAACTTATTTTTCCAGCTTTAGGACGAGGGCAGAATCTTGGGCCCAGTTCGGAAACACCAATGTCTATAGAAAGCGTTCAAGGAGCATTTAGGGAAGCAAAAATCAAAGCCAGTATCCGCAAACGCCAGGTTTCGATTCACACTTTACGCCACTCTTATGCGACCCATCTTCTAGAAGGCGGAGTTCATGTCAGGGCGGTTCAGCGTTATCTTGGTCACAGCAACCTTGAAACCACCATGGTCTACCTGCACTTGACCAGCAAGGGGCAGGATGACTCTTTCACGATCATTAACAATGTCATGAAAGGAGTCGAGTATGGGAGCCATCGCTGAATTATTTCGTCAATTTGGTCCTGAATACATTGAAAAATACCAACAAAACATCCCCGCTAACCATAAGAAAGTAATCGCGGCCATCATCAGATGCCGGACTGAAGATTGTGGTGTAAACGTTTTTGGCTGCTCAAAATGCACTCGCTCAATAACCGTTTTCAAATCCTGCGGCAACCGCCACTGTCCAACCTGACAGAATCACAAAACCCGGCAGTGGCTGGAAAAACAACTTGACCGAGAGCTACCTGGTCACCACTTCATGGCAACTTTTACGATTCCTGAACAACGAAGTCAATAGGGTCAAATCTTTATCCTTGACAACCTTAACTCAACGAAGCCGCAGTCAAGAATAAAGATTTGACCCTATCACCCTCTTCTTTCATCCCCTACTCTATGCCGGTTTATCCCGGCGTTTTCACTCCGACCCCAATTAATTGATCGAGAAAATAAACAAAAAACACCTAACCGAAAGATTTACGATATACGCGTAACATTTAACTTTGGTTGTGTGGTCTCTGGGTGGTTTTTTTGTTTTAAGCCCATATTTTTCATATCTATCAGGTATTATACGCCTGATTCAAATAAATCTCTGGAACTGGTTGTTAGAATATCATTCTTATTTTTTCTTACATGAATGGTATCTTCCAATTTAAGAACTCCAGCGTTATCATCCATCATATGAAGTTCAACAGTGATAATATTATTTTCCGAAACGATCTGATTGTTCCCAGCCCATATCAAAGGGGGTTCATTTAATTCCAAGCCGATACCGTGACCGGCCAGTTGGCTCTGTTCTCCGGCTTTTAATTTAAGAAATGCCTGTGAATATGGGGTGTCTTTTGAGGCGTTGATTGCAGATTGATAAATATCAGCACAGCTAATGCCAGGTTTGATCACTTCCTCAATGAGATAATCTGAAATTTGTTTTAAAGCCCCATAGCAAGCTCTGATTTCAGGCTTGGCTTTGCCAGCGATAAAACTTCTTGCGTGATCACTGTGATATCCATTGACATGACTGGGGATATCAATAATTATTGTTTCCCCGGATTCAATCTGTTTCTTCGATGGCCCGATAGGAACAGAGGCACTTTGTCCCTTTCCAGTGATTGAATAAAGAACGCCACTGGGGTTTTTTAAATTTGCACCGGAACCAATGGGTCCCATACTCATGAAAAAATCACTTTTTCGAAAGAAAAAATCTCCTTCATGGCCTGCCAGCCTGTGAGCATACTCAACAGCTGCGGACAATTCAAGTTCTGATATGCCCGGTTTTAATATGTTACAGGCTGCGTCATAACCTCTTTGAGTACAAACACAAGCTTTTTTAATTTGTTCAATCTCATGTTCATCCTTGATTGATCTTAGCTCCAGAGTCATAGGGGATACATCAAAAAATTCTATTTCACCGAAGATTTTTTTAAACCGAAGATATTCTTTGGCTGTCAGAATATCAAGTTGAATGCCGATTTTTTTATTTGAAGAGTTGGAAAAAAAACGATTATATACATTGATTAATTTCCTTTCTTCCTCAACCTTTGATGAATCAATAAAAATTTCATTTAAAACAAATTTTATGCCGCTTTTCACAAAAAGATAATACTCATCTGGCGTGATTACTAAATATGATGGTTGAGCGGTTCCTGTAAAATATAAAATATCCCTTGAATATGTTAAAAGAGCCCCAGCAGAATTAGCACGAGCCAACATTTTCTGAAGGTTTCGGAGACGATTTTGAAAGATATCAATACGATGTTTGTCCTCTGTTTTTTCCATTAATATATCCTATCCTCTTATCTTTTTACAATTTCCTGGTCCCATTGGATTCAGTGTGGTCATTTGTTCTTCTTTATTAATATTAAGAAATCGGTTCAGATTCATTGAACTGGTCCAGTCGATCAAGAAAATCTTGCATTTGAGACCATTCATCTTGAGTGAATCGATTCAACCAACTCATTCAACCTGAACCAAAGAAAGACTTTTCGTTATGTGACACTTAAATGACAATCCCGATTTATTAAATTTTTCGATTTCATGGGCAATGGAGTATTGCGTGCAAATATTACAGAACATCGAACAGCAACAAACTGTCCAGCCAGTATCAAACTGTCATTCCCGTTTGAACCAGGTAAGTAGATATTTTCAACAAGCTGCCATTACCGGGCTTGTCCAACAAACGGTTTAGATTGTGGTTCGCTCCACTCGCACAACCTAACCTTATTCGATCGGTCAATGGTGGCTATGCGAATGTGACACAACAACGGCTAAAATATCGTTGGGCTCTGCCTTTTCGATTGTCATGAGTTGACCAATTGCTACCCTGATCAAATGTGATAAAATTGAAAAAGGCATGAGGGATATTGTCGTATTCCGGATTGTCATTCATAGCGGCCACCTATCAGGGTTGGGGTTTTTTATTGTAAAAGAACAGGTTTATCGGGCTTGATAACCTACATCAAAAGTAGGGTGGTCGAAGCCGGTGGCCCATGAACTACGACCGCCAAAAATATAGATAAAACTCTAAACTCTAGTTATTTCACTGGCCTGCCGTATATTGCCGGCCCATGACTATACTTTTTTTTATACACTCATTATGAAGCGTATTCAACTGCAAAATATTCTATTTGGACACCCTGTATATATATATATTTATACGATTTTATGGAATTAGAAAGGCTACGTTATTCGCGGTATCAATATTTAACTATTTGTTATTACAGCTAAATATCGACAGGGCGGTTTATTTTTTATGGTTGGCACAAGTGTTGCTGGATACATACCTAAGAACTAATCTTGAATTTTTCAATAAATGAAGGAGAACGTATCATGGCACAGGCACAATTAAACCAAGACGGCCCGAATGGAGTTCATCCGCACATCCTCGTAATGGAAGATGATTGTAATGTTGCTAAAGGGCTTGAAATGACGTTAACCGAGGC
>CAYWGC010000061.1:0-15208 GCA_964457755.1 uncultured Thermodesulfobacteriota bacterium | reverse complement strand
GTGTTACAGTCTGATTGGCTGAAAACTGTTGCTCTAATTTTTCTAAAGATTCCCGCGTTACAGTCTGATTGGTCAAAACCTGCTGCTCTAATTTTCCATAATCTTCGATAAAGCATTTTTCTAATTTCTCAAACTGACGCTGATATTGACTTTGAATATTTTCACATTTAGCTTCCAAAGCTTTCTGTTTTTGTAAAAATTCTTGCTTATAACCTGGTCCTGTTATAATGAAGATTGCAGTTTTAACCAGAGTTGAGATTACCGGTATTCGCCAAATGACCGTTATTATCAGGGCCCGTAAGAAACCTTCAATTTTACTCTTTTTAAGCCTTCCCTCACGGGAGAAACGGAGAGCGCAAATTACTTCTTCCTTACAAAGGATACTATTTCTTAATTTATTAAGATAACTTTCTCGGCCAGGGGAATCAGGCTCCCGACCAAGTATTAATCTATAGGCATTATCAACAAAAGTTTCATCTTCGTAACTAAGTAAAGGCATACCGAAGGATATCGGAGTAGTTTCTAGGCTTTGTTCTCCTTCAGCTAAATTACTGTTATTATCTTGACGTTGAATTTCGCGCTTAATATTTAGCCTTATTTGTTCAGCCGTTATATTTATGTGGTCGCCCTTTGATCGATCCATTAATTATTCCTTTCTTGCCGTTGCTTATATCTCTTATTGACTACAGTAGCATAGACAAGCTGTATAGATAAAATGACGAAGGCAACAACTGCCATGTGTTGAGAAAAAAGCAACAACATGATTCCCTGTATAAGCACCATACCATAGTGCGTCATAGTTACTGTCCTGTGGCTAAAATCACATCTGATCATTTTTTGATATAAGTGTAATTTGTGAGGTTTAAAAACATTTTCTTTTTTTAGCAACCGCAAGCCCAAGGTAGTTGCTGTGTCAAAGACAAAATTAAACATCAGAATTAATATCTCAGCAATCACTACCAGACCGGATTTCCTGGCTAATGCCAAAAGCACTAGCATGGCCAAGGTAAAACCAATACTAACACTTCCAACGTCCCCCATAAACACTTTAGCTGGCGGAAAGTTAAAGGCCAGAAAACCCAAACAAGCAACCAGCAGTACCAACGAGACAAACCCTATAAAATAGTCGCCACGTTCATACTGTATAACCCCAAAAAAGAGGGCAACAATAAGCCCTTGGCCCGCCGCCAAACCATCAATACCATCCATAAAGTTAAATGTGTTGGCCATTCCAACCAACCACAGCACACAAGCACCCCAGAAAAAAGACTGCAAAAGTATTCCGGGAACCCCCACGCTACCTACTTGCATCGTTATTTTCCCTAAGTATAAAAATAGCAATGCAGCAACTACCTGAACCACAAGCCTTATACGTGGAGATATCTCATGAATGTCATCTAGCAATGAAATAGTGGCCACGATAACAGTGGGGATTAGCAGAGAAAATAACAAGCGAAGACCAACTTGATAGGTTCCACCCCATAATTGAGACACCCCCACCCCAACTAGAAAACAGGTTACAATGCCTACGCCTCCACATTTTGGCGTCGCCAGAGTATGCGAAGACCTTTCGTTAGGATGATCCAGGAGCCGGACATAGTAGAGGATAATCCATGTCACTGACAATGAGAGAAAGAGCAGGCCACCCAAAGCTGCCAGCTGCAACCTGAAGATTTCCCAGTCACCCCCCATCGATCTCACTTCCCAGCCATGTTTCACGTGAAACATAAAAAAGAAAATCAATCACCGTCAGTCCAAACCTTTCCGGCTGAAATTTCACGTAAAGACATAACTATAGGCCTGTTTTTATAACCTTCCAATAAAGAACGCTTTTGCTTGATTATCTCTTTAGCTCTTTTTGCAGAAAGTGAAATAAGTTCAAAACGGTTGCCAACTTTTAAAAGGCAATCCTCAACGGTTATTCTAGCCATAGGTGCTCCAAAAATTATTACGTTATAAGGTTAATTAGTTGTAACTACTCAGCGTGGATCTATAATTAGCTTTTTACCGTAAGGGGACTGATTTTATTTTTCTCAACCGGGGGATACCCCAAGGGCACTTCCTCGCTACCGCTCAGGGCGCAAATAATTTTCACATACAGCTTCAGTTTGGAAAACTTAACTTAACAAACAATAAAGAAAAATTTAATCTATCTCCCGGTTTTGAGTGAAAAAAATTCAGTCCCCTGCATACCATCTGGTTAAGCAGAATAGTTGCAAATAGTTTACAATCAAATTTAGAAAAACTTACCTGTAAAAAGAGATCTTGAGGATCGAGAACGTTCAGACAAAACAATTGCAACCAATCCGTCTAAAGCCGCATCAAAATCTTGGTTTAAAAGTATGTAATCATAGGTACGCGCTTGCTGGATTTCAATGACAGAATTCGCCAAGCGCTGCTTAATTACAAAATCTGTATCGAGTTTACGGTTACGCAAACGCGACTCCAAGTCAGCAAGACTAGGAGGTATGATAAAAAGAGTAACAATATCGAATTGCGACTTAGCCTTTACAGACGCCATACCTTGAACATCTATATCGAGGACAACATCAAGCCCAATATCTAACTTATTTTGGATTGAAAGAAATGAGGTACCGTACATATTGCCATGCACTGTCGCATGCTCAATAAACATACCTTGAGTGAGCATTTGTGTAAATTGCATACGATCTATAAAGTGATAATCGATACTATCTAGTTCACCGACTCGGGGTTTACGGGTAGTATGGGATACGGACATCCCCAATTCAGATACTCTGTTAAGCAAGGCTTTCAAAAGAGTTGTCTTACCACAGCCTGAAGGAGCTGAGACAACGAAAAGAAAAGAAGTATGGTCAGATGACATTTTGAACCTGCTCGCGGATCTTCTCTAACTCATTCTTCATATCAACAACATTGCGGGTTATTTCGAGCAGATTCGCTTTAGAACCTATTGTATTAATCTCACGCAACATCTCCTGCACAACAAATTCAAGCTTCTTGCCTTTACGATTGTTAGAGCTAATATCAATTTCATTTATAAATTGAGTGAGATGAGCTCTTAACCTAACAATCTCTTCAGAGATGTCAGCTTTATCGATAAGATATGCAACCTCCTGACATAAACGAGCTTCATCTAGTTCAACTTTAGCGTCGGCAAGTATCAAATTAAGACGCTGTTCAATCCGTCCTTTAAAAATTTCCGACATGCCTTCAGAAAAGTTCTCAACCTCCGAGAGCCGTTGCTCTAAAAGAGAAATCCTGTGTCGAAAATCAGCTGCCAAACAAAGACCCTCTTGCTTACGTGATTCAAAGTGAGCCTTTAACGCTTCTAGAAGAAGGCCATCAAGGATACCAGAAACATCATCGAGGTTTTGAGAAGGAACGTCAAAAGCTTCCTTACGAGTTAAAGCCGATTGAAAAATTGAAGAACGAGCTAGGTCGTTAACAGGCCACCCTAACGAATCAAGAAAATCAACTCCAGCAAGACAATAAGAAGAGAGCCAGGCATTATTAAAATGAGTGAGTGAGGCTCCCTCAAAAGAACTAGCGGGATCAGAAGGACTAGAAGTTAAAACTATATCAACCTTACCACGCTCTATAAATTTTTTTGCTAAACTCCGGAATTGAAGCTCAAGAGACTGTAAAGCATGCGGTAAACGACAACGGCAATCCATATAACGACTATTGACTGATTGAATGACGATATGCCACTCTTTATCAGCAGCGCTTACAGATGCTTCTCCGTAACCGGTCATACTTAGCAAATGATCAGGCAAAAGATGAGCTCCAATAAATTTGTTAAATCAAAAAAGTAACTGGATTAATGGACAGTAACCGGTAGACGAGGAGTCGGTACACTTTCATTTTTGCGATCAGATTGATCGAAGGCTGTAACCCAATATGTATATGTACGCCCAAAAACGATATTACTATCAAAAAATTCATGCTGCAAAGGCCGCAATGTCATAAACAGCTGCTCCAATCCCGTAACACTATCGTGGCGATAGACCCGATAACCAGCCAGATCAGAATCAGCCGAGGCATTCCAAAGTAACTGAATTCCACCCTGGTAATAAAATGCAGAAAAGTTGTCAACGGTTGCAGGCGGATTGTAATCACCAGGAACAACTAAAGTTGAATTAGAGAAGTCACTCTCAGAATAAGTATCTTCGTGTGTAACAATGGCAGTAACACAGTACTCATAAGAACCCCAATCAACAAGACCGACATCAATAAATTCAGAATCACTTACAGGTTCAGGAGTAATCATCTGCCAGTCTTGGCTTGAAGCTCTTGAATTGCGACGGTAAACACGATAAAATAAATGACCTGTAAAATTAGTAGGAACAACTGGTGGCTGCCAGAGAAGATCAACTACAGAAGCTGAAGGCTGACAGGCAAGTTTAGTCGGGGGCAAAACTTGAGGCAAATGAAAAACAGCCAGCTTATTTGAAACCGGACTGAGCCATCCCCGACCATTTACAGATGAAACTGAAAAAATATAAACAAAACCGAATGGCACTTGTGGGAGCGGCAGATAATAAGTTGACCCATCCGAAAAACCTTGTGTCGGTTTTGATAAAGAAATGTCTAAATATTCATTGAAGCCTTCATCACAAAAGCGACAACCGTTTTGATCCACTGGAAGATTCTTAAAAAAAACCTTAAAACCTTTAAGATCAACTGGTTTGGAATCATCAGCATTTGAAGCTGGCAAACTCCAAGCAAGTTGACGCACCCCGGGAGCAACATCTACCCGCAAATCAGTAATTTTAACAGGCACCACAAGGCTTGGTGGTTCAGGTATACCGCGTTTACCGCAAGCAACCAATGATAAAGAAATAAAAATTAAAAAAAAGATAAAAGCGAAAAGAGACTTATACAAAATTCCCTCGAATTCGAAGTTAAATTAGAAGATTTTATTTTTCTCTAAAAAAAGTCTAAGTAAACCGATTTGTTCAACCACCCGTTTATGGGCCGTACCACCAAAAAGGTCTTTAGCATCTACGGAATCCTGAGGCTCCAGAAAAGCAAAAAGATCATTTTTAATTAAGAGTGAGAACTGTTGCCATTGGGCTATTGTTAAATCGGTAAAAAGAAGCTTATTTAGTTCGCAAAAAGCGACGACGCGACCAACAACCTCGTGAGCAGAGCGAAAAGGGAGCCCTTTACGGACCAGATAATCGGCTATTTCAGTTGCAGTTGAAAACCCAGCTCCAGCTTGTTCAGCTAAAACCTCGGCATTCACCTGGATTTCATTGATCATAGAGGTCATTATGCGTAACGAGCCGACGACCGTATCAAGGGCGTCAAAAAGAGGTTCCTTGTCCTCTTGCATATCCTTGTTGTAAGCTAAAGGGAGAGCTTTAAGGGTCATTAAGAGAGAAACCAGGGAACCAACAACGCGACCAGATTTACCTCGAATAAGTTCAGGCACATCGGGATTCTTTTTTTGTGGCATTATGCTGCTACCAGTACAAAAAGAGTCACTTAAGGTAACGAAATTAAACTGAACTGATGACCAGAGTACCAACTCTTCACAAAACCGGGATAAATGTACCATTAATAGGGAGAAATCGAAAAGTGCCTCGGCGACGCCATCGCGATCACTGACCGCATCAAGACTATTCGCGGTGATACCAGCAAAGCCTAATTCATCAGCCACCATTTGTCGGTCTAAAGAAAAACTAGAACCGGCTAAAGCACCGGAACCCAACGGAGAAACAGAAAGACGATTACGGCAGTCGGATAAACGCTCATAATCACGCAGGAACATCTCCACATAAGCCAGCAAATGATGCGAAAAAAGGATTGGCTGCGCCTGTTGCAAATGCGTAAAGCCAGGCATGATAATCTTTTGATGGCTCTCAGCCTGATCGACAAGAACATGAATTAAGTCATAGATTAAACTGTTAACTTGGAGTAACTGATTGCGAAGAAATAAACGCAAATCAAGAGCAACTTGATCATTACGGCTACGACCGGTATGCAGTCTTCCAGCGATCTCAGGGCCAACAATTTCGCCTAAACGACTCTCAATATTCATATGAATATCTTCAAGAGCAACCGAAAAAATAAAATCTCCAGACTCAATTTCAACTTTAACTTGGTTAAGCGCAGTTATCAGTGTGTCAGCATCGGACTGCGATATTATTTGACAACGACCAAGCATGCGTGCATGCGCTATACTCCCGGCAATGTCTTCGGCGTAGAGTCGTTTATCGAAATTTATAGAAGCTGTAAACTCTTCGACAAGCTCATCAGTAGGAGCGGTAAAACGACCTCCCCAGAGTTTTTTTATATTTTCCGATGCCAAGTTATAACCTCTTACTACGATCACCAAAAAGAAGACTGCCCACGCGAACGTAGGTTGCCCCCTCCTCTATCGCAATCTCAAAATCATTGGACATACCCATTGATAAATGTTTAAAAGAATAATCATCAGAGTAAATTGTCTCTTTGGCCTGTAAGAATTTGTTGTAAAGCTCACGGTAGTAAGGCCGAGAATCTTCCTGATTAAAAGTAACTGGCGGAATCGTCATCAGTCCACAAACAGACAATCCGTCGATATATCGCAATTTGTCAAGAAAAGCAAATAACTCGACAGGTGCGACACCAGACTTAGAAGTCTCCATACCAATATTTACTTGTACTAAAACACGGGCTTTAAACCCAGAACTCAACGCAGCCTTAGCAAGTTGTTGAGCCAAGGCGAGAGAATCAAGGGTGTGCAAAAGGTAAAAGCGTGAACTGTAAAATTTAGCTTTATTGCGTTGCAGATGCCCGATAAAGTGCCATTTGAGAGGTATATGAGCCTCTTCTGCAGCATCAATCTTAGCTAGACAGTCCTGCATATAGTTTTCACCAAAATGATATTGTCCGGAACTATAAGCTTCTTCAATCCGAGAAAACGGAAAAGTTTTACTCACCGCAATCAGGGTTACGTCGGCAACCGCTCGGCCACTACGATTACAAGCTGCCGCGATTCGTTTTTGAACCTCAAATAAACGCTGTTGGAATAGTGCAGAACCAATCATTATATTTTTAACCACAAATAGACACAAATTTACACAAATTACAATACCAGGCGTTTCCAGGCAAAAGTTGAGTGCTTGAAATTTAGAATTAAACCAACTTTCAGACCTGTAATTCTTAAATAGTTTAACTATTCAGCGTGGATCTAAAGTTAGCTTTTTACCGTCAGGGGACTGATTTTATTTTTCTCAACCGGGGGATACCCCAAGGGCACTTCCTCGCTACCGCTCAGGGCGCAAATAATTTTCACATACAGTTTCAGTTTGGAAAACTTAACTAAACAGGCAATAGAGAAAAATTTAATCTGTCTCCCGGTTTTAATTGTGAAAAAAATTCAGTCCCCTACATACTATCTGGTCATGCTGAATAGCGTCCCAGACCGCTAGCGCGGCCACATATCTACAAGTAACGGTATTCAAACTTGTAATAAATGTTGTATGTTTATGCCTCAAGGCCTTTGGGTACAGAGACCGAACTAACATTGGTGTTAATATACCCGTTGAATAGCGTGGTTGAAGGGTTGACGAATATATCATTGGTGACACTTAGTGATCCCGTTTTAGAAGAATGTTTAAATTTAACAACCCTTACACCCAAAGTGCTGAAATCATTTGATGGAGGCCTGAATAATGAAACGTAAAGCTCGCAACAAAAAACGTCTACAAGATCATCTCAAGCAAGTCAATCTTTATGCTGCTGGTATTGACATTGGTTCTACATCCCATTTTGTCGCTGTTCCACCCAGTCTTGATGATAGACCTATAAGAGAATATTCTTGTTTTACCGCAGACTTAGAGCATATGGCAGATTGGTTAAAGAAGATTGGTATATCAACCATAGCAATGGAATCCACCGGTGTATATTGGATTCCGGCCTTTGAAGTCTTAGAAGAACGAGGATTTGAAGTGTTTTTAGTAAATCCTCGTCATTTAAAAAATGTTCCCGGTCGCAAAACTGATGTTTTAGATTGTCAATGGTTACAACAACTTCACAGCTTTGGCTTACTGAGAGGTGCATTTCGTCCATCTTCAAAAATCTGTGCTTTTCGAACCTATATGCGACAGCGAGCCATGCTGGTTCAAAGTGCCGCCACTCACATTCAACATATGCAAAAAGCTCTACGGCAGATGAATCTGTTGCTGGACAATGTAGTTTCAGATATCACTGGCAAAACAGGTATGACAATCATCCGTTCAATTTTAAGTGGTCAACAAAATCCAGAGATACTTGCGAGGCACCGAGATGGCAATTGTAAAAATAGCGAAGAAATTATCGCAAAATCTTTAAAAGGACATTATAAAAAAGAACATCTTTTTTCTCTTCGTCAAGCAGTTGAACTATATGATTTTTATCAACGTCAAATTTCAGATTGCAACCAAACAATTGCCACGACACTGGACGCAATCGAAGGTCCGGAAAACCTTGATGACTTACCTCCCCAAAAACGCAGTACTAGAAGAAAAGACAAAGCGTTGCCATTTGATGCCAGAGAGAATCTATACAACATCACTGGAACTGACATTACAAAGATTGACGGAGTCAAAGAAATAACTGCGTTAAAAATAATTTCAGAAATTGGAACTGATATGTCGGCGTGGCCGACGGTTAAAAATTTTGCATCCTGGCTTGGTTTGTCTCCTGGCAATAAAATTTCAGGTGGCAAGATCCTCAGTAGTAAGACTAAAACAAGTGCCAACCGTGCTGCTATGGCATTCAGGATGGCAGCTTATTCTCTTACGAAGTCAAAAAGCGCACTCGGAGCTTTCTACAGACGGAAAAGATCTCAACTTGGTGCACCAAAAGCAATTACAGCTACAGCCCACAAAATTGCCCGTCTTGTATACTCCATGTTAAAATATGGAACGGAGTATGTCGATCAGGGGCAAAATTACTACGAAGAAAAATATCGTGAACGAATTGTCAAAAATTTACATAAAAAAGCAAAAAGCTTAGGCTTTAAGATGGTACCGCAATAGTAAAAATCAGTTGTATGATTTCAAATACTTAAAAACCGTTACTTAGAAGTTACAAATAGTTTAACATCTGGCCATACTCATGGTCAGTAATATTTTCAATTATTTTAGTATCCACAACAATCTGATTATAGACTATCAGGTCTGGAATATATTCACCAACTTTTACATTTTTATAGATAACATCAAAACGAGGCTGCTGGACAAAGGAAATATTACGTAAACGGAATTCGGTAACCAAAGCATTTTCATATGGCTTTTCCAAGAGACCATGACCAAGTGTATTGAGAATCTCTAAAGCACAACCAACAATCTGATAAGTCTCATCTTTTAACAAATATTTGGGTTCATTTGTGTCCATTTGTGGTTCTAAAACTATTTTAAGGAAATTATTTTATTGGCTGAAAGTTGTTCAATAACAAGATGCAAAGGGAGTCCGATAACCGTGGTAGGTGATCCTTCAATAGCCTCAACAAAGGCTCCACCAATTCCTTGAACTGCATAGGAACCGGCTTTATCGAGAGGTTCACCACTAGCAACATAAGCAGCAATAGTGGGCTTACTCAGCGGAGAGATTTTAACCCGACTTGAATCGACTTGAGAAAGTATCGTAGATAAAGCCATATTTTGCAATGTAAAAGCAGTAAAAACATGATGCCAGCGCCCTGCTAAACGAGACAACATTGTACATGCATCAGGCTCGCTGATTGGCTTACCCAAGATTTCATCATCAAGAACAACAATAGTATCAGCCGTCAAAATCCAGGCATCGAAATAATCCGATGCTACAGCAAGAGCTTTTTCCTGCGCCATACGAATAACGAAATCGGGTGCCGTTTCAAAAGATTTTTGAATCTCTTCAATATCGGCTCTCGCAAGCGTGTATTTGATCCCCATCTGGCTTAAAAGTTGATGTCGACGCGGTGATTGCGAGGCTAAAATCAGAGAAGCAATAGTTTTATACAAAAGCTTCCTTCCTAACTTTGAAAAACCAAATTATTAATCCGCAAAAAACCAAGGCTAAACTAATCCATTGCGAAGTCGAAAATCCAGCTAAAAAACCACGAGGATCGCCACGCCAAAATTCAACCGTGAAACGCAAAACACCGTAACCAATCAGATAGCCAACCACCAATGTTCCACGTCGGACCAAAGAGCGTGACAGCATCACCAAAAAAAGAAAAATTATAAGATCTGCCAACGAGTGATAAATTTGTGTAGGATGCAACGCTTGATGTAACGGGGCTTGGCTCAAGCTGTCTGTAAAGGTTAATGCAAAAAAATTATTACACGCCTTACCGTAACAACAACCTGCTGACAAACAGCCCAGACGGCCGATTGCCTGCGCCAGAACCAGAGCCGGAGCAGCTACGTCTAAAACTTCTAAAACCGGGTGCTGCCAACGCCGGATACGCCAGAGAAAAACCGGTATGGCGAAGATAAAACCGCCATAAAAAACCAGCCCACCCTCCCAGAGACGTAAGGCAGCAAGGGGGTCACTGCGATAATAGGAAAAATTTAAGACAACATAAAAGACTCGCGCTCCAACCAGAGCTGAGACAACGACATAAAAAAAGAGATCATGAAAGATCTCAGGGTCGAGACCACGACGAAGACTCTCTTTATGGGTCCACAACAACGCCAGCAAAAAACCCAAAGCGACAAAAAAGCCATAAGTATGAAGGGTCAGGGGACCAATTTTAAGAAGTATTGGATGCATCTTGTCGTCGCATTCCTATAAGGGCATCAAGCAAAAGAATCATAACACCGATACTAATCGCGCAATCGGCAATGTTAAAGGCGGGCCAGTGGTAACCTTGCCAGTAGAAATCAAGAAAATCGACAACTTTTTGAAAACGCCAGCGGTCAATCATATTACCAAATGCCCCACCAATAACCAGGGCTAAACCCAAACGGGCTCCAAACTGCAGAGATTTTTCGTAAAAATAGTAGAAAATAACCAAAGCAACCGTGACTCCAGAGAGTGAAAACAATACATAAGATTTAATTGAACTCTCGATCCCGTTGAATAAACCAAAAGCAACGCCGGAGTTCATAACCAGTGTTAACGAGAAGAACCCATCAATTATTTTTTTCGAATAGACTGGAGAAAGATATTGCAAAGCCAATGATTTCGTCCACAAGTCTAAAAACACTGTCATCACAACGACCAGTAACAATAACCAGGTCATGCTTGACTTCCCGGAAAAAGAAAAAAACCTTTTCTCCCGCAGAGACGCAGAGTGGCAGAGATTACTCTTGGAGTTGATTGACACAGCGAGTTATACCATCCTATAATCTGGAAGACAGATTGGATTTCCATACTGTCTCGATGTGGGGACAGTATTTAATTCTGTCCCCAGTTACAGAGGGCGAAGCAAAGTTCAAGCTTTTTGCTGGTGCTTTAAAGTGGTTCTGCGGCAGACTCAGCTTTTCAAAATCGGGAGACAGATTAAATTTTTCTCTATTGCTTGTTTAGTTAAGTTTTCCAAACTGAAGCTTTATGTGAAAATTATTTGCGCCCCGATTGAGAAAAATAAAATCAGTCCCCTAACGCTAAAAAGCAAACTATAGATCCACACTGAGTAGTCAGCTTTTATTTAAAGCCGCGCGGGCTCTCAAGCGCAACGATTGGAGCTGGATGAAACCTTCAGCATCGAACTGGTTGTAAACCATGTCCTCTTCAAACGTTGCCATTTCAGGCTGATAGAGTGAGACCGGGGATTTACGACCAACCACAATACAGTTACCTTTGTAGAGCTTGAGCCTGACCGTACCGGTGACATTTTCCTGAGTTTTGTCAACCAGTGCCTGGAGAGCTTCACGTTCCGGCGCAAACCAGAAACCGTTATAGACCATGCGCGCATATTCAGGAATCAAAGAGTCGCGCAAATGCATTTCATCTCTATCCATGGTCAAAGACTCCACCGCCCGGCGTCCATTAAAAAGGATGGTGCCGCCCGGAGTTTCATAAACCCCCCGCGACTTCATACCGACAAAACGGTTCTCAACCATATCGACACGACCAATACCGTTAGCTCCACCAAGTTCATTGAGGCGAGTCAAAAGAGCGGCTGGACTAAGTTTTACCCCATCAACCGCAACCGGATCGCCCTTGACAAAATCAATCTCACAATAGGTAGCCTGATCCGGAGCCTTTTCCGGTGATACCGAAAGCTGAAACATATCTTCGTCGGGTTCGCGCCATGGATCTTCCAAAACCCCACCCTCAAAACTTATGTGCAAAAGATTGCAGTCGGAACTATAAGGCTTATCCTTGGAAACCGGAATCGGAATATTATGTTTTTTAGCGTAGTCTATAAGTTTTTCCCGGGAATTTAAGCCCCAATCACTACGCCAGGGTGCAATGACCTTAATTTGCGGTTCCATACCATAAAAAGTCAGCTCAAAACGGACTTGATCGTTGCCTTTACCGGTGGCACCATGGGCCACAGCATCGGCACCTTCAAGACGCGCAATCTCAATTTGACGTTTGGCAATAAGGGGCCTGGCAATTGAGGTACCTAAAAGATAAACGCCCTCATAGATAGCATTAGCGCGAAATATCGGAAAAACAAAGTCTCGCACAAACTCTTCCCGCAGATCTTCGACATACATCTTTGAGGCCCCAGTCTTAAGGGCCTTCTCCTCAATTCCGTCAAGTTCAGCCCCTAAACCGACATCGGCTGCAAAAGCAATAACTTCACAATTATATTTTTCTTTCAACCAGGTTAAAATTACCGAGGTATCAAGACCACCCGAGTAAGCCAGAACAATTTTTTTGATATCACTCATGATAAAAACCTCCAAATTTGTCAAATCAAGACAACAAAGTTACTAATAAAGCTTTCTGCACATGCAGGCGATTTTCTGCCTGGGTAAAAATCAAATCCTGATAACGCTCAAAGACTTCAGCCGTAATCTCTTCACCACGATGGGCCGGGAGACAGTGCATAACCAACAAATCCGGTGCCGCAACATTAAGTAATTTATCATTGATCTGATAACCGGCAAAAACCTGGCGTCGCGCACGGGCTTCATCTTCCTGGCCCATGCTGGCCCAGACATCAGTATTTAAAACCTTAGCTCCTTTAACAGCTGCCAAGGGATCAAGAACAACCACCACTCGACCACTACCGGACGATTGCCGGTTGACTTGGGCTAACAATCGGGCATCGGGCTCATAACCAGCAGGACAGGCAATTTTCAAATCAAAACCAAAACGTAAAGCCGCATTTATCCAGGAATTGGCCATATTATTGCCATCCCCGATATAAGCGACCTTAAGACCGTCAAGGGCATTAAGCTCTAACCCGAGACGCTCCTTTATCGTAAATATATCAGTCAGGACCTGGCAAGGATGGAGAAAATCAGTCAACCCGTTAATCACCGGTACGGTTGCATATTGGGCTAGGGTTTCAACCTCAATATGATCGAAGGTACGAATCATAATGCCGTCAACATAACGAGAGAGTACTCGAGCCGTATCCTTAAGCGGTTCACCACGCCCCACCTGAGTATTGGCAGAACTCATAAAAATAGCCTGGCCGCCGAGCTGGAACATACCGACCTCAAAAGAGACCCGCGTCCGGGTTGACGATTTTTTAAAAATCATGGCGAGACTTTTCCCAGCCAAAGCCTGTGAAAACTTCTCAGGTGCAAGCTTCAGTTCCGCCGCCAGATTCAATAGAGCTCCAAGCTCGCTCCGAGACCAGTCGACAAGATCAATGAAATTTTTAGGGTTGTCGGATTTTGACATCGGTCAATACCTCAGTCAAGATTCGCAATAGAGTCTCAATCTCCGCTTTTTCAATAATTAAGGGCGGTGTAATCCTTAACGTATTATCTCCAGCTGAACCCACCAGCAAACGACGTCTAAGACAAGCCCCAACGACCTCACCTACCGGGATCTTTAAATCAACCCCGACCATCAGACCAAGCCCGCGGATATCAGCAATAATTTTGGGAAAACTTAGCTTGAGACGGTTCAGGCCAGCGAGTAAAAAAACACCCGATTCAAAAACTTTATCGACTATTTTTTCATCCCGTAGAGTTTCGAGGGTGGCTAATGCAGCTGCGCAAGCCAGAGGATTACCACCAAAGGTTGAGGCGTGACTACCTGGACCAAAATGCGACATCACCCGATCACTGGCCAACATCGCCCCAATCGGAAAACCATTACCTAAAGCTTTGGCCGCAGTCATAATATCGGGAACGATAGCACTATGCTGATGGGCAAAATAAGTACCAGTTCGCCCGATTCCGGTTTGCACCTCATCGAAAATCAGGAGAACCCCGCGTTCGTCACAGAGAGCTCGTAAACGATTAAGATAATCGACATCCGGCAGAATAATCCCACCCTCACCTTGCACCGGTTCTACGAGAACGGCACAGGTCTTTTCCGAAATGGCCACAGCCACCGCCGCAATATCATTAAATGGGACATAATCGAAACCATCAAGCAGAGGCTGATAACCGGTCTGCACCTTTTTTTGACCGGTAGCCGTAATTGTCGCCATGGTCCGCCCATGAAAAGAGTGGTGCATCGTAATAATTCGTTTCGCACCCTCCCCCAGAACCTCATGCCCGTAACGCCGGGCCAGTTTAATTGCCGCCTCATTGGCTTCAGCCCCGGAATTACAGAAAAAAACCTTATCCGCAAAAGAGAGCTCGCATAAGAGCTTTGCCAGCTGGGCCTGAGGTTCAATGTAATAGAGGTTAGAGACGTGCATCAGCCGACTCGCCTGAGCCGCAATCGCGGCACTTACTTGAGGATGGCAATGACCAAGATTACAAACCGCAATCCCGGCCAGGCAATCGAGGTATTCATTATCCTCAGCATCCCAAACCTTAACCCCTTCGCCCCGAACCAGAGCCACAGGAAAACGTTTATAGGTAGGCGCAATATAGTTTTCGCTTAAAGCAAAAATCTCATCAGATTTCATAATCAACACTCATTAAGTTGAAGCAGTTTTAAACCAGAATACGCTGAAGTTAAATTTATGGTAACTACTCAGCGTGGATCTATAGTTAGCTTTTTACCGTCAGGGGACTGATTTTATTTTTCTCAACCGGGGGATACCCCAAGGGCACTTCCTCGCTACCGCTCAGGGCGCAAATAATTTTCACATACAGTTTCAGTTTGGAAAACTTAACTAAACAGGCAATAGAGAAAAATTTAATCTGTCTCCCGGTTTTGATTGTGAAAAAAATTCAGT
>CAYWGC010000060.1:0-16339 GCA_964457755.1 uncultured Thermodesulfobacteriota bacterium | reverse complement strand
ACAGGTTTCGGCCCGCTGACCGTCACCACTGCGGATGGCGTCGACAATGTCGGCATGCTCACGCAGGATATCATCAACATGGACCAAAGATGCAACATAGAAACGAAAACGCAAAAACTGCCGCACCAGCCCGGCAACCACCTGCTGAATTTTACGGTTGCCGCAGGTTTCCAGGATCAACTCGTGAAAAGCGTTATGGGCCCGGGTCATACCCAAAACATCATGACGTTTGGCGCACTTTTCGATCTCTAAGTTAAATTGTTCCAATCGAACAATATCTTTCTCCGTCATAAGCTCGACCGCCTGTCGCGCCGCATAGCCCTCAAGCACCCCTTTGATCTCGTAAAAATCCCTGATATCCTGCTCTTTAATATCGGATACCACCGCACCCTTACGCGGGACAATCGTCAAAAAGCCTTCAGATTCGAGCTGACGAAAGGCTTCCCGGATCGGCGTCCGGCTGATCCCGAAACGCTCAGCGACCTCCAACTCGGTAATCCGTTCACCGGGTCTTATTTTCTGCCGGACGATTGCATCCCTTAAAACCTCGACAATTTTTTCACGCAAAGTTTTATGACCGGAGATAACAGAAGAGATACTTTTCATAAAAAACCGCTAAAACAAAAAAACTATGGCTAAAATTTCTAAAATATGGGATAGCCCATTGATAATTATATTTACCAGTAACCCTAAAGTATCATAAAAAGAAAAATACGGTCGCTAAGTATATAGTATACAATAAAAAGTCAAGCGATTTATGCCCTACTCAGTAACTCTATTATTCGGTAAAGAGCATGAGAGCAAAGCCGATTCACGCGACGCCGTGGATCACTATAGCTCCACTATTGCCAATCAAGTAGCCACCGGGCAACTCCTGGCCCGCCTGCAACCTATAACGGACGCAAAATCAGTACTTCCCCTTAAAAACCAGTTAATCATCCAAGACAAATCAGAGATCATCAGTTGGACGGTCGAGTTATCAGATGAGGATGGTCAGATTGTCGTAATCAGTAAAGAGGATGGTTTCCCGGCCTTGGAAAACAGAAAAATTGTGGTTAACCAAAGCCTGGTAATTGATGGTGATATAAATTTTCACACGGGCAATATCGATTGCCCCGGAGACCTGCTGATTAAGGGCTCTATCATGTCCGGCTTTAAGGTTAAAGCTGAAAACCTGACCGTTACCGGAAGTATTGAAAATGCTGAAGTACAATCTCGCGAAAATCTGGTTTGTGGCGGCGGCATCGTGGCTTGCCAAGATTATCCCTTGTTGTGCGGCGCGAATCTCTGGTGTAAATATCTGGAAAATTCAAACATTGAAGTTAAAAACAACATTTTCATTGCCGGATCTTCTCTCCACAGCTTCTTAAAAGCCGGAAATAGTATAGTTCTCTGTAACAGCTCAGCGGTATTGGTCGGCGGCAAAAGCGAAGCTGGCAACTCTCTTTACAGCGGCACGTTGGGCGCAAAGTGGGCGACCCCGACCGAAGTTGTCTTAGGTTGTGAGCCCTTTCTCGCTAAAGAGCTGGGGGGTCAGACCCTGCAACTTGAAAAAATAGAAGCCGAACTCAACGAACTTCAGGAGCGGATTGCTCAGATAAATATCTTTTTACAACATGAAGAGGGCCAGACTACCCGTCATGATGCCCATCGTCTGCAAGAGGAGCGCGAACTGCTCGAAAGCAAGCTCAGCTTCGTCTCCCAAAAACATAAAACTGCTTTAAGTAATTTAAATGATTCGGAAAATCAGATTACTGACTTTAAAAAGGCTAATCGGGACTGCGTTCTCCACGTCTCCAAGCAACTGTTCAGTGGCATCCGGCTAACCATTAAAGATGCTGAAATTCGCACTGAAGAGGAGAGCTCTTCGATAACTATAATGCATGAACAAAATGGTGAAATTGTCTCTCAATAAGTTATTAGCAAACTGCACTCTCAATTGTTGCTCTCATAAAAACAATCAACTCAACCCCTAAAAAACTAAAGAAAAGAAATGGATTTAGCAACTATATTAGGAATTATTTCCGGTTTCGGTCTGGTGCTCGGAGCCATCATGATGGGCAGTGGCTTAAATACCTTCGTCGACGTTCCTTCCGTTTTAGTCGTCCTCGGCGGCTCTGTCGCCGCCTTGATGATCGCTTTCCCCCTGAGCAAGGTTATCGGCTCTATCAAGATTGCTTTAAAGGCCTTTCTCAGCCCCAAACTATCACCGGACACCATCATTGAAAGAATTGTCGACCTTGCCATAAAAGCTCGTAAAGAGAGTATTATAGCCCTCGAAAAAGAGGAGATAGAAGACCCTTTTCTGGCTAAAGGCATCCGTTTGGTGGTCGACGGTACCGCCCCAAATCTGGTCAGCTCGATTTTACGTACCGAGATCGGCTTCATGAAACAACGCCACCTTTCGGGTCAATCGGTATTCAAATTTCTGGGTGCCATGGGTCCGGCTTACGGTATGATTGGTACCCTGATCGGCTTAGTGCAGATGCTCCAATCCCTTGATGACCCGAGTTCCATCGGCCCGGCCATGGCGGTTGCCCTGTTGACAACTTTTTATGGGGCCCTGCTGGCCAACATTATAGCTCTGCCAATTGCTGAAAAACTGGGCGGCAAATCGGCAGATGAAGTTTTAATGATGGAGGTTACAATTCAGGGAGTTCTGGCTATTTTAGAGGGCGATAACCCGATCATTGTGCGCAGCAAACTTGAGGCCTTTCTCTCGCCAAGTCAACGTAAACCCGACGAAGAAGAGTAGAACCTTTTAATACAATTAAATCTCATGGCTGAAGAACAGAACGATAATCAACAAGAGTGCGATTGCCCGCCTTGTGCGGAGGGTGCTCCGGCCTGGATGGCCACCTTCGCGGATCTTGCGACTCTGCTGATGACCTTCTTTGTCCTCTTGCTCTCTTTTGCCAACATGGACATTGTCAAGTTCAGGCAGATGGCAGGCTCGGTTAAGAATGCCTTCGGTACCCAGGTCGAAACTCCCGGCGTCTACGAAGAACGTTCCGACACTGCCGTAACCATCCAGCTCTCCGAAGAAGAGGATCGTACTATCGATATGATGCAGATGGGAGAACGCATCAGAAAAACCGTCGAGGAACAGGAGCTTGAAGATAAAACTGAAATCAAGGTCAACGAGGATGGCGTAACCTTAACGGTTGACGGAACCTTTATGTTCGATGGCGGTTCCGCTGAATTAAAACCGGAATTTGAAAAATTTCTTGGTGAAATCGCTAAAATAATTGAAGAACATGAATATCCCCTGGCAATTGAAGGCCACTCCGATAATATTCCCATCAAATCATCAATCTACCCATCCAACTGGGAGCTCTCTTCTTCGCGGGCAACTGCTGTGTTACGCCATTTGATCGAAAAATATAAGATCCCCGCCCAGCGCCTAATGGCGGTCGGCTACTCCGACACCCGGCCACTGGTGGCCAATGACACACCGGAAAACCGGGCTAAAAACCGTCGGGTTGAATTTCACTTTAAAAACAAATCTGAGAAAAAATAAAATTCTGCAATTATCAACCGACCGCTTGATAATTTTTCAACGTTTTAATCAATCGCCGATTTTCAGCTTCTCCCTTCACCGCAAACCGCAAAAAATTCTGATCAAGCCCTCTATAATCCCCACAGAGTCGGATAAGAATACTCTCTTTAGCAAAAAGATATTGGCGCAATTCAACCCCACTTTGCGGTCCATTTACATGGTTTTCAAGTTTTGCCAGAATATAGTTGGCATGAGCTGGAAAAGGTCTAAGGAAACCGATTTTCTGTAGCTCTTGATAAAGATAGTCACACTCTTTTTTCACAAAAGCTATCGTCTTATTAATAAAATCATGGTCATTTTCCAATGCCACAATGGCTGCTGCAATGGCCACAGAGTTAAGACTCCAAGGTTCTAAAGAGTCACTTATATGACGATTCAAGGAAGGACCACAGAGCAAATAGCCACAACGCAGGCCAGCCAGGGCATAAATTTTAGTCAACGAACGTAAAACAATAAGATTATCAAAATCATTAACCCTCGCCGCAAAAGAAAACTCAGCCCCAACAAAATCTATAAAAGCCTCATCCAAGACACAAATTATTTTAGCTTTTTTAAATTCTGAAACAATACATTCCAACTCCGCAAGCGACCACAAAGCCCCGGTCGGGTTGTTGGGATTACATAAGAATACGAGGTCGGGCTGTGCGTCAACAGTGGCTTCGAGAAGATCTTCTAATAAGATTTTTTTTTCAGGATCCCAGCTTGGCAGATTTATTACCTGGCTGTTAGACTGCCTTAAGGCCCGTTCATATTCAGTAAAAGTAGGCTCCCAAATTAAAGCCTTTTGGGGTTTTAAAACCCGAGCCAAAAGATAGATAAGGGCACTGGAGCCGTTGCCGACCACAACATTTTCTAAATTTAAATTATGGCGCCAAGCCACAGATCGAGACAAACTCTGAGCCCCTATCTCCGGATAATTAGCCAGATTATCTAAGCTCTTCCGCATAGCCATAAAGACCCCGGGAGGTAGTCCGAAGGGATTAATATTAGCCGAAAAATCGATTATTTTTTCAGGTTCAATCCCGGCCTCCGCAGCGAGCCGAAAAACCTCACCGCCATGAACTGCCATATTTTCAATTTGCTTCACTTTAATTTCCCCAGATTCTTCAAACACCGCCAAAATATTTACAATAACTCGACTTTTTCAAAATTATAAGTTTAATTTATAACCATATTAAAACCATAATAACAGCCAATAGGGCTGAACTTAAATAGAGATTTCTGATGGCCTGAATAACATGTAATTGCGAAACTTTTTCCAGATCATCACCTATAAACGGTTTCTTAATTAATTGGCCATGGTAGCGATTATCACCGCCAAAACGAAGTCCTAAAATTCCGGCCATCGCCGCCTCTGGATATCCGCTGTTGGGACTCACATGAGCGCGCCGGTCGCGCACCAGAATACGCCATCCCGAGCGCCAATCCAACCCCTGAAAAAAACCCGCAACCAGAATCAGCCCAGCACTTAAACGGGCTGGAATAAAATTAGCTATGTCATCCAGGTAAGCTGCACTACGGCCAAAATAGAGGTAATGTCTAGCTTTGTAACCAAGCATCGAATCCAAGGTGTTTATAGCTTTATAAGCCCAGGCTAAAGGCAGCCCTCCCAAAAACAGGTAGAAGAGCGGAGCGACCACGCCATCACTGAAATTTTCGGCAACGGTTTCAATCACCGCACGATAAATATCTTCTTCCTCGAGATTTTCTGTTTCTCTTCCAACAATACGCGCTAAAGCTAAGCGAGCCTCAACTAAGCCGCTTGATTGCATAGTTTGCACAACGTTTTGGGCCTCCCTAGCCAGACCCCCACACGCTATAACAGCATATGTAAGATAGAAAAAGATGGGGAAAAAAAAGATTACCCCCCCAAATGAACTCAGAGAAAGCAGAGTCTTAACCACCAGAAATGTTGTTGAAACAACCAGAAAGGTTGTCAACAACCCGGTGAAAAATTCCCTTTTACTATTTTCTTGAGCTGGATAAAAATATTTTTCAAAAACACTTATCAAGCTACCTATCCTTACTACTGGATGAAACCTGTTTAATAGTTCATCACCAAAACGAAAATCGGCCGATATCGCCAACACAAATAATAAAATTAACCACAAATTTTGCATAATATTTAACCCAAACTTCCCCTAAAGCGGCCCCTTATACGACTCTTTTATAAAGTGATACGACCTACTACAGGAAAACTTAAATGTTGTCAAAAGAGACCATTTCTGCTAAAGTGAAAAGTTTCAGAAAATTCCTCCTGCAGGATTATTAAATAACTGAAAATACAAGCCTTTAATAGAAGGTTTTATAAATAACTTTAATTTTTGGCAAACTCACTGGCAACGGGAAATTTAATATGAGTAATGAAAGGTTCTGGTCGCAAATTCTTGAAAAAATCCAGGCCGAGGTCAGTGATCGAGATTTTAATTCATTTTTTAAAGAGATAGAACTAAAAGAACGCAAAGACAACCATATTTTAATCGAATTTCCCAACAGCTTTATCAAGGAGTGGGTGAGAGATAATCATGCCGACATTTTCCCTCGAATCGCCTCTTTAATCAGTGACACACCGCTTACTGTTAAAAGTTTAACCAGTAAAAAGAAAAAACCCTTTGTAAAAAAAATCTCCACGCTTACCGAGGTAAACCATATAAAAGCATCAGATTTAGATAATCTTAAATCTGAATTTACTTTTGAAAATTTTGTGGTTGGCTCACCCAATAAATTTTCACACGCGGCGGCCATGGCGGTTGCCCAGCAACCCGGTAAAAGCTACAATCCGCTATTTATCTACAGTGTGCCAGGTCTGGGGAAAACCCACCTTTTAAATGCTATCGGAAATTATGCCAAGGCGCAAAAACCTGACCTAAACATATGTTATGTTACCTCAGAAGATTTCACCAACGAAATGGTCGACGCCCTCATGGAAAAGAAAATGGCTGAATTTCGTAATAAATATCGCCAAATTGATGTTCTACTTATCGATGACATCCAGTTTATAGCCGGCAAAACAAGTACGGAAGAGGAGTTTTTTCACACTTTTAACACTTTGGAGAGAAACCAAAAACAGGTTGTTATGACCAGCGATCTTCTCCCTAACGATATTCCCAATTTAGAGAGTCGCCTGCGCTCCCGCTTTCAAATGGGACTAATCGCTGATATTCAACCACCCGATAAAGAGACCCTGGTTGCTATCCTCATAACCAAAGCCAAACAAGAAAATATCCCTTTAAAAAAAGATGTCGCCTTTTTTCTCGCCGATCACCTCTCAAACCTCGATATACGACGTATTATCGGCACTCTTAACCGTATAGCCATGCTCGCTTCTTTCAAAGAGCGCGATTCTATCGATATTGCTTTTGCTAAGAAAACCCTGGAAGAACTCAATATACTTTCCTGGGACGATGTAAATATAACCATAGAAGAAATCATCAAAGCAGTTGCCGATCATTTTAAGATCAGCAACAAAGATATCTTATCTCGAAAAAAAACCAAAAACATCGTCTTTCCCCGCCAGATAGCCATGTATCTGGCGCGTACTATAACCGAAGAGTCATACCCTGAAATAGGCCATAAATTTGGAGGCAAAGACCACGCAACCGTGATGCACGCCTGTAAAAAGATATTAAAAGATATCTCACTTGACCGAAAAATAGCCGCTATAGTTGAAAACTTGAAAGACAAAATAACCTCTAACTAGGAGGCTGTCCGAGAATAGAAATTTTTTCTCAGTTAGTAAAAAACCGGCCTCAATTAAAGTGAAATTAGTGTTAAAAAGATGTAAAAATAAATTGATAGATTGTCAACAACCTGTAAATAAGTAGAGCTTAAAAGAGGGCTTATCAACAAAATCTATCTATCAACAGAGAATGCTTAACAGCTAACAAAATTATCAACACCTTTGCCCACACAAAAAATTTTATATAAATAACAGCTTAAGTCGTTTTTCCACAAATTAACAGGCTTTATTACTATTACTAAAATTATTTTTTTGTTTTTAATATATTAAGTAATAAGATATTTTTCAAAATGAAATTTATAATATTTAAGAAAAAATCTTAGTTATTTAGAGCAAAGAGGAAATAATGGAAATTATTGCTAATCGTAATCAACTAAGCAACTGTTTACAAAAAATCCAGTATATTTTGGAAAAATCATCTTCTCTGAATAACTCGGAAAATATTCTTTTGAGCACTCGTGAAAACGAACTCGAAATAGTTGCCTTTGATCAAAATTGCAGTGCTCGTGGAACTATAGCGGCTGAGATTAATAAAAGCGGTACCATTTCATTGAATGGAAAGAAAATTTACGATTTAGTACGCAGTCTCAATGATGAAAAAGTAAAAATTTTACAAAACAGTGAAACCAGTCTTATATCTATTGAAGATAGTAAAAGTTCATTCAAAATATTAAGTGCTGATATCGAAGAGTTTCCGGAAATTGATTTTAAAATTCCAGAACTGTACATGAATATTGAGAGTGAAATTTTAATTCAACTTATAGATCTAACAATTTTTTCAATAGCTAAGATTTCTGACCCTCGCTACAATCTTCAGGGAGTTTTTTTGGAGATAGATCCCATTAATGGATTATCAGATGATGATTCTTTAGAGTCGGGAAAACAGATCTCTTCTGGGTCTCATCTGTTTTCATTGATTGCAACCGATGGCCATCGGGTAGCCGTAGCGCGAACGGACCAGATATCGGGCAGTATTGATCTCGGGGAGAGAAAAATATTTTCCCGCAAAAGTCTATTAGAGATAAAAAGTGTATTCAGCTCCCAACAGACCTTGAAATTTGGTTTTGGCAATAATGAAGTGGTAGTTTGGGGAGTTGGTTTTGTTCTGGTTTTAAGAATGCTGCAAGGTGACTTCCCCGACTATCGTAAGATGATACCGGAAAACTTTATTCATCATCTGGTTTTAGAAAAAGATCCCCTTCTTTTCACCTTGAGACAGATGAATTTATTGGCTCAAGAACAGTATAAAGGTGTATTTCTGAGTATTTCGCAAGAGGGATTAAAGATATCGATCGACAATCCGGAAATGGGTCATGGTCATACAGATTTACTTCTGGACTATCAGGGAGAACCGCTTCTGATCGGTTTTAACATTAATTATTTAATGGATTTTCTGCAGGCGGTGCCCGACGAAAAGATAATTTTACAGATCAACAACAAAAATCAACCTTGTGTTATCAAGGGTCAGGAACACGAAGATTTTATGTGTGGAATTATGCCGATCAGTTAAGAGCTGCGGCTATTGAAGTGAGGTTTTACAAGTTATGACAACTGGATATGATTCAGATAAGATAAAAGTTCTGGAAGGGCTGGAAGCGGTTCGTAAACGTCCTTCAATGTATATTGGCAGCACCGATGTGTCGGGTTTGCACCATCTTGTTTACGAACTGGTAGATAACAGTATTGATGAAGCCCTGGCCGGTTACTGTCAGCAGATTAAGGTAATTATCGGTTTTGGTGATTCAATTACAGTCGAAGATGACGGTCGCGGTATTCCAGTTGATGTTCATCAGGAAACCGGACTTTCCGGGGTGGAACTGGTTTTAACGAAGCTTCACGCCGGGGGGAAATTTGAAAATTCAGCCTATAAGGTTTCCGGTGGTCTGCATGGGGTCGGTCTTTCGGTGGTTAATGCTTTAACCAGCCATCTTGAGGTTGAGATTAAGCGTCAAGGTAATATCTACATTCAGACTTTTAAACGTGGCGAAAGATGCAGCGACTTGACAGTTGTTGGTAAAAACAACAGTACAGGAACTATTATACGGTGTCAGCCGGATACAGAAATTTTTGAAAATACGGTTTTAAGTTTTGATACAATCAGCAGTCGTCTTAGAGAATTGGCTTTTTTAAATTCCGGAATATCTATTATTGTCGAAGATGAACGTGAAGATGGACGACGCAAAGAGTTCCTCTATGAGGGTGGAATTGTCTCTTTTGTAGAATATTTAAACTCCAATAAATCACCGGTTAACCAGGAACCGATCTACATTAAAGGTGAACGCAGCGGTGTCGATATTGAGATTGCGATTCAGTATAATAGCGCCTATAAAGAGCAGGTTTTTACTTTTGCCAATAATATCAATACCCATGAGGGGGGCAGCCATCTAGTTGGTTTTAAGGCAGCTTTAACCCGTAGTGTTAATAGTTATATCAATCAGCATAACCTTTTGAAGGGCAATAATAAAGTAAGTCTTAGTGGAGAGGATATTCGCGAAGGTATGGTTGCGGTTATCAGTGTTAAAATACCCGAGCCTCAATTTGAAGGTCAGACTAAGACAAAACTTGGTAACAGTGAAGTAAAAGGTTTGGTAGAGTCTTTGGTAAATGAGAAACTGTCTCAATTTCTCGAAGAAAATCCTTCAGTTGCAGCTGTAATTGTAGAAAAAATTATTGAAGCGGCAAAAGCTCGGGAGGCGGCTCGTAAGGCCCGGGATCTGACCCGGCGTAAAGGTTATCTTGAAGGCTCGATGTTGCCCGGAAAGTTGGCGGATTGCCAGGAGAAAGATCCGGCTAAATCAGAAATTTTTATTGTCGAGGGAGATTCCGCCGGAGGTTCAGCGAAACAGGGAAGAGATCGCAAAAATCAGGCTATTTTACCCCTTAAAGGTAAAATTCTCAATATTGAAAAAGCTCGATTTGATAAAATGCTGGGCAGTGAAGAGATAAAAATATTGATAACCGCACTCGGTACCGGTATCGGCAATGAAGACTTTAAAATAGCTAAATTGCGCTATAACCGGGTCATTATTATGACTGATGCGGATATTGATGGTTCTCATATTAGAACCCTGTTGCTGACATTTTTCTACCGTCAGATGGGAGAGCTTGTAAAAAGAGGGCATCTCTATATAGCCCAACCCCCGCTTTATCGGGTAACTCGAGGCAAGCACCATGAATATTTAAGCACTGAACGTGAGCTCAGTGAGTTTATTATAAAACATAACAGCCAGGATATGGAAGTCCTGGCTGAAAATGAAAATATTTCACTTAAAGGGGAACCCCTGATTGAAGCTCTTTTGCAACTGATCTCATATAAATATCATATTGATCGTTTGCAGTCTAAAGGCTATCCGGCAATTTTACTTAAAAAAATTATAAAATTAGGTTTCGTCCAGCGTAGTGATTTGCTCAATCAGGAAAAATGGGATTTTTTACAAGAGACTCTGCCGGCTTGCAACTTGGAGTTTCAAGATCTTTTAGATGATGAGAGCAGTAGTACTAAGAGAATGATACTCTCTGATCAAAATCAGACCCCGGTTGCCATAGATTATGCTCTCATCAAAAGCGGAGATTATCAAGCCTTGATAAAATTGAGTCAGATGTTACAAGATTTAGATAATCCACCATTTAGGTTTATATTTAAAGAAGGAAGTGAAACGATTAAGAGTAAAGAGGAGCTTTTATTAAACGTTCTTGAAAAAGGCAAAAACGGGATTAACATTCAACGTTACAAAGGTCTTGGTGAGATGAACCCGGAACAGCTCTGGGAAACGACAATGGATCCCACAAAGCGTAAACTTCTTCAAGTTACGGTCGAAGATGATATTGAAGCAGATGATATTTTTACAGTTTTGATGGGAGATAATATTCCTTCACGCCGGGCTTTTATCGAAGATAATGCTCTACGGGTTGGCAATCTTGACGTTTAATTTATTGGGACTTACTGCTAACACCTATTGACAAGAGTCAAATTTAGTGCTAGGAAGCCGCGCTCAAAAGTTGCTTATCATGGGAGATCGTCCAACGGCAAGACTACGGACTCTGACTCCGTCAATCCAGGTTCGAATCCTGGTCTCCCAGCCAGAGTTCGCAATAGTCTTTCAGACAGCCTCCTAGATATTTGATTTGAAAGACTTTTCGTTTATTGATGGTCCCATCGTCTAGTGGCCTAGGATATCGCCCTCTCACGGCGGAGACACGGGTTCGACTCCCGTTGGGACTACCATTTAATTAGATAATTTCGCTATTTTATTTAGCAAAACCATTAAATAGAAACGGTTAATAGATCATGAAAAGAACATTTCAGCCCAGTAATTTGAAGATGAAGAGAAAGCACGGTTTTCGCGCCAGAACCAGTAGTGCTGCAGGTCGTTTAATTCTCAAAAGGCGTAGAGCCCGAGGCCGCAAACGCTTGTCAGCATAGTTTTATTGCGGGCTTTTAATGGTTGAGCAGAGATTTACTAAAAAAGAGAGATTGAGAATTAGAAGAGATTTCACGGAAATCTTTAACACAGGTAAGAAAATTTACTCTTCTCATCTGATCCTTTTCTGCAGGACCAACAGTGGAGAGTGTGCAAGGATGGGCATTACTGCTAGTCGAAAAGTCGGCTCGGCAGTGGTTAGAAACCGGGTTAAGCGTCTGATTAGAGAGTTTTATCGGCAGCATAAAAGTTTTTTTGCAGCTAATTATGATTATTCTTTAGTTGTCAGAGAAAGCTTTAGCCGGTTACCCCGAAAAGTTGCGGATGAACAGTTGACAGCTCTTTTGCAAAAGAGCAATCGATATCTGAAACAATGTTGAAAAAAATCTGTATAGTTATCATAAAGCTTTATCAGATTTTATTGGCACCCTATTTCGGCCATTCCTGTCGCTTTACCCCATCCTGCTCACAATATATGCTAGACGCCCTCGAAAAATATGGACTCTCTCTTGGTTTATGCAAAGGGTTATGGCGGATAGTGAGATGCAGCCCTTTTTTCGCCGGAGGTTATGATCCGGCGTAAATTAACATAAAAATATCCCCAAAAAAAATTTTCGGATATTTTTATGGGATAGTCCTGTACACTAACACTCTTCCAAGACCTCTTCTACCTGCCAAAATTTCTAGTATTCTTCACTGAAAAAGTAAGTTAAATGATCTCTACTTAAATTCAAGGATTTTTTATAATGGAAAAAAGAACAATTCTGGCAATTGTCCTCTCTTTAGCAGTTCTGCTTGGCTTTCAATACTTCTTTCCACCAGCCCCCCAACAGAAACCGGTTGTCGAAACATCCGCAGAACCAGCCCGCACCGAAGTTTCGGTAAATAGAGATAACCCCGCCTCAACGCCAGAGCAACACTCCCCTGAAGCGTTCAACAATGCGTCTCAAGCAGCCGCACCAGTCCTTGAAAAAGGCGAAATAATAACCATTCAAAATGAACTGTATCGGGCCGAGATAGATTCTTATGGGGGCCAGCTTAAAGCTTTCTATCTCAAAGAATATAAAACTGATATTACCGCCGGCAGCCCCGATTTGAACCTGGTCTCAGTTACTGGTCGGGGACCCTATCCGCTTTCCGGGGCGGCCAGTTTTAAAGGAGTTTGGTTCCAGGACAGTAATCTGCTTTTTGATACATTAGAGAGTCCTTTGGCAATAGATGTAAACGCGGCTGATACAACCCTTAAATTGCAGGCGCAACTGCCATCGGGTGAGCTTTTGCTAAAAGAGTTTACTTTTCAGCCTGATAGCTATGTCTTAGAGGTTGTTTACTCTTTTATTGACTCCGATGGTGGAACTCTTAAAGCCGATGCGATTAAACTTAACTGGTCGCACCTTAATCAAGAGCAGAAAAAAAAGGGGTATGTCTATAGTGGCGTTGTGGGCTATCTTGGCGGTGAACTCTACAAGCCCTCAAAGAAGGAGAATAAGGTCAGTCGCCAGGAGTTGATGGGACCTTTAAATTGGCTTGGCTATACCAGTAAATATTTTATCAGTGTCATTTTGGCGCCCGATGAGGTCGCTGCCGGCCGGGCCAAAGGCTTGATTGAGCGAGCTGATGCGGCTCATCTCATGGCTGGCTTACAGGTCAACCAGGATAACCGTTTAAAGGTTTATATTGGACCAAAAAAAGCGGTTTTTTTAGAGGGCTTAGGGATGCATCTGGAAACTGCTATCGAGTATGGCTGGTTTGGAGTTATCGCCCGGCCCTTAGTCCAGATGTTGCATTTCTTTAACAAATATGTCCACAATTATGGGATTGCAATTATTATCCTGACGATTTTGATTAAGCTGGTTTTCTACCCTCTCTCCCAGAAGAGTTATAAATCGATGGGTAAGATGAAAGAGGTGCAGCCCAAGCTTGCCAAGATTAAAGAGAAGTATAAAGATGACAAATCCCGTATAAATAAAGAGATGATGGATCTCTACCGAACCCATAAGGTCAACCCTTTTGGCGGTTGTTTACCTATTGTCGTACAGATTCCAGTATTTTTTGCTCTCTATCGGGCCCTTATGGTTGCGATTGAGTTGCGACACGCGCCGTTTTTCGGCTGGATTGTTGATCTTTCAGCCAAGGATCCCTATTATATCACCCCCTTAATTATGGGGGCAACCATGTTTCTGCAACAAAAAATGACGCCAACCTCTGGAGATGCCATGCAGGCCAAAATGATGCTCTTTATGCCGATCATTTTCACCTTCATGTTCCTTAATTTTCCTGCAGGCCTGGTTCTCTACTGGTTGGTTAATAATGTGCTGTCGATTGGGCAGCAGTATATGGTGATGCGCCAGACAACGACATCTTAAAAAAGAGGAAATATTATATGTTTACAGAGATAGAATTTGAAGGAAAAGATATAAATGAAGCGGTGGAAAAAGCCTGTTTTGCCCAACAGGTGACGGAAGCGGAACTTGAATATGAGGTGATTCGTCAAGAAAGTAAAAAGCTTTTTGGTTTTATCGGCGGTAAAAGTGCCCTGATTCGCGTTAAGAAAAAAGAGATTATTGGTAAAGAGCTGGTTCAGGATCTTATCAAATCGACATTTTCAGATGAAATTGGAGTCAGCGAGAAAAAATCTGGGCAAAGGCTTGCGGGTAAAGCTCAAAAAGATAACTCTTCGGCTGAAGTTAAAGAGCGGAAAAATGATTCCGGGGAAACTGTTATTCCCGAATTTGAGAGCTCGGTAATCCAATCTTCTTTAGCTAATATTCTCAGATTAATGGGGGTAGCGGAGAGCGAGATCACTTTTACCCAGCAGGAGAATGAACTTCATCTAAATATTCAAGGTGAAGGGCTTGATCTTTTGACCAAAAAACGCGGCAGTGTACTTGACGCCCTGCAATTTATTGTCAACAAGATGCATGGTGTCAAAGGGGGCCGTATTTTTATTGATTGTAATGGCTTTCGAACCTGTCATGAAGAGGATATCTCAGGGCTCGCCCTGCGCCTCGGAGCTAAAGCCAAAAGGTTGCGTAAGCCGGTCACGATTAACTCCTTAAATGCCCATGATCGTCGTCTTGTGCATATGGCTGTACAGGATGATCAGGAGCTTCGTTCCCGGAGTAAAGGTGAGGGTGAATTCAAGAAAGTTGTGATTTATCCGAACAACAGCCAGCGGCGGCGGCCTCGTCCCAACTCGGCTCCCGCTGAAGCTCTATAGCTAATGGCCGGGTTAATGCCGGTTACCATTGCCGCACTATCAACCCCTCCCGGGTCGGGAGGGATTGCCATTGTGCGTTTAAGCGGGCCCCAGGCCCATCTTATTATAGAGCAGGTATTTCAGCCCTGGCCGGCTCGGCCAGACTATTTTCACCTCTATCTGGGCTATATCTGCGATCCTCTCAGCAAATTAAAATTAGATCAGGTTTTAGTTACCTTGATGCCTTCCGGTCGATCCTATACCGGCGAAGCGATGGCCGAAATCCATTGTCATGGGGGGCCCTACAACAGTAAAAAAATTCTTACCCTTCTCTTTGCCCTGGGAGCTGAAGCAGCTTCACCCGGCGAATTTACCAAAAGAGCATATCTTAATGGCCGTCTTGATCTGACTCAGGCCGAGGCTGTAGCTTGTCTGATTGCGGCTGAAAGTGAATCTGGATTAGCTGCGGCAACGGCTCAATTAGCTGGGGGCCTGGCGGATTTTATTAATCAGATGTTAACCTCAATCAACCAGCTTTTAGCGACAGTTGAGGTTGAAATTGATCTTCTCGCGGAAGAGGGTTTGAACTATACCCGTCCGCACCTGGTTACTCCTTTAAGCAGGCTCAAAAATGAGTGCCGGAACCTGCTTGATTCGTATCGGCGGGGCCGCATTCTGCAAAACGGTATTAAAGTTGTTCTCGCCGGGCGCCCCAATGTCGGAAAATCGAGTCTGCTCAATGCTCTTCTGGCCGAAGATAGAGTTTTGGTGAGCCCGATTTCCGGGACGACCCGCGATGTTGTCAGCGCCCCCTTAGAGATTGCCGGAATAAAGGTTGAGCTTTCTGATACGGCAGGTCTCGACCAGCCTCAAGCCGAACTTGAGGTGTTAGGAATGGCCCGGACGCAAAGATGGCTGGAGCAGGCTGGTCTTATTCTTCTGGTTTTTGATCAAAGCCGGGCTTTGCATGATTTTGATGATGAACTTTATAATAAAGTACACTCCAAGCCCCACCTTATACTGCTTAACAAAGCAGATCTTAAACCGGTTTTTAGCGAGGCTCAGTTGCGTCAGCGTTTCTCCTATGAGGGGCCGCTTTTACGCTGTATCGGGGCCCGGGATCAAGTCGATATAAGTGAAGTGATCGCTGGACTGACAAATTTTCTTAAAGCCGACTCTGAGCTTTTAAGTGATAACCTTTTTCTCACCCAGCAACGCCACTTCGACCTTTTCAGTAAAGTTTACGAAGATATTAGCCGGGCTTTAGCCCTGGTTCTCGAGAGTGACCCTCTACTTGATATGCTGGCCGAAGAGTTACATCAGGCCCGTTTCCACCTGCTTGAGCTTACCGGCCAGGAACAAGAGGCTAGCGAAGGGCTTCTCGATATTGTCTTTTCACAGTTCTGTGTTGGTAAATAAAT
>CAYWGC010000059.1:0-16655 GCA_964457755.1 uncultured Thermodesulfobacteriota bacterium | reverse complement strand
TCAAGTCTCCTATGTTGATAATGCAGGTCGATGCCGCGGCCAAAGCCGATCGTTTAACGGTCCATAAATATTTTGATGAACTTGCCAGCCCGGAAAAAGAGCTCCTGCTTCTGCCATCTGCCAAAATTGACCCTTTGACCAGTGAGGCCAGTCACGGGGGGCAGGCATTGGTTGATTTTATCTTGCGTTATTGTCGTTAGTATTTTATTCAAGTTTTGATGGCGTCGTAAAAAGTCCGATCTTCTGCGTTGTAGTGATTTTTCAGACACTCGACATACTACATGTATGGTCTCGCGCCTGAAAAACCAATACTCCTTGTATATCGAAATTTTTACTTAGCCATCCCGAGACTTTTTACGAATGCATCAAGTTTTGATTTCACGATTGTAAGGAAATAATTATGTCAATTTTAGTTTTAATGCGGCACGGTGAATCGCTCTGGAATCGGGAAAATCGATTTACCGGCTCGGTTGATGTGCCGCTTACGGCAAAAGGGCGGGCTGATGCCGCCGAGGCGGCTCTTAAGTGTCCGGGTTTAAAGTTTGATGTAGCATACAGCTCAACCCTTTCTCGGACCCGAGAAACGGCAGCCCTTTTTCTTGAGGCGCTTGAAATTAATCCCCCGCTTATTCCAGATCCTGTTTTGATTGAGAAGAGTTATGGCGTTCTACAGGGTCTCAATAAAGATCGGGTTAAGGCTTTTTATGGTAAAGATGTTTATAATCTCTGGCATCGCAGTTATGAAATAGGGCCTCCCGGCGGAGAGAGTCTTTGTGAACTCGGTCTCAGAGTTCACCCTTTCGTCAAGCAGGTGGTTGGCGAAGATCTGCGTCTGGGTAAAAATGTTTTACTAGTCGCCCATGGTAATGTGATCAGGTCGTTGATCATGTTGATTGAAAAGCTGGATCCCTTGGCCGTTGCCGATCTTGAGGTTGCCACTGCAACCCCTTTGCTCTATCATCTTGATGAAAATTTTGGACTCCTCGATAAGTGATGGGATTATGGAAAAACGCTTGCATGTAATTGTCAGCGGCTGTGTCCAAGGGGTCTGGTATCGGGTCTCAACCCGTTCGCAGGCGCAAAGTTTAGGGCTGTGTGGTAAAGTCTGGAATCGGGCTGACGGTCGGGTTGAGATTGTTGCGGAAGGTTCCGAAGAGGTTTTGCGACGGCTTCTTCGATGGTGTGGCACTGGCCCTCCGGGGGCTCGAGTTGATGATCTTGAAAGTAGTTGGCATCCGGTCATCGGTGAATTTGGTGGGTTTGAAATTACATGATTAATTTATATGACTAAATTATCCGATCCGGTTTTATTCGCCTCGTCTGATTTGGCCCAGGTTGAGGTGGATTGCGGTCAAAAGATAGATAAATATCTACACCCTGATGTTGTCAATTATATGCGTCAGGAGATTGCCGGGGCCGCCGGTAACGAGGTTTTTTTTCGGGGTCGTTGCGAAGCCGCCAAAGTGGTTCAGGCAAAGGTTCTGGCTCGTGGTAACCAGAACATGACGCCGGCTCTAACGGGACAAGTTAAGGCCGGTGAGGTGGTTATTCATAATCACCCTTCCGGCAACCTCACGCCTTCCGATGCCGATTTAAGGGTTGCCTCTCTTTTAGGTTCCGAAGATATCGCTTTTCTGATTGTCAATAATCTGGTGACTCAAGTTTACGCAGTGGTTGAACCGGTTGTGGTGGAGGTTGTAGAACCTCTAGCGCCGGATATGATCAACAAATATTTTTTTCCTGATGGAGCTTTGGCCAAAGCACTACCCAGTTTCGAGTTCAGATCGGAACAGGCCGATCTGGCGCGGGCGGTGGTCGAAGCTTTTAACCGGAAGAGTTTTCTTCTGGCTGAGGCGGGCACCGGGGTGGGCAAGAGCCTTGCCTATCTGATTCCGGCGGCTCTCTGGGCCATCCGCCATGGTCAGCGGGTTGTGGTTTCAACTAATACGATTAACCTACAGGAGCAGCTTCTGAATAAAGATCTGCCGCTTTTGACCCAACATCTGGGGCTGCCGGTCAAGGCCGCGCTTATTAAAGGGCGGGGAAATTATCTTTGTCGGCGCCGGGTTAAAGAGCTGGCCGAGGAGTTGCAAGTCGATCCGCAGTCGCTTGATGAGGAACTCAAAGCAGTCTTGGCCTGGGCCCAGACTACGGTTGATGGCTCGCGGGCCGATTTCCCCTCTCTGCCCAGCGCGGCTGCCTGGGAGATGGTTGCCAGCGAAGCCGATGCCTGTCTGAGCTCACGTTGTCAGGAATTTGGTCCCTGCTTTTTCTATAATGCTCGCCGTGAGTCCGCCAAAGCTCAACTTCTGGTGGTCAACCATCATCTCTTGATGGCCGATCTTCAATTTCCTTCTGATGCCGGAGTCTTACCTCGTTATGAAGCTCTGGTTATGGACGAAGTGCATCATCTTGAAGAGGCGGCGACCGGTTATCTGGGTGAAAATATATCACAGATTGGTCTCCTGATGCTGCTTAATCGCCTGGCCCATCAACGGCGGCCGGAGTTGGGCTTGCTGCGCCGTTTACGGCGGCGTCTTATTCAGGGACTTGCGCTTGCAAATGGAAAAACTGTTAAAGGAAAAAGTGATGCCCACTCAAACTTTCTTACTAATCTGGCAGCCCAGGTTGAAGGTGAGTCTGAACCCGCTGTCTTGATGCTTTTGAATGATCTTAATGATCATTTTGAGACCTGGCGAGAGGTTTTACTTGCAGATTTTGTTGCCCAGGATGAAGTTGTCGAGGGTTCCTTCAAGCTTCGGGTTACTGATAAACAGCGATGTCGTGAAGCTTGGAAGCTGACCCTGGGCGCTAAGATTGAGAATTTCATCGAAGAAACGCAAACTGTGACTAAGGCCCTTTTGTCTCTGGGGCGTAATATTGAAAAAGGTTTGCATGAGAAATTGCTGCCGGAGGATTTTTTTACAGCTTGGCTCGGAGAGTTTAAGGCAGCCCTCGGTCGTTTGCAGACTCAGGTCGATTTTATCGGGCGTTTTTTTTTGAAAATGAGTGGCCAGCCTGAGATTATTGCCTGGATCGAAGCGGTGGCTGGTCGTCGGCGTAATTTAAAACTGGTGCTCGCCCCTCTGGCGGTAGGTTCTCTACTTGAAGAGATGCTCTATAAGCGTTTACAAACTTTGGTAATGGTTTCGGCGACAGTTGCGGTTGAACGCTCTTTTGATTTTTTTACGACCCGCGTTGGTCTTGATGAGCGTAGTCGGAACGGGACTTTGGACTCGCTGATTCTGGCCAGCCCTTTTGATTATCGTCGTAATGCCATGATCATGGTGCCGAGTGACTTGCCTCTGCCTAACGAGGCTTCCTATATCTCTGCTTTAGGTCTTTTCCTTGATACTTTGATCTCCCGGATTGGGGGGCGTTCACTGGTCCTTTTTACTTCCTATAGGGCTATGCAGCGGACGGCGGCAATCTGTCGTGACTCCTTACAACGTCGCGGGGTGCGTCTCCTTATGCAGGGCGAAGGGCAGCGTCAATGGTTGCTTAATGAACTGAAAAATAGTTATAATACAGCGCTTTTTGCCACCGATAGTTTTTGGGAGGGGGTCGATGTTAAAGGCCGGGCTCTAGAGTGTCTGGTGATTGTCAGGCTCCCTTTTAAGGTTCCGAGTGAGCCGGTGTTGATGGCTCGTTTAGAGTATATTGCGGCTTGCGGGGGTAATCCTTTTTATGATTACTCTCTTCCCCAAACCGCTTTAAAGTTAAAGCAGGGGGTTGGTCGTTTGATCCGTAGCCGTGATGATCGTGGTATTATTATTGTCTGTGATCGTCGCTTGGTGGAGAAGTCATATGGTGCCCGTTTGCGAGCCGTTCTGCCTGATGCCGAACTGCTCGTACTGCCTGGTGGCGAGGTTATCAGTCGGGGGGCTGATTTCTTATCGTAAGTATTGCCAATATAGATTCCGCATATATGGAGAAATGAGGAGTTGACATTACTGCATTTATGACGTATTTGTACAGTATTACATGCTGTTTACGATTGATATATATTACTAATATTTTTGTAACTATTCAGCGTGTTCTGGTTTCAAGCTGTCTCGATGTGGGGACAGACCTCCAGCGAGGGCTTTTAGCCCGAAGCGGGCTGAGCTTGCGCCTGAACGAAGTGAGGAAGTGCCCTAGAGGTATCCATCTTCGAAGTGGGCGAAGCAAAGTTCGACGCCTTTTTTAGTAACTTCAAGAGGTTGGCTGAATAGATATATAATTTTTTGAAATATTTTTGAGAATTATTTGTATGGAGGGGCACTTTTATAGGGGCTCATTTAAGGAGTCGTTGCTTTTGGGCGGTGCCATTGGCGCAGCTTGTTTGCTCATTATAACTCTGTTTTTTATGATCTTTTATCTACGTCAGAGTGATATTGCAAGTCGTCAGTTGCTGGTAGCTCAAAGGGTCGCCTTAGATAGCGAGCGGGAGCGGGATGCTGGTGATATTAAAGGCTTGCAAGCGTTAACGAAGAACGCCGATAGTTCAGTTTCTGGAAGCTGGGATTCATTGGCGGCATTACACCTGCTCGTTAAAGGAGGATCCGTCGCCGGATTACATATTCCAGGTATTGAACCTTCGGAAATCTCTTTTTTGCTTAAATCTTTGATTAGTCTCCGGCAGGCTCGGGAAAACTTGCAACCAGGAACTTCTGCGTATCTTGTGTTGACACTTGATTTTAGCGATAAAATTCAAGCCCTTTTGGAGGCTCTTGCTTTTCGTGCGCTAAGTGCCAGAAGCAAGGTTTGGGTGGCTTGCTGGCTGTTGGTCTCTTTGGTGGCAATTTCTTTGTTTGCAGGTTTTTTTGTGAGCCGCATCTTCTGGTTCAGAGAGAAGCGGCTCATGCGTGAACGTCAATCTTTAGCGTTTGCAAAAGATCTTTTGCTGGCACTGCCGGAAGCTATTATTGTTCTCGATAAATTCCTCTCTCTAAAATTTGTAAATCGTCTTGCCGAGCGCTATTTCGGGGGACTGTCTGGTTTTCGTGAAAAGATCTATTTCGGACGTTTTTGTCAAAATAAATCATTGCTTGAAAGTTTGCAGAACTCATTACAGCATAATCCTCAGGGGGCTCCAAGGAGGGTTATTCCAGATTCTTGCGAGGCCTCTCTTGGGCTGGATAAAGGCCAGAATAATTTAGTCAAAATTAAGTGGTATCAATTTCCTCTGGCCGGGCAGGATTATCTTTTAGGAATGCTTAATGATTATGATGAAGATCGACAAGAAGATCTCAATCTGGCCATTGCTCAGGAACGTTTAAAAGATCTTACGAATAATCTTTTCCGGGCTCAGGATGATGAACGAAGGCTTTTGGCCGATGAGCTTCATGACGGTCTCTGTCAATCGCTGGCGGCATTGAAAATGCAGGTTTTCAGTGTTGAGCGTCATATCGATAAGGTTGAGTTGCAGGAGGAGTGTCGCAGAACCCGTCAGTTTATTGCACAAATCATTGAGGATGTCAGGCGTCTTTCGCATGACTTAAGTCCGGTTATACTGGATGATCTGGGGTTGAGTGATGCTCTGGTTCATCTTGTCAATAATTTTACGGCTTTAAATAATCTTAAGGCATCGATCGCGGTCCCTGATCTGGATGATATTTTTGCTGGTGATGCCGCCCGCAATATTTATCGGATTGTTCAGGAGGCGATTAACAATGTCGGCAAACATGCAAAAGCTTCGCTGGTTTTATTGGAGGCTGAAATTGCTGGTGATGAAGTTCGTTTTTCAATAAAAGATGATGGTGTCGGGTTCGATATGAATATAGCCCAAAAAGGTCGTTCTGGGGCTGGTCTGGGGCTGGCCAGTATGGCCCAGCGGGTTCATATTCTGGGCGGTAAATTTACCCTGGTTAGTCATCCGGGAGATGGTTGTAAGATCTCTTTTACTTTGCCGAAAAAATAATCTTGATTTACTTGTAAAAAAGATCGTTTTCTGTTAGATTGTAAAAATTGTGAAGTTAGAATAAATCGAGTGTTTTAATTTGGATGCTTGGTTGCAATCATAAGCTTTGTAAAATCAAGGAGTTGCCGGATGTTTAGAGATGATGGTAAGTGTAAGATCGTACTCGCTGATGACCATGCGATTTTGCGTCAGGGGATTAAAAAAATTATTGAAGAAGAAGATAATCTGGAGGTTGTTGGCGAAGTTGGCGATGGTTTGCAGCTTATTGATTTTCTCAATAATAATCGAGCAAATTTGGTTTTGCTTGATATCTCGATGCCTAATGTCCGGGGTATTGAAGCGATTACCGAGGTCCGCCGGGCTCAGCCTGGAGTCAAAGTTATTATGTTAACTATGCATAATAACAAAGAGTACCTCTATGCGGCCATTGCAGCCGGTGCCGATGGTTATCTGCTCAAAGAGAACAGTGATGATGAGTTGTTGTCAGCCATTGACCAGGTTATGCATGGCGAGACCTATATCTCTTCTACTCTGGTGGCTGACTTTTCCGAAGATTTGATGAAGTTTTATCGTAAAAACAAGAAGCTCCCCTTTGAGCATCTGACTAATCGTGAGCGGGAAGTCTTGAAAATGGTTGCCGAAGGTAATACCAGTCGTGAAATAGGTGATCTTCTCTATATCAGTTTGCGGACGGTTGAGCATCATCGGGCCAACATTATGCGTAAGATGAAATTTCGTTCGGTTGCCGATCTTATCAAGTATGCCCTTGATAAAGGTTATGTTTGAGATAGTAGGTTGTTGCTAGAACGTTGAATTTTTATGAGGGCACCCTTTTGGGGGTGCCCTCTATTTTTGTTATTGAAGGAGATTGTTAAAGATGAGTTCTAAAATTGATCCATTTGCTGATTTACCCTGTATGGTAGCTGATTCCGGGCTCACTGAATGGGGGCGGAAAGAGATTCAGATTGCCGAACATGAGATGCCCGGCTTGATGGCAATCCGGGAGAAATACGAGGCTCTAAAGCCGCTCAAAGGGGCTCGGATTATGGGGTCTCTGCATATGACGATTCAGACTGCCGTTCTGATTGAGACCCTGACGGCTCTGGGGGCTGATGTGCGTTGGGCCTCCTGTAATATCTTTTCAACCCAGGACCATGCGGCCGCCGCGATTGCCGCCACCGGGGTACCGGTTTTTGCCTGGAAGGGTGAAACCCTGAAAGAGTATTGGGCTTGTACTTATCAGGCTCTCTCTTTCCCTGGAGGTAAGGGGCCTGATCTGATTGTTGATGATGGCGGTGATGCCACCATGATGCTCCATTTTGGCGCCCGGGCCGAGCTTGATCCCACAATTTTGGATGCGGATTACGAATCTGAGGATGAGATTGAACTAGTCGCTTTGTTGCGCGAAATCCGCAACCGTAAAGTCGGAAAGTTTACGGCCTGGGTCGAAAACTGTAAAGGTGCTTCAGAAGAGACCACGACCGGCGTTCACCGCCTCTATCATATGATGGAGAAAGGGGAACTCAAATTCCCTGCGTTTAACGTTAATGATTCTGTTACCAAATCAAAATTTGATAATCTTTACGGTTGCCGTGAATCTTTGGCCGACGGTATCAAGCGAGCTACCGATGTCATGGTTGCCGGTAAAAATGTGGTGATCTGCGGTTACGGTGACGTCGGTAAAGGTTGTGCTCAATCGATGCGGGGTTTCGGAGCTCGGGTTTTAGTTACTGAGATCGATCCGATCTGTGCTCTACAGGCTCTGATGGAGGGCTTTGAGGTGACTACGGTTGAGGATGCTTTGGCCGAGGGTGATATCTATGTGACCACGACTGGAAACCGTGATGTGATTACAGCCGATCATATTGCCAGCATGAAAAATCAGGCGATTGTCTGTAATATTGGACATTTTGACAGTGAGATCCAGATTGCTCGCCTCAATCAATGGCCCGGGGTTGTGAAAGAGGAGATTAAACCTCAGGTTGATCGCTATACTTTCACCGATGGCCGCCAGGTTTTTGTTCTGGCTGAAGGTCGCCTTGTTAACTTAGGCTGTGCTACCGGTCACCCTTCGTTTGTGATGTCGGCCTCTTTTGCCAATCAGACTCTGGCCCAACTCGATCTTTGGAAGAACAGTTATGAGGTTGGTGTCTATCGTTTGCCCAAAGAACTTGACGAAGAGGTGGCCCGCTACCATAGTGAAAAACTAGGGGCTAAATTAACGGTTATGAGTCAACAGCAGTCTGAATATATGGGTATTCCCATTGCCGGACCCTACAAACCGGATCATTATCGTTATTAGTTTTCAATAGATCAAAAAAAGGGGGCGGTAAATTCAACACCTGAAACAGGTTTCGAATTTACCGCCCCCTTTTTTACTTTTTCATGGTCGGGATGAGAGGATTTGAACCTCCGACCCCTGCGTCCCGAACGCAGTGCTCTACCGGGCTGAGCCACATCCCGAATGAAAATGATGGGCTCGCTTCTAATTGATTGTGTCTGTAAAGTCAAGGGGAAAATGGCTGTTGCAGGTTCCAGAAAGGGCTTGACTCTTCCCCTCTAAAAATGGCAAAAGGCCTGACTGGTTTTTGAAGATAATAGAAAATTCACTTATATTAAGGATAGATTAAAAAGGATAGATTAAATGAGTAAAGAATTTAGCAGCTCACTGGCCGCTGCTTATCGCAGTCACGTGTGCGGTGCTTTGCGGGCGACTGATATCGGTAGTCGAGTCAAATTGTCGGGTTGGGTACAGAACTGGCGCGATCATGGTGGTGTAGTTTTTATCGATCTGCGTGATCGTTATGGCTTGACGCAAGTTGTCTTTAACCCGGAAAATGCGCCCCAGGCGCATGCCGCGGCTCACACCCTGCGGAGTGAGTTTGTGCTTAAGGTCGAGGGTGAGGTCGTCAAGCGGCCAGAGGGGACTGCAAATGCCAATATGCCAACCGGCGAAGTTGAAGTCTTAGTCACTCAGGTGGAGGTTTTAAATAAGTCCCAAACCACTCCTTTTATGATCGATGAAACCAGTGAAATTGGCGAAAATATCAGATTGCAGTACCGCTATCTTGATCTCCGTCGGCAACCAATGCAGGAGGCGATTATCGCCCGGCACAAGGTCACCAAGATTGTGCGTGACTACCTTGACAGCAAGGAGTTTCTCGAGATCGAGACCCCAATGCTGACCAAAAGTACGCCGGAAGGGGCGCGCGACTACTTGGTTCCGAGTCGTACCAATCCCGGTTCCTTTTTTGCTTTGCCGCAATCGCCGCAGCTCTTTAAGCAATTACTTATGGTTGCTGGTTTTGACCGCTATTTCCAGATCGTCAGATGTTTTCGCGATGAGGATCTGCGGGCCGATCGTCAACCCGAATTTACCCAGATCGATATGGAGTTCGCTTTTGTTGAAAGCGATGATATTATCACTCTGGTGGAGGGGATGATTGCCGCGATCTTCAAAGAGCTTAAAGGACTTGATACCAAGCCGCCGTTTACCCGGCTTTCATATACTGAAGCCCTTGATAAATACGGTCTTGATGCCCCGGATATCCGGTTCGCCATGCACTTGGTCGATCTGGGCGGGGTTTTTGCCGGGACTGAATTTAAAGTATTCCGCTCAGTGCTTGATAAAAAAGGGATAATCAAAGGTCTTAATCTTAAGGGTGGAACTCGTCTCTCACGCAAAGAGATCGATGATCTGCTGGAGATTGTCAAGGTTTATGGGGCCAAAGGTCTGGCCTGGATCAAAGTTAATGAAGATGGTTGGCAATCACCGATTGTCAAGTTTTTTACGGAATCAGAGGTTGCAGCATTAGGCCAAGAGATGGCGGCTGAAGCTGGCGATCTCCTGCTCTTTGTCGCGGATAAACCTAACGTTACCAATGAAGCCTTAGGCCGTTTACGTCTCCACTTAGGGGCGAAAATGGAGCTGATTGATGAGGCTCAGATGGCCTTCTGCTGGGTTGTTGATTTTCCCATGTTTGCCTGGGATGAGCAGGAAAAACGTCATACCGCAATTCATCATCCCTTTACGGCGCCTTTAGAGGAAGACCTTGAAAAACTTAATGATGAACCGTTGGCGGTTAAAGCCAAGGCCTATGATCTGGTTTTGAACGGTATTGAAATTGGTGGCGGCAGTATCAGGATTCATGATGCTGATATTCAAGCCAAAGTTTTTCAACTTTTAAATATCGATGATGAAGAGGCCCGGGAAAAATTTGGTTTTCTTCTTGATGCTTTAAGTTTTGGAGCGCCGCCGCATGGAGGCGTCGCTTTTGGTCTTGATCGTTTAATGATGCTGCTACTTGGTCGTCAATCGATTCGTGAGGTGATCGCCTTTCCCAAGACCCAGAAGGCAACTTGTCTATTAAGTGGAGCTCCGAACACGGTAAGCCCGCGCCAGTTACGTGATCTGGCGATTAAAAAAGCGTAGTCAGTTGTCAGTCGCCAGTGGTCAGTAAAGACCATGTCGGCTGTTCACAATTATACTCTGGCGTAAGCCGGATCCAGCTAATTGCTAAAAGATTTTATTGTATAAGGGGGAAAATCAGATGACAGCCGAAAAACTTCAGGGTGAGTATATAACTTATAAGGATGGTGAGTACCAGATTCCCGATAATCCAATTATCGGAGCCCTGGCCGGAGATGGTATTGGCCCGGATATCTGGAATGCGACCCGGATAGTTATTGATGCTGCGGTTGAGAAAGCCTATGCCGGGAAAAGAGAAATTTGCTGGCAGGCTATGGCCGCTGGTGAAACCGCCTTTAAAGAGACCGGTTCCTATCTTCCAGAAGCTACTTTAGAGGCTATCAAAAAACAGTTGATTGCCATCAAAGGTCCGCTTTCGACTCCGACTGGTGGCGGTATCCGCAGTCTTAATGTGGCTTTGCGGCACCATTTTGACCTTTATGCCTGTATCCGGCCGGTGCGCTATTATGAGGGGGTTCCTAATCCCATGAAGCGACCGGGTGATCTTGATGTTGTGATCTTTCGTGAAAACACTGAAGATGTTTATGCCGGTCTCGAATGGGCTGCCGGGTCAACTGAGGCCGAAGAGTTGGGTTCTTATCTAAGAGATAAGCTCCAGGCGAAGGTTCGTCCCGGGTCGGCCTTAGGTATTAAACCGATGAGTCCCGAAGGCAGTAAACGTCTGATTCGCAAAGCGATTCAGTACGCTATCGACAATAACCGTCGGGTTGTGACTATGGTTCATAAAGGCAATATCATGAAGTTCACCGAAGGAGCTTTCTGTCAGTGGGGTTATGATATGGCGAAAGCTGAATTTGCCGATCAGGTGATGACCGAAGAGGAGCTCGTGACTTGTTATCAGGGTGACTGGCCGCCGGGGAAAATTCTGCTTAACGATCGTATCGCTGATGCTATGTTCCAGCAGCTTTTGTTGCGACCGTCCGAATATGATGTTCTGGCTACACCTAATCTGAACGGTGACTATCTCTCCGATGCTTGCGCCGCTCAGGTTGGGGGCTTGGGGATCGCTCCCGGGGCCAACGTTGGTGATGGGATTGCCATTTTTGAAGCAACCCATGGCACGGCTCCCAAATATGCCGGTCTTGATAAGGTCAACCCCGGCTCACTGATTCTTTCCGGCAAGATGATGCTCGATTTCATGGGTTGGAAAGAGGCCGGTGATCTGGTCGAAAAAGCACTACAGAAAGCCATTTTAGGGCGTCAGGTAACCTACGATCTCGCCCGCCAGATGGAGGGTGGTGAAGAGGTCAGTTGTAGTACTTTCGGTAAGTTAATTGTAAAGGCGATGTGATTATTTCAGTCTTCAGTCGTCAGTGGCCAGTTGCTTTTACTGACAACTGACGACCGACCACTGACGACTAAAAAAAGGTGGCTGATGAAAATTCTTTTTTTGACCGCCTCTTTTAAAACTCCCAGCGTCCGTTTTCGGGTTCTTCAAAATCTTGCCATTTGGCGAGATCTGGGCCTCGAAGTTGAGGTTGTGCGTCTGCCGAAGGGCAATTGGGATCGCTTTAAACTGCTTCGTAAATTGCCGCTTTACGATATTGTCGTTTTGCAGAAACGCCTGCTTCATCGTCATTCGCTCTATCTTTTGCGGCAGCGGGCTCGCACCCTGGTTTTCGATTTTGATGATGCGGTGATGTTTTCTGACAGTAATGGCAATGAGTTTATCTCTGAGCGTAAAAGCTTGCGTTTTGCCGCAATCGCGCATGCGGCCGACCTTCTCTGTGCTGGTAATGAATACCTTCAAGAGCAGGCCATAGAGGCTGGAGCACATCGGGTTGAGGTTGTTCCTACCGGGGTCGATTGCGACTATTTTACTCCTGACCCATCTTGTCTTGATGATTCAATTATCCGGCCCCTGACTATCGGTTGGATTGGTTCACGCGCTAATCTGGTTTACCTCAAGGCTCTGGCTGAACCTTTGAATAGTCTCTTTGCAGAACGTCAGGATTTTAAACTGGCCATTGTCTGCGATGATTTTATCGATGATTTTAACTGCCCTGTTGAGAAAATACGGTGGTCTAAAGAGCGAGAAGTTGATAATATCAGAGGTTTTGATATTGGGGTTATGCCTCTGTTTGAAGACCCCTGGAGCAAGGGAAAATGCGCTTTTAAATTATTGCAGTATATGGCCTGTGGCCTGCCGACAGTTGCCAGTGCTACGGCTGTAACCAGAAAAATTGTAAAATCTGAAAAGAGTGGCTTGCTGGCTTCTGATCCCGAGGAGATGGTTGCGCAGATCGCTTGGTTTCTGGATCAACGTCAGGAACTGCCGGCGATTGGTAAACGGGCCCGACAAGCGCTTATGGGCACTTATGATAGCCAGACTGTAGCTCGTCAATATGCTTCACTTTTTGCTCTATTAGCTGACTGAATATTAATGACTGAGATCACTTTAAAGATAAACATCGACCTTGACACCATCCTGAAGGGGTCCGCTCCGGTAATTATTGAGCTTGGTTGTGGCGATAAAGCAAAAGCTTTTGCGGACGATGGCCGAATCGGTATCGATCGGGTTGATCTAGACCATGTCGATATAGTTGCTGACCTCGAAAAAGGACTCTCTTTTCTGCCTGATGCCTGTGCTGATGAGATCCATGCCCGTAGTCTCTTTGAACATATTAGTAAATTCGATCAACTTCTCAAAGAGGTTATGCGGGTTTTAAAGAGTGATGGTCGCTGCCGCCTTATGGTACCCCATTTTTCCAACCCTTACCACTACTCCGATCCTACCCATGTGCGCTTTTTTGGCCTCTACAGTTTTTATTATTATTGTCACGAAAAAAGGCAGCTAGGCCGTAAAGTACCGACTTTCTATACCGATGCGCGGCTTGAGATAATCTCTTTGAAGCTGCGTTTTAGGTCGCCCTTTAAAGGGCGAAAGTGGTGGAAACGGCTGCATGAGAAGATTTTTAATCTGACGCCCGCAATGCAGGAATTTTACGAAGAGAATCTCTGTTATCTCTTTCCCTGTTACGGTATCGCGATTGAATTTCGTCCGGATCGTTCTGCCAGCGAGTCTGATCTGCAATGAGCACCTTTAAAACCGTTCTTCAGATACGTTATCGCGATGATAGTTTGCGGGTAACCTGCAACCAGTATCTGGAGGCCTTCCCCTCCGATTATTATCGAGTCGTGGTTTTCTTGACCGGTTCCGCGGCAGAGAATGAAAACAAAACGATTCCGGCAGATGAAATTATTTCATTAGAGCTTAATCGGCGCCAGCTCAAAGGTTTGCGTCTCTTTGCCCGGCGCCGGTTGCGGGAGTATATAGATAAATTCGAACCCTCCCTGATTCTGGCACACCGCTGGAAGGCCACGGCAATTGCAGCTTCTGCGTTATCTCAATCTCCTGAAAAAAAAATCCCGGTTTTTTCTGTGGTTCACGCTCTCTATCAGATGCAAAGTTTATCGCGGCGTCTGGTTGGACGTTTTATTTTCAAAGGCTGTTGTCGTTTTATCGGGGTGTCAAAGGCGGTCAGAGAGGATGTTCTGGCGGCCGGTTTTGGGCTTAATCCTGAAGCTGTTCTGGCCCTTCCCAATGCAGTCGACGTTAGCCAAACAGAAAATTGTCTTTTGCCGCGTCAGGCGGCACGGCAGTTTTTAGGGGTTGCTTCCACGGCTCTGGTTTGTGGTCACGTTGGGCGTCTGGTCGGGGCTAAGGATCAGAAAACCCTGATTTCGGCTTTTCATAAATTGACTCAACGCCTGCCCTCAGCTCACCTGGTTATTATTGGCGATGGTCGTCTTGAAGATGATTTGCGAAGTCAGGTAAAATCCTTGGATCTTGAAACTGCGGTTACCTTTGCCGGAGCGCAAAGCCAGGCTGTGCGCTTAATGCCGGCTTTTGATTGTTTTGTGCTGACTTCTGTGGCTGAAGGATTTCCCCGGGTTCTGCTCGAGGCGATGATTTGTCGGTTGCCGATTGTAGCTACCGACAGGGGTGGTATCGGCGAGGTTTTGGGAGCTGATGCCAAACTCTGTCAGGCCGGCGCCGTAGATGAGATCAGCCGGGCCTTGGAGAAGACTTTGAAACTTGATGCCAAAGCCCGACGTGATTTGGTTGAGATCGCTTATCAGCGCGTCGTTGAGTGCTTTTCCAGTGCGGTCTTTCGGAAGCGGCTCTTAGAGTTTATTGAGTTAGGGTAGATTCTTTCATGAAACTTGCTTTTACCTTGTTTAAATATTTCCCTTACGGGGGTTTACAGCGCGATTGTCTGCGGATTGCCGATCTTTGTCGTCAGGCGGGAACCGAAGTCGATATCTATGCGGCTCGTCTTCAAGGTGAAGCCCCGGCGGGAGTCAATTTTTCCCATCTGCCGGGTAAGGGCTTGAGTCATCATCGTCAATATATATCTTTCGTTGAGCGTTTTCAGGATCAGGCCCAGAGCAAAAATTATCGGGCGGTAGTCGGTTTTAATAAAATGCCCGGTCTTGATCTCTACTTTGCCGCCGACCCCTGTTATGCGGTTACAGTGCAAGCTAAAGGGTGGGCTTATCGTCTGACTTCTCGTTATCGGACTCTGGCTGCATTTGAACGGTCGGTCTTTGCGCCAACGGCAAAAACCACCATTCTCTCAATCTCCGAGGTCCAAAAAAAGCTCTTTCAAAAGATCTATGGGACGCAATCTGAACGTTTCCATGATCTGCCGCCCGGGGTTCCGAAAGATCGTCTCCTGCCCGCCGATAGCCGGGATCTGGGCCGCTCGCTTCGGACTGAGTTGGGGCTTGTCCAAGATGAGTTAGTCGTCCTGATGGTTGGCAGCGGTTTTAAGCGAAAAGGTGTCGATCGGGCTCTTAATGCGATTTTGGCATTGCCGGAAGCGATCCGGCAAAAGAGTCGGCTGGTGGTTGTTGGTGATGACAATCTCGATTTTTATCGCAAACTGGCCCGGCGTCAGGGACTTTCTGAGAGGGTGATTTTTACCGGCGGGCGCACCGATGTGCCCCGTTTTCTGGCCGCTGCTGACATCTTCCTGCATCCCGCCTATCAAGAGAACACCGGTGGTGTTCTGATTGAAGCTTTAGCTGCAGGTCTGCCGGTTTTGGTGACCGATGTTTGTGGATATAGTGTTCATATTGCAAAGGCTCAGGCCGGGAAAGTGGTGCCCTCACCTTTTCTCCAGCCGCAACTTGACGAGATGCTTTTAGAGATGCTTGATTCAGTTTCGCAGCGCCGGCAGTGGAGCGCCAACGCTAAAACTTATGTCGCAAAAACCGATCTTTTCAGTCTGGCTGAACGGGCTGCTTCGATTATTATGAAGGTAGCCGAAGCTAAAAAAACTGACCTTGTTTGAATTTTTTTCAATCTTTTAATAAATCTTGTTCAATGAGGTGACAGTATCGTTACCAACGGTCGTTGGGGAAAACTGCAGGAGATGCGCCGTGTCGCAGTTGCCGAAACCCCCTATTTCTTTGTCTACGGCAGTTTGATGAAGCGTTATAAAAATTTCAATCGTTTTCTCCAGAAAAGAGTAAAAACTATTGAACCGGCCTATTGCCAGGGTTTTCTCTACCATCTGCCGATTGGTTTTCCCGGTCTCATCACCCTGGATGGCTGTCAGGATCTGGTGGTTGGCGAGTTAATGACTTTCGGCAATCCGGTAAAGGTTATGCGGGCGCTTGACCAGCTTGAGGGTTACTATCCTGATGACAGTCGCAAAAGTGTCTATCTACGCAAGAAAATGTCGGTTATTGTTGAAGTCGATGCTGAAAATGAAGAATTTGAGGAACGTCGGGCCTGGGTTTACACCTATCCTCTTGAGCATATGACCCCAGAGCATCAGAAAGAGTACTTTATCTCCTGTGGTAACTGGAAACTGCTCTGCGATCAACCAATTATAAAAGAGCCGGGTCGGATTCGAACTCTGTTTAATAAATTACGGCGGATTCCTAATCCCAGCCAAGTTCATATCGAACCGGTAATGTGTATGGATGAAGAGATGCATAGCCATTGGGCCAACTCGACCGCCTGTGCCAAATTTTGCACGAATCCTGAGTGGTGCCGGAAGAACCGACGTAAAATGCGGGAAAATTTTATTTAGTATGGAAATGTAATACTTTTTGTAACTATTCAGTCATTGCCCTCTAGCAGCCGGGATTGGGGTCATTGCTGGTAAAAGGTGCGTTAGCACCCCAGCTTTGACCCCGTTCATGAGGGTGAAGCGATGTTCAGCGTTGTTAAGTACAACTTTACGGTGGGTTGGCTGAATAGTTAGTGCGGCCGGGCCTAGGTCGCATATTCAAGCGGGTGCGAATCCC
>CAYWGC010000058.1:10586-16657 GCA_964457755.1 uncultured Thermodesulfobacteriota bacterium | reverse complement strand
TGCCAACATTAACGTGAGGCTTGGTGCGCTCATATTTTGCCTTTGCCATTTCCTTCTCCGACTGTTAAATTTTTCTCTTAGGTTGCTGTATACTCAATTCGCTTACGCACTATTTCCTGCGCAACCGGTTCATAACAACTGAACTGCATTGTAAAAGTTGCACGCCCTTGACTGCGGGATCTGACTTGGGTCGAATAACCAAACATTTCGGCTAAGGGAACGAAGGCAGAAACTACCTGCATCTCACCACGACGGCTTTCAACTCCCTGAATACGACCGTGACGCCCATTAATATCGCCCATTACATCGCCCAGATAGTCACTGGGCACGACCACCTCAACCTCCATTACCGGTTCGAGAATAGTCGGCTGAGCTTTTCGAACTCCTTCGTTAAAGCCAATCGAGGCAGCTAATTTAAAAGAGATCTCACTGGAATCGGTTTCATGCCAACTCCCCCCTGTAAGGTAAGCTTTAATTCCGGTCATCTCGTAGCCAGCCAAGGGCCCGGCTAGCATTGCTTCCTTCAGGCCAAGAGCTACCGGTTCAATAAACGCTTTCGGCAACTCGTCGTCCTGGATCTGGTCAACAAAGGAAAATCCCTGCTCATTGGCTATTGGTTCGAGCCGGAGTTGAACCTGAGCGTAATGAGGGCGAGTTCCATCCTGACGGATAAACTCCCCTTTGCAATCTATAGAACTGGTAATAGTTTCCCGGTAGGCAACCTGCGGTTTGCCAACATTAGCGTTGACCTTAAACTCGCGGGCAAGACGGTCGACGATAATCTCAAGATGAAGTTCACCCATCCCTGATATTATTGTCTGACCACTCTCTTCATCGATTTTTACTCTAAAGGTAGGATCCTCAGCTGCCAGCCTGTTGAGGGCCATGCTCAATTTCTCATGGTCACCCAGACTTAATGGCTCAATTGCAACCTCAATTACAGGCTCCGGAACCTCCAAATTCTCAAGGAGAACTGCATTCTCTTTGAGGCAGAGGGTATCTCCGGTGGTACTGCTTTTGAGGCCAACTACAGCGACGATATCTCCGGCATAAATCTTTTTGACCTCTTCACGCTTATTGGCGTGCATTTTCAGCAGACGGCCGACTCTCTCATTTACATTGCGACTACTGTTATAGAGTTGCATACCTGTTTCCACAACTCCTGAGTACAAACGTAAAAAAGCCAGCTGCCCGACATGCGGGTCAGTCATGATTTTAAATACCAAAGCCGTCGGCTGCGTCTTATCACTTGCCTCTATTGTTGCAGGATCCCCACTTTCAGCAGCAACTGCGACCGTCTCTTTTACCTCTAAAGGGGAGGGAAGAAAGTCAACAATGCCATCGAGCAGGGGTTGTATACCGGTGTTCTTAAACGCGGATCCACATAAAACCGGCGTCAATTGTGACGCCAAGGTCGCTCTCCTGACCAAACTCCTGATTTCGGCTTCGCTTATATCTTCACCTTCAAGATAGAGCGAGGCAAAATCGTCGTCTAGGTCAGCCAGATCTTCCATTAACTTATTGCGGCACTCCGCTACCCTCGGAAGTATCTCCTCAGGTACAGCGCGCACTTCGTATTCAGCTCCCAAAGAACTTTGATCGAAATAGATTGCCTTGTCGGCAATCAAATCAACGACCCCGGCGAATTTATCTTCCTCACCGAGAGGCAGTTGCAAGACCAGGGGACGAGCCCCCAGTCGTTCGCGCATCATGGTCACGACTCGATCAAAATCAGCGCCGATGCGATCAATCTTGTTGATAAAAGCGATTCGCGGAACCTGGTATTTCATCGCCTGCCGCCATACGGTTTCAGACTGCGGTTCAACACCGCCTACCGCGCAAAACACGGCAACCACCCCATCCAGCACCCGCAAAGACCGTTCAACTTCAATTGTGAAATCAACATGTCCCGGAGTATCGATTATATTGATACGGTGATCGCGCCAAAAGCAGGTTGTTGCAGCCGAGGTTATCGTAATCCCCCGTTCCTGCTCCTGTTCCATCCAATCCATCGTTGCGGTACCGTCATGAACTTCACCGAGACGATGGGAAATACCTGTATAGTAGAGAATTCTCTCAGTTGTCGTGGTCTTACCAGCATCAATATGAGCCATGATACCAATATTGCGGTATCTATTTATAGGGTACTGTCGGCCCACATTACTTTGCCATTCCTTCTACCAGCGGTAGTGAGCGAAGGCTTTGTTGGCTTCAGCCATCTTATGAGTATCTTCGCGTTTTTTAACAGCATTACCACGCTTATTGGCTGCATCAAGAAACTCTGCAGCCAATTTCTGGGACATGCTTTTCTCGCCCCGAGAGCGAGAATAATTTATCAGCCAGCGAATTGCCAAAGCCATCTTGCGATCAGGCATCACTTCAACCGGAACCTGATAGGTGGCCCCACCAACACGACGGGATTTCACCTCAACCAGAGGTCTGACATTTTCAAGAGCGCTTTTAAATACTGCGAGAGGGTCTTCATCAACCCGTGCACTAATCAGATCCATGGCGTCGTAGAAAATATTCAGAGCCACACTTTTCTTACCGTCAAGCATCAAGCCATTGACAAATTTGGCAACCTGACGATCATGGTATTTAGGATCGGGGTTAATCAAGCGTTTTTCTATATCTCTCTTCCTGGCCATCTATAAAATCCTCGGTAATTCAAGTCAAATTATAACAATTGATACGAGTTCTTAGGCTACGAGTCTTCGGCTCCGAATATTATTTCGGGCGCTTGACACCATATTTGGAACGACCCTTACGACGATCCTGAACCCCGACACTATCAAGGGTACCACGAATTACGTGATAACGAACACCAGGTAAATCCTTAACCCTGCCGCCTCGGATCAAAACAACCGAGTGCTCTTGCAGATTATGGCCAACGCCAGGGATATATGAAGTCACCTCGAAGCCATTAGTAAGACGTACTCTGGCAACTTTACGTAAAGCCGAGTTAGGCTTTTTCGGTGTCGTTGTATAAACTCTTACGCAAACCCCACGCTTCTGTGGCGAACTTTTCAGCGCCTGAGCCTTGGTTTTTTTCTTGATTTGCTCTCTACCTTTGCGAACCAACTGATTAATCGTCGGCATTATTTATCTCCGTTGAAAACCGTACTTACTTAAGCTATCCATTTTAGCCCACACTCTTTCTGAGTGCCAGACAATCGAAAAGAGCCAGCGCTTCTAACAGTTACATAACTAGTTGTCAAGGTTTTTCTGTCCTGCTTCCGTTTTTTCGACAACTTTTTCACCCGCGTCTTCGGCAATCACTTTCCGCATCGACTCAAGGTTAGCTGTAGCCGTTCTGTTTTCAGCCCACTGACCCAAAGCTTGAAGATAATAGCCTTCCGCCCTCTGCAGATCTCCCAGATAACGCTGGGCCATCCCACAATTTGTCAAGCTGACGGAAAGAGCCCGCTCGTAGCGCTCAAAGGGCTCAAGCATAATCTTATCTTTGGCCATACCTTCGCGACTATTTATAAGAGCCGCAATCACATCTCCAGCCGGTCGGTTTGCGCCTAACCATTTCTGATAAGCATCCACACTAAGAGTAAAATAGCCAAAAGACTTTAGTAGTTCTTCGCGATTTTTCCCGAGATCAGCTCGACTTTCAATTCCGCTTTCACCCTTACCATAAATGCCAACCCGCAAATGCACGGTGCCTATAGCGTTATTGACAATAGCGTAGTAAAAATCGTTACTCAGATCAATTTCCGGAATCGCCCGCAACATCTTTGCAGACTCATTATAACGCCGCAATGCCTGGTCGAACTTACCCCGAATCATCAATTTTTCGGCCTTGGTATAGATATGCATCGGAGCCTTGAAGGCGGCATTCTGCCCCAGACTCCGTTGCTCCATATCCCGCCACAGAAAAAAAACGGTTGCCACTATGGTCACAAGGACAACCGCAAGAACAATCCGCATGGTGCGGTTAAGTTGCAATAACTCTTTTGTAAAGATCGCCATTTAAACCTTAATTTATATTCAACTTAGATACGGTCAGTCAAACCAAGATCCGCGTACCCAACAAGCAAGGAGCGCCTCTATACTCATTGCTTCCGGCCTTGTCAATCGATTTAATTTTCATTTACCATAAAGCCTTCGCCCAAACGCTTGAAAAGACCACCAAAATCGCCAGTACTCATCAAAACTACCAACTCTTTTTGTCCGGCTCTCCGCTTGAGCATCTCGTAAACCAGCTCAAGCTTTTCCAAAGCTTGAGCTGGTTTATCAACCCCGCCAATGTCGAGGGCCAGTTTTCTGGTATCCAAGGCCTCTCCTGCACCAAGGTTGACAAGAGCATGGACTGGAGCCAGCAAAACCTCATCGGCTGCGGTAAAGGCTGAACCAAGTTCCTTTTGAAAAAGTTTGCGGCGGCTGGTCGCGGTCCGCGGCTCAAAGACCGCCACCAGATGATACTCTGAATAATGCTCCCGCAAAGCCTCCAGGGTTCGCCTGATAGCCGTTGGGTGATGGGCAAAGTCACTGATATAAATAGTTTCACCGCAACGCCCGATAATCTCCTGGCGTCTTTTGATCCCCGCAAAAGAGCCTAAACCTTCTGCCACCGCTGACTGTGGATACCCCAGCTCCCGCAGCAAAACCGCCACCGCCAGGGCGTTCTCACCATTATGACGACCAATTGCTGAAACTTTAAGCTCTTCCTGAGGGTTTCCGGGAGCTTTAATCCTGATCCGTCCGCCATCTGTCAGTACCAGATAGTCAATCAGTTGAAAATCCAAACCTTCAGACCAACCATAAGTTAAGACCCGGCATGGAACCTCAGGCAATAATTTACTAAGCACCGGACAATCGCCACAAGCCACTAATAAGCCAGTCGTCGGCAGGCTTGTAATCAGCTTCCTAAACTCTTCGATAATCTCGTCGATCCCAGAAAAGAGGTCGACATGATCCATCTCAATTCCTGTTATAATAAGATGAGTTGCTCGATAGTGATGAAATTTGGCATGCCGATCAAAAAAAGCGCTATTATACTCATCTCCTTCTAAGACAAAACTCCCACCCTGTCCGAGCCGATAGTTGGTCGCAAAATTTTGCAACTCTCCCCCAATCATAAAAGAGGGCTCCGCCCCGCAACTCTCCAGCGCCCACGCCAACATCGAAGCTGTAGTCGTCTTGCCATGGGTTCCAGCTACGACCAATCGGCGGTCGGCAGAGGACAAAAATTCATGCCATAAAGTTTCCGGCAATGAACGACAACAAAGGCCCAACTCTTGGGCCCGTACCGCCTCAACATTACTACGTGCCGCCACATTCCCGACCACTACCAGGGCAAAACTTTTATCCAGTCGTGCGGCCTTATAACCGGACCCCACCTTGATGCCTTGAGCCGCCAAGAGATCACTCATCGGCGGATAGGCCGCAGCATCGGAGCCACTCACCTGCCAACCCCGCTCCTTAAGCATACTCGCCAAAGCCGCCATCGCAGTTCCGCAGATTCCAATCAAATGTACTTTTTTCATATTATCCTGTCCGCAACTTCAAAAAAATGATTGTGGATCAATATCAAGACGCCATTTCAGCGGCGGCAGAGACGGGAGTTGCCGGCGCCATTGCCGTAAAAATTTGTGCAGTAACGAGCGCTGATTTGATTTAATCAAGAGGTTCCAGCGATAACGGTTCTGGACCTTGACAATTGCCGATGGCACCGGCCCTAAAATAGCAACTGGCGGCGGGGACTCGGCAAATGATCCCGGCCTCGTACCGAGCATATCGTAGCCAAGTTTTTTAGCTGAGTTCAGAAAATCCCGGACTCTATCTTGGTCGGGACCGACCACCCTTAAGTTGGCAAGATGGGCAAAAGGCGGAAAAGCCAACTCCCGCCGACTCTCCAGCTCCTGTTCATAAAAAGATTTGTAGTCATGGGCTGCGGCCGCAAGCACACTGTAGTGATCAGGTTGCAAAGTCTGGACAATCACTTCTCCCGATGAGCTATCACGCCCGCGTCCGGCCCGGCCGGCAACCTGGGCCAGGAGCTGAAAGGTTCTTTCCGGCGCGGTATATTCTGGCATCTCCAGGGAGAGATCGGCAAAGATGAC
>CAYWGC010000058.1:0-10486 GCA_964457755.1 uncultured Thermodesulfobacteriota bacterium | reverse complement strand
TTCTTTCCGGCGCGGTATATTCTGGCATCTCCAGGGAGAGATCGGCAAAGATGACGCCAACGAGATCGACCATCGGGAAATTATGGCCCTTGGCCAACATCTGAGTGCCGAGAAGAATATCGGCTTTACCCTCTCTGAACTCTGCCAAAATCCGCCCCAACTCACCTTTGCGCTGGGTTGCATCACGATCGAGACGCAAAACTTTCGCCGCAGGGAAATGGTGCGCCAACCCCTCTTCCAGCTTCTGGATCCCGATACCCAGCGGGAAAAACCGCTTGCCGCCGCATTTCGGGCAAAGCACCGGTACCGGCTGCTGACCACCGCAGTAGTGACAAACCAACTGATCAAGACTTTTATGAAAGGTCAGATGGACCGAACAAAGACGGCAATCCGGCATATAACCGCAATTAAGACAGTAGAGGGTACGAGAAAAACCGCGCTTATTTAAAAAAAGCATCACCTGACGGCCCTTGGCAAAGACCGCTTGCATCCTCTCCAGCAGGCGAGGACTGAAACCATCCCAGGCAAACATGTTTTTCTGATCCTTGCCAAGATCGATGATCTCGACCCGGGGCATAGCTTTTTCATCGAGACGCTGAGTTAACGAGAGAAGTTCGTAACGCCCCGCTAGGGCACCGTAATAACTAATTAAAGCCGGCGTTGCCGAACCCAAAACAACTGCGCAACTGACCATCTGCCCCCTGAGCAGCGCCAGATCCCGACCGTTATAAGCAAATCCCGATTCCTGTTTGTACGAAGGCTCGTGCTCTTCATCAACAATCACGATTCCGAGCCGGGCCAGCGGTGCGAAAACCGCCGAGCGGGCGCCAACCACTATCTGCGCCTTACCGATAGCAATCCGGCGCCACTGATCATAACGCTCACCGGCCGACAAACCACTATGCAAAACCGCAATTTGAGGACCAAACTCATGCACCAGACGATCAACCAGCTCAATCGTCAGGGCGATCTCAGGCACCAGATAGATCGCCCCCGCCCCCCGCTGGACAACCTCAGCGATCAATTTTATATAGATCTCGGTTTTACCACTACCGGTCACCCCATGCAGTAGACAGGGGGAAAACTTTTCCGAATTCAAGGTGGCATTAATCTGGGCAAAGTTCTCGGCCTGGGCCGGGGTCAGAACCACTTCAGATCGAGGAATTGCCAAAGGAGCACTATCGTCCGACGCAAGGGAGCGCAATTTAGGCACCTTGGCACCCTTGAGCCAACCCCGCTCCTGCCAGCGCCGCAGCCAAGTACCACCACCGCTGAAAGCCGACAAAAAACGCCGCTGACTAAAAAAGCCTCCGGCTGCAATAAATTCGAGTAAGCGCTGGCGTTTGCTCTCTTCGATCCGGGAACCACTCAAAGCTTCGATAATTGCCGCTTTATCGACAACTTCATAGATCATCTCAGCCTGAGCCTTAACCGGCGGCGGCAGAAGTTGGTCTTCACTAACCACCCAGCCCTGCTTTACCCAGTGCGCCAGCCGAGCTTTAAGACGAGCCAAAGGCACCGGAATCAAAAGTTTGCCGGCCAGATCTTCAAGCACCAAAGAGCCGGCCGCAGTCAGCAATTTGACAACCTCAGCCAGCAAAGACGAGCGGGTTTTAGCATCATTCGCCAGAGCCTTCTCCCCAAGCCGTAGAAGTCGGCGCTGACGATATTGCAGGCCTCCGGGCAAAAGCGCATGCAGGGCTTCACCTAAAGGAGTCTGATAGTAGTGGGCTGCGCGCTCGTAAAAATTGAGATGATCCTGATTAAAGAGTGGGTCTTCATCGACCACTGCGGCTAGGGTTTGCAAGGCAACACCCTCTTTAAGAGGCGGGCATTGATCTCCCCAGGCAACCAGATAGCCGCTGCTTAAACGCTTCCGAAAAGGGGCTAGAACCCGTTTACCAACTGCCAGACGGGCAACGATTGCAGGATCATCGACAAGATACGTAAAGATCGTATCAAGCGGCAGGTTAAAGGCTACCTGAGCGTAGATGGGAGGGAAAGAATCAGACATGATTATTAAATTTAACGCGCCTATTCAGATATTTTTCTCAAATTGTCTCGATACGGGGACATACCTCCAGGCCGGGCTTTGGCCCGTGACGGGCTGAGCTGTGTCCCCTTCGAAGTGGGCAAAGCGATGTTCGCCGCTGTCCGCTGTAACTTAACTCTTAAGTTTTTTACCGGTCATCTTGAGAAAAGCGTCTTCCAGGTTGACCCGGCGGATAGTGTAAGGGTAGGTCAATTCGGCAGCTTTTGCGGCCGCCGCCTCCCGGGTTGCGAAGTAGAAACTTTCAACCCGGCCAGCATGGATCTGATCTAAAGCCCACTCACCCAGACTATTTATCAAAACTTGAGGCTTATCGAGGGCCACAATCTGGCCATGGTTGAGAAAGGCGACCCGATCGGCCAGAAACTCGGCCTCCTCGATATAATGAGTCGTCAAAAAAACCGTCACCCCATCCTCTTGAACCTGTTTGATCAGAGCCCAGATCTGGCGCCTGATCCCGGGATCAAGCCCGACCGTCGGCTCATCAAGAAAGAGAATGGCAGGCTCATGGAGCAGGGCCCGCGCCATCATCAAGCGTCGTTTCATACCGCCGGAGAGCTCCCGCACCAAAGATTTACGCCGATCGAGAAGGCCGATATAGTCAAGCAGTTCATCGATACGCTGGCGTTTATCACGCCCCAAAGAGAAGAGACGACGATGGATCTCAAGATTATCAAAAACCGTCAGTTCCTGGTCCAGATTTAAGGCCTGAGGCACAAGCCCACACTGACGTTTGGCATCAAGAGCCTCCTCTTCAACCGAAAAACCATTGAGCCAGGCCTGACCAGCAGTCGCCCGGCTGAGACCAGAAAGGATACGAATCGTCGTCGTCTTGCCGGAGCCATTTGGTCCCAAATAGGCAAATATTTCGCCCCGCATAACCGCCAACGAAACCCCGGCCAGAGCTTTTATATTTTTAAACTCTTTAACCAGATTTTCTATTTTTATAACCGGCTCAAACATTTTCACTTTCTCACCAGTTCAACAATAGTCACCGCCGCACCACCAGAGGCGGCATCGGGGTGGGAAAAACTGCTGACATAGGGCAGGGTTTTAAGGATTTCATGAATTCCCTGACGCAATCGTCCGGTACCATGACCATGGATAAGCTCAACCCGAAAGTGACCTCCAATCACCGCCTGGTCGATAAAAACAGCCAGCAACTCGACGGCCTCCTCAACCCGTTTACCGATCAGATTGAGAACCTGAGTCGGCCCCGTAACCCCGAGAGCGCCACGACCAGGACCTAAACCCGCATCTTCGGCTACGACATTTCTAATCTTTACAGAACCCTTTTGCGCAGCCGCTTTAGCGTTCACAGTTAAAGGCAGATGTCGACTGATCTTATCTGGACTCAAAGTCACCCGCAGATTACCATCCAAAACTACCGTAAAACGCTTACGCGAGGATTCAATTGAGATAACCGTTGCCGCCTTCGTCTGACCGGCCACCTGAACCCGATCACCGACCACAATTTTTTTGCAATCAACTGCGTCCGGCACTCTGGCCGGTTCCGGCAAAAGCTCATAAACCTCATCCCGGACTTCATTGAAAGCGTTGCGCAATTTACCAACCTTAATCTCTGGATGCACTTTCAAAACTGCTTTATCGGCGGCTTTTATGGCCGCCGATAACTCAGCCCTGGTCGCTTCCAGCTCCGCCAAACGAGACTTGAATTTCTGGCGTGCCTCTTTAACCAGAAGAGCAACCTGCTCTCGGGCAGAGCTCTGAATCTTCTCTTTTTCGGCCAAGAGCTCGGCCGTTAGACGCTGTCCGTGTTCGCTCTCAATACGGGCTTGCTGTTTTAATTTGAGCAACTCTTTTTCATGACCAGCGGTGTGAGCCAGGCGTTTTTCCAAACGGACCGCCAAATTTGTGGTTCGATTTTCACCCTCATCCAGAAGCGAGCGGGCCTGTTCAACCAACGCTTCAGAAAAGCCTAATTTACGCGCGATCAAAAAAGCATTACTAAGCCCCGGCACCCCATATTGAAGATAGTAGAGCGGTCTAAAATTTGCCGGATCAAAGGCGACCGCGACACTACTAACCCCATCCTCTTCATAAGCATAGGATTTGACATCATTATAGTGGGTCGTCACCATAAATGTCGCGCGCCGTTTTTTTAGCTCCATCAGTACGGCCTGGGCCAGGGCCGCCCCCTCTTTGGGGTCGGTACCGACCCCCAACTCATCAAGCAGGACCAGGGAGTTGGCATCGGCCCTTTCCAAAATCGATTTGACCGCCAACAGGTGACCGGAAAAGGTACTCAGTGAGGCCGCAAGATTCTGTTCATCGCCAATCGCCGCGAATACTTGGGGAAAGAGCGGCACCCGGCTTTCCGGAGCAACCGGCAAAAGTAAGCCGCAACGGGCCATCAAGGCGATCAAGCCAACGGTTTTTAAGCTGACGGTTTTACCACCGGTATTGGCTCCGGAGATCACCAGACCGTAGCGTCCGGCAGGAAACTCGACATCGATAGCTACGACCTGATCCGGGCTCTGACTTGCGACCAGAAGCGGATGGCGGGCATCTTTCAGGAAAAAACCATCCAGCTCCCAAGACTCCAGCAAAACCGGAGCTGAACCCTTGATCTGAGCCCCAAAAAGAGCTTTAGCCTGAAGCTTATCAAGCTCTAGAACCTGTTCCAGGGTTATAATAATCAATGCCGTCATCTGCCGCAGACGATCGCCGATCATACACAGAATATTAATCTCCTCCTGCCTCTCTTCTTGGAGAAGAAGGGCAAGATTGTTGTTTAAGGAGACACTCTCCAAGGGCTCGACAAAACAGGTCTGCCGGGTACGGGAGTGGTCATGGATAATGCCGGGAATGGTACTGCGAAAATTAGTTTTTAAGGGCAGGACATAACGTTGATTACGAATCGTTACAAGACTATCCTGAATAAAGGGCTCAAAATCCGGATTGGCGAGGATATCATTAAGATGAGTGCTGATCTGCCGTCTCGACGACACAATCCGCCGACGAATATCTTTTAGTTCAAGACTGGCATTGTCACGAACCTCCTCCTCATCATTAACACAGCTCTCGATCAAACGAGCCAAGGGTGCAAAAGATTCGATACTGGCAAAAACCGAGGCCACCGGCTGATAGAGATCAGCGGCCCGCTCGACGGCATTATTACGATAATTACACACCCCTTCAAGGGCCGCAAAAGTACGGGCTATCGCCAGCAGTTCACGCGGTGGCAGCCAGCTTTCGGGAAAACGCACCTCCTCTAAAAAAGGCTTAAGATCTTCGACCCCATTAAGCGGCACCACCCCGCATTCACGGGTCAAGGCCATAAAAGCCGCCGTCTGAATTAAAATTTCCTTAAGCCTTGAAGCATCTTCAAGCGGGGCTGGCTCTAAGGCCAGAAGGGCGGCTTTAGCAGTAGCTGTAGAAGCCTTTGCCGCCACCAGAGCCAAAACCCGATCGAGCTCAAGAATCCGGGCCGCCTGGGCCGCAGGGGGCAAAACCCCAGAAATTTCAGTAACCATAGACAGTTAAACTACCCTAACAATCTGGCAACCATCTGATTGACGGCTTTGCCATCAGCCCGACCGGCAATTTTAGGCATTACCACTTTCATGATCTTACCCATATCTTTTTTACTCGTGGCCTGGGTTTCGGCAATCGCCTCTTTAACCAGAGTTTCAAGCTCACTTTCAGAGAGGGCTTGGGGCAGGTAACCCTGCAACACCTCAATCTCACTCTTCTCCTTGGCCGCCAGCTCCTCGCGCCCGCCATTGGCAAACTGCTCGGCGGAATCATGACGTTGCTTGACCATGCGCGTGATAACCTGGAGGATATCCGCATCTTCGAGCTCGCGTTGATTCTCGATCTGGCGATTTTTCATCTCCGACATCAACATTCGTAAAACCCCGAGGCGAAGCTTCTCTTTCTTTTTCATGGCATCTTTGACTGATGCCGCAATATCATCTCTTAAACCCATACTGACAAATCCCCTCTCCACTATAAATTTACCCTAAAAAATAGATCTTCTGTCCCCCCTAACTTGCGCACCCATCTATACGGAAAGCAAACCATCATGTCAAACAATCACTTTGTCAATTCTAAAAAATAGCTCCGCAGTCATAGACGTACATTATATTATAACACCGACATTGCACTTGACTCTGGCGTCAGCATTTAGTAGGTTGAAGTCAAGCTGATAATCAGGTTGAGCATTACACTTTAATAGCACTTTCTCTATAATTACGGAGTTTTCAATAATGGCTGAAAAGGAACACACCTTGGCGGTTTTCATCGATTTTGAGAATCTGGCCTTGGGCTTTAAAAACCGCAAAAATAATGAGAAATTCGAGATCGAAACGATCCTCGCAAGACTCGTCGAAAAAGGCAAGGTAATTGTCAAAAAAGCCTATGCCGATTGGGCTAGCTACGCCAAATTTAAAGAGGAGTTACATGCGGCTGCAATCGAGCTCATCGAGATCCCGAAACGGCGCATGACCGGCAAAAACTCAGCTGATATCCGTCTCTGTGTTGATGCCATGGATATGTCTTATGCCAAAGATCATATCGACACCTTTGTGATCGTCTCCGGTGACAGTGATTTTTCGCCCCTGGTCTCCAAACTCAAAGAGAATGGCAAACAGGTAATCGGCATCGGCATGCGCGACAGCACCTCAGACCTCTTAAGCGATAACTGCGACGAATTTATCTTCTACGAAGATCTGGAACAAGCCTCCCAGATGACCCCGCCAACAATTACCGGAGACCTCTCGAAAGAGAAACGCGAAGCTTTCCAACTCCTTTTTGACTCGATCACAGCCTTAAGACGAGAAAACAAGGAGATCCTCTGGTCTTCAATGATTAAACAGACAATGCAGCGCAAGCGACCATCATTTAATGAGTCCACCATCGGCTACCGCTCCTTCAGCGAGATGTTGCAAGATGGAGCCAAACGCAATTACCTACAGGTCAGTAAAGACAGTAAAAGCGGTACTCTGATTGTTGACGGCTTCGGAAAATAGGGACTTAAACAAGATGCTCTTGATGATCGATAACTACGACTCATTCACCTACAACATCGTCCAGTATTTTGGCATCTTAGGGGAAGAGGTAGTGGTCAAACGAAATGATGAGATCACGCTTTCCGGAATCGCCGATTTACACCCTGACCGGCTCGTCATCTCTCCCGGCCCCTGCACCCCGGCTGAAGCTGGGATCTCGGTTGCCGCAATTCAAAAGTTTGCCGGAAAACTACCGATCTTAGGCGTCTGTCTCGGACATCAGAGCATCGGTGCCGCTTTTGGCGGCGAAATTGTTCGCGCCGCCCATATCATGCACGGCAAAACCTCCGAGGTTGAACATGATGGCCGTGAACTTTTCAAAGATGTTACCAACCCCTTCACTGCTACCCGCTACCACTCACTGGTAATCGCGCCGCAAACGTTACCCGCCTGCCTCAAAGTTACAGCTCGCGCTTGTGATGACCAGGAGATCATGGCCATCCGCCACCGCAAACTTCCGATCTGGGGCATCCAATTTCACCCCGAATCAATCCTCACCGAAGCCGGTATGGCCATTTTAAAAAACTTTCTTTCCCTAAAATAATCGGACCCGTCTCACTCTAGCAAAACCAAACCGGTAAAAGTCGCCATCGGCTCAGCTTTATCAACCACCAATCTCTGAGACCAGCCTGCAGTCTCCATCAGTTTGCCAACATCGATGCCGTGACCGGACATCGAAGGTCGGGCGAGATGGGAATTGCGACAAGGCTTGCCCTCATCCAGAACCCGGCACTCTGGATAATCTGCACAAAAGAGCTCTTTACAGGACCCCCCCGCAAAAGCCCGAGCCTTTACCGCACCCTGTTCACGGGCGACCTTCTCAACCCCGGCCCCAATTTCATGAATCAAAGCCAAAACCTCATTACGCTCAAATGAGAAGGCCACCTCTTTGGGTACCTCCAGCTTAAAAACCAGAGCCTGTTTGTATTCCGGCATCAGCTTTCGAAAACCCTGGGGCCCGGCCACCTGCGGCGGACAGCTCATTGAACGCCCATAACCATCGCAACGCGGTTCAAGACACAGCCTCGCAAGCTCATCTCGAACCACAATATCCTTAACTTCGATCAAAGTCGCATCACCCGCCCCAAGATGGCGGGCCAGTTCCAACAAATCAGAAAAATTTTTCATCTATTTCTCAACATTAAAATTAGGTTAGGCACGGACTACCATGTAGAATCGAAATTCCGTTTACCCTATTCCCTGACAAAATACAAGTTACCGCCTCAAAATCAAACATCAGCAAAACCGATTCAAACCCCCAAAAACACTTCTCATACCCCAGCTTTCAAGCAAAAACACTCATCACCCGGTCATAAAAGAGTATGCATACACAGAACTCCTCATCTATCCAGCAATTGCCGCAAATCGGATGATATGATATATTGCTTGCAACTGTTCAGCGTAATTCGAATTTAGCCACAGACTCACACGGACAAAAACTTTTCGGGTCTGTGTGGGTTCGTGTGGGTCTGTGGCTAATAACACTCGCTAAATATTCATGTTCATTCGTTGATTTAAAGTATAATCTCAAAACACACTGAATAGTTACTATTGATTTTTATTAACCTCCGGTTTTTTTAGTACGGTTTTGGAACACAGGATTTTTTCAATGACAAAAGCCCCGAATGTAAATACCCTGAAAGGCCTAAAAGTAGAAGACGCCATGAGCAAACAAGTGATCTGGCTCTCGACTGAAACACTGCTTGAAAAAGCTATAACTCACTTGATAAAACATAAAGTTGATGCCCTTCTGGTTCGTGATGAAGCAGATGTTCCCCTTGGAGTGGTTTCCAAAACCGATATTATGGGGGCCTATTATGCCTGTCTACCGGTAACCACCAGATTACGTGATATCATGTGTTCCCCGGTGATCTTCTGTCATCACGACACCCTGCTTGAATCAGCGCTGGATAAAATGCGGGATGCCAGGGTTCACCGCCTCTATGTTTTAAAAGGAGGGTCGGAAAAGGTTGTCGGTACGCTCGCTTATCCCGACATCGTCTGGCTCATGCATAATTATTGTCAAGAGTGCAAGTATGGCCTCTTGAAACAAAATGGCACCCATCGAAATCCCGGTTCCATCGATCGCATTCTAGTCAAAGAAGTAATGACAACTGGTGTTAAATCATTGTCGGAAAATGAACCACTGACAAGAATTATGGAGGATCTCTCCTGTTACCATTTCGGGGCACTCCTGATCGTTGCAAGGCAAGAACTTCCTCAAGGAGTCATTTCAAAAACTGACCTGGCACTCTCCTATAGGCAAGGAATAGATTCACAATTTCCCGCAAAAACGATCATGACATCTCCAGTTCGTTCATATAATGAAAATGAAATGCTGGAAAGCGCAATTTCAGAAATGATTCACAGCCAAGTCAGCCGACTCTTTATCCATCGTAAAAATCCAGAAAATATTATCGGAGTTCTCTCTCTTTCCGATGCTGCCCGGGTTAGATCAGGCTCCTGTCTAGCTTGTATGAGCGCCCGGATTAAAGTTGAAAAATAACTGGAAATACTACGATGGTCCCCCAAAACTGGACAATGTGTTAAGCTATAAATCACTCACAATTCAAGGAGATGATCATGAGCAAATTAATAATGGGAGTCATTGGGACTTCAAAAAAACAGGATGAACGACGTTTTCCGATCCACCCAGAGCATTTATCACGCATTCCTGAACAACTTCGTCGGCAGCTGATATTTGAGGAAGGCTATGGGGCATCATTCAATATCTCAGACTCTGAAATTGCGGCTCAGACGGGTGGCATTGCCTCCCGTCACGAATTATTGGCCAACCTTGGCAAGGTTATCATTAACAAGCCAGTATTAGCTGATTTACAAGAACTCCGCGAAGAAGGAACACTTTGGGGCTATGTGCATTGTGTACAACAACGGGATATCACTCAGGCGGCAATCGATCGTAAGCTGACACTTATTGCCTTTGAGGATATGTTTGTTTGGGCTCCTGACGGTCATATTGGCCGCCACACGTTTTACAAGAACAATGAAATGGCCGGCTATTGCGCAGTAATCCATGCTTTACAACTTAAAGGTATCGATGGGCACTACGGCAACCAACGCAAAACGATCATTTTCAGTTTTGGCGGAGTCAGCCGGGGGGCGATATACGCTCTCAAGGCGCACGGTTTTAGAGATATCACCATCTGCATTCAACGCCCCGACCACGAGGTGCGTGAAGAGGTACTCGATTGTCACTACGTCAAGATTCGGAAAGGTAGTGAGGAGGAGCCTCGCATGGTGGTGGTGGAACACGATGGAACTGTACGGCCGCTGACTGACCTGATTAGTGAGGCAGATATTATCGTAAACGGAACTTTTCAAGATACGGAAAATCCTACCGACTTTGTGATCGAAGCGGAAAGTTCATGCCTCAAGCCCAACA
>CAYWGC010000057.1:0-17684 GCA_964457755.1 uncultured Thermodesulfobacteriota bacterium | reverse complement strand
TATCTTGGCAAACTTATACGTCATATCCTGTAAAAGTTTCATCTCTTCAGTCAAACTATAATTCATTTAAATCTCCTTTTTTATCGTTCAGTTAACTACTTGCTTATATGACCACAACCGCAAAACCCAAATGAGCCAAACTCTGAGAAGCCTGCCCCCAGAATTTGGCTCATTGATACCACCGATCTAAAGGTATTTCACAATCTGCTTACTCCAACCACTCTACCTTCGGAAATTCACGCTTAGTCACCCCATCCATTTGCACCTGCGGATAGCCAACGGTAATGGCTGTGGCGACGCAATTAAAGGGCCATTCAATGCCAAGGCGTTTTTTGAATTTCCCAAACTCCTTGTCCATATTTATCCCGGTTGAAACAAAGCCGACATAGCAAGTTCCAAGTCCCATAGAGTGGGCGGCAAGCACCATGTTCTGGGCGCAAATACCAGCCCCAAAATCTGGATTGGAGATCCCCATAGAGTTTTGCAGAACCAGGATACATGTTTTAGCACCAAAGAAAACATCCGGTGGTTTTCCCTGGAACTTCGGGTTGGTCAAAGCATGCATAGCTACCATGGGGCGTTGATCGATAGCCTTGGGCCGCAAGACTGCCAAACCTTTCTTCAAAACCTGTCGCCAAAAATTTCTCCCCTGATAGAGCTGGGTTATCTTGGTTGTCCAAGTAAGTGCAGCCTCGTTAATCTCGGCCATCAATTCAGGATCCCTGAGCACCAGAAACTGCCAAGGCTGACAATTGCCGGCAGAGGGGGCAAAACGACCAGCCTCAATGATTCTGTGGACGATTTCCCGAGGCACCTGCTCTTCGGTATACAGCCTGACTGAACGACGCTTAAAAATAACCTTTTCGGTCTCCGTCAGCTGCTCCTCAACATCACTAAATTCCGGCGTCTTCTTCTCCATAAAGGGATTGGGATAACCATTTTGCTGGGCATCGGGATATTCGAAATGGGTTTTCCATATACCTTTCTCCACCTGGTAAAAATGAGGCATCTCCAAAGCCCCGGTCGGGCAGATAACTTCACAGTTACGACAGGCAACACAGATTTTCGGAAAGTAGTCCCCCACAGTAACAAATTCCGACTTCTGGCTACCACAATCAAGACAACGCCGACTCTCGGCATCGACCTCTACCTTAGCCAAAGCCAGTGCAACCTCTATATCTTTTTGCGCAAAACGTTCTTCAACAGAGAGCGAAGAACCATTATTTCTTGGTAATTTCTCAAACTCCGGAAAGGGCATACCGCGATAAGATATCTCGGTTTTATTAACGACTGTCAACTCGCCCGTCTGCAAATAGGCGTCAATGGCTGCAGCCGACCTCCGGCCCATAGCGAGCGCCTCGGTCACGGTTCCTGAGGAAATACAGACATCGCCACCGGCAAATACTGCGTTCTGGCTGGTCTGACCATGGTCACCGATCTTTATCCAACCCACCCCCTCGGTAAGAGCTTCAACCCCTTTACTATCCACTCGCAACCCGGTAGCCGCTATTATCGTATCGGCAGCGACTTCAAATTCACTACCGGCAACCGGCACCGGCCGGAGACGGTCTGAATCAGCATCTTCGACTAATTCCATGTTGCTGCAGGTAACTGACAGGGCTTTGCCCCCGGAGTCTTTATTGATTTTTACCGGGGCTGCAAGAAATTCAATCTCCACACCCTCAGCCTGAGCCTCTTCAACTTCATGGGCATAGGCCGGCATTTCATTTTCACTACGGCGATAGAGAAGGGTTACTTCACTGCCCATTCTGCGAGCACTACGAGCTGCATCGACAGCCGTGTTACCACCACCGAACACAACCACTTTTTGACCTAGAACAAGAGATTTTTCGACGGCAATCTGATTAAGAAAATCCAAGCCCTGAATAACGTTTTCGGCATCCTCGCCGGGAACTCCCAGGCCTGCATCCAGCTGGGCGCCAACCGCCACGTAGACCGCCTGAAAATCAGCTTGCAACTTTTCAAGGGTGATGTCTCTTCCCAGGGCGCAGTTATATTTTACCTCAATACCAAGATCAAAGATCCGCTGAAGCTCTCGACTAACAATATCTTTAGGCAGACGATAGGCGGGAATTGCATCCCAAAGTTTACCCCCGGCTCTATCCTTAGCCTCATAAATGGTCACAGGATAGCCGTTTAGTGCCAACTGATAGGCACAAGAAATTCCGGCGGGACCGGATCCGATGATCGCCACTTTCTCTTTTTTGGGTGTTTGTGACTTCTCGAAAGCAAGACTGTTTTCCAGTGCGTAATCACCGATAGATCGTTCAACACCGGAGATATTGAGGGAACTATCAACCGCACTGCGATTACATCCTGATTCACAATTGTGAGGACAAACCCGACCGGTTACCGCAGGAATCGGGTTTACTTCGGTAATGATTTTCCAGGCATCTTCAAAGCTGCCGCCATCTGCCAACAGACCCATATATTTTCTAATATCAACCCCGGTCGGACAACCATACTGACAAGCAGCCGCCTGCTTAGTCGAATACTCCCTTTTCACAAGAGCGATTGTTGCGGTTGCACACTGTTTGACACAAAGGCCACAACCGATACATTTATCCTCATCAACAATTATACTGTAAGGAGCCCCGCTGACCAACGGATCACTTAATTGCGAATACCTACTTAATAAATCGAACATTTTTTTCTCCATAACGCTAGAAAATAAAACTTTAGGATAAATCTTACTGAGCCTTATAAGCACCTTCACATAGCAGTAAGACCGCCATCAACAACATATTCAGACCCGGTAACATAAGCCGAAACATCGGAGGCCAGAAAGCGAACAACCTGAGCAATCTCCGATGGTTCTCCCAAACGTTTCATCGGAATTAGAAGCTGGGTTAATTGCTGGACTGCTTCATCTGAACCAAAAAGTTTTTCACTGGCCCACGTATCAAACAATTGTTCCGCCATAGGCGTCGCAGTCAGACCAGGATGAACTGAATTAACCCGTATGCCATAGCCGAGTGCGGCAAACTCCACCGCCGCGTGCTTGGTCAGGGAACGTACCGCACCTTTTGACGAACCGTAAACCGACTCGCCCGGAGTCCCGATAATACCGGCAACCGACGAAAGATTGACAATCGACCCGCCGCGACCACTGCTGCCGCCAGGACGCATCGCTATTGCTGCATACTTCACCCCCAAAAAGAGACCTTCAACATTAACAGAAAAGATCCGACGAAAGTCTTCAAGGGAGATATCGGTAAGCAGCCCGCCGATCAGAATGCCAGCGTTATTGACCAACACATCCAGGCCGCCGTGGTTAGCGACAACCGTATCTATTGTGGCTTTCCATTGGGCTTCACTGGCAACATCATGCTTAATGAATGCCACCGGCAAGTTCTTTTCTTTTAACTCTGTGGCCTTAGCTTGCCCTGCTGCTGCATTTATATCGGTTATAACAACCGTGGCCCCTGCCTGCGCCAGGCAATCAACGATACTCGCGCCGATTCCGGTTGCCCCACCGGTCACCAGAGCCACCTTGTCTTTCATATTAAAAGGATCTTTACTCATGAATTACTCCTGTTTTTTTAAATGAACTTATGGTTATTCACGACCCCAGCAAAACTTCTACAAACAACAAACAGCGGCGAACATGGCTTAGCTCACTTCGACGGGGGACAAACCCCAAGAGTACTTCCTGACTTCACTCACAGCGCAACTCGTCACGGGCTCTTGTGCCCTTTAGGGTGAAAGCCCGGCCTGGAGGCTGCGCCCGAACGAAGTGAGGAAGTGCCCTTGGGGTATCCATCGCATCGAGACAGTTGGGGATGATACCTGTAAGGCTAAGCTTTTTCAAGAATATGAATGCACATCGCGGCCTCTTCGACGCCAATACTGCCACCGCCGTTTTCGGCCATGCCGATCCGGGCTCCGGCCACTTGCCGTTTTCCGGCAACACCGCGAATCTGGGTGACGAGTTCGTGAATCTGTGACAAGCCTGAAGCACCGATGGGGTGCCCGTTACTCTCCAGACCACCGGAGGTATTCAGGGGGATTTTTCCACCCAATCTGGTAGCACCCGATTCAGCAAAAGGGCCACCTTCACCGTGAGGACAAAAACCCATCACCTCACTCTGATGCAGTTCACCATAGGCGGTGGCATCATGGAGTTCGGCAAAATCTATATCTTCAGGCCCAACCCCGGCCATCTCGTAGGCCTGTTTGGATAAACGCTCACCGATATCGATACCATCCATCTCTCGATCACTACCCTGACCAAGAACTGAGGCTACAATCTTGACCGGCACAATATCCTGAAGCTTTTTCAAATAGCTTTCAGAACAGACGATTGCTGCGGCCGCCCCGTCACCTACCGGAGCGCACATCGCCCGGGTCAAAGGATAGGTAATCGGCACATCTGCCAAGACCTCTTCAACGCTCATGGTATTCTGATACTGAGCCAGAGGATTGAGTGATGCATGAAAATGGTTTTTCGAGCAGATTTCGGCCAACTGGCGCTGAGTCGAACCGAAACGGCTCATATGCCAGCGGCACATCATGGCATAGACGTCCATAAAAACACTGCGGCCCTGACCCGGTGCTGTTTCACTTACGGCGTCAGGCAGCTCGAAGGATTTTCCCATACTGGTGATCAGATTGATATGCTTTTCAAAATTCTCGACATCTATCGCCCGAGCGTAAGCCGCAAATGAAAGAGCCTTATCGGGGTTGGTAATCTTCTCCGAACCAAGCGCCAGAGCGACATCAAACATCCCGGCCCGAATTCCAGTATAGGCCAGGTGCAGGGCAGTCGAAGCACCAGCACATGCATTTTCAACATTGGTAACCGGAATCTTGTCGATCCCCATACCGCGCATAATAACCTGACCCCTGATTGAGTCCTGCTTATCGAACATTCCCCAGAAACTGTTGGCGAAATAGATCGACTCAAGATCATCCTTCCCTAAACCAGCATCCTCAAGCGCCAGGTTTACAGCCTTTTCCGCCATAGTGCGTACGGTTTCAGTGGGGTATTTATTGAATCTAATCTTCCCGACTCCGACAATATAAACATTCTCCATATTCTACTCCATATATTTATTTATAATTTTCATACTTGAAAATATCACCTTCGCCTTTTTCAAACTGCACTTTAAGGAGACGGGGTTGATGTTTTTCTGACACGGTTTTAGGTATGGCCGCAACCGCCTGCAAGAAACTGGGAATATTACTATTCTCCAAACTCTTCTGACAGTAAGCATAGATCACCGCCGGATCAATCTCTTGCCCCGGGAAAGGTACTACGGCGGCAACAATATCGCTCTCACCCGGAGACCCGGAAGCTGCCGGAACCCCATAAACACAAACTTCACTTACTTCAGGATGCCGACCGATAACGGTTTCGACAAACTCAGGCTGGATAAAATCACCGGCTCGGCGCAGGCCGCCGCCTTTGCGATAATCGAAAAAGAACCAGCCCTCTTCATTGACGTGCACCATATCGCCGCTACGCAACCAGCCACCCCGGGTTTTATCATCGGAGGCTCCAGGTTTTCCATGGTAATCAACTTTGGTCTCACCTTTGAGCATACGCGAAATCAGCTCACCGACCACCCCAGCCGCGACTTCGTTATCATCTTCGTCAACCACTTTAAATTCCATAACTCCGGCAAACGGTTTACCGAAAGAGCCAACCGGCCCTTCACCAATAGGTTTAAAGGCCAGACCTCCTTCAACCGCTCCATACCACTCAAGAATCTTTATTCCAAAACGGTTTTCAAAATCCTCCCACAAAGACGCCGGAGTCCCGGCATTAACAACCATCCTTACCGGGTTATCGGCATCATCATCCTTTTCCGTCAGGTTGGCGATGCCCGACATCATCCCACCGAGCAGAGAAAAGGTCGTACAACCATATTTCCGACAAATATCCCAAATCCGGCTCCGGGTAAAACTCGTACTAAAGACCGCTTTAAACCCCAACATCAATGCCGGAAACAGGGTCACCGCCTGAGCATTACCATGCGTCAACGAGAGTCCACTGTAAAGGATATCTTCAGCTTCGTACTTCATAACCGCGTGCGCCAACTGTCTGAAACCAACCACCCGCGCCCCGGTGATCACCACGCCCTTGGGGTCACCAGTAGTACCCGAGGTATAGATGATTTCCAAAGGCTGTTTGAGATCGAAACAGTGCTGTTCAACCTTGCGCCAACTACCCTGTCTAAGGGTCTGATTAAGGTTATGAAAACGGCTATCAACCGGGACTACAGAATCAACTAGATAAGCAATTGCCGTAAACTTAACCCCGGAGAGTCGATCGATAACTTCGCTCAACTGAACAGCACACTCATCGACAGCAATTATCGCCTTAGCCTTACTATCGTTAATCAGGTATTCCAGACGTTCACCGATGGTTCGCGGATCAACCGGAACCAACGTCGCACCAATTGTACTGGCTGCAACCAAAGAGTAGACAAACTCGGGATGGTTTTTCATAAAGACGGCAAAGGTATCTCCCGAACCAACCCCATTATCCAGCAGCAATCGAGCAATCTTGTTGGAGTTTTCATAGATATCCCGATAGGTCAAACGAATTTCACTGCGCTCGCCGCGCTCAAAAATCAAGACCTCCTGTTCGGGCACCTCTTTGGCTTTAAGCTCCAGCAAATGGCCTATAATATCTGGATTAAGAACTGAAGAATCAATCATCGACATACTCCTTCATAAAAATTTATTGTCAAAACGGTTTTTTAACAAGTAAAGAACAATTGCAAACTGCAATGCTCATACCAAAACACCAACATTATGCAAATGTTTGAAATATAAACGTAATTTAATTCTTAGCCTGTGCAAAAGAAATTTAAAGACACTATGTAGACACCATTGTGTTGATATAACGACAAAGCCGTTGCCTCCTGATCATAATTCTGTTATAGTTTGGGAAACTAAAAGTTCGAGGAGTTAATCCATGGTAAAAACAATACCCAAGTTCTCAACTGAACAATGGGATTTCCTAGCGGTTTTAGATGCCTTTGAAACGAGTATTGCTATTGCCATAATTGGACAACTCGCACCACTGTTACCAGGCCCGCTATTTGAAGTGATCAACAAATCCAAAAAACTGGGCTGGCTTATCCAGTCCGAAGACGACAACTTTGCCATAAGCCGGCAAATACCCGCAAAAGCTAAAAAGATACTTGCAAAAATTAATACCCCTGACCGTATAGCAACAATCGTGCATCAGCTACAGGATTCCAGCCCAGAAATGCAGGTCGGCCCCCAAACATTCATTCTACTAATGAATAAAGCCGGGCTTGAAAAAGAAATTATTGAAATGGAAATTGAACTTGCCAATAATTTTTTAAAAAATAATAACCTGCTGCAAGCCTGGGAAATCCTGCAGCAAGCGTCTGACCGAATGATATACTTATTGGAAGATAATAATTATAAAAAGCTCTATATCGCGGCAATACTAGAGTTATCCAACATCTCTTTCATCCTGGGTAAAGGCCTGTCCCAACTCTCCAAACATCTACACAAAACCCATGAAGTCGCCAAAAAGCTAGGTGATTTACGCTCTCATGCTATCATCAATATGCATTTGGGAAGACTCTATTATTTCACTGACCGACGAGAGGATGCCCTGATGGCTTTGTCGATAGGAATTAAAGGAGCCGAAGAGTTCTCAGATGAAGACATGCTTGACCGATCTGCAGTTTTTTTAGGACTATTTTATTTTATACAGGGATTGTTCAAGAAGGCACTGCCCCCCCTGGAACGGGCGGTAAAATTATATGAATCTCAAGAAAAGGGACAACCAGCATTTCCCCTAGCCATAATATTTTTTGGCTATACGCTGCTATATCTCGGCGAGTTTCACCGGGCCATCGGCAGTCTTGATTGCCACTGGCGAATGAGTAAAGAACGCTCAAACCATACAATTGCAACAACTTTGAGGATGCTTTTAGGTACTGCTCTGTACTTACTTAAAAGAGAAAAAGAAGCTGACTTTCACCTTAAAGAAGCCGAAAAAGAAGCCCAAGCCAGCAACAATAAATTATCCTTATTTTTTGCTAAAGGAGTACAGTCATTAAAAAGCTTTAACTCCAACCGCCCAGTTGAGGCCCATGAATTTTTAAGTCGGGCAATGAAGACAGGGATAGAGGCTGGCTTTATTCGTCAATTTTCATCTCCTTGGATAATGGAGATGGTTTATGAGTTTGAAAAACTCGGATATGAACCTATTCCAGACTTTATTACCTTTGCTCAAATCAGAGAACGAGCCGTCAAAGAGAACAATGTCCATTTGCAAGGGGTGGCACTTCGTTTAGAGGCGCAAAAAAAGATAGCTGAAAACAGATCAAAAATTTCTATTTTAAATGATCTAAAAGATAGCGAAGACTGCCTAGATCTATCCGGTGATCGTATCCAACTATCTAAAACCATTCTCGAAAGAGCTCGCTATGAGCTTGCCAGAGATGATATTTTTGAAGCTCGTCGACATATACAAAAAGCCTGGACCACATTAAGGGAATATGCCGATGATTATTTCCCTGAAGATCTCAAATACTTACTAACCCCGGAACAGCAGGAACAACATTCATCAGCCCCCCCAAAAGAATCATTTGACCGATACATCGAATTAAGTGAATCGATATTCAACATTAATAGTCAGAATGAAATTTCATCTCTGGCAATTCTTGCCATAAATCGGTTTTTAAGAGCAGAACGCGGCGGGTTATTCCAATTCCAGTCTGGGAATTCAAACAGCAACCCTAATCTTATTGCATCCAGCAATTTAACAACCAACGACATAGAGGCAGATGATTTTAAACAGAGCAGAGAGATCATAAAAAGAGCTTTCAAAAAGAACCAGGCAATCTTAATCCGCGATAAAAAAGACGGTTTATTGCAGTCGGGCAGCACTATCAAAGCAATGTTATGCCTGCCCATTGAGCTCAAAAACAGGCTCCAAGCGGTTCTTTATCATGACAACTCATACCTGCAAGACTCTTTTGATCTCGTCAACACTGAAATGCTTAACAAAATGATTTGTCATTTCAGTCGCCAGACGACCCAGCTATGGAAATTTTTTCACCAACAGAAAGAACTACAAAATTTAACTGTCAAGAAAGAACTTATTAAAGAGTCCGAGACCGGCAAGGTTTTAATCCACAAAAGTCAAGCCATGAAAAGCTTGGCAAAACAATTAAGTAAAGTGGCCCCATCAGATTCAACAATTTTACTCTCAGGAGAAACCGGGGTCGGGAAAGAGGTGATAGCCCACCAGATACACGCGCTGAGCCAGCGGCATAACGAACCCTTTATCATTGTTGATGCAACTACAATTCCGGAAGGATTGATCGAAAGTGAACTATTCGGACATGAAAAAGGCGCTTTCACCGGAGCCGATCGTCAAAAAATTGGGCGGCTTGAACTTGCTCACAAAAGTAGCCTCTTCATCGATGAAATTGGTGAACTGCCAAAATCTATTCAGGTTAAACTTTTACGGGCAATCCAGGAAGGTACTTTTTTTAGGCTGGGTGGCATGCGAACAATACATTCTGACTTTAGGCTGATTGCCGCAACAAATCGCAACCTGGCCGAAGAGGTAACTGCCGGCAGGTTTCGCGAGGATCTCTATTATCGACTGAATGTGATCCCTTTACGGGTGCCGCCCTTACGAGAGCGACGTGAAGACATTCCCCTCTTTACAAAATATTTCCTTAATCTCTATGCAAAAAGATACCAGCGCTCCAACCTTACGATTGACTCGGAAAACGAAAAGCTGTTGCAACAATATAACTGGCCAGGGAATGTACGAGAACTTGAAAATATCATAGAAAGGGCCACATTGCTCTCTTCAGAAGATCATCTGGAAATCGACCTTCCACTCAACACCATGAAAGCCGACAATCATCCTTTTGCTGAGCTACCCACTAGTGACGATCTACAACGAAAATACATTCAATATGTACTTGATAGAACCAATGGAAAAGTCAGTGGCACCGATGGGGCCACTGCGATTCTTGGCTTAAAAAGAAGCACCCTGGTGTCTCGAATGAGAAAACTTGGCCTGAAAACTGGCTAAGATCAAAATCGACTCCATACCTTTACCTACTTCATACTGCAATGACCGGATTAAATTGCTCTCGCAACTCTCGCGCCTTCATGAATCGCATTGAATATATTTCTTGGATTTTTACAATCCCCTACTGCAAATACTTCTGCAATTTGATCTTTTAACGCTACAAAAAGACTATCATTGGGTTGCATACCGACAGCGTTGATAACGGTGTCGCACTCGCTTAACTCTTTCAAATTTGCTTCGTCTGACAAGACACAATCGACTGTAATTTCACATACTTTAGTGTTTGTTCGAATGATTACACCAGCGTCGCCTAATCTATTTAGCAAGAACATCTTTGTGAAAAGTTCTACATCTCCTCCTGCATCGGGGAGCATTTCCATTACCGTAATCTTCTTCCCTTTTTCAGCCAGAAAATCCGCTGTTTCAAGACCTACCAGCCCCCCGCCCACAATCACGATTTTTGTGCCGGTATTCACCTTTCCGGTAAGTACGTCCAAAGCCGTCACAACATTCACCTGTTCAAAACCTGGAATAACAGGAACAAACGGCTTAGCCCCCGTCGCAACAATAACAACGTCCGGCTTCTTTCCCAAAACATCTTCAGCCGTTGCTTTCTTTTCAAGTTGCACATCAACCTTCAATTTTTCAAGCTGTGTTATAAGATATTGGATCAAGCCTTTGATTTCGTATTTGTGTGGGGGAATGGCCGCAGTAATCGCCTGCCCGCCAAGTTGCTTGCAGTTGTCCCATAGCGCAACTTGGTGACCTCTCAACGCCGCTACGCGTGCAGACTCCATTCCACCCACGCCTCCACCAATGATGAGGATCTTCTTGGGTTTTTTGGCTGGAATGATCCGGTATTCTTTTTCCTTGCCCACCACCGGGTTAACCGCGCATTGCCCTGGGAGACCCTTGACTACCCTGCCGATGCAGCCTTCATTACAGCCAATGCATTTTCGGATATCTTGCAAACGCCCCTCCGCTACCTTTTTCGGAAATTCCGAATCGGCGATTAGGGGTCTGCCGAGGAGAATAACGTCCGCCATTTTGTTTTGCAAAATTTCCTCAGCGACAAGCGGATCATTGATTCTGTGTCCTATCATCACTTTGGCGTCGTGAACCGCCTCTTTGATCCCTTTGGCTAAGTGGACATGTGCGCCTCTTGAAACCGCTGCCGGCGGAATCACATATTGATAAGTTTCATAAAGACCCACATGGATTCGGAATCCATTGATACCAGCTTCCTCCAACATTCGAGCCATAATTTTGCTTTCTTCCAGTCTGATTCCCCCATTTATAAGCTCATCTGCGGGGAGGTCGAAAAGGAGTGTATAATCCGGACCCACTTTTTCTCTTACCTTCTCAATGATTCTCAGCGGAAAACGCATTCGAGCTTGGAGATCCCCGCCATATGCGTCTGTTCTTTTGTTCACATAGGGGGACATGAACTGGGCGATTCCGTATCCCCCACCACCGTCAATCAATACAGCATCAAAGCCTGCGGTCATGGCCCGTCGAGCAGCTTCCGCATAGGCATCTTCGTGCTGCAAGATCTCATCGACAGTCATTTCCCTGGCACTTGGCATTGGAACAAGGCCCACTAGAGTGGTTTCAACATTGGAAGAGGAAATGGGCTGATTTCCACCAGTTCTTTCAATAGTTGTCTGCCGGCCGGCATGATAAAGCTGTATCGCAATCTTGGCCCCCTGATCATGGACCGCCTCGACCAACCTGTTGTACCCCGCTACATAGTCATCGCTATCAATAGACAACAATGGGGAAGGGCAAAACAATCTTCCAAGTTTGCTTTCAACGGTAACCCCCCCTACTATTATTAATCCTGCACCACCTTTGGCTCTCTCAACAAAATAGTTGATCTGCTGCTGACTCACGCCACCGGTCTCACCAGCATAGCACATTGTCATGGGAGGCATAGCCATCCTGTTTTCAAGTTCCATAGTTCCTATAGTTATGGGCTCTATAAGCTTTGTGATACTTTTTTCCATTTGGATCTCCTTCCACATTGTTGGGTAGGGTATAGGATTAAAGCAGTTCCGGGTTTGGTTTTACGGGGCAAATGAGTTGCTTCGGCATATCAGCTTGAATTTCAACCCAAAATGTACCCCAATGTTGCAAACGCGGGAGGGCTTCAGAAACAAGATGCCAAGGGGGAAGGCGAAATTTTGCTACAATTAAGCAGATTTTGAAATGGCTTATAGTGAGGTTAACTACTTCACTTGGTAGATATCATAGGAAACCTCACCCTTGTCCAGGAAAACCTTGCCAACCTCGACGAAGAAACCCCGTGTCAACCACTTGTAATTGGGATGAGCTGTCTGGAACCACGGATTGGTACGTATGTCAATTCCTTCCGGAGGAAACGAAGCGCCCTCCATAAAATCCGTGTAACCGTTCGGCCCTAGGTCGATAATGCCCTTGTAATACAAATAGATCAGGGCATCGTCGTCAGTCTGGATGGTAGCTCGCACGTCCAACACGGCAATGCCGTCCGTACGCACCGTGAGCCAGTCAGCCCCAAGCGGAATAAACTTCCCCTTGATCTTTGGCCCGTCGACTGTGCCTTCTGCTACGTTAAAGTTGAGCCTCAACCCCTCCGCCACCGGTCCAATTACCTGAGGCTTGTCCAGCTTGGCGACGTAGGACATCACGTACTCCATCTCATACTTATAACCGTATGCGCTCACGGTATACCTCCTTTGGGTAATAAGAAAGAGCCATACTGCTCTCTTCAGAAGATCTTCTGGAAATCGACCTTCCACTCAATACCATAAAAGCCAACAATCATCCTTTTGCTGAGCTACCCACGATTGACGATCTACAACGAAAATACATTCAATATGTACTTGATAGAACCAATGGAAAAGTCAGTGGCACCGATGGGGCCAGTGCAATTTTTGGCCTAAAAAGAAGCCCTCTGGTGTCCCGAATGAGAAAACTTGGCCTGAAAACTGGTTAAGATCAAAACATTTTCTTGTTAAAAAACAAGAAAATGTTTTGATCAGTCACTAAAGTTTCCCCATTTCATCCAAGAACTGGATCACTCTTAAGGATTCCGCCACTCCTGTTGTACCTCTCATGCTGGCCACAATTGAAATGGTCTCTAAAAATTCTTCCTTAGTCGCACCCAGATCCAAGGCACTTTCGGCTTGAGCCAGAACGCAGTTGCGGCACCCAGCACCAAGAGCAATGGCCATGGCCATAAGGCGTTTTGTTTTGCTATCTAAGGCGCCATCTTTGTATGCTTCTTCAATCTGAGCAATGAGAAGATTAGCCAAATCCGGCATAACCTCTATACATCGCCCAAGCTGTTTCTTACGATTGTCATTTAAATCAATTTGGTTTTCCGACATAGTTTCTCTCCTTAAATAGTAAAGTCATTGCAAATCACTCAACTTCCTAGATTCTTGCATCAAGTTGTCGAAACCAAAGTACTCCAGCAGCATCGGTTTCAGTGACTAATTTTTGACGACCCAGTAAACAATTAAAATATGCCCGGCTTTCACCACAAGCCAGCATTAAATTGCTCTGAGTAACTTCGGCCTTGAACAAGAGTGCAAAGGCATCAACTACCCGTTGCGGTTTCTCACATAACTCAGCCAAACGGTTAAGGTCGCGCTCGCTGGTGTCGATCAGTTCATCAAGTCTAAACCTGGCTCCTTGAAAGGGTAAACCATGGGCTGGTAAAACCAGCACATGGTTATCTAAAACTTCCTTTAAGCGGTGACAGGAAAGCAACCACTCTTCCAGCGGATTGGCCTCCGGCTTTTTCGGCCAGACACTGATATTTGAGGAGATTTCAGGTAGTAGCTGGTCACCGGAAATAAATATCCCCAAGCGTTCGCAAAGCAGACAAATATGCTCTGCAGAGTGGCCTCTACCGACAAGGACTTGCCACTCTTGCCCACCCATATTTAAAAGCTCGCCGTCACACAAAAAGCGAATCGGGTCGGGTAAACGGTCTACCAGTTTATCAAAAAAGCCAATAAAAGCAGAGTAGTGACCCTGCTGTTCATCCTTGACGCCAGCCACCCGGTAAAACTGATGGGCAACATCGTAAGCTTCCTGCTGGATTTCGGTCAAAAGATCATTGTAGGAGTCATATTCACCCCGGGACACCCAGAGTTCACCCTGGTTTCGGTTACACAACCAACCGGCAAGGCCAACATGGTCTGGATGCATATGGGTAGCAACTACCCGCTTTATAGGTTTGCCCTTGAGATACTTTGCAATGACCAGCTCCCAAACCTTGCGGCTTTCGAGGTTGCTCAGACCGGTATCAACAACACTCCAGGAATCCTCACCTTCCAGCAACCATAGATTTATATGGTTCAAGGTAAAGGGCATAAAGATTTGAAACCAAAACACGCTCGGAGCGACTTCAATCAGTTCGCCCTCGCTCGGTGCCCGGTAAAATGGATAATAAATTTTTTCAATCATTTAAAATCTTTTGATCCCGAAGACTGCTGCTTCCTGCACATCATGGGGTTAAGTGTGACCAGACTCTCGAGAACACAACAAACTAGCGCACTGCATAGATTCTAATTTACCTGATAAAATTAGTCATAGTTTTAGCAACCGCCTCAGGGGCGGGGAATTGCCCTTTTCCGTGCTTGATAACTTTCATGATCCACGCCATGTTTCTGCCTAAAACTTCCATGATCTGTTTGCCTTCACCGTCCTGCTCCATTTCCCCTGGGGCAAAGCCGTGGGCCACATTCCAGTAGTTTGACGAAGGCATTATCATTTCCGAATAGTTGATATAATGATTAAGGGCGTCAACCGCGGGAATTCCTCCGGATCGTCTGACAGCAACAACAGCGGCACCGACTTTGTGTCGTAGTAGACCGCCGTTCATCGAAGAAACGACAAAGGCCCTGTCAAGAAAGGATTTCATTGTCCCTGTTACACCGGAAAAATGGACAGGTGAGCCCAGCAGAATGCCATCAGCCTCCTTCATCTTCTGAATCCATTCATTAACCGGATCATTTTTTACACCGGAACAAGCTTCATTTTGTTTTTCTGCACAGCCAAAACAGGCAATACATCCCTGTATTTTTTCTTTGCCCACATGGATCATCTCGGTTTCAATGCCGGCATTTTCCAACTCACCAAAAACTATGTTCATGGAACAGGCTGTATTGCCTTTTTTATTAGGACTGCCATTAAATCCAACAACTTTCATGTTTATTCTCCTTTTTTTGTTATTAAGGGATTATTTGGAGGGGCGATCACAGTTCAATGGCGCCTTTGTCGAGCAGGATTTCCATTGCCCAGGAGGCCGCCTGCCCGACCATGTCCGCACACTTTTCGGGATCACTATGTCCACCAGCCTCTTCAAACTTCGTGAATTCATCAGGATCATTCAAATAATAGGGACGGCCGAACTTTTTGGTCATGATTCCAGAGCAGTTAATCGTGCCATATTTGCTAATATATTTTTGCACGAGTTCCTTGGGGGCCTCTAGCGCCGATTGAATGGCCATAATGTTATCTGGAATCAGGACCTCGCTGGACAATCGTTCAACCGGACGTCCAAAGAAGTAATCAAGAACTATAATGCCCCCCGCCAGCGCGCCGCAGGTTCCCGAAACCTGAGTGGCGGTCCCCGCAGCCAGGGAAGAGGAAACTTTTACGATGACGTCGTCAAAACCTATGACTTCATGGAGGGCCGCCACGGCGGACTGGGAACAACTGTAAGAATTTGACTCGTATCCGGCTCCCAACTGATATACCTTTTCCAGCAACTGGTCCCGTGTCAAATCTTGGTATTTTTCCTTTACTTTCATTTTTCTCACCTCATTGAGTTAATATTGAGTAGATAACATTTCAAACATAGATTTCGTAGAGGAGTCAACCCCAGGCCACTTCGTGGAACATAGCTTTATGGTACGCCAGTCCATAGGCCTGTTTGAGAAAATCGTAGAGCGGTGATCCTTCGGCTACAACCTCTTCAGCAGTCATCAAATCTAGCTCCTTGGCGATTGGACACATAACATCGTTAGCAAAATCATGGGCTGCAAAACAGTACCTTTAGTTGTTCCCTAAAGTAACCAGAAATTTAGTTGACATTACGATCAGATCCCTGCCAATATTGTTTGCGTAGCTCAGTTTTAAGCACCTTACCGACCGGACTTTTAGGCAAAACATCAATAAAATCAATACTTTTTGGTGCTTTGACACCGCCAAGCCTCTCCTTAACTAAAGTTATCAACTCCTCTTCTGTAGCTTCTCCATCAGCCTTAAGTTGGACTACACCTTTAACCGCCTCGCCCCATTTCTCGTCGGGGATCCCGACGACTGCTGCTTCCTGCACATCAGGGTGTTCGGAAAGAACCTGCTCGACCTGGTTGGGATAAACATTAAAACCGCCGGTAATTATCATATCCTTACTGCGATCAACGATAGTTATATAACCATCTTCATCCATCACTCCGATATCTCCAGTCCAATGCCAACCGTGGCGCCGTATCTCAGCAGTCGCCTCAGCATTTTTGTAGTAACCAAGGGTGACAATATTACCCCGAACGCAGATCTCTCCAGCTTCACCCCGAAGAGCCTCCTGGCCACTCTTGTCCAAAATAGCAACCGTATTAAAAACACAGGGCCGGCCAATCCCTTTAAGGCGGGCCTCATTTATAGTGCCGTCAGGGCGCATATAATCCCAAGGAGCTTTAACGGTAATGGAGGCCGGGCATTCGGCCTGCCCATAGGCTTCCGTCAATACCGGGCCAAAAAAGTTGACCGCTTCTTTGAGCTTCTCCAAAGAAGTCGGAGCTGCCCCAACAATAAAATGCTGCAATGAAGAGTAGTTATACTTTTTCAACTCCGGATGATCAAGAATCATATAGAGCACGGTTGGGGGCAAAAACAGGTGGGTCACCTTAAACTTGTCAATCATCTGCAAAATGGAAAGCGGGTCGGCTTTGACCATGATAACATTACTACCACCACGGGCAAAATGCATACCCCCAAGAATGCCAGCCGTATGAGTCATCGGTGCAACCAAAAGATGAACCGTATTTTCATAATAGTTAAGATGAGAGTAGAAGTTGGCATAAAGCGTTTCTATCGCCTTATGGTTCATCAAAACACCTTTAGATTTGCCCGTAGTCCCACCGGTCGGGAAGAGTGCCATAAGATCATCTTTTTCCTCCTCCCCAATGGTATGGGTTGCACCGGCATAGGGCGCTGCCCAATTCGCCAGTGACACTCCGTGCACACCATCACCGTCGATACAGACAAATTCCTTGATCCCGGGTACCGCAGCCTGAATTTGCTTAACCTCTTCATTAAAGCTACTATGATAGAACATGACGGACATATCAAAGCGATCCGCAAGATCTATATTTGAGTCCACCGAATTCCGTGGGTTGATCGGTAACCAGATCCCCTCAGCCCGCATCAAGCCCAACAACACCATAAAAGCAATACTGGAGTTGGGTGAATAAACCCCGATTTTGGTTCCTTTTTTATATCCGTGACCATAAATGGCTGCTGCAAACTGATGGGTTTCAATTGCAGCTTCAGCATAAGTGACGCTACCAGTATCATCAACAAAAGCAACATTTTTAGCATACGATGCTACTCCTTGATC
>CAYWGC010000056.1:9975-18427 GCA_964457755.1 uncultured Thermodesulfobacteriota bacterium | reverse complement strand
GAAAATCCTACCGACTTTGTGATCGAAGCGGAAAGTTCATGCCTCAAGCCCAACAGCTTAATTATTGATGTCAGTTGTGATGAAGGTATGGGATTCTTTTTTGCCAAACCAACCACATTCAAGAATCCAATATTTAAACATGAAACCATAGATTACTACGCCGTAGATCATACTCCAAGCTATCTCTGGGAAAGTGCAACACGTTCAATCTCTGCTGCTCTCATTGTTTACTTACCGACGGTGCTCGCAGGCCGTGATAGTTGGCAGCAAAATGAAACTATTCGAAAGGCTATAACTATTGATGGTGGGGTGATTCAGAATCCCTCTATTCTATCGTTTCAAAAGCGTGAGCCGAACTACCCCCACACCCAACTCAATCCGCCTGGAAAGGCTGTCTCGAATAAGGTTGTCCGGGTGACTGAACCCTAAAAAATGTAAATCCTCCCCATAAACCCGCGCCTCAGTTCAACAACATTTTATCAATCATCCCGCTTTACAATAAAATAATATATGTGTTACTGTCAGCAACTTGAAAAATCATCGCCTCGGCACCGTCGCAAGGCCCTCTGTGCGGCTGATTTTATGAGAGCACCACGCTGCCTTCTTGAGGCTGAAAGAAAAACACTTTATGACAAAATTCCGGTGCCTTTAGAGTGGCACCAGGATTATGCAGAGGGAAAGACTACCACAAAAGGCTTTAGAACATTCTGATTGTGTAATATGCAACCACCCGATGTCACATTACGAAAAACTTAATCGGCCTATTTGGGTAAGCAATTGAGATTTTCTCCTAACACTGAAGGGGAAGTAACGCCAATGAGTAAAAATAATTTCAGCACCACACCGCAGGAGCGATATCTAGAAGACTACGTGGCGGGAACGATACATGAATTCGGACCTATTACCATCACAGAAGATGAGATCGTCCAGTTTGGCAAGAAGTTTGATCCACAGCTTTTTCATACGAATCCGAATGGAGCCAAGGAAACGGTGTATGGAGGTCTCATCGCAAGCGGTTGGCACACTTGCAGTCTGTTTATGCGACTGTTTGTTGAACACTACTTGCCCGGCCAGGCAAGCTTGGGAAGTCCGGGGGTGGATGAACTGCGCTGGTATAAACCGGTGCGCCCCGGCGATAAACTCTCCTTGCGCATCACCGTGCACAAGGTGAAACCTTCCAACAGCAAACCTGATCGGGGCGTGTTATTCTCCTTTTGCGAGATGCTGAATCAAGAAAACGAAATTGTAGCGTCAATGATGGCCTTGAATTTGATCAGGTATCGTGACCGCAAATAAGTCTCCATGAAACAAACGTGGGCGTCTTAATCCAGTACCATAGTGACGCTGCTTACCCTTGCCGTTGTAATTTATACCCATTAAAATTTTGTGTTAATTGGAACATCCGTTGTACTGTAAAAAACAAGCGAAAAATAAAAAGTAGACTAATTCTAAATGTTCATAAGGAGTGAATATGATTACCTCAATTGTTCTCATAAATACAGAAAGAACAAAAATTAACGAGGTTGCCGAACAACTCACTGAAATGGAGGGGATATCTGAAGTTTATTCAGTCAGCGGGAATTATGATTTGATCGCAATTGTTCGCGTCAAGTCAAACGACGATCTGGCAAATCTTGTTACTAAAAAACTGCTTCTTATCAATTACATTTTAAAATCAGAAACAATGTTAGCTTTTAAAGCTTATTCTCGTCATGACCTTGAAGCAATGTTTGCAATCGGAATGTAGGTGTAGTTTATGAAATACTTACCTACAAAAAAATCAACAGGCCAGCCTGAACAATAGACATTGCTTAAATATTACACACCAAGCCAACATTCAAACTAACCATGAATTTTAAATTTTCGATTTGTTTTTTCGACTAAACCTGAGGTGCCAAAGCGACGTTTGAGCTCTGATGCAATAACTGTAGGGGAAATGTTTTGGTCGGCCATTAAGACCAGGAGATGGAAGGTGAGATCGGCAAGCTCGTGAATGAGGGGAAGTGAATCATGATTCTTGGCCGCGAGGATAACTTCACAGGACTCCTCACCAACCTTTTTCAGGATCTGGTCACTACCTTTCTGAAAAAGGGTGGAGGTATAAGAGTCTTGACGGGGAGAATCACGGCGATCGCAGATAACTTTATAAAGTCGCTCAATTATCTGACCTGAACTCTCATCACTCATGACTCGTAATTCCTGATTCGTAATTATAAACTCACCGAACCCGCACCCCGCGCTGACGGAGATAATCTTTGGTTTCGGCAATTGTATATTCGCGATAGTGAAAGATGGAAGCGGCAAGCGCGGCGCTGGCCGCACCTTTAGTCAGACCTTCATAAATATGCTCAAGATTGCCGACGCCGCCGGAGGCGATTACCGGAACCTCGACCGCATCGACGATGGTTCGGGTCAGATCAAGATCAAAACCATCCTTAGTGCCGTCCTGATCCATACTCGTTAAAAGAATCTCTCCGGCCCCATACTCAACCATACGCCGAGCCCATTCGACCGCATCGAGGCCCGTCGGTTCACGGCCGCCGTAGATAAAAACTTCCCAACCCCCACCCACAGCCCGGGCCTTGGCATCAATGGCCACCACCGTACATTGACTACCAAAACGGTACGCCGCCTCCTTGACAAATTCGGGACGATGGACCGCTGCGGTATTGATTGAAACCTTATCAGCCCCAGCATTGAGCAAAGCCCGAATATCTTCAAGCTTGCGGACACCGCCACCTACCGTCAACGGAATAAAGACCTTTTCAGCGGTACGGGCGACAACATCGAGAATAATTGAGCGACAGTCAGAGGAAGCGGTAATATCGAGAAAAGTAAGCTCATCGGCTCCCTGCTCATCGTAGATGGCCGCCACCTCTACCGGATCTCCGGCATCCCTTAAACCAACAAAATTTACCCCTTTGACAACCCGGCCATCTTTAACATCGAGACAGGGAATAATTCTTTTGGCTAACATTGTGCGTCTCCATTAGCCTTTGCCCTGACACCAGCGTCGGCCAGAGCCTGGGCCTCTTTAAGATCAAGAGTGCCATCATAGAGAGCCCGGCCGGTAATTGCCGATGAAACCCCAAATTTTTCCAGAGGTAATAGACCTTCAACATCTGTAATCGTGGCGATGCCGCCGGAGGCAATCACCGGTATCGAGATCGCCTGGGCCAAAGCTTTAGTCTCTTCAAGGTTAACGCCGGTCTGCATGCCGTCGCGCAAAATATCGGTGTAGATAATCGCCGCAACCCCGCAATCCTCAAAACCCCGCGCCAGATCCAGGGCTTGAACCCGCGTCTCTGCAGCCCAGCCCCGGGTTGCAACCAGACCTTTACGAGCATCTATACCGACGCAGATACGGCCGGGAAAAGTTTTCGCCGCAACCCTGACCAAGTCTGGATCTTCAACCGCGACGGTACCTAGGATAGCCCGGTCAAGACCGAGATCGAGATAAGCGGCAACGGTTTCAAGATCACGAATTCCACCCCCCAACTGACAAGGAATATCGAGAGTCGAAACAATCTTTTTGATAATCTCACGATTAACCGGTTCACCGGCAAAAGCACCATTGAGATCGACCAGATGCAGATAGCGAGCTCCCTGCTTCTGCCAATTCAAAGCCATCTCGACCGGATCGTTGGAGAAAACCGTATCATCTTCCATACGCCCCTGTCTGAGGCGGACACAGTTACCATCCTTTAAGTCTATGGCGGGAATAATAATCATCTTCTTAAGGTGCTCCTACTTTTTTAAGACCGGGAAACTGTTCGACCATTTCGGCAATGCCGACATCGGCAAACTCTCTGGCTGACAACCACTTGCCCCCGCCCCGCATAAAATTTCTGACATTGGTAATATCGTCACTTAAAGATTTCTGGGTCTGATCAAACACCACATACCAGACTGTCCGCCCACTACGGGCATCAATCATCGAAACCTCAAGGTAGACTGAGGCCGGACTGCGCACTGACATGGGACCGCCAACCCGCTCCTGAAAGCGATTGACAACGCCGAAAATCAGAACATCAACCCCTAATCGCCGCCCGATTTCGGTCATCGGCGCCTGACCCAACATCGGCAAGACCAGGGAGGCTGCCTGTGGTTCAATGACCTCATATTTTCCATAGATAGCAATCTCACGGGCCAGTGACAAAGCCAGGTCGAGACCGATACCACTTTTGACATGATCACAAATAATCTGCCCGCCTACCGGAGTACAGGTCGGGTAGGATTCAGCACAATCCTGACAGTTGGTTACATTAAAAGGCAAGACTGCGACCCGGGTAAAGGGAGGAACCTCTTCGATTATTTTAACCCGCACATCCTTAGTACCACAGGCGACAACCAGAAGCAGAAAAGCAAAAAGCATAACCAGACGACAACAGCGAACCAAAGATCTCATCATAATAATTATCCTTTTTCACTTAAGGCGGCAAATGAGCGTAAAATTGCAAGGCCTTGATGCTGGCTTTTTTCCGGGTGAAATTGGGTCGCCAGAACATTATCAAAAGCCACAGCCGAAACAAACTCAACCCCATAATCGGTCACCATCGCAACCGTTTTGCGGTCTTTAGGTTCGACATAGTAGGAGTGCACAAAGTAGAAGTAGGAGCCCTCTTTAAGATCGGCAAAATGCGGCACCGGCTGCTTGATAGCAACCGAATTCCAACCCATATGGGGAATTTTCAAAAGGCCGCCGGCTCGATCCGGATCCGGCATAGTTGGGGAAAAAGGTTTGACGACCCCTTTGATCACATCCAAACCGGGATGGCGGCCAAACTCAAGACTTTCACTAAAAAGCAACTGCAACCCTAAACAGATACCAAGAAACGGTTTCCCCGAGGCAATCGCCTTTAAAACCGGGGTGATCAAGGCAAACTTTTCAAGATTATCCATACAATCCTTGAAAGCCCCGACTCCGGGCAGAATCACCGCTCGAGCGTCGGCAATATGCTGTGAGCTGCGCGTAATCTCAGCCTTGTAACCAACTTTTTCGATGGCTTTCTGGACGCTACACAGATTGCCCATTCCGTAGTCAACAATTGCAATCATGTTAAAAACCTGTTGTCAATCGTCAGTCATCAGTCGTCAGGATTTTACTGACAACTGGCCACTGACAACTGGCGACTGCTAAAGGGTTCCTTTGGTACTTAACACCTGGCCGGAAAGTTCGGAGCGTTGAATCCAGGCCCGGCGCAAAGCATGGGCTGCCGCTTTGAAAGCGGCCTCAAATATATGGTGCTGATTCTTCCCATAATAGAGATTGAGATGCAGGGTCAAGCCGCCATGCACAACCAAGGCCCGAAAAAACTCCTCAATCAGCTCGCTGTCGAACTCTCCAACCTTAGGTGCGGTTAGGGCTACATTGAAAACCAGGAAAGGACGCCGGGAGATATCAACCGCCGCTCCGCACAAGGCCTCATCCATCGGAATCTGGGCCTCACCGTAGCGGGCAATGCCGCCCAAATCGCCAAGGGCTTGACTCAAAGCTTGCCCCAGACAGATCCCCAAATCCTCAACTGTATGGTGGAAATCTACTTCCAGATCACCGCTCGCCATAATTTTAAGATCACAACCACTATGCCGCGCAAAAAGGGTCAACATATGATCGATAAACGGAATTCCGGTCTCAATCTGTGAGCGGCCGCTACCATCAATATCGAGGTTCAGCTTAATATTAGTCTCAGCCGTCTGCCGGTTAATCTCAGCGTGACGCAGTTTTTCTTTCATTTTAAACCTCCAATCCTGTCTCGATGCGGTGGATACCCCAAGGGCACTTCCTCTCTTCGTTCGGGCGCAACCTCCAGGCCGGGCTTTCACCCTTTAGGGTACAAGAGCCCGTGACGGGCTGAGCTCTGTCCCCTTCGAAGTGAACGAAGCAAAGTCCGGCACTATTTGCTGTGACTTAATTGTGGAGACCTGAATAATTTCGACTTGCAACCTAATCCTCAAGGCGCAAACTTACCGCTCGACCATGCGCCTCCAGACCTTCCATCTCCGCCAGCGCGGTTAGGGGCCGACCGTAACGCCTGAGCGCCGCGCTGCTGAACGAAAGAACGCTGCTCTTTTTGATAAAATCATCGACCCCTAAAGGTGATGAAAAACGGGCCGTGCCTGCCGTCGGCAAAACATGATTCGGACCAGCCAGGTAATCGCCCAAAGCTTCGGGGGTAGAGTGGCCCAGAAAAACAGCCCCGGCATTACTGATTGAACTTAAAGCGAGCAGAGGATCAACTACCGCAAGTTCAAGGTGTTCAGCGGCAAAACGGTTGGCCAGCTCCAGAGCTTCGTCAAGAGTTGTGGTTGTAATCAAAGCCCCTTGATCCTGCAATGAACGCAGGGCAATCTCTTTGCGACTCAAAAGCGCAAGCTGTTTTTCAAGTTCAACTTTGACCGCAGCCTGTAATTTTTGTGAGGGAGTGACCAGCACCACGACCGCAAGTTCATCGTGTTCGGCCTGAGAAAGGAGATCAGCGGCCACGAAAACCGGATTGGCGCTCGCATCGGCGACCACCATAATCTCGCTGGGTCCAGCCACCATATCGATGCCAACCCGACCAAAAACCCGGCGTTTAGCCAACGCTACATAGATATTGCCGGGACCAACAATTTTGTCAACAGCCGGGACTGAAGCGGTGCCAAAGGCAAGCGCCGCTACGGCCTGGGCGCCACCAATCCGGAAAATACGGTCGACGCCGCAAAGTCGGGCGGCCGCCAGAACGGCTGGGTTATAGCCTTGGGCGGCCGGGGAAACCATGACAATCTCTTTAACCCCGGCAACTTGGGCCGGGATCGCATTCATCAACACCGAAGAGGGATAAGAGGCTTTGCCTCCGGGAACATAGATACCGACCCGCGCCAGGGGCGTTATCTTCTGCCCTAACAGAACCCCTGGTTCATGATCATCGAACCAGGATTGCCGAAGTTGCCGCTTATGGTAACTGGTAATTCTCTCGATAGCAAGTTCCAGATCTGCAATCTGGGTGCGACTCAATGAAGCAAAGGCTGAATCCACCTCCGCGGTTTCGACCTCAATCCCAACCTCGACCAGATCAAGACTATCAAAACGCTTCGTATAATCAAAGAGTGCCGCATCACCATCTTTCCGAACCCGCTCAAGAATCTCGGCAACCACACTATCGGCCGCCATATCAAGATCAAGATTACGCTCGCAAAGGAGCTGGAAACGTTCCCCGAAATCGGAATCACTCGTTTGATAGCAATTTATATCCATCAATTTTCCTCAACAACCTCTAAAAAGCAAAAATATCTAGTGCGGGCTTAAAGATCACAACCCAAAAGTTAAAGATCTAGCCCGCAAATAAGTACTCTTATCAGAACATTTTCTGGTTTTTCAAACTAGAAAATAACCTGTAAGGTACTAATCTTTGACTCGCTTGATATCGGCACCTAATTTTTTCAGCTTTTTCTCAAAACCGGCATAACCCCGATCGAGATGGTAGACCCTGGACATTACAGTTTCACCATCGGCGGCGAGACCCGCCAAAACCAGACCGGCACTGGCTCTTAAATCTGAGGCCATAACCGGGGCCCCGGAAAGAGTCGCAACCCCGCGAACCACTGCCGTGCGCCCTTCAACCTCAATATCGGCACCCATACGCTGGAGTTCGAAAACATGCATGAAACGATTTTCAAAGACGGTTTCACTGATCACGCTGGTCCCTTGGGCCAGAGCCAGCAAAACCATCGCTTGGGCCTGCATATCAGTCGGAAAACCAGGATAGGGCATGGTTTTGACATCAAGGCCCCGTAAACCGGAAGCCCCGCAGCGAACTCGCACCGCGACCCCGGACAGAAGTTCATCATCTTTATAAGAGACAAGCGGCTCAATCAGTAAACCGATCTCCTGGAGCTTGGTAACGACACTCCCCAACGCCGCTAAAGGCGCATTTTTGATCACAATATCGCCACCACTGATCCCGGCGGCAACCATAAAGGTTCCCGCCTCAATCCGATCGGGCATCACCTGGTATTCAGCGGCGACAAGTTTTTCGACCCCGGTAATCGTGATGGTATGGCTTCCATCGCCCTCAATCAGAGCCCCCATCTTCCGTAAAAATGTAGCCAGATCAACAATCTCGGGTTCGCGCGCAGCGTTACGCAAAATGGTCACGCCATCTGCCAGCACCGCTGCCATCATCAGATTTTCAGTACCGGTCACAGTCGTCAAATCAAAACTGATGTCGGCCCCTTTAAGGCGCTCCGCCTGGCCGATGATATAGCCATGCTCAACCGAGATTTGCGCCCCCATCATCTCCAGACCTTTAATGTGGAGATTGACCGGGCGGGCGCCAATCGCGCAGCCCCCCGGCAGTGAAACCCGGGCTTTACCGAAACGCGCCATCAGAGGACCTAAAACCAGAATCGAAGCCCGCATGGTTTTAACCAGTTCATACGGTGCCTGACAATTCTCAACCGCCGCTGT
>CAYWGC010000056.1:7094-9875 GCA_964457755.1 uncultured Thermodesulfobacteriota bacterium | reverse complement strand
CCCGCATGGTTTTAACCAGTTCATACGGTGCCTGACAATTCTCAACCGCCGCTGTGACTATCTCCAAACGGCTGCCCTGACGCTCAATCACAGCTCCCATCCCCTCAAGCAGACGAATAATGGTATTAATGTCACGCAAGTCTGGAATATTGTCAAGACAACTGCAGCCATCTGCGGCCAACAGAGTCGCTGCAATCAGCGGCAGAGCCGAATTCTTAGCCCCGTCGATCACCACCTCGCCGGACAATTTCCGACCACCTTTAACAACTATGCTTTCCACTTAAAACACCTAATAACTAAATTCGAAAACGCCGCAAACTTTGCTTTAATTTAAACTGGCCACTGCCCCATCACTACGCGTTCACAACGGGCTAAGTCGAACAGGCCAGAGATAGCACTATAACCGTTACTTGCCAAGATTTTTTTGACGGCCGCCGCCTGCCCGTCACCGACCTCAAAGATAAGACCGCCACCAGGCAGGAGAAAGTTGCGGGCATCGGCAGCAATCCGACGATAGAAATCAAGACCGTCAAGACCGCCGTCGAGAGCAGCCGATGGTTCCCGCTGGACCTCGGGCGGCAAAGTTGCCATCTCAGCAGAGGTGATATAGGGGGGGTTAGCGACCACCAGGCCAAAAGAGATATTTTCAGGGGATAGAGCCGCAAAAAGGTCGGAGTGCAACCAGGAAACATTATTCAGCTCCAAGTCCCGCGCGTTTAAGGCCGCCACTTCCAATGCCGCAGGACGATAATCAATGCCAAGCCAGGAAAAACCGGAGTCTCCAGAAAAATGGCGCGCTAAAGAGAGAATAATATTGCCACAACCGGTCCCCAGATCGAGTACCCCGCAACCTGACAGAAAATTTTTTTCTAAAAAATCGATCCCCCCTTCAACCAGGTGTTCAGTTTCAGGACGCGGCACCAAAACCGCAGGGGTGACCTTAAAGGAGAGCGACCAGAACTCCTTTTCTCCTAACAAATAGGCAACCGGAACCCCTTGGCGGCGTTCAAGAATTAATTTTTTGAAAGAGGCAAGCTCGGGATCATCAAGCGGTTTGTCAAATCGGAGATAGAGTTCAAGACGTTGGCAGGTGAGCACCTTGGCAAGCAGGAGTTCGGCATCGAGACGGGGTGAACTGGAACCATGTTTTTCGAGGTACGGTGCGGCCCAGTTAAGCAGGCTGAGCACCGTCCAGGTTGAGCTCATGTCGATGAGCCTTTCATCAACTCGGCCTGAAAATGGGAGGTCAGGGCTGTAATCACTTCACCAATCTCCCCGGCCAGAATCTGGTCTAGCTTATGTAGCGTCAGGCCAATGCGATGATCGGAGACCCGGCCTTGAGGGAAATTATAGGTGCGAATCCGCTCGCTGCGATCGCCGCTACCAACCTGCTGGCGCCGCTCAGAACTGATCAGTTCGTGCTGTTCACGGGTTCGCAGATCGAGCAGGCGGGAGGCTAAGACCTTCATGCCCCGCTCTTTATTTTTATGCTGGGAACGCTCATCCTGACTCGAGACCACCAGTCCGGTCGGAATATGGGTGATACGTACGGCCGAATCGGTCGTATTAACACTCTGCCCCCCAGGCCCGGAAGCGCGATAGATATCGATGCGCAGATCCTGAGGACTGATACCAACATCAACCTCTTCAGCTTCCGGCAGCACCGCCACGGTCACCGCCGAGGTATGAATGCGCCCTTGAGATTCGGTCGTCGGCACCCGCTGGACCCGATGCACACCGCTCTCATATTTCAAACGGCTATAAACCCTTTTGCCCTTGATCAGGACAATAATCTCTTTCAAACCACCGACCCCGGTCTCGCTGCGGCCGAGTTCCTCAAGTTTCCAATTCTGACGCTCGGCGTAGCGCGCATACATACGAAAAAGATCAGCCGCAAAAAGAGCCGCTTCATCACCGCCGGTGCCGGCCCGGATCTCTAAAATAACATTCTTTTCATCATTGGGATCTTTCGGCAACAACAGGAGCTGAATCTCTTTCTCAAGCTTCGCAAGTCCCTTTTCGAGAGTCGGAAGCTCTTCATTGGCGAGTTCTTTTAGATCTTCATCATCACCACTCAAAAGCTCGCGGTGTTCTTCTATCTCTAGGGCAATTTCCCGATAGGATCGAAACGCATCGACCACCGGACGCAGACCGGCCAGTTCCGTAGTCGCCTCTTGGTAACGCTTACGGTTAGAGACCACTTCGGGCTGAATCACTTCAGCTTCAAGGTCTAAGAGACGCTGTTCAACTTCTTCGAGTTTTGCAAACATAATTAGGGGTCAATGGGTAACGAGTCGTTTTGTTATTTTGTTGCACCAATATCAGCAAATTCACGGCGCACTTCAGCAGCCTTGCCACAACTCATTGCACCTTCGGGACAGGCTCCGGCGAGACAGCCGGGCCCGGCTTCCTGAAAAAGAGCCGGGGCGACTTCTACAACTTCTTTAAGCATCCGCTTGGCAAGATCACGAATCTCCCACTGAGCCCGCCGGCAACAACGCAAACGAAAAAAATGGCGCAGTTCCCGAGCGTTCATGGTAATCAGCAAACGGGAATGGGCCGCGTTAGGCAAGACAAAACGAGCATCTTCAGCCGCAATTCCAGCCTCCCTCAAATCGGCATAAAGGCCCGCCAAACGACGCATTTCATCGTCAAAACGGGCTGCTAATTCAGGCTCTGCAGCAATGCTTGGCGGCACCTCATAATCGAAACCGCCATCAAAATCGACATAACGCTGACTCTGCTGGGCAAATGACGCAAGCCGGTGACGTACCAGCTGAT
>CAYWGC010000056.1:0-6994 GCA_964457755.1 uncultured Thermodesulfobacteriota bacterium | reverse complement strand
CGGGCGAAACGCGCTCTTTATCTCTTTCTGCACGTTATTGTCAATAAAAATCAAAAAAGTTAACTATTCATAGACTCAAGAAATTCCTTATTATTTTTCGTTCCCTTCATCTTCTCAAGCAGAAATTCCATGCCCTCGACCACGTTCATCTGCTGAATGAATTTGCGCAAGATCCAGACTCTCTGAAGATCTTGCGGATCCATCAGCAGATCTTCACGCCGGGTACCTGAACGCATTACATCGATGGCCGGGAAGGTCCGCTTATCGGCCAGACGGCGCTCTAAGTGAAGCTCCATATTACCGGTACCTTTAAACTCTTCAAAGATGACCTCATCCATACGGCTCCCGGTATCGACCAGAGCCGTCGAGATAATTGTCAACGAGCCCCCATCTTCAATGTTACGAGCCGCCCCGAAAAAACGTTTCGGCTTATGCAGAGCGTTGGAATCAACCCCGCCGGAGAGGACTTTGCCACTGGCCGGGATTACGGTATTGTAGGCTCGCGCTAAACGCGTAATGCTGTCTAAAAGAATTACCACATCATGTTTATGCTCGACCAGACGTTTGGCTTTCTCGGAAACCATGTCGGCTACTTGAACATGGCGTTGCGGGGGCTCATCGAAGGTTGAAGAAACGACTTCACCCCGGACCGAACGCTTCATATCGGTGACCTCTTCGGGTCGTTCATCGATAAGCAGAACAATCAGGGTAATCTCAGGATGATTTGCAGTCAGGGCATTGGCGATCTGCTTCAAAAGGACGGTTTTCCCGGTTCGCGGCGGCGCCACAATTAAACCCCGCTGCCCTTTACCGATCGGTGTCATTAGATCCAGAACCCGCATCGAATAGTTGTCAGGCTCCACCTCAAGGGTAAAACGCTCATCTGGAAAAATCGGGGTCAGATTGTCAAAGAGAATCTTATTGCGTGAAACTTCAGGTGCATCCTGATTGACCTGATCCACTTTAAGCAGAGCAAAATAGCGCTCACTCTCTTTCGGTGAACGAATCTGCCCGGCTACAGTATCTCCGGTTCTAAGATTAAAACGACGAATCTGTGAAGGTGAAACATAGATATCGTCGGGACCCGAGAGATAACTGTAATCAGGGGCTCGCAAAAAACCAAAACCATCGGGCAGGGTCTCAAGCACACCTTCACCAAAAATTGCTCCATTCTTATTGACATGAGATTGTAAAATAGCAAAGATCAAATCCTGGCGCCGCATCCCGGCTGCCCCTTCAATCTTCATTTCATGACCCATCTCCGTCAATTCAGAGATCTTTTTGGTTTTCAACTCATTAAGATTCATACGTATTCCTTAAAAACGAGAAAAATTTCCAACAAAAAAATTAAGTGCCCGTCAACCTTGCCGACATTCGGAAAAGTAATAACAGAAGTCACGCTAAAAAGAGCAAAGCCGAAGCCTTGCCCAAAGGGTTTTTAAATGTCAAAAAAGCAATTATTGAAATGTAACTCAGGTATTAACAATTTGATTTCGAATATTTTCGACAGGAATCAGGAATTGGGTATGAAGAGTTAACCGGAACTGTTTTATTTTATAAATAAATGCTTTTCAAGCTACTGTAAATTAAGAAATATCTAATAAAGGCAGGATATTAATTGAGCATATAGAGATTTAAGCAAAAGTTGTCAACCCTTTTTTCATGCACTCCCTATCACAAAACTACAAAACTCTAAGATCAAACCGAGACCCATCACTTCAGCCACTGCCGTAATTTTCGCAATGCCTGACCACGGTGACTGATCGCGCTCTTTTCCGCAGGACTCAACTGCGCCATACTCAAGCGATAGTCCATTGCCACCAGAAAAAGAGGATCATAACCAAACCCCCCGGTACCGCTCAGTTGTCGCCCGATCCGACCGCGACAGGAACCTTCAAAAACAAACTCCTCACCAGACGGCGAGGCCAAGACGATAACACAGACAAAGGCCGCGCCCCGCTGACCGTCAGGAACTTCGGCTAAGGCCTGCAACAATTTCAAATTATTCTCGGCATCGCTGGCCTGAGAACCGGCATAACGAGCCGAATGAACCCCCGGAGCCCCAGACAGAGCATCGACCACGAGACCGGAATCATCACTTAAGGCCCAATGGCCGGTAGCTTCAACAACGAACCGGGCTTTTAGCCTTGCATTAGCAACGAAGGTATTTCCCGTCTCTTCCGGCAGAATCAATTGCGGATATTCGAGAAGAGATACAAGCTCTACACCAGATCCGGCCAGTAGAACTTGTATCTCTTTTTTTTTGCCCTGGTTGGCAGTCGCCAAAACCAGTTTTTCACCAGCTTGCAACATGATTTATATATTTCCAACATTCAGGAGAGATTGTCAAGTTTTATTAATAGATATTTATGCGAATTAACTTACTCAATCCGGACAACACCAAGGAAAAAAGTTTACGCCGCCTGGTTTTCGATCTTGAAGATGTCCTTGATCTGCTCCTGCTCCATACCCTGGCCAACCTTGAGGCCACCCGGGGCCGTAATCCCGGCCCCCGCCGCGAAACCCTGCACAAACTGAGCCGCCGCCTTAAGAAGATTTACCACCTTGAACACGCCAATTTTATCAAACCCTTAATCAGCGGCAGAGACCTGCTGGCTTTAGGCCTTGAACCGGGACCGGCAATGGGTATCATCATAAAACTGATTCACCAAAAGCAGCTCAACGGAGTCATCAACAACCCGGCTGAAACCCTGACCGAAGCCTGGCTCCTGACCGCTGAAAAAGAGATATCATAAATCAGATATACGAAATTTTATATACTAAAATTGTGGTTGAAAAAAGATTGACAATTAATGCACAATAGGATATGGGCCCCCCCTAGTCTAGTGAAACTCTGTTTTACACACAGCCCCGCCATTGTTCCGATTAGAAAACGAACGGCGGAAGTATTTGATAAATTACGTATAGCTACACGTATTGTACTCCCCGAAGGTATTCAATATATTCAGCCGCAAAGAACGAACAATATCCTGGAACAATTTTTTCGTGGAATAAAACGTCGGGGCCGCAAGAAAAGCGGGATGTCATCTTTAAGTAAGCTTCTAAAAACAACCCTTGCAGATACTCCCTTGGTTCAAAATCTGAAAGGGGTAAAGGCATAACGTACATCACTGACTTGTTTAGGGAAGCATTTGTCAGCAAAGTAAATTAAGGAGGATAAAAAATGGCTCAAGAGAAGGTAAAGGAAAAAAAGAAAATAATGATGACGACGCCCATTCAGCAAAAGCTGAGGGACAAGACTATCACGGCGAAAAAGTGGGCTGAAAAGGTCAAACCTGGGGATTGGATCAATCGTGGTGGTGTTGGTTCCGACCCAACCGTCACAATGGAAGCCTTGGCTGCCAGACTAGGAGGTGGACCAGGAGATTTGCAAAACATTGAACTATGGGCCCAAGCTGAGATGTTGGGACATAATTTCCTCTGGGAAGCTGACATGGAGGGAAAGTATCATGTCAATCATGAAGCATTTATGATGAAAAACCTCCGTGATGCCGTAAAAGATGGGTATAAAGCCCACGACTGGAAGCACTGGGCATGGTCAATTAACATGGATGCTGAATATGCTCGAAACTATCGGAAAGATAGAACCAAGCGCGCCATGGATTGGGGAATTCAATCTATTGCTGAACCCGCAGGCAGCTACGTTAACGGCAGTTATGGTGTAAACAACTTTATGGTAACGGCCAAAAGCTGTAAAAAGTTTGTCTGTGAAATCCGTGAGGATTATGCCTGGTGCGAAGGTGGGAGAAATATATTGCTTCCCATAGACGAGGTTGACTACTTTGTGGAAGTTGATGTAGATGATCCCAAATATCAATGGCCCTTTATCAGTGAAAAGGATTTTGTGCCGACTGAAGTACAGGAAACCATTGCCGACAATATGCTTACAATTCTACGTGACGGCGATTGCATTCAAGTTGGTATTGGTGGACTTCCTTCAGCGGTGGTTATGGCCTTGGCCAAATCAGATCTTAGGCATATGGGTGTTCATAGCGAAATGATCGGTGAATATGCCTTTACTCTTATGGAAAATGGGGTTGTAGATAACTCACGAAAGAATCTCGATATCGGCAGATGCACGTGGGCCTATATTATACCCGTTGATACACCAAGATATTATGAGAGGTTACACAGAAATCCCATTTTTGCCGGTTATGATATTGGCTACACAAACAATTTCCTGACACTAAGTAGCAACGATAACATGGTAACCATTAACAACTTTGCGCAAATGGATCTCAGAGGGCAGGCCTGTTCCGGTAATGTCGGGGGCCGTCCAATCTCAAGCACCGGGGGACAATTTCAGTTTGCCGTAGGTGCCTCCCTAGCAAAGGGTGGCCGGGGAATAATTGCCGCCACCTCGAGAGACCCAAGTGGAAGATCCCGGTTTCTACCCACTTTGGATCCCGGAAGTCTGGTAAGCGTTCCTGACTGGCTGGTAACCTGGGTAGCAACTGAATATGGTATAGTCAACCTCACGGGTTGCACTGATGCCGAGAGAGCGAGAAAAATAATTGGCATCGCTCACCCTGACGATAGAGCAATGCTAGAGGAAGGAGCCCGCAAGCTGAACCTGAAATCAAATCATTGGATGTTTACTTCCGCACCGGATCGTCGTTTCCCCACTCCAGAAGAGCTAAAAGATCACAAGTATGGATACTTGGACGTCAAAGTTCTCCCCAAAGCCACAGCAAAAGTAAACGACTAGATTTATTTAACTTCTTACCTGTAACGGGGAACAGTTTTCAAAACTGTTCCCCGTCATGGCAATGTTGACGCAACTTCAAACAGTCGCTTGGAATGGCCAAACTCATTATCATACCATACTTTGGTGGGATTAAAATTGGAGGGGATCACATTCTATATCCCGGCAAAATCAAATATGGCTGCCTACATCGATGCTATTTCATTGATTGAAGGCGGAATCGTCCAAACTCACGACCGCAAAAGAAAAGAGCGGCGAAGAAAACGGCATTCGTAAATTTCGGGAAAAACTCAGAGAAGAAAACGGCAATCAGTTAATTATCAACAAAGACAAATACGCCATCTTTTACGCCTACGAGGTATTTATACTCTGTGATCGCAATGTCATAAGGCCCAACGGAGTACCCAAACGTATAACCAAAGAGAATATATTGTGTAAATATGGTGGATTAGTTGAATAAGCCCCTCTCACCTAAATCTCACTTTCTATCCCCCACACCAATAGCTCGTCCTGTAGCTGTGTCTTCGCATTTATCGGATACAATATCCTGCAACGCTCCCCGATAACTATATCTTTCTGCGAATATACGTAACATAATTACGACCACTAATATGCTATAGTATGGTCATTAAGTCCCTGTTTTTTCTACAAAAAGAAAAAGGAGGCCATTATGACCGGACAAAAATGCATGTTGGCGACTTTAAATCAATCTGAGCGGGAATATCAATATCCTTTTCTGGCAGCCGAGCACCACTTGCTCACTGTTCCCTCCTCCGAAGATTCTTCGATAGAATCGCCACATTCAAAACTCAATCTATTTTCTCCAAGTACCAGGCTAGCATCGGATAATATTGTCAGTCCAAAGCGGCTTGCCCTTAACCGTATTGTTTGTCGGCTGTCTGAGAGTAAACTTCCCGGCAATGACTATGTTATTTATTGCCTCTACGGCCAGTACAGTCGTAATCTGGCCACGACAACCATTTCCCGTAGCGGAGAAGTTCTACTACAGTTCCTTGCATTTTTTAAAACGTTAGGAAAATACTTAATTGAGGACGTTAGCCGAAAAGACATTGTGGCCTATGTTGAACATGAGCAAGATCGTGGACTGAAAATAAGCTCTGTTAAAGGTAACTTGGTCTGTGTTTATGCCTTCCTCAAATTTCTTATAGATAACAAAATTATCCCTCCAGATATATTACACAATAAAATCCACATCAAATTGCCGAAAACCCTCCCTAAGGCGATTCCTGTTGAAGATATAAAGCAATTTCTTGCGGTTATTGATAATGATCGTGATCGAGCCCTATTTTTAATGTTGTTGCATACTGGTATGCGTATAGGAGAGCTGCTCAATGTAAAAGTGACGGATATTATCCTGTCAGAACGAAAGATCATGCTCTATCTCGGTGAAAAGAATCTTGAAGGTCGCGTTGTCTATTACAGCGATGATGCCGACAAGGCTTTGAGGCAGTGGCTGGCGACCAGAAATCCGGGGGAAGAATACCTTTTCTACGGTACGACGAGGAACAGCCTTTGTTATGTGCAGGCTTGGATGAAAATGCGGGATTATTTGAAAAAGGCAAACCTTGATCATAAAGGCTATAGTCCTCATTCCCTACGTCATACTTTTGCCACAAATATGCTTAATGCCGGTTTACGTCTGGAAGTTCTCCAGCAATTATTAGGTCACAAACACATTGAGATGACCTTGCAATACGCCAGGCTTTCAGATGTGACACGAGAAACTGAGTATTTCAAGGCTATGGCGAAAATTGAACAAGGAGGCAACGATGAACACCACCGAATTAATTCCAGCTTACAAGCAGTATTTGAAAAGAAAAAACTACTCAGACCATACCGTTAAAAATTATCTTAACAGGCTTAAACAATTCTTAGAATGGCTTACAGCTCCGGTTGAAAGAATCACCTTCTTGGAAGTAAAATGCTATATCGATTTTTTGCTTGAGAAACAATTAGAAGCACATACCATCAATAGTCACATCTCCAGTATTCGTGGATTTTATGATTTTCTGGTTAATGAAGCAGGTGTGCATCTCAAAAATCCCGTCATGACAGGACTGGCTCTTCGTGAACCACATCCACTTCCCCGGCATCTTAAAGATGTCGATGTGGAGTTTTTCTTGAAAAGTGTTAAAAAATCACGTGATAAGGCCATTTTCATGTTGATGCTACGTTGCGGTTTACGAGTTGAGGAGGTCGCCAACCTTACCTTGGGTGCCATTGATTATCAACGTAGCCAGATTATGG
>CAYWGC010000055.1:0-18486 GCA_964457755.1 uncultured Thermodesulfobacteriota bacterium | reverse complement strand
TGTGAGTGATCTATAGCTTAACATATTGTCCAGTTTTTGGGGACCACCGTAGGGGCTGCCGGTCGAGGTGTAGGTTAAATCACGATTGTATGAAATCTTGTAGTTTAAGGTTTCAGTTCTTCCGCTTAATGAGATGTCAGCGGTGCCACCAAAATCATCTTCAGCGATAGTCATTTTTTTCTTTTGCCAGTAGATGGTACCTTTAGAGGGGTCAAATGCTGGAATATAGGTCTCGTAAAAGTATTCAGTGTCGGTGTAGCGCATACCGATATAGCAGGAGAGGGTTAACTTTTCACTTAAGCTGCGGTTCCAGCCTAAGCTCAGGCCATAATTGTCAACCTTGCTTACGTCGGAGTTGTAACGGTAGTAAGATGGTTGCAGAAAAACCTGGTCGCGCTGGTTGCGAAACAGATAGCTGATGCTGCCGACGACGCTGTGCGAGTCGTAGTCAGTATTGCCAGGGCCGTCGTAACTGGTGTCGCCATAACTGTAGTTGAGGCTGGAAAAAACCCGTTCGCCAAGCTGGTAGCGGGCTCCGCCATTAAGGCTGTAGCGTTCGCGGCCGTAAAGGTTCTCGACAATGCCGGTCTCTTCAAGTTCTGAGTCGAGGGTTGAATCTTTGGTGTAGGCACCGCCGGCTTCTAAAGAAAGTCTTTCTGTGGATTGATAGGAACTGTCGATTCTGTAACGTTGATATTCATCGTCATATTGGCTTTCGCTGGCGAAACGTCTGATTTCTGCCTCGGCGCTGCCTTTAATGTCGAGTCTCGGGGTCTGCCACGCAGCTTTCATAGAGGGAATGAAAACTCCCAGCCAATCACTCTCTTCATTGGTGTTGTCAAAATTTATGTTGTCGTCATACTCTCCGCGAAATTGCAGGGCTGGGTTGAAGGTGAAATCACCGTCTGCCAGAGCTCGGGCAGACGGTCCCAAAAGTAGTAAGAATACGAGACAAGAGAAAAATGCTTTTTTCATGGATGTGAGGCTCCCTGATACGGCTATTTTATGTTTTTGCGGGGAAGTCGAGGACTTTATGGCACGATGATAACATCGCCGCGCTTTATTGTAATGTTTTGTGCCAAATTTTTACCTTTTTCAAGGTCATTGTAATCAAAAGGTATCTTGACCAACTTGCCATTTTGATGGCGCAGGATGTAGATTTTGCCGGCAGCGGCAAAAGGGTTGAGGCCGCCGGCCATAGCCAGAAGCTGCATGGTTGTCGTATCTAAATCGATAGGGAATTGACCGGGTTTATTGACTTTGCCGATAACATAAGCGCGCAGGCTGTTGATCTGGCGCAACATAACCGTGACCGTCGCCTCAGGGATAAAATCTTCAAGTCTTTTGGTGACTTCACGGCGTAGATCGCTGACTGTCATCTCCTTGACTTTGATTTCACCGACCAGGGGAAAGGCGATAGTGAGGTCCGGTGGGACGATAACTTCGCGGTTTAGACTCTCCTCCTTCCAGACCGAAATCTCAAGGATGTCACCAGAACCGATGTGATATCCAGGGCTTTCTTCAGAGTGGCATGGGGTCGGAACAGTGATTAATAAACAGAGAAAAAAAAGAGTGTTTGCCAGGAGAATCTTTTTAAGTTGGCAGGGCTGTTTGTTTCGGAAAAATTTCATATTCATAGTCAATTTATTGTCTCATTATAAAGGGTTGCAGAGAATGAAAGCTATTTTGTTGATATGAAAATCACTAGGTAATCTACTATACATTGGCGTCTGAAAAACTACAACTATTTATTTGTCGAAAAATTAACCTCATTTTAACCTGAAAATGTTTGCTTGAAAATTGGTTAATGTTGTATAGGTATTTAAATTATTTTCGTTACGCTACTGCAGAGTTGATGTTTGGTCAAATTTGATTGGTGCTATATTCAGTTTTTTTATTTCTAAGTGGGGGAAGAGAAAAATGAAGAGAAAATTATGGCAGAGTGGACTGTTTCTGGCAGTTTTGTGTTTTTTGGTGGTGGGTTTTGGCGTGGCGCCGTCGCTGGCTGATTCCGCTAGATGTATTAAGTGTCATCAACGTCACACACCAGGTCAGGTTGCGGATTGGAAAGTGAGTATGCATGCCGGTGAGGATGTTGGTTGTGCCGATTGTCATGGGGATAAACATACAAACTCCAAAAATACCAATTTAGCGCTTATGCCGGATGAACATGTTTGTAAAGAGTGTCATGAAGAGCAGTTTGAGCAGTTTGCTAAGGGTAAGCATAATTTTGGCTGGACTTCGCTGAATGCTATGCCGATTACTCATCTTGAGCCCGATGAGCTGATGGAAGGCGGTCGTGGTTGTGGTGGTTGTCATAATATGGGTATCAAAACCGAAGCCCAGAAAAAAGAGCAGATTGCAAAAGGCCATCGTTACCAGACTAACTCTTGTGACGAGTGTCATACCAGGCATAGCTTTTCGAAAAAGGAAGCTCAAGATCCTCGTGCCTGTCGTCAGTGTCATATGGGTTACGACCACCCCCAGTGGGAGATGTGGAGCAGCTCTAAACACGGAAGTCGCTATACTGCCAGAGAGAACGGACACCTGCCCGAAGGCGCTCCGGCTCCGACCTGTCAGATCTGTCATCTGCCCAATGGTACACATGAAAACCGTACAGCCTGGGGCTTTCTTGGTGTCCGTCTGCCGTTACCTGAAGATAAGCAGTGGGCCGCTGACCGGGTTACAATTCTCAAGGCTTTAGGGGTTTTAGATCCTAATACAGGCAAACCGACCGACCGCTTGGCTCTGGTAACTTCAGTCGATATGGTTCGGGCAACTCAGGAAGCCTGGCAGACCGAACGTGATAAAATGGTCAAAACCTGTAGCCAATGCCACGCTGAGAGCTATGGTAAAAAACAGCTTGATATGGGTGATTCGATGCTACAGAAGGCTGACCGTTTGTTGGCTCAAGGAATCAAGATTGTTGCCAGTCTCTATAAAGATGGAATCCTCAAAAAACGTGGAGTGCAGGCGTTTGCTTATCCTGATTTCCTCTATTTCTTAAGGACCGATTACAGCGTCGCTTCCGGCGAGAGCTACAAGGATCTGCCGGCTGGTATGTCATCTATTGAACAGACTTTGTTCGAGATGTATATGAAACATCGGATGCGGACCTATCAGGGCCAGTTCCATGTGAATCCCGATTATGCATACTGGTATGGTTGGGCGATGATGACCAAGGATCTTGGTAAAATCCAGTCCGAAGCTAAAAAGATGCGAACTCTGCATGAGTTGACGAAGAAATAGGGCTTGCATCGTGGTTAGTTTATGAACTAAAAAAGGGGCACCATCTGGGTGCCTCTTTTTTAGTGACTTGTTAGTAACTACTCAGATGCCCATAATTCAGAAGTAAAGTTACAGCAGACAGCGGTGAACATTGCTTCGCCCACTTCGAGGGGGACACACCCCAAGAGTACTTCCTCGCTTCACTCACAGCGCAGCTCAGCCCGTCACGGGCTGAAGCCCGGCCTGGAGGTATGTCCCCGCGTCGAGATAACTTGAGATCAACACCTTTAGTTTATGTTGCGCAGGATTTGGTCTGATGCATATACAACTTTTCGATACCCATTGTCATCTGACTGATCCCCCTCTGGCTCAAGACCTTGAGGGGGTGCTGCATCGAGCTGTAAATTCAGGGGTCGAAAACTTTATGGTTCCCGGTTATGATCTTGTTTCAAGTCGGGCTGCTTGTCGTCTGGCATCAAGCAACCCTTCGATTTGTGCCGCGATCGGTCTGCATCCGGCCTGGCTCACTCCGACATGTAAATTCTCTCCAGAACCTTTTCGCAAACTGGCGCGCTTGCGGAACCCGGTCGCCATCGGTGAAATCGGGCTCGATTATGCTCTTAAAGATTATTCTTCGCTGCAACAAGCTGAAGTTTTAAGAGCCCAGCTTGAATTGGCAACCATCTTGTCTTTGCCGGTTATTATCCACTGTCGCCGCGCTTTTGAACCTCTCTATCTGATTTTGCGAGAGTTTTCCGGAGTTATCGGAGTCCTGCATGCTTATGGCGGAGGGCCAAAGCTGGCGGAAAAATTTCTCTTTTTGGGGTTTTATATCGGTTTTGGTGGTGGGTTGACTCGGCCTCAGGCGCGCAAGGTTCGGGAAACCGCTTTAATGGTGCCACCTGAACGTATTCTGCTGGAGACCGATGCTCCCTATATTGGTTCGCATACGGTCGCCAAAGGGGATTCTGAACCTCGGGATGTGACAGCTGTGGCTAAATCTTTAGCCAGTTTGCGGGGTTGGGATATGGCCGAAACAGCGGCCATGACGACCGCCAATGCCTTACGTCTTTTTAATCTGTTTACAGGTTAAGATATTTTTTTACCACGAAGATACAAAGTGCCTGAAGAAAAGCTTTTCAACTTCGTGTTCTTTGTGTCTTCGTGGTGCAATAACAAATTAGGATGTAACGATGACTTCAGTTGCGTCGACAACTGCTTTTTCCCGGCTGGAGCTGCTTTTTGGCGAAATCGGACTCAAACGTCTGGCCGATGCCCACATTGCGATTGTTGGTCTTGGTGCGGTTGGTTCTTTCGCTGCCGAAGCCCTGGCCCGAACTGCTGTTGGTCGGCTTACCTTAATTGATTTTGACCTGGTTGGTGAGACTAATATCAACCGTCAACTTTTCGCTCTGCATTCGACTATTGGCAAAACCAAGGTTGAAGTGGCAGCGGCCCGTCTAGTCGATATTAATCCCAAGATAAAACTTAACTGCCGGCAGACCTTTTATCATCACGATACTGCTGCAGAACTTTTAGATGGGGAGAGCTTCGATTTTTTGATTGACGCAATTGATGGTGCTGCTCCAAAACTTGACCTTATCAGAAATTGTCTGGAGCGAAAGATCAAGTTCATCTCGGCCATGGGGGCAGCTGGTCGCAGTCAACCGACTTTGGTTGAGATTGGAGACCTGCTTTTAACCAGTGGCTGTCCTCTGGCGCGGGTCATGCGTAAGCATTTACGTCGGGAAGGGGTCAAGAAAGGGGAGGTGACAGTTGTCTATTCACCGGAACCGATTGTGGAGGAGTCATGTGATCCGGAATCATGTGAAGAAGAGGAGCGTGAGGAGTTTTTTCAGCGCGGTCGGCGCCGTCGCATCCAGCCCAGTGCCATCTTCATGCCCGGAGTCTTCGGCCTGCTCGCAGCCCAGTATGCGGTCGATGAAATCTTGCGGAATTAAGGTTGGAGAGCCTGATCCTTTAAAATCTTTTCAAAAAAACTTTTAATTCATTTAATGCTTATCTTTAACTCAGGTTGTAAATGCGCTATATCTTCATCATGGGTGTCAGGAAGCAAGTAGTCTGAATTTTTTAAATAATTCGATCTTGTTGTTTAGATTTCTTTGTTCCATGGTGTTGGTAGAACACTTATTTTACGTTGATATAGAATTTGATGGCATTGAATGTCGCTGAGCCGATGCTTTCAACTTTTTTTATCTGCTCGATCGAGGTGAAAGAAGTGACCAGATTTCTGTATTCAGTAATTTTGACTGCGAGTACCGGTCCTATCTGAGGCAGGGCCACCAGTTTAGTTAATTTGGCTTGGTTGATATTGACTGAACCTTGCAGTAATCCTTTTTTCCTGACTTTTGTTATGAATTTATCATAATGGTTGATTAAATGTTTCCTTGCAGTTTCTTTGTTTACCTGGTCGACCCATACTTCTTTATCGAATGTACCAAGTACGTAGATTAATTGCTCTTCATCTAATTTACCATTAGCATCGTGATGTGGTGAGTGCCTTATCTTTTGGCCTTTTTCGACCTCAATCAGCGCAAAAGAGGAGTCGGGGAGAAGTTGAATTTTAACTTTACTCCAATCCTGACATATTCCTGAATTTTCACCACACAAAAAGATGCTGAGAAGACAAAATAAAAACGTGAAAATTACCGGTTTTTTATATGGTTGTCTCATTGGACGTTCCTTAATAGACCCTTGCTTTTTAATCTTTTCGTGAATTGCTATTCGAGAAAAATACTATCAATACCTAATGTCATTGCGGAGCGATGCATGATTGCGTCACAAGTAATCAAGCTAGCGGTATTGTCCCAACAGCAGGCGATGTGTAAAGCGTCAAGAGTTCTGAGAGCTGTTTTCCTGCTCGATAACCATTTTTCAGCTTGGTTAAAATGAGCGGGTATTACCTGGTGGCAGACAAAGAGTCCAGAATTAACATCTTTATTGAAAGTGTTTTCCAGTAAATTTGCCTGAATATCACTAAGTTCTCCCATCCGTACCCAACGAGCTACTGCAGAGCTAAATTCAACTTTTGTGAAATTACTGATTAATACCGGTGGCTGTAAAGATGTCAACAAACTTTCAACTTGTTGACTCATTAACTCTTCTCGGTAATAGGGAAGTATTGCGCTTGTATCAATATAGTAAAGCTCAACCTCGCTCATTTCGTATCTCACAAATCATTTTGGAACCAGCTATCCGGCTTTCTGGTAACTTAGCCCTAAATTTAGATCTGTCAGGGAAATAAAGTGGTTTTATGTCACCCTTGTGAATTTTTGACAATTTAGCAATAGGTTTATTGCGTCGAGTGATAACAAACTCTTCACCAGTTGTTACGGCATCGAGTATTTGACCAATATGTTGTCGAGTCTCTCGCACATTTACAACAGGCATAAAATAACCCTTCTCACGTAGATTACTTTTTGAAATTAAAGGATCTGTCTTAATTTCCCTTTAAGTGTACACGTTTGCAATGTACATATCAATAGTTTTAGCAGGTAAGAGTTGACAAATACTAAACTAGCCCAGAGCTTTCAGCAATAAAAAGCCGCCGATCAGTAAAAAACCGATTCCGGCGGCAATTTGTAAAATTTTTTCGCTGATAAATTGGGAGAGCAGGTGCCCGGCCATAACCCCGATCGCAGTGGCAGCAACCAAGGCCAGGGAGGCCGCCAGGAAAATGGTTAGTTTGCTGTTGCCTTTGTCTGTAGCAAAGAGCATGGTAGCGAGTTGGGTTTTGTCACCGAGCTCGGCCAGAAAAACGGTGACAAAAACAGTGAAGAATATTTTGGGGTTCATTTATTCTGTCACTTAGAGGTCGCCGCTTTAAAGTGTCTCAGTGATCGTATTTTATGGTCTTTTGTCTGGTAGGTGATAGTCACTGTTTTGCCCACCATCATTTTGGCATTTTTCATGAGGTTACGATTGTTTTTTGGGATCTGAAAATCTTTATCTCCAATTTTTATCTTATAGAGGGTCGCGGTTTCCGTAATTTTTTTCAGTGTACCGTTAAAGGTTGTCATGCCAGAGCCCAAAATTGCGGCTGGTAAAGTCGATGGCATTATAAAGAGGCAGATTAACAGTAGTATTACACAGTAGATTTTTTTCATTTTTTGCTCCTTTTTCAGTCTCCGAGCAGGCTCCGCCAGTTGATCATATCGATGGCTAATTTGGGTTGTGGTATCCGGGATGAACCTTCTTCGCCAATGCCCGGCAGACCACCACCAACACTGACAAAGGCAGCGACGACGCCCTCACGGATAATAATTTCAGGCGCTGATGGAATGGCTTCACCAATGGTCCGGTAACGGTCTCGGTAGTCATATTTTTTGGTGTAATCATCGCCGGAAATAACGTCATTACCTTTATAGTAATTGAGGCCGGCAGTGCCGTCGCAATAGTTCAAACCGTAGACCTTGGCTTCACCGTGCGGATAGCAGGGATCAGTGGCTACCGGCGTGAAGCTGGTGATGTAGCCGATGCCGAAAAAGATAACCGGTTGTGAGAGAATTTTTTCCCCTTCATGGCTATAACTGTCAACAATTTCATCAAGTTTTATATACCACCCATAGGTTTCGGCCAGGGTCTCGTATAAAGCTTCTCGCTCGGCGACGGTCAGGGTTGAATCGACGTCGAGTTCGTCTTGGGTGACATTGAGCAGGTTGGTTTCGTTAAGCTCGGTCTGGCTGGCTGGGGGAGAGGCATCGACAATTGTGTAGAGACGGTCGTGGATGTCGGTTGCCATCGGTTTTTCCCGGTCGCCGGTGCCGACCATCAGCATTATGGTTTGGGCATCGCGAGTCTCTTCGCTGGAGTCCACATAGTCGCAATTGCCAAGATAGGTTCCGGTCGGGGCGTAGAACATTTTACGGCCATCATCGGTTGGACTTGCAAAACTCCCACCGGTTTCACCGCTGTCATCATCTGATCCCGGGTTGGCTTTAAAGACCAGTCTCGGGTCGCTGTTCCAGGCATAGGTTGTATTGTTGTAATTAAAATGCCAGATCTGTCCTCCCAGATCGGCTATATAGATATCGTCAAGGTTGCCGTTGATGTTCGGTACTAGAAGGGGAGAGGCGGGGATTGCAAACTCCATATCGTTTGCCGCTGTTCCAGCGGTCGCGGAGTAAGTGTAGCTCTTGAGAAAGAAGTTTGCACTGCTTTCCGTTTCTGATATATCAACAATAAAAACGCCGCGACCCATAGTGTCGGTGCCGGCCGGGTCATTATCTTCTTCGATATCATAGCCGCCTCCGAAGACACCGACCTTTTTGACGGTGTTGGCCGCCGTTTTAAGGTTTGTCAGCTCCATTTTTGACCAGCTTTGGCCGAGTTCGCTGAAGTCGGTGAGATTGTTGTCGATATACCATTTTTTCGTCCATAAGGTGGGATCCGAGCTGGTGATATTGATCGAATAGTAGGCCCGGCCACCACGACGCTGACAGAAAATAAGCTGTTCGGGTACAATTTTGCCGTTGGCGTCGAAGGTGTAGTGGTAAGAGTTGGGCCCGTCGATATAAAATAGTGGGCTTTCAACAGCACTGTCAGGGTCCAGATCTTTTAATCTTAAGAGCTGGTTTTCAGGAATAAAGGCGATTGTTTCGCTGCCGTCGGCATCATCGAAGATGTGCATCATGCCGTCATTACCGCCGATCGCCAGGTAAGTTTTAGGAGTTGCTGCAGCTTCGTAAATAATGACTGCCGGAGTCGAGTGGATGAAACTGCCCAGAGGCCAGTCGCGGCGGGCTAGGGGGTAGTGATTGGCAGTGCCGTCTTCGTCGTAGGTATAGCCGTAGACATAGTTAAAGACCTTGTACATTTCAGCTTCATCAGCTACGCCAAAATCGGTATTGCTGAAATTGTCAGGAAGAAATTGAGTTTTGGTGCCATCGTTATAGATGACGTAAATACTGCGGCATGAGTAGGGTGAAGTGAGAGGGCAATTTTCAATTGCCGTTTTTAAGACAGAGCCCACGCCGCCAGCCTCAACTTCACCACCGTCACTGGCGTTGCTCCAGTGGGAGACCGAGGTTTCGAGAAAAGTGCCCTCGCAGTCAACTGCGTCGAGGCCGTTCTGATCCATGACCACCCACTCTTTGAGGGTTCGATCCGGGCAGTTGCTTTTCAGTTTGTATTCGAGGATATATTTCTTAAGGTTGCCGCTCCAGCGGTTTTCAGTGGGTTTGAAGAAAGCCATATAGAGCTGGTCACCACTTTGGGTTTTGTTGGAGGTGTCAACCGAGATGACCGGGGCGACATAAGAGGTGCTTTTGATGATCAATAGAGCCAGAGAGTAAAAAGCGTTGATCAGTTGCTCCTTATTGAAGGCGGCCAGGTAAACTCCGCCAGAGGAGTCGGCCGCATCTTCTAGAAGAGGCATGCCCTGAACAAAGCTCAGCATGTGACAGCCGATATTGTTGTAGGAGGCCGCCGCTTCCTCTTCCGTAAGTTCGCTATGGTCGCGGAAATCGTGGGTGTAGAGGAAATGGGCGACATCATCGCTATAGTTGGCAACCATAGGGGGTTGATAAGGGTCGGAGACCCAGCCGTCGCCATCAATGTCAGTGAAAATGGTGGCTGGGGTGTCGATTAATGACCAGTCGTTGTCCCCGGAGGGGAAGCCGTCGGTCAGCGTAATGCAGTAATTACGGGAGCATTCAGAGCGTAGGAGGTGGGATTTTTTTTCAAAATGGTTCCAGGTCTCCTGCAGGGCTCCGCCAATCGGTGAAGGGGAATCTGGTTCCGGTTCCGCGTTTTCCAGTTTTCTGACCAGGTTCATGCGGCTTGCATCATCATTGGTCGTCGGATTAACGCTTGGTTCCCAGTTCGAGAGTTGATTGCTGCTGAAGTGGTTAAAGGCCCAGTTGATTTTACCACGGGTCTGTTCAATGACGTAGATGGTGGCTTCCCTAACCGCGTCAATGCGGCGCTGCATTTTGTAACCTACGCCAGCTTCGCCGGAACTGGTGTATTTGTATTTGTCGATCAGAAAACCTTTATAAGCGTCACTGCGACTAGAATGGAAGGTGATATAGAAGGTTTTATTTTCCGGCAAGGTGAAGGGCCCCCGCCAGAAATCGCTGCCCAGATTGCCGCCATCTTTCCAGACGCGGCTGGGAACTGCCGTATCTCCCATAAAGATACTGACATAATCTTTGTTGTCGGCTTCAGTAATCATCTCGGTAAAATGAAAACGAATTTCTGCAGCATCTGGGGACATATTCCAGGACTGGTCATGGTTGTCGGGGTAGTTAGCAGGATAGTTGGTTGATCTGAAATCAACGTTGACTGTGTGCCACTGGGCGTTGGGGTAAGTTCTGGTCTTCCAAGTGCGGTTATCTTCATTTACGGTGCTGGATGTGTAGAGATTATACATCATCTGCATGTTGATCCAGTTGCCGGTGATGAAGAAATAGACGTAGGTGTCACCGTTTTCCGCAGTATCATGTTCTTCCGCATTGTTACCTATATTCTCAAGGCCACTGAAATACCATCCTGGAGCGTTGAGCATACCGCCAAAACCGTGGTCGATTAGGGAGCCGTCAGGATTGGGTCGCCAATCATGTATGAGAGTATCTCGATCAATCGGGAGAATAGCGCCATCTAGTAAAATATGTCCATCAGCATTTAAGGTTATCCTTTGGGGGTTCACGCCGTCACCCGAGATGTTTCCGTCTTCGTCGATATAGGTGTAAGTGTGAATTACATTGAAGATGTACCATGTATAGTCGGGATCACCTGCATCTCCTGTATATGAGACATTATTTGCAGTGATGGAGACACCAATATTACCTTTGGCAAGGAGGATCTCATGGCGCGGAAATTGGCTGCCAGTGCCCGGCCCTCCCGGGGGTTCATCGGTGGGGTCTCCCGGGGCGTAAAAGTAGTTGCCGGTGCCTCCTGCGCCATCTGTACTGCCGGCAATCAGATCATAATCCCCCAGCTCAGAGGCGTAATTATAGTAACCGCCATAGTCAGCGGTATAGTCGTAGATGCCGAAATCCATACTCCAGGAGTTATCAAGAAGGACGGCAACGTTTGGCACCGCATTGGTTTTGTAGACATCAGTATCGAGACCGAAAGCCGATCCGGTGAAGATCAAAGCACAGGCGATACCTAACAGAATGTTTTTTGTGAGAGTTGGAATAAGTCTGGGTTGGTACATATTGTCACCTCATGTCAATCATAATAGAAGAGGGTTTAGGCTAGAGTTTGGGGCCGATTTTACTTTGTACTGTACGGACTCCGGTTTTGTTGAGACTTTTCCGTCGGGTACGAGTTTTGGTGCTGTAATAGTATGAATTGAACATATTAAAAGAGTAGCCGGCGCTTAAAGTTGGGCGGTAAAAGTGGTAACGGATAAGAGCCCTGTAAGTGGTTGGGTTGGTGATGGTGTCGGGCAGGCCGGGAACGGTTTCATCGCTGGTGTCATCTTCGAGAGTTGCTGGGGCCGTGATATTGGTGACCGGCAACTCCTTGGCAATCCGTGGAACCTCAAGCTGATTGGTGCCGTCGGCAATGAAAAAGTCCTTGTTAATATTGCGCTGATTTCGAGAGATCTGTCCGTCAATTGTCGAGTCGGTAGCGATGCCGACGGCGAGCATAGCTGCCACCGCCATGATCAACAGACAGATGACCAGGGCAATGCCGCTTTCATTATGAGCTCGGATACGCATTTATCATTCCATTTTAAAGGTTATTACATTGGGGCCGAGTTTGACCGGGTTGTAACCACCAATTGAGATGTTGCTGGTTTTTGGGTCTTTCTTTTCGAAGGCGCTAAAGACTTTAATTATTTTAATGTCATCTTCCGGCGTTCCGACAACCTCACTGTTGCCGGTTAGCGTCTCCCAGCGGACATAATAACGCTGTTTTCCCTGGAGAATGCGATACCATTTTTTAGTGTCAAAAGAGGTTGTGTAGGAGCTTACGGTATAACTTATATCAAAAATCGTGCCGGTATCCCCAGCGCTGAGGTCGCTGGGAGGGTATTCAGTGACCGCTGTATCTGTGTTGTCATCGTGCAAAAGGTCGTCATTGTAAGCCAGTCCGCCCAGATTTTCAGCAAATCTTTCCGCAACCACTGCGGCCCGGTTAAGGTCCCGGGAGAAGGTGCGGTTCTGCAGGGCCCGGCTGTTGAGGAAACTGAACCCTAGGATTCCGTAAGCCATGACCGCCATCGCAATCATCAGTTCGATTAGAGTAAAGCCTTTGTCTTGAAGTTGTTTCATAACTCTTTTCTTAGATAGCTGTTAGAGGTTGAGATTTCTGATATAGAATGTTGATTCCAGGAGTTGGCGATGGAAATTATCGTTGAACGGGCCCACTGTGACGCCGGCCAGAGAGTAGGTTTTCCGGTCAGTATACTCTCTGTCTGTTTTACCCGTGCGGGCCAGAATGAAAACTTTGACCGCTTTTATCTGGCGAATAGTAGCCGGGTTGTCGACCCAGCTGTTGACCACACCATCGTTATCGCTATCGATACCGTATTGAAATTGTAGATCCTGGATGTTGTCCGCCACTTCGAGGCTGGTTGAGGATGTATCGACGTTGTCATCAATTCTCAAGCTGTTATTGGTTAGACGCAGGGTGAAAGCTTGAACTTGGTAGACCCCGTCGCCAACTGTTGTCGTCAAAGGGTTTTGCAGGGTTAGAGTGCTGCCGGAGATGCTGGTGATGGTCTGGTAGACGTTGGATTCTCGTGGGGAGACAAAGATAAAACTTTTAGCGGCGGCCGTATCATTAGTATCAAGGTTGGCCCGCAGGTTGCCGAGAGTAATCTGGTTAGCAGCGGGAATGGCCGTGACGGTTCCGGCATATCGAATAGCTCCTGTCAGGGTCAGGCTGTCGGGAGTTGGTGAATCATTGTCACTGATGATGAGCAAACTGTTAAGTGGATTTGGGGCAACATCGCCGTTGGTGGCTAGATTTCCCGAGGTCAAATTTGGTCCAAAACTGTCTTTGCAGCCGTAACCAGCCATGCGAATAATGTTGCAGATACGTTGCATCGCCACCCGGGCATTCATCTGCATATCAATAATATCTTCTTCGCTGTGGTAGACTTTGTTCTGTCCGGTTATGCTGGTAATGGCGCCAATTGAGACAATCCCGAGGATGACCAGGACGACCATTAATTCGACCAGGGTGAAGCCTTTGGCCTGCGTTATCTTTTTACTCATCGCCAAGCACTCCCGTTGGTGACATAGCGTTGCAGTTGAACCCTGCCAACGTTGTTAGTGCCTATGGCGTAAGTGCCGGCGGAGTCTTTGTTTGGCGCATGCAGGAATGCCCAGGCATTTGAACTGGTTCCTCTGGGGTCAAAAGAGAGTCGGTCGCCGCCATAAGAGATACCATCGGTGTCTGGAGCGTCAGTGCTGGTCGGGCTCGGACTGAGAGCGGGTCCCCCGTTAGCGATGCTTACAGCCCCAAAAGAGATGTTGTCGGGTAATGTAACTGTTTCCAGAAGTTCAACGGGACTGTCGTAGGTGCCGTCATTATCACCGTCACGCCAGAGGGCGTAAGATGGGTTGATGGTTCCATTTCCGTCAATATCAAAGTCAATATAAATATTACAGTCTTCTTTAACCGCTAAAAGTCTCGCCTGCTGCATCTTGGATCGCAAGGTGCGCGCAGTACTTTTTAAATGGTAGCCGGTCGAGTTGATTTCGGCCACCGTAAAACCGGCAATCAGGGCAGTTATAGCAACCACAATCATGAGCTCGATTAAAGTGAATCCTTTTTCAGGAGGCAATTTATAGGTTAGCTTTTTAGGTCTGATGAGTGACATTTTTAGATGATTTCCGTTACTCTGGTTACGAAAATGTTACTTGATGGCGGGTTTGGCTTAAAACCGGCGACGTTTTTTTTGTTGGCTTGCGAGGCGAATAACAAGTTTAAAACTAAATAGAATAATGGTTTCAGTCTAACACAAGAGAGTGCCGACTGCAAATGTAAGATATTAACTGAAGTCAATAATTTTATAAAGCAAATTATATTCCTAAATTATAATGAAGTAAATCAATAAATAGTTGTCACCGAGCTGGCATTAGCTTAATAGTTGTGAAAATTTACCTTGACTAAGATTGTCAATTTGTTTATTGCGGCGGTTTCGTTCTCCTTTTGTTGAGGGGAGATGGTGGGAGTTTTCTGTGATTTTCCTTATCTTCCCTGTGGTTGGCAATAGGTTTTAGATGACCAGAAAAGAGTCTTTGGATTACTGGTTAGCGTTGACTTTAGTTCCTGGCCTTGGGGCTTTGGGGATTGCTCGAGCCTGGCGAAGCTTAGGTTCGGCAGAAGCGATCTTTAAAGTTCCAGCAACAACTTTGGCCTCTTTGGGGATGCGTGCAGCCGCCGTCAAAGCGGTTTCTGTTTTTTCAGGCTGGGCTCAGGTCGAGGCGCTCCGGCGGCGGGTTAGCGATATTGGTGGCGAGATTATCGCTTTGGATAACCCTCGTTACCCAGAAAGTTTATCGCTGATAGCTGATCCCCCTCCAGTGCTCTACCTCAAAGGGTTGTCAGAGCATTTGCAACTTCCAGCGATTGCTGTCGTTGGCGCCCGGCGGGCTTCTGAATTGGGTCGTCGCTTTGCTTTTTCATTAAGTGAACGCTTGGCAGTTCAAGGTCTCGCGGTAATTAGTGGTTTGGCATTAGGCGTCGATGGGGCAGCCCATGAAGGCTGTTTGCGGGGTGGTGGTTCGACGATTGCTGTGCTGGGTACCGGCCTTGATGTGGTTTATCCGGCGGCGCACCGGTATTTAAGTGAAAAGATCGTTGAAAATGGTGCTTTATTGACTGAATTTCCTCCGGGAGCCGGGCCTGATAAGCACCATTTCCCGAGGCGTAACCGTCTTGTCAGCGGCCTCTCGCAAGGGGTTGTTGTGGTTGAGGCGGGTGAGCGCAGCGGCTCTTTGATTACGGCGCGTCTGGCTTTGGAGCAGGGGCGCGAAGTTTTTGCTGTACCCGGTCCGCCGGGGCTGCCGGGGAGTCGCGGGGTTAACCGACTCTTAAAAGATGGGGCTCAGCTTCTCGAGTCGGTTGAAGATATTTTTGCGGCTCTGCCCTGGTTGAGTGCGGGAAGGGAAATCGGATCGGTTTCTGGGAGTGTGCCCAGACCCTCGGCTAAAAGGCCTGCGCTAAGTCCGGAACAAGCTTATCTTGTGGCGGCTTTGGGTTCTGATGAGATCAACTTTGATGATCTGCTCGAAAAATTGTCTTGGGAAAATGGTCTCTTGAGTCGGACCTTGCTGGAGTTGGAGTTAAATGGTATGCTAATAAAAAGTGCCGGCAACAGCTTTCGTATGGCTCCTGAATATATTGATTAATTGCGGGTGTATTAATTGAATTTTGGTTGCGGGCCTCAAGCCCGCATTAGATAGGAGTTGACCTGAATGTATCAACGGGTTATGGCTATAATTGGGATCATCTCGGATTACTTGACTGATGATGTCGATCTTTATGAACAGGAAGAGGAGATTGTCGATGACCTGGTCTCTTTGGGGTTCGACTTTCCCGAAATCGAGACGGCTTTCAGCTGGATCGCTAATCTTTCTCAAGGAAAAGATCTCAATCTTCAACTTCTCGACCTCGAACCGGAAAGTGGTTTTCAAAGACTTTTTACGCCGGAAGAGCGTCAAACTTTAAGTCAAGGGGCTCGTACCTGGCTCTCTAAATTGAGGCAGATGGATATCGTCGATCAGGCGACAATCGAGGATATCATTGACCAGTCGCTGTTCTTGGGCGGTTTTCGGGTTGGCCTTGAAGAGATCAAAGTGATCGCTACGATGGTTGTTGTCGTCGGGCACCCTGATATTGGGCTCAGAGATCGTTTTCTGAGTTTTTTAGAAAGAGATCACGATATAGTTTTCCATTAATTTTTTCCATCCCTGGAATTTATTTATAATGTCTCAAACTTTACTGATTGTTGAATCACCAACCAAGGCCAAAACCATTGGCAAATATCTGGGCTCTGAATATGTTGTCAAAGCTTCGGTCGGACACGTTCGTGATCTGCCGGCCAATGAGTTAGGTGTTGAAATTGAAGGGGATCATTTTGATCCCCGCTATGTGCCGCTCAAAGGTAAAGGCAAAATTATCAGTGAGCTGAAGAAGGCGGCCCGCAAGGCCGACCAGATTTTGCTCGCACCTGACCCCGATCGCGAAGGTGAGGCGATTGCCTGGCATATTGCACATGAGTTGGGGGATAAAAAGCCCATCCATCGAGTGCTTTTTCACGAAGTCACAAAATCGGCAATTTTGAAAGCCCTAAAAGAGCCCTTGGCAATTGATGTTAACAAAGTTAACGCTCAGCAGTCGCGGCGTATTCTAGATCGCATAGTGGGTTATAAAATCAGTCCCCTGCTATGGAAAACTGTGCGCCGGGGTTTGAGTGCCGGGCGTGTACAATCGGTGGCGGTGCGTCTGGTTTGTGATCGTGAGGCTGAGATTAAGGCTTTTACGCCGGTTGAGTACTGGAGTATTACGACGTCGTTGGAAGGGGCTGTACCTCCGCCTTTTGAAGCCCGCTTACACCAAATTGCTGGCGAGAAGGCTGAGGTTGGCGATCAGCAGACGGCCGATAAAATTGTTGCCGATCTGAAAAGCTCAACCTGTAAAATCAGCAAAATTGAACAGAAAGAGCGTCAACGGCGGCCGACACCACCCTTTATTACCAGTAAATTGCAGCAGGAAGCCGCCCGTAAGCTTGGGTTTAGTGCAAAAAAAACGATGATGGTAGCCCAGCAGCTTTATGAAGGTATTGAACTCGGATCTTCCGGGCCGGTCGGTTTGATAACCTATATGAGGACTGATTCGGTGCGGGTTGCAGATTCTGCTGTAGAAGAGTGTCGCGAATCTATAACAGCACAGTTCGGCAAGGAGTATCTGCCGGAAAAGCCGCCCTTTTATCGCAATAAAAACGCCTCACAGGATGCTCATGAAGCGATCCGCCCAACTTCAGTCGGGTATCTGCCGAAAGAGATTGAGAACTATCTTAATCGCGACCAGTTTCGACTTTATAGCTTGATCTGGCGGCGTTTTGTGGCCAGTCAGATGAATCCGGCCCGTTACTATCAAACCACGGTTTCGATTATGGCGGGAGAGCGCTACCAGCTTCGCGCGGTCGGGCGGCGTCAGCTTTTTGACGGATTTCTTATTGTCTATGAAGAGGGGCGTGATAACAATGGTGATGAGAAAGCTGAAGACACAGAACTGCCGGTTTTAAGTGAAGGTGAGATCCTCAAATTAAATGAGATTCTGCCCAAGCAGCATTTTACCCAACCGCCGCCACGCTTTACGGAAAGTACTTTGGTTAAAGAGCTGGAAGAGAAAGGGATTGGACGGCCATCGACTTATGCTTCAATTATGTCGACGATTCAGGATCGCGGCTATGTCGAGATTCAGGAAAAACGTTTCTATCCGACGGATCTGGGTGAGTTGGTGACCGACCTTCTAACAAAAACTTTTCCTGATATTCTCAATGTCTCCTTTACGGCCCGCATGGAGGCCGACCTCGATAAAGTCGAAGAGGGGGGGCGCGATTGGCAGGCGCTTTTGGCAGATTTTTATCGTCCCTTTGCGGAGCTTCTCGACACCGCACTGGTAACTATGCGTGACGCCAAAAAGGCGGGCGAAGAGGTTACCGATGAGATCTGCGAAAAATGCGGTGCCAACATGGTGGTCAAGTGGGGCCGTAACGGGCGTTTTCTCGCTTGTCCCAGTTATCCGGAGTGTAAAAATACAAAAGATCTCGGAGACACAGGGGAGGGCAACGGTAATTCTGAATTGCCGGCTGATGCTGGTCCCTGTCCCGAATGTGGCAGCCCTTTGCAGCTTAGAAACGGTCGTTATGGTCGCTTTATTTCATGCTCCACCTATCCAGAATGTAAATATACCAGTTCGGTAGGGACTGGTGTTGCTTGTCCTGCGGATGGGTGCGATGGTGAACTCGTCGAGAAAAAATCTCGCAAGGGTAAACTCTTTTACGCCTGTAACCGTTATCCTAAATGTACTTACGCGACCTGGGATAAGCCTTATCCTCTGGCCTGTCCCAACTGCGACCACCCGTTTATTGTCGAGAAAAAAAGTCGGGGCGGCGCCGATAAAGTCTTGCGCTGTCCGCAAAAAGGTTGTAGTTATGAAACCAAGATTCCAGAGGTAGCGGGAAAGAAAATAGATTTGTAAATCCCATTTGTCATGTGCGCCAGTAGCTCAGCTGGATAGAGCAACGGACTTCTAATCCGTAGG
>CAYWGC010000054.1:0-19930 GCA_964457755.1 uncultured Thermodesulfobacteriota bacterium | reverse complement strand
TAGAGAGGCAGAAAAAACTGGACGAAGCTGAAACCCAAATTAATCTGTTGATCTCGCAACAGGAGGCGGATAAGCAGGATGAAGCTCGATTTCTGCTGGTCAAATTTTACCTGCGCAACGATCGTCGGGCTGATGCCGAAGGGCTTTTGCGCGGGATGGTTCAAGCCCAGCCGGAAGAGGAGCGTTTTCGGGTGCTCCTGATCCGTTTTCTGGCCGATAGTCAGGAAGAGGATAAATCTCTGGAGGTTTTACGGCAGGGGCTTGTCGATCTTCCCGAGTCTCTGGTTCTGACTGAGATGATGGCGAAATACCTGATCAGTAAACAAAAGATCAATGAAGCCAACTCCCTTTTGACTGCCTATGCTGAAAGAATGAAAACCGGGCCCCAGTTTTTGCGGGCCAAACTGCTTCTCGCCCAGATTGCGGTGCAGAAGAAAGAGTATGATAACGCTTTGGCGTTAGTTGATCAAGTTTTAGCTGAAAATAACAGTGATCTTGGAGCCCGGATCCTCAAAGGCGACCTCTTGTTGCAACGTCGCGACTTCGATGGTGCGATCGCCGAATATCGAGCGGTTTTGAAGGATGTGCCACAGAATGTGCCGGTTATGTTCAGCCTGGCTAAAGCACATGTTGGTAATGAGGAGATAAATATTGCGGTCGACCTGCTCCAGAAAGCCTTCGATCTTGATCCTAAAATAGCGCCGATGGCAATGTTGTTGACCCGTCTCTATCAGCAGGAGGGCAAATTTGCCAAGGCTCTGGAGGTTTCCGAAAAAGCCCTGCAACAAAATCCAGCCCATCCTGAACTTCTGGAGATGACGGCCAGTTTGATGGTACGCCGAGGTCGTGCGGCCGATGCCCTCGAACTTTGTCGTCAGTATCTGGCTAAAGATCCTGATAATCCGCGCCTCAATGTGCTTTTAGCTCAGATTCAGGTTTCGATGCGCAATTTTCCCCCGGCTCGAGAACGTCTCTTGAAAGTGCTCTCCTTAGATGCGGACAACAGGGCTGCGCTCTTTACCTTGGTGCGTCTAGAATTGCTCAAGGGCTCGCCGCAGGAAGCCCTGGCACGGGGGCGTGAACTCCACGAAAAGGATCCAGAAAACCAGATCTATGCTTTGTTGCTGGCCAATCTTTATGAGCAGACTGGTAACTTTGCTGATGCCGCCGGGATCTACAATGAAGTTCTGGCCAAAAATCCGCAATCTTTGGTTGCTGCTAACAACCTGGCTTACTATTACGCCGAACATCAAGCATCAGCCGAAAATATTACAAAGGCCAAGGATCTTCTCGAGCCCTATATCGATAAATATCGCGAGGAGCCGGTTTTAATGGATACTGTCGCCTGGGTTTACTATCGGGCTGGTGAGTATGCCAAGGCTCTGGAACTGCTTGCCGGGGTTGAAGAGAAGATTAAACAGGTTCCCGAAGCTCTTTATCATTTAGGGATGATCAATAAAGAGCTCGGCAATCGGGATAAGGCTTTAGGCTACCTGCAAGAGGCCCTGGCCAGCGAAAACTTTGTCGCCCCGCAAGAGGCCAAAGCGGCCTTGCAGGAGCTCGTCCAGTAGCCAGTAGCCAGTTTTGTCAGGGGTCAGTTAAAACCTGATTGCTGGCGCAACGGTGCTACTGGTTGTGCCGGATTGAATAAATTGTAAGAAAAAAAAACGGAGTCTAAAAGAATCCGTTTTTTTTTCTTAACTGTGTTACTTCGACCTGCCGGGATTGGGGTCATTGCTGGTAAAAGGTGCGTAAGCACCCCAGCTTTGACCCCGTCGAGCGCCAAGCGAAGCGAAAGTCACTCATTTTCTCTGTGAGTTAAATGGCAATTACAGTAAGTCAAATATTTAACTTTGACCCTGTTTATGAGGGCGAAGCAAAGTTCACTATTATCCTCGGTAACTTTAGAGTGTATGTTGTCACTGACGACTATCAGCCGATATCAGCATGATATCGCTGCAGACTTTTGACCTCGCCATGGCCTTTGCGGGTGGCGGCGATGCCTTTGGCGGCGGCGATGGCGGCCGCCATTGTGGTGATGTAGGGGACCTTAAATTTAATAGCGGTTTTGCGGATATATGAGTCATCGATTGCGCTCAGTTTGCCGCTCGGAGTATTGACTACCAGTTGGACTTCATTATTGGTGATTGCATCGACAATGTTGGGTCGCCCCTCATGGCGTTTAAGGATAATTTCTGACTTGACGCCGTTATCGGCCAGGAATTGATGGGTTCCTTTGGTTGCTTTGATAATGAAACCTAGCTCAAAAAAGCGAGTCGCAACCTCAAGGGCCCCCTGACGGTCATTGGACGAAACCGTCAAGAGCAGGGTTCCTTCTAGAGGCAGGGCTTGACCGGCGGCTTCCTGGGCTTTGAAAAAAGCGAGACCATAATTGTCGGCCAGGCCTAAAACCTCTCCGGTTGAGCGCATCTCCGGGCCGAGCAGGGGGTCGACTTCGGGGAACATGTTGAAGGGGAAAACCGCTTCCTTGACCCCAAAATGGGTAATCGCTCGGCGTTTCAGGTTGAGATCTTTCAATTTTTTGCCAAGCATCACTTCGGTTGCCAATCTTGCCATCGAAATGTTGCAGATCTTACTGACCAGAGGCACTGTGCGGCTGGCGCGGGGGTTGGCTTCAAGGATATAGACTCGATCGTCGGCGATGGCGTACTGGATATTCATAAGGCCGATAACGTTCATTTCAATCGCGATTTTCTTCGTATACTCTTCGATCGTGTCGATATGACGCAAAGGAATATTGATTGGTGGAATCACACAGGCCGAATCTCCAGAGTGGACCCCGGCCAGTTCAATATGTTCCATCACCGCCGGGACAAAGGCATCTTCGCCGTCGGCAATGGCGTCGGCTTCAGCTTCAATCGCATTTTCGAGAAATTTGTCGATCAGAATTGGCCGTTCGGGCGTGATATCGACCGCTTTTTCGACATACTCTTTCAGCATCTCCTGATCATGAACAACTTCCATACCGCGCCCGCCAAGGACATAAGAGGGGCGCACGATCAGGGGATAACCGATTCTTTCAGCGATCTTCAAAGCTTCATCCATGGTGCTGGCCATGCCGGCTTCCGGTTGCGGGATGCCAAGTTTCTGCATCATCTGGTTGAATTGATCACGATCTTCGGCGAGATCAATAGTTTTGGGAGAGGTGCCAAGAATCTTGACGCCGGCATCTTCTAATTCGGCTGCCAGATTAAGTGGGGTCTGACCGCCGAACTGGCAGACGACACCGTCTGGCTTCTCTTTGTTGTAGATTGCGAGAACATCTTCGACCGTCAGGGGTTCAAAATAGAGTTTGTCGGAGGTGTCATAGTCGGTTGAGACGGTCTCCGGATTACAGTTGACCATAATGGTCTCATAATCGGCAGCGCGCAGGGCAAAGGCGGCATGAACACAGCAGTAGTCAAACTCAATGCCCTGACCGATACGGTTGGGGCCACCGCCTAAAATCATGATCTTGCGTCTCTGGCTGACGGCAACCTTGTCGGGGGCGTTGTAGGTGGAAAAATAGTAGGCTGCATCTTTAACACCGCTGACCGGTACTGGCTCCCAGGCTTCGTTGACGTCAAGTTGCAAACGTTTTTCTCGGATTACGGTTTCCGGAAGCTCCAGGATCAAGGCCAGATATTTGTCGGCAAAGCCATCCTTTTTGGCCTCTTTAAGCAGTTCATCTGGAGGTAGAGAACCTTTATGCTGGAGGATCTTTTCTTCAAGTTCGACGAGTTCCTGCATCTGTTCAAGAAACCAGGCTTTGATATGGGTGAGTTCATGTAATCTTGTAATTGTCGCCCCTTTACGCAGAGCTTCATAGAGAATGTACTGACGTTCGCTGCTCGGTTCATGCAGCATCTCCAGTAGTTTATCAAGATTTTTCTGGTTGAAATCCTTGGCAAAGCCGAGACCGGAACGGCCATTTTCAAGTGAACGAATGGCTTTCAGGAAAGCTTCTTTGTAGTTTTTGCCGATACTCATAACCTCGCCGACGGCCCGCATCTGGGTGCCGAGGCGATCTTCCACGCCTTTGAACTTTTCAAAAGCCCAACGCGCGAATTTGACCACGACATAGTCGCCGTAGGGAGTGTATTTCTCCAGGGTGCCGAGGCGCCAGTAGGGGATCTCGTCGAGGGTCAGGCCGCAGGCCAGCATGGCTGAGACCAGAGCGATCGGAAAACCGGTCGCTTTTGAGGCCAGCGCTGAAGAACGTGAGGTCCGGGGATTGATCTCGATAACTACGACCCGGCCGTTTTTTGGATCATGTGCAAACTGGACGTTGGTGCCGCCGATAACTTCAATCGCATCGACGATATCGTAAGAGTATTTCTGGAGACGATCTTGGAGCTCTTTGGAAATTGTCAACATTGGGGCCGTACAGTAGGAGTCGCCGGTATGAACCCCCATGGCATCAACATTTTCAATAAAACAGACTGTGATCTTCTGGCTTTTGGCGTCACGGACAACCTCAAGTTCAAGTTCCTCCCAGCCTAAGACCGACTCTTCAACCAGAATCTGACTAACTGGGCTGGCCGCCAGCCCCCGGGCTGCAAGGGTGGTAAATTCATCTTTGTTGTAGGCAAAACCGCCGCCGGTACCACCCATTGTATAGGCTGGCCGGATAACCACTGGCAGACCCATCTCTTTAACAATCGCTTCCGCTTCTTTGAGGTTGGTGGCGATCTCGCTGCGTGGGACTTCAAGGCCGAGATGAGCCATTGTATTTTTGAACTCCTGGCGATCCTCGCCCCGTTCAATGGCATCGATGTTAACGCCCACGACCTTAACCCCATACTCTTTAAGAACACCCTCTTTAGAGAGGGCAAAAGAGAGGTTTAAGGCGGTTTGCCCGCCGAGATTGGGAAGCAGGGCATCGGGCCGCTCTTTGGCGATAATTTCGGTCAGCGTCGCGAGGTTTAAAGGTTCTATATAGGTGACATCGGCGACCGTCGGATCGGTCATGATCGTGGCCGGATTGGAGTTGACCAGAACAATTTCGTAACCGAGCCCTTTCAAGGCTTTACAGGCCTGGGTGCCGGAGTAGTCAAACTCGCAGGCCTGGCCAATGACGATGGGGCCGGAACCGATAATCAGAATTTTGTTGATATCCTCGCGTTTGGGCATGATTCTCTCCTGGAAACTATATGAAGGGTTTAAGAAAAGATTAAAAAAATGTTGAAGCGGGCATTTTTATAAATTAAAATTGGCGATTGTGCAATGATATTGTTCAGATTTTATTGGGTATTGCTTTTTGTTTAGCCATTAAGACTTTTGTCAACGATTTCTCGCAAGTCGCGGGAGCACTTTGGTGAATTTGCCAGTTGTTCAAGCTCTCGTCGCATCAAGTTGCTGTAAGGAGAAGAAAAACGCCGCCAGCGGCTGAAGGAGCCAGCCAAGCGGGCGGCGACCATGGGGTTGGTTTTGTCGAGAGTGGCAATCTCCCTGCCTAAAAGTTGGTAGCCGGAACCATCCGGCTGATGAAAAGCGGATTGGTTGGCTGCGGCAAAGGTGCCGAGCAGAGCTCTGACCCGGTTTGGATTGTTACGGTTAAAATCGGGGTGGAGGGTCAGCTCTGCTATCCTTTTAGTTGTGTCGGGATGGCGGAGTGCGGCTTGCAAGGCAAACCAGCGGTCTTTAAGGAGCGGATCTTTTTTGCCGCGGTGGTAGAATTCATCAAGCTCGAGCTCAGCTTTAGCGGCGTTTATTTCAAGGAGGCCGGAAAGGGCCGCCAACCGGTCGGTCAGGTTGTCGGCAACACTATATTGTTGCCGACAAAGAGCGAATGCCGGCCCTTCAGGGCCTAACGCTGCGAGGTAGTCAAGGGCGATATTTTTTAAGCGTCGCTGGGCCATCTCTGCTGGTTCAGGTCGATAAGGGCCAGAGGTCTGCATCTGGCGGTAGAGTTTTTCAAGCTCTTTTTGCCACTGACGGGCCAGGGTTTTGCGTAAAATTTGTCGAGCCTTGGAGATTGCCTGGGGGTCAATTTCGTCTAACTGTTCACCGATATAGATTTCATCGGGTAGGATCAAAAGCTCGGAGATGCCATCAGCTTCAGTTGCCGGCCATTTTCGGTTGACAAGAGCACCGAAACTCTGGCTGAAAAGATCATCGATTGCATAGTCTTCCGGGTTTTCAGAACTTTTCAGGAGGTTTGTAATTTCATTTAAAGCCAGTTTCTGGACCGCTTCCCAGCGGCTGAAGGGATCGTTGTCATGGGCGGCCAGAAAAGCCAGTTCGGACTTACCGTAGTCACAGTTTAGCTGGATCGGAGCGGAAAAGTCGCGTAAAAGAGAGATGGTCGGTTTGCGGTCGCAACCTTGAAAGCGGAACTTCTCTTTTTTATGTTTGATTTCAAGAACGCGGCTCCCAGCTGGGCCGGGTTTAGATTCACCAGCTAGGGTCACGGCCTGTTCGTTGCCCTCTGCATCCAGCAAGGCAAGCGTTAAAGGCAGGTGCAGAGGTAGTTTTTCGGTTTCTTTCGGAGTTGTTGGAAAATCTTGCTCAACTGTCAAAATAAACTCTTTGGTGTCGGGCTGCCACGCTTGTGAAACAGTTAAGTGGGGAGTTCCGGCTTGGTCGTACCAACGGTGAAATTGCTCAAGGTCATAATTGCTGGCAGCGCTCAAGGCGCTAAGCAGATCTTCAATGGTTACGGCCTGGCCGTCATGACGCTCAAAATAAATCTGCATACCTTTTTTGAAACCCTCTTCACCGAGCAGAGTTTGTAGCATGCGGATGATTTCGGCCCCTTTTTCGTAGACCGTAGTTGTGTAGAAATTGTTGATCTCGACATACTCTTTGGGTTGTACCGGGTGCGCCAGAGGGCCTGCATCTTCAGGAAACTGAAAATTCCGCAAACGCCGGACCTCACGGATTCGACGGCCGCCGCCGGGATAGGCTTGAGCGCCATACTGTTGGTCGCGAAAAACGGTCAGCCCCTCTTTCAGGCTCAACTGAAACCAGTCCCGGCAGGTGATCCGGTTACCAGTCCAGTTGTGCAGATATTCGTGGGCAATGACTCCTTCAATAGCTTCGTAATCACTGTCAGTGGCGCTTTCAGGTAAGGCTAAAACATACTTTGAGTTGAAGATATTGAGGCCCTTATTTTCCATCGCCCCGAAATTAAAGTCATCGACAGCGACTACCTGGTAGAGATCAAGGTCATATTCCCGGCTATACTCCTCCTCATCCCAGCGCATCGATTTTTTCAGGGCGGCAATAGCATGGTCACACTTGTTTTGGTTCTGCTCTTCGACATGAAAGTGAATCGCGACCTGACGTCTGGACATCGTTGTAAAGCTATCCTTTAAAGTTGTCAGCCTGCCGGCAACCAGGGCAAAAAGGTAGGCTGGCTTTTTGAAAGGATCCTGCCAGACGGCAAAATGACGACCATCATCAAGCATGCCTTCTTCGATCAAGTTACCATTGCTTAAGAGGACAGGAAACTCTTTTTGCGCGGCTTCAATCGTAGTTGTAAAACAGGTCAGGATGTCGGGTCGGTCGAGAAAGTAGGTGATACGACTGAAACCATGTGCTTCACACTGAGTGCAGAGCATCGATCCCGAGGCGTAGAGACCCTCCAGGCTGGTGTTACCTTTGGGGTTGATTGCAGTGACGATCTCAAGCGTGAATTCCGCCTGAAGATCTTCGATAACCAGGCTTTCCGGATTGACACTGTATTGCTTAGGGTCTAAAAGGTTTCCGTCCAGGGTCACCCTGAGCAGTTCCAGTTGGCGCCCGTCAAGTCGTAAAGGCTGATCTTTCGGGCTCCCCGAGGCGTGTTTCAGCCGCATCGTATTGGTAACCAGCGTCCTCTCTTGGGATAAGGCAAAGTGGAGCTTGATTGATTCCACCTGGAAAGCCGGTGGCTGGTAGTCTTTAAGGTAGATAGTTTCGGGTGAGGAAGTATTATTCATTGTTGTTTCCAGTTTTATTTTATGGTTTTGTTGAGAATTGATTGGGCCGGTTAATGGAAAGTCATTTGCATTTTCACTTTAAGTCAAAAAAATTATGGTCTCAAGCATAGTCTCAGTATGGAGCCAGCCGCCAGCAACAGAGTAAAGTATATCAAGTGTTTGCTTGGTTTTTTGCTGGCTGCAAACAGGCAGAGCCAACTCAGCATGCTCCATTCCGCTAATATTCGTGTAAAACCCCAATCGTCTTCCCATATACAGATTGGTAAAAAAGCTGCAAAAAGAGTCCAGAAAATCCAGGCTAAGCGAATACTTTGAAGATAGCTCTTGGTTTCAGGGCCCCATGTTTTAGCAGGTGTTCTAAATGAAGCCAGAACTTCCAGTGATAACCAGAGATGCCAGCTTAGATAGAGTAGTAAGATAAAGCAAGCTAATGGTTTTTCCCGATATGGGTGTTGAAAGAGTTGGGTGAAAAAACCATTTAAAGGCCATGGGTTGAGAGATGGTCCGGTCGTAGTCGGGGGTTGCCCCCAGATTTTTGTCAGATATGTTTGCCAAGCTATATAGAGTGCCAATGGTAGCAAAAGCCAGAGGAAGGAGTAATCCCGAGGTCTTTTTTCCTCCTTAAAACAGTTCCACATTGTCAGCAATCCGACCGCAGCGAAGGTGATTATGGCAGGTTCCCGAGTTAAAACAGCAACCGATGCGAAAATAGCACAAGTAGCCAAACGTTTTTCAAGTAAAAAATAGAGCGCTAGAAGAACGAAAAAACCGGCCAACGGTTCGGCTAGATTGCGACCAAAGCTAAGTATAAAGCCACCACTTAACATGATCAAAAGCCCATAGCCAGGATTGAGGTGGAAGCGTCTCGCTATGATTGCAGCAATAACCGTTATTCCTACCAGAGCTAAAAAGTTTACCAATACCAGGGCCCAAGGAACCCGTTCAGCTTTACCGCTTGCCATCATCCATGCAAGTATAGGATAGATGATGCGCTGTTGGCGATAAGGTGGTGAATCTAAAGTAATACCGTAAGCGCTCTTCCTCTGGTCTAGAGGAGAGAAGGCCAAACGTGCAAAAAATTGGCCATCGTACCCAGCGCTATTTCTAAGAACGGTTAAAGGGGTCGGTACTTTAGCTACATCTGTAAATTTGTCGCCACAGACAATAAATCGGGAGATATCATGGCCGCCGTACCACCAACGGCCGACGGTCAGTAGCAGCAGGATAGTTGCGGCGAACAAAGTGACTTTCAGGGTTGTGTTGAGTGATGATTGAATTGTGGGCATGATTTAATTTTTCTGGGTATGTTTAGATGGATGGTGTTTCTCGATAGTAGATATGGTAAAGTGCGATTAAGGTGTCAAGTTCGTTTGTGGTTTTTAACTGTTGTTGCAGGGTGTGGTTGTCAAGCCTGAGAAAAGGGTTAGTTGCAAATTCAAGGACCATGGTTGCCGGCACCAAAGGAATGCTCTCGGCCTGTTTCTGGCGGGCTTTTTGCAGGCGTTCGTTAATGTTTTGATTGGTCGGGTCGGCCTGTTGGGCATGTTCCAGATTTTCCACTGTATATTCATGGCCGCAATAGATTATAGTGGTTTCAGGCAGGCTTTTGAGGCGTTTTAAATTTCCTAGCATTTCGGTTGCCGTACCCTCAAAAAATTTGCCGCAACCGGCGGTAAAGAGGGTATCTCCGGTAAAAAGGGCATCGTTAACGAGAAAGGCAACATGGCCGCGGGTGTGGCAGGGTAGATGGAGGATCTTGATTGGAGTGTTGCCAAATGTAAGAGTTTCACCCTCTTGTAATTGGCGGTCAGCGGTTACGGTCAGGTGGCCGGCATCATTTTTGTGGATGGCAACTTCAGCTTTCGGATACTGTTTTTTAAGCTCAGCCACTCCTCCGCTATGGTCGTAATGGTGGTGGGTCAAAAGGATATGGGTAAGGCTAAGGTTGTTTGCGAGCAGGGTTTGTAGGACTGGTTTTGCGCTACCTGGATCAATAACCGCTGCCTTTCTGGTTGTCTCTTCAGTTAGAAGATAGGCATAATTGTCTTGCAAAATTTTGATTTGAAGTATTTCGAGTGGCATTTTGATTGTTCACTCCTTGTTTTGTGATCTTTTGCGCCAATGAGTGGTTGTTTTTAAGCTGAATTCACATCAAGTCTATTGGGTTTCCGTGCTCTAAAAATTTTCTGAATTTTATCGAAATTCGTTTATCATTGGTAACTCTTTCCCAGAAATCTCGTGCCATTATTTTTATGAGAGGTAAATCACAGTTGTCAGCTTTTCCGCCAGGGGGTCCATCTCAAAACCACAAATATATGCAAACAGGCAAAATAAAAGGGCTGTAACCAGTTAAGATTACAGCCCTTTCAGGATTTTGGTGCCGAAGAGAGGACTCGAACCTCCACAAGCTTGCACTCACATGGACCTGAACCATGCGCGTCTACCAATTCCGCCACTTCGGCAAAGCAATTATAGCTTCTCAATTATTCCATCAATCTGTCTGATTAAAATGTCCAGGTCGAAAAGAGTTGACACTTCTAGACTAAAAAAAATATAATGTCAAGATCGGAAAATGAAAAAAGATGGGCTGAATGATTGAAATGTGATGCGGTCATGATTGCCGTTTTGGTCGGAGCTTAAAATTTTAGAGAGAGGGTTTGAAAGTGCAGATATATAATTCGTTGAATCGTCGCAAAGAAGAGTTTGTCCCTTTGGAACCCGGTAAAATTGGCATCTATGCTTGTGGGGTGACGGTTTATGATCTTTGTCATATTGGCCATGCTCGTTCGCTGGTGGTCTTTGATGTGATCTATCGTTATCTTAAATATCGCGGTTATGATGTCAATTTTGTGCGCAACTTCACTGATATCGATGATAAGATCATTAAGCGCTCAAACGAGCGCGGTATCACCTGGAAGGCGTTGGCAGAACAATATATCGATGAGTTCTATAAGGATATGGATCGTTTGGGGCTGCTCAAGCCCACCCATGAGCCGCGCGCGACTGATCATATTGAAGAGATTATCAGTCTTGTGCGTCAGCTTGAGGAGAAGGGCTTGGCCTACGCAGTCGATGGCGATGTCTACTATCGTTTGCAGAGTTTTAATGGTTATGGCAAACTTTCCGGCAAAAATGTTGACGATCTCCTCTCTGGAGCCCGGATTGAAGTTGATGACCGTAAGGAGTCACCGCTCGACTTTGCTCTCTGGAAAAGCAGTAAGGCCGGTGAACCGAGCTGGCCCAGTCCCTGGGGTGAGGGGCGTCCCGGTTGGCATATCGAGTGTTCGGCCATGAGTCAAAAGTTTCTCGGCGATACTTTTGATATCCATGGAGGGGGTAAGGACTTGGTGTTTCCCCATCATGAAAATGAGATTGCCCAGTCGGAAGGGGCCAGCGGTAAACCTTTAGCTAATTATTGGGTGCATAACGGTTTTGTCAATATCGATCAGGAGAAAATGTCAAAATCGCTGGGTAATTTTTTGACGATTCGCGAACTGCTCGAAGAGTGTCATCCTGAGGTTTTACGTTTTTTTGTGGTTTCCAGTCACTATCGCTCACCGATCGATTTTTCGCAGGAGAGCGTGGCGGTTGCCGCAGCTGGTTTGGAGCGGCTCTACCAGTCTCTGGATCGACTTTTAGAGAAAGCGGCAGGTGCTACGGTGGCGGAGTCGTCTACTCTGGACGACAAAATTGAGACCTGGCGGCAGGATTTTATTGCCGCTATGGATGATGATTTTAACAGTGCGGCCGCGGTCGCAGTTCTCTTTGAGATCAGCAAAGAGAGCAATCGTTGGCTTGATGAGGAGAAGATTGCTATCGATCCTCAAGTGGCCGCCAAAGTGGCGGGCGTTTTGTGTGAGCTTGGTGGGACTTTGGGTCTGTTGCAAGTGGCCCCTCGGGAATTTCTCCAGAGAACCACCGGTAACGCTGGTGGTCAGCTGGATGCGGTGGAAATTGAGGAGTTGATTGCAGGGCGGGCTGCTGCTCGCGCGGCCCGCAACTGGGCTGAAGCCGATCGCATAAGAGACCTTCTTGACGAAAAGGGGGTAGTCTTGAAAGATTCGGCTGAGGGAACGAAATGGCAAAGTAAAAGATGATGGCAATAAAAATCTGAAATCTCAAGCTTTAACTTAGCCAGCTATGGCTTAGGTGAATGGTTGGGGCGAAAAAGTCTTGACATTGGTGGGTAAAATTGTTAACTAGCTCTCCCGCCGCTGTAGAATGGCAAAAGCACCAAATATTTTGTAGGCGCATAGCTCAGGGGGAGAGCGCTACCTTGACACGGTAGAAGTCGGCGGTTCAAATCCGCCTGTGCCTACCACGAAAATTTGTTAGAGGTGTCACGTTCGGTGGGTTTGTTATCTGCCGAGGTATGTGGCGCCTCTATTTTTGTTTTCTGTGGGTGAGGATTTTACCCCGGGCAATATTAAAGTATCAATAAATTTAAGGCTGTAGTTAAACCCTATGCTGACTCTTCACTTATCGGAAAATTCTCCACCCTTGACCCTTGCCGCTGACGGTAGAACCCTGCTTGAGCTGGTAGTTGATCAGGATAAGAGTCGTCTGCGTGAGGTGGTGGCGGCGCGGATTGGTGAAAACCTGGTCGATCTTAAGAGTTTGCCAGCGGATGGTGATGAGATCTTTCTGGTCGAGAAAGCTTCAGACGAGGGGCTTCATGTCCTGCGCCATAGTGCCGCTCATGTCATGGCGGAAGCCGTACAGGTGCTTTTCCCAAACGCGAAAGTGACCATTGGTCCCTCCATTAAGGATGGTTTCTACTACGATTTCGATGTTGAAAAACCTTTTACGCCGGAAGATCTGCAGGCTATAGAGAAGCAGATGAAGGCTCAGATTAAGAAGGGACGGACTTTTGTGCGTCGCGAGGTCGGGCGCCAGGAGGCGCTAGACCTCTTTCGTGAGATGGGTGAAAAGTATAAGGTTGAGCTGATCAGTGATCTGCCCGAAAATGAGCCCCTTTCCCTCTATCAGAGTGGCGATTTTGTCGATCTCTGCCGGGGGCCGCATCTGCCAAATACCTCCTATTTAAAAGGTAGTGTCAAATTATTGAGTATTGCTGGTGCCTATTGGCGCGGTGACGAAAAAAACCGCATGTTGCAGCGTATCTATGGAACCGCTTTTGCCGATAAAGAGGCTTTACAGGCGCACCTTTTTCTGCTTGAAGAGGCGAAGAAGAGGGATCATCGTAAACTCGGCAAGGAGCTCGATCTCTTCAGTATTCAGGATGAGGCCGGTGCCGGATTTGTGATCTGGCATCCGAAGGGTGCTCTTTTACGGACGATCTTGGAAGATTTTGAACGGCGCCAGCATTTGAAAAGGGGCTATCAGATTGTCATGGGCCCGCAGATGCTCAAGGTTGATCTCTGGAAACGTTCGGGTCACTTTGATCATTACCGGGAAAATATGTATTTTACCCGGATCAAAGAGGATGCCAGCGATTCTGGTGAAGGGCAGGAGTATGGCATTAAGCCGATGAACTGTCTGGCTCATATGCTGATTTACAAATCGCATCTGCGCAGCTATCGGGATCTGCCTTTACGTTATTTCGAACTTGGAACCGTGCATCGACATGAGCCTTCCGGGGTTTTGCACGGTCTCTTGCGGGTGCGCTGTTTTACCCAGGACGATGCCCATATTCTCTGTACTCCGGAACAACTCCAGCAGGAGATTACCGGAATCCTTGAATTTGTTGCCGAGATTATGAATCTCTTCGGCTTCTCCTATTCGATGGAGCTCAGTACTCGTCCCGAAGAGAAATCGATCGGCAGTGATGCCGATTGGGAAAGGGCTACCGAGGCTCTGCGTCAGGCTCTGGCGGAAAACGAACTGGAGTATGTAATTAATGCTGGCGATGGGGCTTTTTATGGGCCTAAAATTGATGTTAAACTCAAAGATGCGTTAGGGCGTGACTGGCAGTGTGCTACGATCCAGTGCGATTTTACCTTGCCTGAACGCTTTGATTTGAGCTATATAGGCTCGGATGGCGAAAAACATCGGCCGATAATGCTGCATCGGGTTATTTTAGGATCGATTGAACGCTTTATCGGTATCCTGATCGAACATTACGCTGGAGCCTTTCCGCTCTGGCTGGCTCCCGAACAGGTTCGCATAGTGACAGTTACTGACGCCCATAATGATTATGGGGTACAAGTGGCCGCCGCCTTGCGGGATGTTGATTTTCGGGTCGAAACCGATTTGCGCAATGAAAAGCTGGGGAAAAAGATCCGTGAAGCCCAGCTCGATAAGATACCATATATGTTGGTTATTGGCGATCAGGAAGTTTCGTCTAAGACTGTAGCTCCGCGTTTACGTAAGCAAGGTGAAAGTCTAGATCCGATGAGTGTGGAGAGTTTTATTGCCCACTTGAAAGATGAGTTGAAGGCGACTTCGTCGTAAATTAGAATGGGACGCTAAAGTAAACAGGAGGTTTCCCCATAGCTGCTGAAAAAGTAAGAGTTAATCGTCAGATAAGGATTTCCCAGGTCAGGCTCATCGGTGATGCCGGAGAGCAGATTGGGGTTATAGATACCGCTGAGGCTTTGCTCTATGCCGAAGAACGGGGTCTTGATCTGGTTGAGGTTTCTCCCCATGCCAGTCCACCTGTATGCAAGGTGATGGATTACGGAAAATTTAAGTATCAAGAGAGCAAAAGAGCCCAGGAGGCCAAGAAGAAACAGACCGTAATCCAGGTTAAAGAGATCAAGATGCGGCCGGGAACTGATGTGCACGATCTTGAGGTTAAAATAAGGAGTATTGTGCGTTTCCTTGAGGGTGGCGACAAGGTTAAAGTGACTATCCGTTTTCGTGGTCGTGAGATGGCTTATACTAATCAGGGTCACGACTTGTTAGTTAAAGTGGCGGAGCGGGTTAAAGAGTATGGTGTGGTTGAACAGCATGCCAAACGCGAAGGTCGCCAGCTCATGATGGTTTTAGGACCTCTTAAAAAAACGAAATGATTAAAAATATAAATCCTAAGGAGTAAAGATCATGCCGAAAATGAAATCTAACAGCGGGGCCAAAAAGCGCTTTAAGGTTACCGGAACCGGCAAAGTGGTTCGTCGGAAAGCTTACGCCAGCCATTTGCTGAATTGTAAAAGCCGGAAAAGGAAGCGTAATCTGCGTAAGTCAACGTTGGTTGACAGTGCCAATCAGCGTGGTATCAGCCGCATGTTGCCCTACCTCTAAATAAAAAAGTTCTTATTTTAAGAACGTCCGAATGCGGAGTCGAAACCGCAACCCAAAAGTGGCCTTTTCGGCCCACAAATAAGTACTCTTATCAGAACATTTTCTTGTTTTTTCAAACCGAAAATAACCTGTAAGGTACTAATCAGGAGTTATGAAAAATGCCCAGAGTTAAAGGTGGATTTAAAGCCACTAGAAGACATAAAAAAATATTGAAGATGGCTAAAGGCTATCGTGGTGGCCGTAGTAAACTTTTTCGTAGTGCCGTAGAAACCGTTGATCGGGCTTTAAACTACGCCTATCGTGACCGGCGGGTTCGGAAACGTGACTTTCGTCGTCTCTGGATTATACGGATTAATGCGGCAGCGCGTTTGCATGGCCTCTCTTATAGCCGTTTTATCGATGGGTTGACCAAGGCCAATGTTGAAGTTGATCGTAAGATACTTGCCGATATCGCGGTCAATGATCCGGCCGCTTTCGGAAAATACGCTGATATTGCCAGCGCTACCCTGGCTAACTGATCCTTCATGGAAGATCGTTTGCAGGGCTTGCTGGATGAGGCACGAGCGTTAATTGGTAAAGCTGTATCTCTTGATGAAGTTGAGACTTTACGGGTTAATATCCTGGGCCGTAAAGGGTCGTTAACGGCCCTTTTAAAAGGTTTGTCTGATCTGCCTCCTGAGCAGAAGCCTGTAATTGGAAAACTTGCCAACCAGATCAAAGAGCAGATTCAAGTTGTTCTTGATGATGCTCGGCGGGTTCTGGAGGAAGCTGAACAACAGCGTCTTATCGTTGCCGGGGCGGTTGATGTAACCTTGCCTGGTCGACGTCAATCGGCAGGCGGCATTCACCCGATTACTCGGGTGACCGATGATGTCTGCTCGATTTTTACGAGATTGGGTTTTTCGGTTGCTCAAGGCCCTGAGATTGAACTTGATTATTATAACTTCGAAGCTTTAAATATTCCTAAAGATCACCCCGCCCGGCAGATGCAGGACACTTTTTACGTGTCCGACGATGTTGTCCTGCGTACCCATACCTCACCAGTTCAGGTGCGGGTTATGGAAAAACAGCGACCCCCGGTTAAGATTATTGCACCGGGTCGGGTATATCGCTGTGATTCCGACCTCACCCATACACCGATGTTTGATCAAATCGAAGGACTTCTGGTTGATAAAGATGTCACCTTCTCAGATCTTAAGGGGGTTCTGGTGGCTTTTCTGCACGCCTTTTTTGGCAGTAAGGCCGGAGTCCGTTTTAGGCCCAGTTATTTCCCCTTTACCGAACCTAGTGCCGAAGTCGATATCGAGTGCGTGATGTGTAAAGGCAAGGGTTGCAGGGTTTGTGGTCAGACTGGGTGGCTTGAGATTTTGGGTTGCGGTATGGTCGATCCGGCGGTCTACAAGTTTGTCAATTACGATCCCGAAGAGTTTACCGGTTTTGCCTTTGGGATGGGGGTTGAGCGCTTGGCGATGCTGCGTTACGGGATCGATGATCTGCGTCTTTTTTTTGCAAATGACTTGCGTTTTTTGCGGCAATTCTAATAGCTCTTTTCTTGGTATTTCCACCTTAATTTTTTGTCTGATTTTTTGGTATTTCAATGCTCATAAGCTGGAACTGGATGTCCGATTTTGTCGACCTTAATGGGATCGACCCTGAAGATGCAGCAGCGCGTTTAACTATGGCCGGGCTTGAGGTCGCTGCTATCGAGCAGTTGTGTCCGGTGGCCCTTGATCGGGTGATCAGTGCTCAGATAACGGCTATGCAACCTCATCCTGAAGCCGATAAACTGTCACTTTGTACGGTTAATGACGGTATTCAAGAACTGACGATCGTCTGTGGGGCGAGCAATATGCAGTCGGGTGACAAGGTTGCCTTGGCTCCTGTCGGCACGCGCCTGCCCAACGGGTTGGCCATTAAAAAGTCTAAAATTCGGGGTATTGTTTCAAACGGAATGCTCTGTTCGACCTCTGAACTCGGGCTGGAAGAGGAGTCTGCCGGAATTATGATTTTACCGGCTGATATGGCTTTGGGTGAACCCGTGGTTCAACTTTTGAATTTACAAGATACGGTGCTCGAACTTGAGATCACTCCGAATCGCGGTGATTGTCTAAGCGTTATCGGAGTTGCCCGAGAGATGGCGGCCATCTATAAACGCCCCTTTATAATGCCGGCGATTGAACTTGTTTGCAGTGATAAAAATGTAGCCGACCTGGCTTCGATCAAGATCAGTGATCCTGAGCTTTGTCCCCGTTATGTGGGTCGTGTCGTTGAGGATATTGTTCTCGAAGAATCCCCCCTGTGGTTGAAAACTCGTTTACGGGCGGCCGGAGTGCGCTCGATCAGCAATGTTGTCGACGTAACCAATTACATTATGCTTGAAACCGGCCAACCTCTTCACGCCTTCGATCTTGATCTTTTAGGTGAACGCCGCATCGATGTACGCCGCGCTGGCGCGCGAAAAGATTTTGTCACCCTTGACGAGAGCGAACGTCAACTCGATCCGGATACTTTGATGATCTGTGATGGTCAGGGGCCGGTTGCGATTGCCGGAATCATGGGTGGACTAAATTCGGAGATCAATCCACAAACTAAAAATGTGCTTATTGAGAGTGCTTTTTTTCAGCCCGCTTCAATTCGACGTTCGGCCCGTATCCTTAATTTGGGGACGGAAGCCTCTTATCGTTTTGAACGTGGGGTCGATTCGCAAGCCACGGGGCGGGCCGCTGACCGGGCCGCCGAACTTCTGCAGAACCTGGCTCATGGACGGGTAGCACATGGTGTTCTCGATATTCATCCTGAACCTCGGGTAATGCCTGAAGTTTTCATACGACCCTCTCAGGCAAATAAACTACTGGGTCTGGAGCTTGATTTTGCCGCTGTAAAAGATATCTTAGAACGTCTCCAGATTAAAATTGTCAAAGAACAAAGTGACGGTTTTATGGTCACTCCTCCGGCCTACCGCTTTGATATCGAACGGGAAGTCGATCTTATTGAAGAGATTGTCCGGATCTATGGTTATGATCAGGTTCCGGTGACGGCGGCTAAACTTTGCGATCCCGAGGTCATCGACCGGCCTGAAGTTGCCAGTTTACGGCGTTTACGAGAAATTGTCAGGGCCTATGGTTATCAAGAAGCGGTTAACTACAGTTTTATTGATCCTGATGCAGTTACGACACTGCAGCTTGCCCGCGAAAGCCGTTTTTATGACTTTGTCCATCTGCGTAATCCGATAAGTTCCGAAATGGCGGTTATGCGGACCTCACTGTTGCCGGGATTGTTGACTAACCTTAAGGACAATCTGCGGGTTAATGTTAAAGATGTACGACTTTTTGAAGTCGGGCGCAACTTTTACGGCTTAGCCGGCGAGAAATTACCTTCCGAAGAGCTTTTTCTGGCCGGGGTTGCTTCAGGCAAGCGCTATCGTGATCATTTTTCGGCACCGGATGGGAACTTGGATTTCTTTGATCTCAAGGGTTTGATTGAAGCGTTGGCAACAGATTTGCGGATTGATTTGTCTTTTCATTCAGAAAATTATTATAAGTGCTTGACTCCCGGCCGGGCAGCCGCTATTAAGCTTGATAATCAAGTGGTTGGCTCTGTTGGCCAATTACATCATGAGGTAGCTGGCAACTATGAGATTGATAGTGACACCCTCCTTTTTGAAATTGCCTTAAAACCATTACTTGAGGCTTCTGCCGCAAAGACGATAGCCTATCAGGGGCTGGCTCGTTATCCGGCGGTCTATCGTGATCTCGCATTTTTGCTCGCAGATTCGATTCTCGCTGCAGATATCTTGGACTATTTTCGTAAGCAGCATAAATTGTTGATTGCTGCGGAAGTCTTCGATGTTTTTCAGAGTGAGACCCTGCCCGCAGGAAAAGTAAGTCTGGCTTTCAGACTTACTTTTCAGGATATGAATAAAACCTTGACAGATAAAAAAGTAAATGCGATTATTGCCAAAATAACTAAAGGGATAGAAAATACATTTGCAGGTGAAGTGCGCTGAAAGCGGTACTTTTTGAGAGAAGGGTAGATGTCCATGACTAAAGCCGATATGGTTGAGCTGGTGTATGAGCGAATTGGGGTCTCCAAGCGTGAGTCTGCGCGCATAGTCGAAACGATTTTTGACGTCATCAAAGAGACTTTAGAGCAGGGTGATAACGTTAAGATCTCAGGTTTTGGGAGTTTCAATATCCAACATAAAAAACCACGGCGAGGTCGTAACCCGCAAACCGGTGAAGAGATCACCATCTCAGCCCGCCGGGTTTTGGGTTTTAAGGCCAGCAATGTTCTGCGTGAACAGCTGAATCCTTCAACTCAGTAATTTACAGTCAGCTTGTTAAAGTCTTGACGTGAGAGGCAGATGGCCTCAGAAGAGAAAGTTCCGGAAAAGCTTTATTTTCGCATAGGAGAGGCGAGTCGTATAGTCGGCGTCAAACCCTATGTCTTGCGTTTTTGGGAAAAAGAGTTTGATCTTGTTAAGCCGGAGAAAAGTAGTAGCAAGCAACGTCTCTATCGGCGTCAAGATGTAATCGCTTTATGTGAAATCAGACGTCTTTTGCACGAAGAACGCTATACGATTGAGGGCACCAGGAAAAAATTAAAAGATTTGCCGAACCTGCTGGCATCAGTTAACTCAGAAGCAAGCTGTTTGACTCAGCTTAAAAGTGAACTGCTGGCCGTGCGAGTTCTGATTCAAAATAAAAATCGAAGGTAATTAAAAACGGGACGTAGCGCAGCCTGGTAGCGTACCTGAATGGGGTTCAGGTGGTCGGAGGTTCAAATCCTCTCGTCCCGACCAA
>CAYWGC010000053.1:13301-20259 GCA_964457755.1 uncultured Thermodesulfobacteriota bacterium | reverse complement strand
AGTTTATGTTCCCAACCAACTGTTGAAATCATGGCACCGGCAAAACCGGCTTCTTTTAAAGAGTGAAGCATCTCTTTGGCAATATCTGTACAGGCTTTAGCCTTGTCACTGGTTTTGCGAATCTGGTCAATGATGTGGTCTGGAATCACAATATTGTTTTGAGTCTGCTTGATGTAACGAGCCATTCCTGCGGATTTCAGTAATAGTACAGTGGGAATGATTTTTGTTGTCTTACGGTCAATCTGTTGTAAATAAGGCTCAATCGAAGCTATGTCAAAAAGTGGCGGAGTGATAAGAAATTGGGCTCCGGCAGTGATAGTCTCTCTGCTTGTGGTGATCTCGGTTGTGAGTTCTTTTCCTGTGGCACCAGCATTTGCCGTGGCTCCAAGTAGGAATTGTGGGGCACAACTTAAGGGGTTGCCTCCCAAATCCTGGCCTCGTTCCAGGTTCTTTACGGCTTGTAACAGCTCAATAAGGCTAAGTTCGTTGATTGCTTTGGCCTGGGGATGGTCGCCAATTTGGGGGTCATCTCCGGGAACCGCAATAATATTGCTGATGCCGCAGGCGCCAGCTGCCAGGAGATCAGCTTGAAGAGCCAGTTGGTTGCGATCTCTGCAATTTACCTGCATGGCGGTTTCAAGGCCTTTATTCTGTAAGGCTATGGCAGCACCCAAGGCACTCATACGGAGTATAGCATTGCTCATTTCCGGAACGACAAAAGCATCAACTTGATCTTTAATCGGTTCGGCATGGGCAATCATTGTGCTGATATCTGCCCCTTTAGGTGGCTCTGCCTCGACCAAAATGGCAAATTCTCCAGCTTCGAATTTGCTCTTTAAACTCATATGATACCTCCAGAAAACGAATTTTTATAACAGTTTATCCACAGTTCAATGAGTTGTCAATCTACTGTAGCCACAGATTAGTCATTCTATGACGTAAATTCGTGACTTAGTCAAGAAAAATCACGACAAAATTTCCTAAATATGAGTTCATTAATTATTCTTTTAATCCTATATACGGAATACTGCATACCGGATACAAAATAAAAAATACTTGACACTTCGTCGTTCTGGGTTTAATTAGCTCGTGATTTTTAAGTTATGCCGATATAGATGCAATAAAGGGTCATTAAGCTTGCGACTGGATAAGATGTTTACCGATATTTAGCTATCTAAATAAGCTGTATACATTATAAGTGACGTCTAGTGCGCCGCACTAGCTTTTAGCTTGGCAGTTATTTTAGTAAGAATTCATAACCGTTATCTTACAATCTTTTAAAAGACGAGGACATGCAGATGAAATCTGGAAGCAATCTGGAGAAGGTGTTAACAGCGGGACATTTTGCCTTTACGGGTGAGGTTGGTCCTCCTCGTGGTGCGAATACCGAACCGATCAGAACCAAGGCCGCTTTTCTTAAAGGAAATGTGGATATGGCCAATATGACCGACAATCAGACCGCGATGGTGCGAATGTCGAGCATGGCAGGTTCGCTCGTTCTGCTTGAAGAAGGGGTTGAGCCCAATTATCAAATGGTTTGTCGGGATCGCAACCGAATTGCCATGCAGAGCGATATTTTAGGAGCCTATGCTCATGGTATCCGTAATATCTTGTGTCTTTCCGGCGATCACCAACAGTTTGGTGACCATCCTAATTCCAAAGGTGTTTTTGATATCGATTCGGTTCAACTTGTCAGTTTAGTAAAAAAAATGCGTGATGAAAAAACTTTTCTTGGGGGTGATACGCTTGATGGATCTCCGGAAATGTTTATCGGGGCGGCCGCCAATCCCTTTGGTGAACCTTTCGAATGGCGGGTACATCGTCTCGCCAAGAAAGTTGCGGCTGGGGCTGACTTCATTCAGACTCAATGTATCTTTAATATGGAGAGAATGCGCGAATGGGTGCATCAGGCCAACGATATGGGGCTGACTGAGAAAGTCTATATTCTCGCTGGCGTTACCCCGATGAAGAGTGTCGGTATGGCAAAATATATGAAAAAAAATGTTCCAGGCATGGATGTTCCGGACTGGATTATCAAGCGTTTGCAGGGGGTTGATAAGAAGAAAGCCGCCGATGAGGGGATTGAGATCGCCTGTGAGCAGATTGCTGAGTTTAAGGAAACCAAGGGTATTGCCGGGGTTCACTTGATGCCGATTGAGTGGGAGCATAAAGTACCGGAAATCGCCGAACGGGCCAAGATGTTACCTCGGCCTCAAGTGTAGCCGTGTCTATTTCTAACGGGGCTTTGCTTGAAAACTCTGCCTTAGTTCCATAAATCAGGAGGTATCAATGGATATTTACGGTCTTGTTCGAGGGCCGCTGGTATGGGTTGCTTTTATTGTTTTTGTTCTGGGGCTTATCTACCAGGCACAGCAATTTCTTTCATCGACCAGAGAACGGGAGGTGGTTTTGCCGCCCGCCTCTCTACTTGGCGGCGTAGAGCTTCCCAAACCGCTGAGTCTGGCCGATATCAGCAGTAGTTTTTTAGGGGTTCATCCGGTGATTACCGTGGTGACTACGATTTTTCATGTTTTTCTTATTATGTTACCGATCTTTGTTTTGGGTCACAATGTCCTGTTCGAAGAGTCATTTGGTTTCAGCCTCTTTGTTTTTCCAGAGATGGTGGCCGATGTTTTGACCCTGATAGTTATTTTAGGTGGAGTTTTTTTCTTTTTGCGCCGTATTCTTATACGTCGGGTACGAGCTATCACGACGCTCTATGACTACATTATTGTAGCAATTGTTGTCGTGCCCTTTGTCACGGGGTATCTGGCTACGCAGCAATTGCTCAACTACGAAACCATTCTGATCCTCCACATTCTAGCCGGTGAATTGATGTTGATGGCGATTCCCTTTACCAAACTCAAACATGGACTTCTCTTTTTCCTCTACCGATACCAGATGAATTATGAGAATTGTTTGGGGTCCGGAAGCAGAGTCTGGTCCTATAATCAAGCCAAATAAAATGGTTTTGTAAAAAAGTCAAAAAATGGAGAAGGTCAATGTCCGATCAAGAAAAGAAAGCCGTGGACAGAGCTGAAGTCTCAAGGATGCTCGCTAAGAAAGCTCCGGAGATGAAGCGCATTTTGAACTACTGTCTGCACTGCAGTCTTTGTGCTGAAAGTTGTTTTTTGTATATGTCGCATGATGGAGATCCTCAATATATGCCTTCCTATAAGGTTATTAATTCACTCGGCAAACTCTACAAGAAAAAAGGTAATGTTGATCTCGAATTCCTTGAAGGCATCAAGGGAATGGTGTGGAATAACTGTGTCCTTTGCCATCGTTGCTATTGCCCGATAGGGATCGATATTCCGAGGATGATCGATTTTACGCGGAGTATCTGCCGATCCCAAGGTGTCTACCCAGAACTTGACGAGGGCGAAAGCTGGTTATAACGGCAAAGGAGAAAGGTTCAATGAAAAAAAAGAGTTTGATAATATTAATATTTGGAGTGTTGCTGGCGGCTCTCTGGGTTTCGGCAAGCTGGGCCCAGCCGGAAGAGATAGTTTTAAATAACAGTAAGGCTTTTAAACAAAAAAAACGCTCTCCGGTAACTTTTCGACATGAGCTTCATTGTGAGGGCCTGGAATGTCTCGATTGCCACCATCGTTATGAGAAAGGTGAAAATGTTCTTGATGAAGATAGTTTGGAAGATGGTAATGCCGATATCCGTTGTGCCACCTGCCATACTTGGGATGCCAAGATTCAGTTACGTTCAGCCTTTCATCAGAAGTGTACAGGATGTCACACCAAGCGCGCCAAAAAGGGTGAGAAAACTGGACCTCGTACATGCGGCGGTTGCCATATTATCAATAAGTAGTCAAAATATTTTTATTTATTTATAAAAATTATTGGAGAGAAAAATGATTATAGCTGAGAGAAAGCCCTTTGAAGAGATTAAGGAGATGGTCAAGGGTTATAAAAATGTATTGAATGTTGGTTGCGGCGGTTGTACGTCGATCTGTTTGGCTGGTGGACAAAAAGAGGTTAACAAGCTGAATGCGGAACTTGAAAAAGAAAATGCCGAGATCAAAATTGACGGTTATGTAATTGAGCGTCAATGTAATTATGATTTTTTTGTCGATCTTGATGAAATGGCTTCTCAATATGACGCTATATTGTCGATGGCTTGTGGTGCCGGGGTGCAGTTTGTAGCTGAACGTTATCCCTCAATTCCGGTTTTCCCGGCTTTGAATACGGTTTTTTGCGGGGTCGATCGTAATGTCGGTTGGTTTGAGGAAAATTGCCGCACCTGTGGCGAGTGTGTTTTGGGTGAGACCGGAGGCATCTGCCCGGTTACCCGCTGTGCGAAAGGAATTTTTAATGGTCCTTGCGGGGGTACCAGACTTGATGGTACCTGTGAGGTCGACCCCGATACTCCATGTGCTTGGTATGAGATCTATAATCGTCTTAAAGAGCAGGGTCGGCTTAGCAATATAACTGATGTCAAACCGCCGCGTCAGTGGCAGAATCAGACCCGCAAAAGCTTAATTCAGGAAGATTATAAAGCCCGCTATGCCGAATAATTAGTAACTTTCAGGTGTCCACCATAAAGTTATAATTAATAGCAAAGTTCGCCGTTATTTACTGCAATTTTATGGTTGGTACCTGAGTAGAAAAATAAAAAAGCCCGGCCGTATAAACGGCCGGGCTTTTTTTATGTTTTTTTGTCGACTATTTTTCGATCTGATCGAGAATGCCATTGATAAAGGCGGCGGAGTTTTTATCACCGTAGGTTTTGGCAATTTCGATAGCTTCGTTGATCGAAACGTTGGGGGGGATTTCATCGCAGGAGAGCATTTCGAAGAGAGCAATCCTTAAAATATTACGGTCAATAAACGACATCCGATTTAATTTCCAGTGATGTGAGCGTTTTTCAATTTCGTGGTCGATCTGCTCTCTTTGCTCAATGACGCCATTTACCAGCTGTTCCGTAAATTGGATCTCTGCCAAACGGTTGACAGGCGATGAGAAGCGGCTTTTGGGTTTGCCCCGATCTTTGCACTCTTCCGGGCAGAGGTGGCAGTCGCTTTCAATGACCCAGTCATGTTCCCAATAGCGGTGTATGGCTTGTGCCAAACCCTTGGGCTTGCCGATATCATTCATATAGAGGATCTGCAGGGCAGCTTCCCGGGCTTTACGACGTTTATTGGCCATTTCTTATTTTTAAACCTGGCGCAGCAGGTCGATCATCTCGAGCAGGGTAACGGTTGCATCCCAACCCTTATTGCCGGCTTTACTGCCGGCCCGTTCGATAGCTTGTTCAATGGTATTGGTGGTCAGGATACCAAAGGCGATCGGAATTCCAGTCTCAAGGCTGGTGACGGCAATCCCTTTACTGACTTCGGAGGCGACATAGTCAAAATGGGGGGTGTCGCCGCGGATGACGGCACCTAAGCAGACAATTCCGTCATATTTACCGGAAGCGGCCAATTTTTTAGCCAGTAGTGGGATTTCGAAAGCACCGGGGACTTTGCAAACAGTGATGGCATCATCGGCGATACCATGACGCTTTAAAGCGTCAAGAGCGCCGTCCTGGAGACGGTCGCAGATAAAGCTGTTAAAACGGCTGTTAATGATGGCCACTTTGGCATCACCGCATTGATTTAATGACCCTTCAAAATAGGTACTCATTAGTTATCCTCCGGCTTTGGGTTGGGCAGCTCATCTTTATGTTCCGGGACTTGGTCGAGAAGGTGGCCCATTTTTTCCCGTTTAGTCTGCAGGTAGCAGATGTTGGTATCGTTCGGGGTGCATTCGAGTTGGACACGTTCGACAATCTCAATGTCATAACCCTGGAGGCCGACTATTTTTTTGGGATTGTTGGTCAGCAGGCGAATTTTTTTTAAGCCTAAGTCGACCAGCATTTGGGCTCCGACGCCGTAGTCGCGTAAATCTGGTTTAAACCCCAGCTCTTCATTGGCTTCAACCGTGTCGCGGCCGTGTTCCTGGAGGCAGTAGGCTCGTAATTTATTGACTAGACCGATGCCCCGCCCCTCTTGTCTCATATAGAGAATGGCGCCGCGGCCCTCCTCTTCAATACGCTGCATGGCGACATGGAGCTGATCCGCACAATCGCAGCGCAGTGAGCCCAAGGTGTCGCCAGTAAAACATTCGGAGTGAACCCGAACCAAAACTGGTTCATCCCCGGAAAGATCACCTTTGACAAGGGCCAGATGTTCAAATTTATCAAGCTGGTTTTCATAGACGATAATCTCAAATTCACCGAAACGGGTTGGCAGGTGAGCCCGTACCGCTTTTTTAACCAGGGATTCGGTCCGCATCCGGTATTCAATAATATCAGCAATAGAGATAATTGTCAGGCCATGCTTTTCGGCAAAGATGCGAAGCTCCGGCATCCTTGCCATAGTGCCGTCTTCATTCATTATTTCACAGATAACTCCGGCTGGTTTAAGGCCCGCCATGCGGGCTAAATCAACCGAACCTTCGGTCTGGCCGGTGCGCACCAGAACCCCGCCATTTTTGGCCCGCAAAGGGAAGATATGGCCGGGGCGAGCCAGGTCGTGAGCGCCGCTATGTTCGTCGATCGCGGTTAAAATTGTGTGGCTGCGATCAGCGGCCGAGATCCCGGTGGTGACTCCGCGACGGGCTTCAATCGAGACCGTAAAGGCGGTTTCAAATTGTGAGGTATTGTCAGAGACCATTGGCGGCAGGTTGAGAAAATCGGCCCGTTCTTCGGTCATAGTCAAACAGATCAGGCCGCGCCCGTGGGTCGCCATAAAGTTGACCTTCTCAGGGGTTGCCTTTTCAGCCGCAATGACGAGATCGCCTTCATTCTCGCGGTCTTCGTCATCAACCAGGATAACCATCTTGCCAGCTTTTATTTCATTTATTGCATTTTCAATTCTTGAAATAACCATAGTGATATGTTCCTGTTTTAATAAAAAATAGTTAAGTTACAGTGGATAGCGGTGGACTTTGCTTCGCCCTCATA
>CAYWGC010000053.1:5371-13201 GCA_964457755.1 uncultured Thermodesulfobacteriota bacterium | reverse complement strand
AATAAAAAATAGTTAAGTTACAGTGGATAGCGGTGGACTTTGCTTCGCCCTCATATAGCAAATTTCCGCAGGTGGGGTCATTGCTGGTACAAGGTGCGCCTGCACCCCTCGCTTCGTTGTGAGCGGAGCGAGGAAGCACCCTTGGGGTGTGGACCCCGTCGAAGTGGGCGAAGCAAAGTTCGTGGCGTTCTCGATGTTTAATTCAAACTATGCCAATTTTAGGCAAAGCCATGTTTCCTCAGTAAATCCAAATTCAGTGCTGAGGCCTGCTTATCGGGGCTGTGGTTTTCAGGTTGTAGAAGTTTTTCAATATATTTTGCGACCAGATCGTTTTCCAGATTGACCACTTCCCCGGTTCTTTTACTGCCTAAAGTGGTCTGTTTCAGAGAATGGGGGATTACGGCGACCGAAAAGCTGTCTCCAGTTAGGGTTGTAATTGTCAGACTGATACCGTCGATCGCAATTGAACCTTTTTCAATCAAATAATGGGCTATTGCCGGCGGTACACTGAAACTGAAAATGATGGCATTGCCCTCCTGGCGGCGGGTCTTGAGAGTGCCGGTACCATCAATATGGCCGGAGACCATATGGCCGCCGAAACGACCATCGGCAGCCATCGCTCTTTCCAGATTAACCTGGTCGCCCCGCTTCAGGGTTCCAAGGTTCGAACGCCGCAGGGTTTCGGCTGAAACATCGAAAGTAAGCTCGCGGCCGGCGATCCTGGTAGCTGTCAGGCAGACTCCGTTAACGGCAATACTGTCACCAAGTTTGCATCCCTGAAGAGTAAGGGAAGCCTCAATCCGCAACTCTCCGGAGCCGCCGGTCAGGTTGGAGCTGATGATTGAGCCGATCTCTTCTATGATGCCGGTAAACATTAATTAAGTAGTTTTCAGGTTGGGATTAAACATATACATATATAGGAAAGATTCGGAGCCTCATATAGACGCGTAATCAAGTTGAGTCAAGAAAAATCCTTCCTTTCTTGACAAGTATAGCCGATTCGTTATAGACATCTTTGCCAGTCTCGGGTCGTCTCGGGTGGATCATTGCTTGATGACTGGCGAGTTGAGATGATCGTCTAAAGCAAAATTATAATTCGCCATTTGTCAAGCTTTGACCCCGTCGAAGTGAGCAAAGCAAAGTTAGTTGCGGCTCGCTTTCATGTAAAGAAAAGTCAGGCAAACTGGTTTGTTCGGGCGGGTAATAATCATGACGCAAATCCTCTATACCGAAAGCCAATTAAAATCTGTGGTCGCTGAGCTGGCCGTCGCGATAGCGGCGGATGCTTCCGGCCGTAAACTGCTCTTGCTTGGTCTTTTGAAGGGTTGCCAGCCTTTTCTGGCCGATCTTTGCCGGGAATTGAGTCGCCATCAACTCTCTCTGGCGGTTGACTATCTTCAGGTCAGCAGTTATGTTGGTACGGCCAGTAGTGGTCAGGTGATGATTAGTGGGGCTTTGCCGGATACGCTTTGCCAGGGTTGTGACGTGCTTGTTGTGGATGATATTTTTGATACCGGCCACACTTTAAAAAGGGTTGTTGCTCACCTTCGTGAAAATGGGGCTGAAAGTGTAAAAACCTGTGTTTTGTTGCGCAAAAAAGGCAGTAGCCGGGTGGTGATGGAGCCCGATTATTGCGGAGCCGTGATTCCTGATGCCTTTATTGTCGGCTATGGGCTTGATTATAACGAAAAATACCGGGAGTTGCCCTACATAAAAGTTCTTGGTGAAGAAGAGCAGAATTAGGCACACAGGCACACAGGCTGAAGGCCCAAAGTAAAGACCAAAAGACTTTGTACCTCTGCGCCTGCTGTCTTTGTGCCTTATCCATAATTAGTTTCATTTCAGAGAAATTAAAAACCTTTGGATATCTCTTTGGTTTCGGCTTTGCCGGGTTAGGAATTATTATGAAAAATAGTGTTACTGGACATCGTCTTGAGATCTTTTTTCGTGATCTTGAACTTGATACTCGGGGCCGGCTTTTGCGGGACAAACTCAACTCTTTAGAGTTATCAACGCCAATCGATGAGGTTTGGCTCTCTGAGGTTTATACCCTGGAGGGGGATTTTACTCCGGCCCGTTTGCAGGAGGTTGCCAGTCTGTTGTTAAATCCGGTAGTGCATGACTATCTTATCGATGAAGCGCGCCCCTTGGGGACGGCGGAAATTGTTCTTGAGGTTGGGTTTTTGCCTGGGGTGACCGATAATGTCGCGCATAGTGCTACCGAAACTCTGGCTGATGCTTGGGGGGTAGCGCTGACGGACGCGCAAGGAGTCTACTCCAGTACTGTCTATTATATTAAAGCTGCAAAATTGACTTTAGAGGATCGCCGTTTGATCGGTCGCATCCTGGCCAATGCTCTGATCCAACGACTTGACTGGAAAGATGTTTCTACTTATGTCGCCGAAAAAGGGATGGACTCTATTATTCCTCGGGTTCGGCTTGCAGCCGGCAAAAAGGTTAGCCTTGTTGATCTTGAAATTTCTGAAACGGAGCTTATAGCCCTAGGTAAAGAGGGCATTGTTGACCATTGCAATAAACAGGGTCAGATTGTGCGGCGCGGGCCTTTGGCTCTCGATCTGCCCTCGCTGGCTGTGATTGCGGACTATTTTGCTAAGGTCGAGAAGCGTCAACCCACTGATCTTGAGCTTGAAGCCCTGGCCCAAACCTGGTCCGAACATTGTAAACATACGATCTTTGCTGCCGTTATTGATGATCTTGCAGAGGGTCTCTATAAAACCTATATCAAAGGGGCAACAAAAAAGATTCGCCAAGCGCGCGGGGCCGAAGATATCTGTGTCTCGGTCTTTGTTGATAATTCCGGGGCCATCATCTTTGATGAAGAGTATCTGGTTACCGATAAGGTCGAAACCCACAACTCCCCTTCAGCACTCGATCCTTTCGGGGGTTCGATCACCGGTATTGTCGGGGTTAATCGAGATACGGTCGGCTTTGGTCTTGGCGCTAAACCGATAATTAACCGTTATGGTTTCTGCGTTGCCGATCCCGGTGATTTTGAGCCGCTCTACCGTTCGCCCGGGGGCCAAAATCAGGCCTTACGACCGCGCCGTATTCTCGATGGTATTGTCGATGGGGTTCGGGTTGGGGGCAATTGCTCCGGGATTCCGACGACCCAGGGTTTTTTGACTTTTCACCCCGGTTACAAGGGCAAGCCCCTGGTTTTTGTCGGTACCGTCGGACTGATTCCAAGAAAAACCGAGGCTGGCCGTTTGAGTCATGAAAAGGCCGCCCGGTCGGGCGACTATATTGTTGTCCTCGGGGGCCGGGTTGGTCTTGATGGAATTCATGGGGCGACGTTCTCTTCCGAAGCGTTGACCGGTGGGAGTCCCGCGACTGCGGTCCAGATTGGTGATCCGATTACCCAGAAAAAGTTTTGCGATGCCATGGTTAAAGAGGCGCGCCAGCGTAATCTTTATAGCAGTATAACCGATAACGGGGCGGGCGGTATCTCCTGTTCGGTGGCGGAGATGGCGCGTGAATGTGACGGTTGTCGGGTTGAGCTTGAGAAGGTGCCGGTTAAATATCCGGGGATGGCACCCTGGGAGATCTGGATCAGCGAATCGCAGGAGCGCATGACCCTGGCGGTGCCGCCCGAAAAGTGGGCGGAACTGGAAACCTTGCTCTCAAGTCGCGGGGTAGAGGCCACGGTTATTGGTGAATTTACCAACTCCGGCCGCTGCCAGGTCAGCTATCAGGGTGAGATGGTGATGGATATGGAATTAGAGTTTCTCCATAACGGGCAGCCGCTCAAGCGTCTCTTAACTAAAGTTCGGCCCTCTGTCGAAAATTTAATTTTCCTGCCGCCTCTTGACAAAATTTCATTACAGGATCTTTTTATAAAGCTCTTTAAGCGTCTTAATTTGGCCTCCCACGCCTATGTTTCGACCCAGTATGATTTTGAAGTCCAGGGCGGTTCGGTGCTCAAGCCGCAGGTTGGCAATAATCAGGTTGATGGTTTTACGACGGTTGTACAACCTTTGCCGGAATCCTCTAAAGGGGTCGCTCTTTCCCAGAGTCTTTATCCGGCACTCAGTGATCTTGATACCTATGCCGCCGCCGCTACGGCGATCGATACTGCGGTTCGTAATCTGCTCGCAGTTGGTACCCCCTTGTCGCATATTGCTTTGCTCGATAATTTCTGCTGGTGTTCCTCAGATGATCCCGAGCGTCTTTGGCAGCTTAAAGAGTGCGCCCGCGCTTGTTATGAGACTGCGATCTCTTATGGTACGCCGTTTATCTCAGGCAAAGACAGTATGTATAATGATTTCAGTGGTTTTAACAGTCGGGATGAAAAAGTAACGATCTCGGTACCGCCGACTATCCTGATCTCTTCAATCGGGGTGATGCCAGATATCTCGAGAGTACGTTCCTTTGCTTTTGTCAAGCCTGGCGATCTTATCTACCTGCTGGGCTCGGCCGGTGCCGAGATTGGCGGCAGTGAGTATCTGGCACTCTTAAAAGATGAAGAGTTGGTTGTTGCCGGAGCTTGGGGGCAAGCTCCCAGGTTTGAGCCTAAGGTTCTGCTGCCCCTCTATAATGATTTACAGGAGTGGACGGCAGCGGGCCGTTGCCGCTCTCTCTATCCCTTGGCCCAAGGCGGCCTGGCGTTGGCATTTGGTAAAGGAGCTATGGCTCAAGGTTTTGGGTGTGTGTTTGAGATCCCGGTTTCTGAACGGCCTGACCTTTTTCTCTTTAATGAGTATCCCGGTCGCTTTCTCGTTACTATAGCTCCGGAAATGGAGGCCGAGTTTGAAAAAGGGTTTGCTGACAACTGCACTCGCGTTGGCCGGGTGCAGGCAGACGAGGAGATTGTTGTCCGGCAAAATGGGCAAATTTCCCTGCAGACGACGGTCTCAGAGTTGTTGGCCGCTTATCGGTCGACGTTCGCTGGATTTTAGTTTTCGATCGGTTTTAATCGAAAGCGGGTCGCGGCGGACTTTGCTTCGCCCTCATTAACGGGGTCAAAGCTGGACAAAGGGCGAGTTAAGCTTTTGGCTGTTGCGATTATCGGGGGTTGCTCTTAGTCCAGCAATGACCCCACTCGAAACGGCGCGGATATTGATTTAATGGACATTACCATTTAGTCCCGGTTTTTGCTGGAGTTGGAGAATATAATGGTTCAACCTAAAGTACTATTGTTGACTGGTTATGGAATTAATTGCGAAGAGGAGACCGCTTATGCCTTTCAGGCTTGCGGTGCGCAAACTAAAATTGTTCATGTCAACGATCTGATCGCGGCACCACAGCAGCTTTCCGAGTACCAGATTTTTGTGGTGCCGGGAGGTTTCTCATATGGTGATGATATGGGTTCCGGGAATGCTCTGGCCAACAAGATGCGCCATACCCTCTGGCCCGAGCTCATGGCTTTTGTCGCGGCTGACCATCTCGTGTTGGGGATCTGTAACGGTTTTCAGGTGCTGGTTAATCTCGGGCTTCTGCCGGGGGGGGCTGACAACTCTTTTGGTGATCGTCGGGTGGCCTTGATTGCCAATAGTACGGCTCGATATGAGTGTCGCTGGGTCAATCTTGTCGCTGGCGACACGGAGTCAGTTTTTCTTCAGGGCGTAAGTTCTTTACGTTTACCCGTAGCCCATGGTGAAGGACGGTTTTTTGCTCAGCCGGAGACCCTCTTAGAGTTGCAAGAGCGGCGTCAGATTGCTATGCGCTATGCGGATAGTAATCAGCAAGCAGCGCAAGGTGTATTTCCCGCCAACCCCAATGGTTCTTTAGATGATGTCGCCGCCCTGGGCGCTGCTCAAGGGCGTATTTTTGGGCTTATGCCGCACCCGGAACGGGCTTTTCGGGTAACTCATATGCCCGACTGGGCCGAGCGTCTCGCTTTAGCCCCCGATTGTGACTGGCGGCAACCGGGTCCCGGCCGTGTCATTTTTGAGAATGCTGTCAGGTATTTTTCCTAAAAAAACAGTTGCAAATACTCTCTTATATGTTATGGAATATATAGAGAAAACATGATAACTGTCTATTCCCCACAGTTGGCAGTCTTTAAAACTGTTTGATCAGTAAAGGATTGGCTATGCAAATCACCTCAATTCTTGTTCCTACCGATTTTTCTGAAGATTCCTATTATGCCTTGAGTCACGCGCTTGAAATTGCTCAGCGCCGCCAGTGTCCTCTGACGATTCTGCATGTTAATCCTGATGAAAGTATGCTGCATCACTATCTTAGTGAAAATGAGTATGAAAAACTTAAGCAGAGTGCCATAGAGGATGCCAAAATTGAACTTGAGGGGTTGGTTGAACGCTTTCCGCAGCTTCGCGAGATTTCGTATCAATACCATATCCGGCGGGGAATTCCCTATGTCGAGATTCTTGAGGAGCTTGAGAAGAATCCGGTTGATCTGGTGGTTATCGGTTCTCACGGAAAATCTAATCTGGCGATGAAATATTTTTATGGGACCACGGTTGAAAAAATTGTGCGGCGGGCTAAAACCAGTATTCTGGTTACCCGAACCCCGGAAAAGAAAGCTCAGAAGTGAAGAAGTTGTAGTAAGAGTAATTAGTTTTTTAACCTCAAATCTATAAGGAGAAAAAAGATGAAAAAAGCTCTATTATTTATCTTCTGTCTGGCTTTGGCTCTGCTCATGGCGCCGGCCGCTTCGATGGCTCGTATCCAGTTTGTCACCATCGGTACCGGTGGTGTGACTGGGGTCTACTATCCGACTGGTGGGGCGATCAGCCGTATGGTTAATAAGAAGGCCAAAACCTACAATATGAAAGCGACGGTTGAATCAACCGGGGGTTCGGTCTTCAATATCAATGCCGTTTTGAATGGTGATTTGGAGTTTGGTATTGCCCAGTCTGACCGTCAGTATCAAGCCGTTAACGGTATGAAAGAGTGGGACGGTAAGCCGCAGGAAAAATTGCGCGCGGTCTTCAGTATCCATCCGGAGTCGGTTACCTTGATTGCCAGCGACGAGAGCGGCATCTACTCTCTGGCTGATATGAAAGGCAAAAGAGTTGGTCTCGGCAACCCTGGTTCCGGCCAGTTGGGTAACTCCCGTGATGCTTTGGCCTTAGCCGGTCTCGATGAAAAGAAAGATATTAAAGCTGAATATATTAAAGCTGTGGAAGCGGCCAGTGCTTTGCAGGATGAGCGCGTCGATGCCTTTTTTTACACGGTTGGTCATCCTAATGGTTCCCTCAAAGAAGCGACGGCTGGTCGTATTAAAGTTCATATTGTCGATATCCCTGAGGTTCAGTCTCTGGTTGCCAAATATCCTTACTATGCCAAAGCTTTCATCCCGATGAAGTTTTATCCCAACGCTACCAATAAGGGTGAGCAGGCTGAAACTTTTGGCGTCAAGGCGACCCTGGTGACTTCATCTGATATCTCTGACGATATTGTCTACGCTATCACCAAGGAAGTTTTCGATAATATTGAAGAGTTCAAAAAATTGCATCCGGCCTACTCGGTGTTGACCAAAAAGAATATGCTTGAAGGTCTATCCGCCCCCCTGCATCCCGGGGCTGTCAAATATTATAAAGAAGCTGGTTTAATGTAATTTTTAGTAAGCTTCAGTTAACCGGTTTATTTCGTGTAGGGGACTGAATTTTTTTCACAATTAAACCCGGGAGACAGATTAAATTTTTCTCTGCTGCCTGTTTTGTTGGATTTTCAAACTGAGGCAGTATGTGAAAATTATTCTGTCCCCGGATGAGAAAAATAAAATCAGTCCCCTCACGGAAAAACCAGTTATAGTAATTATCTTATGAACAACTGAGCGGGGCGGGGCCATGCAATATGAGCAAACCGGAAGATAAACAAGGCGTGGAACAAGAACAAAATGCAGTA
>CAYWGC010000053.1:0-5271 GCA_964457755.1 uncultured Thermodesulfobacteriota bacterium | reverse complement strand
CAATATGAGCAAACCGGAAGATAAACAAGGCGTGGAACAAGAACAAAATGCAGTACTGCAGGAGATTATCGCTGAAGAGAGTGGTGAAATTCGGGTTCTGCATGGTTTTGAGCGTCACCTTGTGCCCATTATCGCGGTTGCCTGGTCACTTTTCCAGCTCTCAATCTCGAGCTGGCTCCTGCTCGATTCGATTGCCATTCGGGCGATTCATCTGGCTTTTGCTCTGGTACTCCTCTTTCTGAATATCCCTTTTTTCAAAAAACCCCGGCCTTTTTTTAAATTTCTTTCGGCTCGTGACCATATCTCCTGGAATGATTATCTTTGTGCCGCTTTAGGGGCGATCTGTGCCCTCTATCTCTATTTTGACTGGGAAGGTATCGCCAACCGTTCCGGGATGCCGACCACCACTGATATAGTTTTTGGGGTTATGTTGTTGGTTCTTCTGCTTGAGGCGGGGCGCCGGGCTCTGGGGCCAGCACTCTCTGTGATTGCCATAACTTTCAGTCTCTATGCCTATTTTGGTCCATATATGCCGGATATCCTGGCTTTTCGTGGAGTTTCGCTAAATCGTTATTTAAGCCAGATCACGCTCTCTGGTGAAGGCATCTATGGTATTCCCTTGGATGTTTCAGCCCGGGTTGTCTTTCTCTATGTGCTTCTCGGAGCCCTGCTCGAAAAGGCGGGGGCCGGAAAATTCTTTATTGATCTGGCCTTATGTTTTCTCGGTCGTTTCAAAGGCGGTCCAGCCAAGGCAGCGGTTCTGGCCAGCGGCTTTACGGGAATGGTCTCGGGCTCCAGTATCGCCAATATTGTGACCACCGGAACCTTTACCATCCCTTTGATGAAAAAGGTCGGCTATCCGGCGACAAAGGCTGCTGCCATTGAGGTTGCGGCGAGTACCGACGGCCAGTTGGCGCCCCCGATTATGGGTGCGGCCGCTTTTATTATTGCGGAATATGTCAATGTTCCCTATCTTGCCGTTGTCAAAGCCGCAGCGATTCCGGCCTTTGCTTCCTACGTTGCTTTACTCTATATTACCCATATTGAAGCTTCCAAACTGGGTCTGCGGGGTTTACGCAAGGATGAGCTGCCGAACCTCAAGGAGACCTTATTGGGCGGACTCCATTTTCTGATCCCGATTGGGGCTCTGCTCTATGAATTGATCTATCTGCGCCACTCTCCCGATAAATCCGCTTTTAACGCTATTTTATGGCTTTTATTGGTGGTTTTTAGTAAAGATATGATTGATGGGCGTGGCCGCGCCGGTTTTGTTGGTAATTGTCTCAAGAAAAGTCTCTCTACCATCTATAACGGATTCGCATCCGGGGCTAAAAACATGGTTACGGTTGCGGTCGCCTGCGCTTCAGCCGGGATTATTGTCGGGGTTGTTAATATGGGGATCGGCGGCATGATTACCCAGATTGTCGAGCAGCTTTCGGGTGGCAATATCTATCTGATGTTGATTATTACTGCGATCGCCAGTCTTCTGATCGGGATGGGTTTGCCGACGACTGCGACCTATATCGTGATGGCTTCGTTGACGGCACCGATTATTGTCCAGGTCGGCGGGCTTAATGATTTTATCGTTCCCCTTATGGCAGCCCATCTCTTCTGCTTCTATTTTGGGATTCTTGCCGATGACACCCCGCCGGTGGGCTTGGCCTCCTACGCGGCCGCTGCCCTGGCTCGATCAGATCCCATTAAAACCGGAATTCAGGGTTTTATGTACGATATCAGAACCTCAATTCTGCCCTTTATGTTTATCTTCAACAGCGACCTGATTCTGCATAATATTAACAGCTGGCCGCTCGGTATCCTGATTTTTGTCATGGCCTGTATTGGCACCTGCTCTTTTGCTTCCGCGACTCAGGGTTGGTTTCTTATGAAAAATAAGTGGTACGATTTGCTTATACTTCTAGGCGTTTCCTTGATCATGTTCCGGCCCGGGTTACTTGCTGAATTTCTTTCGATATCCAATAAATACCTGGCTTATCCCATTGGCCTGGTGATTTTGGGCGGTTTTTACTTGCTGCAGAAAAAACGGCTTGCGCGAACTACGGCTGCGGCTTAGGAGTGAAATTATGAATATTAAGATTACGATTCTCTGTGAAAATTCGGTCGGTATGCCTTTTGGCGGTATTGGTGAGCACGGTTTTGCCTGCTTTATTGAGACCGATCATGGCAACTATCTCTTCGATACCGGTCAGGGGTTGGGCATCACCCAAAATGCAATGTTCCTGAAAAAAAACCTGGCCTCGATAAAAGCCATTATGATCAGCCACGGTCACTATGATCATACCGGGGGCTTGCCTCAGGTTCTGGCACAACGTGGTCCGGTACCGGTCTATGCCCATCCGGAGATCTTTATTGAACGTTTCTGGGGAGATGCCCGCCGGGCTATCGGGATACCCTTTCGGCGCTCTTTTCTTGAATCTTTGGGGGCTCAATTTAAATTTTCCCGGGAGATGGTCGAAGTCGGCCCGGGGCTCTTTCTGACTGGTGAGATTCCCCGACATACAACTTATGAAACCGGCGATCCCAATATGGTTGCCGTCACTGAATCGGGTCAAGAGCTCAGACCTGATCCCATCAATGATGATCTCTCTCTGGTCATCGATTCTGACAAAGGTCTGATCGTTATCTTAGGTTGCGCTCATGCCGGGATGGTTAATATTCTCGATTATGTCAAAGAAAAATTCTCCCGCGATCGCATCTATGCGGTTATTGGCGGTACTCATATGGGTTTTTCCGGTGACCATCAGTTTGCCGAAACCCTTAAGGTGATTGATCGTTATCAGATTGAAAAACTCGGGGCCTCCCACTGTACCGGCCTCGAAAAATCGGCTCTCCTCTATGCTCGTATGCCCGAACGTTTCTTCTTTGCCTGCGTCGGGGCCAGTTTGGAAGCTTAATAAAATAAGGATATTTTATTGTTTTGAAAAAATTTAATGAAATTGCTGAAAAACGGCGAGCCGGAGAGCGTCTGTCGTCTACCGAAGCCCTCTTTCTTTACGAAGAGGGCGATTTTTTTGCCCTGGGTAAACTGGCGGCGGAAATTAATCGAAAAATCAATGGTGAGACGGTTTACTATAATATCAATCGTCATATTAACCCGACCAATATCTGTGTCAACCAGTGCCGTTTTTGCGCTTACAGTAAGCTAAAAGGTGAAGAGGGTGCTTATGAAGATTGTATTGCAGATATCCTGGATGAAGTAAAAAATGCTGAAGAGTTCGGCATCCGGGAGTTTCATATTGTTGGAGGGCTCCATCCCGACTGGCCCTTTGCGCACTATCTGGAATTACTGCAAAGTCTTAAAAAAGAGCATCCCGCGATCGTCATCAAGGCCTTTACGGCGGTTGAGATCGACTATTTCGCTAAAATCAGCGGTCTCGATATTCCGACGGTTTTCAAGCGCTTACAGGCTGTTGGTCTGCAGGCTATGCCTGGGGGTGGGGCCGAAATCTTTGCTCCTGCTATAAGAGACCAGATCTGTCCTGAAAAAATCAGCGGGGTTCGTTGGCTTGAAATTGTGGAGCTGGCCCACCAGGCGGCAATCCCGACCAACGCAACCATGCTCTATGGTCACGTTGAAAGTTTTGCCGATCGAATCGATCATATGGAGAAGCTGCGTGCCCTACAGGATAAGACTGGCGGTTTTCAGGTCTTTATTCCTTTAGCTTTTCATGCGACCAATACCGATATCCGCAAAAAAGGGGAAACCAGCGCTATCGATGATCTTAAAACCCTGGCTATCGCTCGCCTCTATCTTGATAATTTCCAGCATATCAAGGCTTACTGGGTCATGCTGGGAGAGAAAATTGCCCAGCTCGCACTGCTTTTCGGGGTTAATGATCTCGATGGCACGGTCGTCAAAGAGCGCATCACGCACGCGGCCGGAGCTAAAAGTGCGGCCGGTTTGAGTGAGGCTTATATCCGAAATTCAATAATCAGCGCGGGCCGTGAGCCGGTCGAACGGGACACTTTTTATAATCCCGTGTCCTCTGTTCAGGGAGGGCCTAATGTCTGATGCAAGAGTTGATCGCCGTCAGGCCCTTGATCTTTTTGAAAATTGTGAGCTTTTAGAATTGGGCGAGATGGCTCATGCTTCCAGGCTTAAAAAACATCCCCAAAAACGGGTCACGTTTGCCATCGACCGCAATATTAACTATACCAATATCTGTGAGTGTCAGTGCCGCTTTTGTGCCTACTACCGGCGCCCCGGAGATGCCGATGCTTTTGTTATTGACGAAGCTGTTCTGCATCAGAAAATTGCTGAAACCGTAGAGCTTGGCGGCACCCAGATTCTGTTGCAGGGCGGTCTGCATCCCGATCTCAAAATAGATTACTATATAGGTATTCTTGAAACCATCAAAAGAGATTTCCCGGCCATCCATATCCACGGTTTTTCGCCGCCGGAGATCTCGCATATCGCAACTTTGTCAAAACTTAGTCTCAAAGAAACTCTGCAGCAGCTAAAAGTTGTTGGTCTCGGCTCAATCCCTGGTGGCGGGGCTGAAATTCTCGACGATCGCGTTCGCACCCTGATCAGTCCCAACAAAATCGGCTGGCAGCGCTGGCTCGAAGTCATGGAGACTGCTCATAATCTTGGTCTACGTACTACAGCAACGATGATGTTTGGTTCTTTAGAGACCCCAAAAGAGCTCATAGAGCACCTTTTTCGGGTGCGCGAGGTCCAAGATCGTACCGGCGGCTTTACTGCGTTTATCCCCTGGAGTTTTCAGCCGAGCAACACCGAACTTGCGGATGAAGTGAGACAGCCGGCTACCGGTGTCGATTATCTGCGGATTCTGGCCCTCTCCCGCCTGGTTCTTGACAATATCGACAACCTTCAGGCCTCCTGGGTGACCCAAGGCACCAAAATGGCCCAGGCGGCTGTCTACTTCGGAGCCAATGATTTTGGCTCGACCATGATCGAAGAAAATGTCGTCGCCGCTGCTGGGGTTCACTTCTCAATCTCTCTCGAAGAACTCGTCAATACAATCCAAGAGGCTGGTTTTAAAGCGACCCAACGCGATACCCTCTACAATTTGATCAAAGATTTTTAATCTCTGATATTGGAACCAACAAAAAAAGATCTGCCTCCGGTATTAGCCGAGGATGGATCTTTTTTTGTGGCTTGGTAATCATCAATTTTAAAATCGGATCATGGCTTTATCTATACATGAACCGGTTTTGTATTGCAGTTAATAGATTCGCAGAGAAGCTCTCGTTTTGGGTATGCAGCAACTTATTTGAGCTTCACTACGG
>CAYWGC010000052.1:0-21282 GCA_964457755.1 uncultured Thermodesulfobacteriota bacterium | reverse complement strand
ATCCACCACCAACCTCTACACTCCTGCCAAACTGCTAACTTGAGATGTATCGTAAATCTTAGAACCGCGACCTATCGCAGAAAAGATTTTATTTGAAGACATTGCAAATTGCTTGAGATTGATAATATCAATTTCAACCCAAAACTTACCGTTCGTGATTAGAAAACGGCAAACTTGGGTTTTGACGACTCTCAATTACTCACAACTCTCTGCATTAATTCCGGCATAATAAGTACCACCATTTTTTCTATCACTATACAGAGCAAAGGCTGCTATGCCATTAGATGAATTTATCTCCACACTCCCCGCCAATGGAATTTTGTCGCTGAAAACCATTGATAAAAGAAACTCTCCACTCCCATATGCTGGGACAGTATAATTTTGGGTTCCTTGCTCAATTCCTGCTTTCTCAACATATTTTATAATGAAAGAAATTGTTTCATTGTTGGGATTGCAAATTAAAATTGTTGTGTCCCACGAGCTATCTTGGGCAATATGGGGGACAATCAAACAGGATGTGAGCTCAGAAACAAATGGGATATCAGCCATTAATAAAGGTGTGCCCCAACTCCCAAGAAATGCCAATCCAGACATTGGTTGATGAGAATTAACCTGCATCCAACCACTATTGTTTAGTTGTGTTGCTACTACAAAAGAATCTTGACCATGCGCTGGAATAGTTTTGCGCTCCGTTGCTAGCCAGTTACCATCTCTATCATAAACCGTAACTTGCAACTGAGTGGGATCTCCCTGATTACGGTTAGCCAGGCCAAGGCCTGTCCAAACGCCGTTACCAGACTCATAGTAGGGCAGGTAGTAGTTATAGGGGCCGGGAGTATACTCGACTGAGCAGATCAGATCACTGCCGTTACAGTCTTGGTCGATACCATCACCGCAAATCTCTACGGCTCCAGGATAGATAGCTGCATCATCATCATTACAGTCACCTTGATTTTCTGTATAACTATCACCATCATTGTCGATATCATTTGGATCTAACGGCGCAGACTGCCTGGAACGAACCGCGCGCACAAAAAGACTAATGGACTTATCGTAGATGTAGACGCCACCATTGCCAAAATAGACGTACCACGCGAAGCGGGTATCAAGGGCGCAGGTAGTAGACGTCCAGTACCAGGACAACATAACCCTAGGGAAAAAAGTTAAATCAAGGCATGTATAGTCACGACTGTAATCAACCAGCGACTGTAATTCATGGCGATCCGGCAGACGCCAGTCGTCATACCCAGCAACTGCAGGGAGAACCAGATTTTCACAATAAGCCAACGCACTCTGCCAGTTCATGAGCTTGGTCTCGGCCTGCTGCCACATCAATCCGATCTCGGTGTCACTGACCGTGCCATCACCGTTATCGACCAAGGCCGCAGATACGATACCAACCCATAAAACCAGAAGTAACAGACCTAACCCCAACCCCCTGTCGAAAATCTTTCTCTCAAATTTCATTATTAACCACCTGATAGATATCTTTCATATAATGCTCTTTAAGATAACGGCTGGCCCTTTTAAGAAACTCTGAAAAATAATCAATTGGACCAGTTATTAAATCACGAGCCGGAACGAACTGCGCGCACATAATAACTCTTTGTCTTATTGTTCTCGTCGACGAGGCCATTTTTGAAATTGACGTACCACGCGTGGTCGGTAAAGAGGGTGTTGGTAGTAGACGACCAGTAATCGGACGGACTCGTCTGATGAAAAAAATAGACCGTAATAACGGCTCCTCGATCACAACCCGAGTCGATCAGTCGCGAGAGTTCCTTGATTGTCGGCAGGCGCCAATCGGTATAATCGCAAAACCCGGAACCAGCATTCATGACATTGATAAAATCCTCGGTGTCAGTGCCGGATGCACCTGCATTACCGCCATTGGTTGCCGGGTTGCTGTCGTACCAAGTGTAGGTATTGTCGGCGTCGTGGGGGTTGTCGTAATGTTTTGTACCGTCATTATTCTGCTTAACCTCCCAGATCAGGCCGGTGACATTATCACGCACCATGTACCAAATTCTTGCCGTATCAACCAGATCACTGCCGTCGGATGCCAGCTTGGTATAAGAGCGGACCCATGTATAATGCGCATCCTGTCCGTAGAAAGCCCCCCCCGGAGCCGGTTCGCTGATTTCCCCGGAATTGTTGTAAAACTTAGTTTGCCCCGTATCCGGCAAAGGCTCCGCCCCCTGCGGACTACTTAGCAGAGCCCAAAAAACAATCAACGAAATAAAAGTTATTCCTACCCATTTCATTTTCATATCCATACCTTATCCAAAACTATTTTCACTGCCCACCCTTAAACTTTACCCCGCAGTCATTGTTTAGATATCCTTCACCAACTTCACCAACCTCAAATTTCCAGCTCAATTACCAGCTTGACCTTTATATCGTAAACATTTACGAAGCTCCGCTCCGGCTCACTGTTGACAAAAAAAAGACAGCTGAATTGCCCTTAAAGAGGCAACCCGGCTGTCTTTGCAGATGCTACTGACAAGATCCGTGGTTTTCCGACCCCGTCTCTCGGCGGGTGTGGCTTTTCAAATGTACTATATTAAATATATTATACAGTTTCTAAGGGAAAAGTCAATCAGTCAAAAGTATGAAAATAGTATGCTTTTTACTTTTCGAGAACGGAAAGTAACTGTTTTTTAAAGTTAAACCGTATTGTTTAATCTTAGCACTGGAAATCTCAATAATCCAACCAATCAGCAAATTTGAGATTTATCGGAAAAGTGACCCCTCCCAGTTTCGCGTTACCACAATAACAGTCGACTATCGTAACCTGACCTTAGCTCTCAGTATGTCAATTATCGGCGTTATACATGTTCAACCGACGTATAATTAGATATTTCCGAATTTGCTGTACACAAATCTGTAACAGCTAATTTGTTTAAGTCATCATTACCGGTTAGTCTCGCGAAATCTGACAATTCATCTTTAGTAACTTTGAGATAGTTTCCAAGTCTTTTGGCAGCTTCTTCAATATTTAAGCGTGACCGCAGCAATGGATCCTGGGTGGCAATTCCCATAGGACACTTTCCGGTATTACAGATCCGATACTGCTGACAGCCAATGGCCATAAGGGCAGTGCTGCCAATAGCAATGGCATCAGCACCTAATGCCAGGGCTTTGGCAAAATCTGAAGAAACCCTTAACCCTCCGGTGATCACTAATGAAATATCCTTTGCATCGTTTTCATCCAAAAATTTCCGGGCACGATATAAGGCAAATATTGTCGGTATTGAAGTGGATGCTTTCACAAATTTTGCGGCTGATCCAGTGGCACCGGTCCTGCCGTCAATGGTGATAAAATCAGGCCCTGCATGGAGACAAACCTCAAGGTCAGCTTCAAGATTACCGGCGGCTATCTTAATTCCGATAGGTCTGCCAAGGGATTTTTTTCTTAGCCAATCCACCTTATTTCTTAGATCATCTGCCGTTAAAATATCTTTAAAATGAGAGGGACTAAGAATCTCTTTACCTTGTTCCCGTCCACGGATATTAGCCACCTCCGGGGTAACTTTATCTGCGGGTAAATGTCCACCCATTCCGGGTTTAGCTGATTGCCCAATTTTAATCTCAATGGCATCGACTTTTTTAAGATTTTCCGGTGTAACACTGTATTCATTTGGCACATATTCAAAAATGTATTTATAAGCCTGACTTTTTGACTCGGTTAATATTCCTCCTTCACCTGAGCAGATAGCAGTTTTACATGCTGCGCTTCCCTTGGCTAAAGCAATTTTTGCTTCCTGTGAAAGTGCACCAAAAGACATATGGGCTATAAAAACAGGCATCTCTATGATCAGAGGTTGTCTGGCCCGGGGGCCAATAATGGTTTTAGTATTGACCGGGTCGACGTGATTTAAGGGGATTTTTGCCAGTTGTGCACCTTTGATAAGGATTTCGTCCCATGACAAGGTTGCCGTTTTTGTGCGCATGGGTTCAAAAACGGAGCTACCTGTTTCAGCCATTTCATGGATATCCATAAAATACATTTCTGTTTCGGCCATGGTCCTTTTCAGGTCAATCGTCACCTCTTCTGTTTCGCCGGATAGATCATCAGCTTGTTTTTCTTCTGCGGATTCTTGAGTTACGCACACAAAACAATCTTCAGGAGACCCACAAACCGGGCACTCAAAAGTATCCGAAACATCAACCCATAACTGTCCGCTTTTTTCTTCATCATACACATATTCACATACTTCACATAAAAATTGGCCCACTTCTCCCCCCTTTAAACATCCAAATTGGCAGGTTCATAATATTCTTTTGGTTTTCTACAGTACGGACAACGGTTGGGAGGCTCATATCCGTCATGAGTATAGCCGCATACGCTGCATTTCCATTTAATGGGATGCTCCCTCTTAAATACAGTTCCTGATTCCACCAACTGTAATAGTTTATTAAATCGATCACGATGATGTCTCTCAATTTTAGCTATCTGGGTGAATAAAATAGCTGCTTTTTTGTGGCCCTCTATTTCAGCTTCATGGGCATACTGCGGATACATCTCGCTAGTTTCATAATTTTCACCGGCAATGGCATCTTTTAAGTTGCTGGCTGTATCCGTCTTTTTATAGGCTAGTTTAAACTCCTCCATAGCATGAAATTTTTCGTTATCAGCAGTTTCATCTAAAATTTTTGCAACATAATGATACCCCTCTTGTCGCGCAATTTCAGCAAAATAGGTGTATTTATTTCGGGCCAGAGATTCATTAATGATTGCATTTTTTAAATTATCTTCGGTCTTACTCATGGGTTTTCTCCTTGTATCAAGGCATATAGAAAATTACTCGAGATCAGTCATGACAAAATCAGTATACTTTACAAAGACAACAAACTTGAATGTCTATCGTAAACATCCCGGAAACGGGCTCTCTTTACAACACAAATCTTGTTATCATAAAGCAAGTATAGATGGGTATCTTAAAACATTATTTTTGTAAAGGAGAAAACTATGAATATCCGAAACTGGATCATCTTAGAGAAGATGGCCAGAGAGGGTTGGTGAATAATAGAGTATTTAATTTCGTTTAAGGAATCACACCAAAAACGATTGCCTGCAGAAGGGGATCAATGATATAGGCTCGCTGCGCGAAGGCCACGGGGCTCAAACCTTGTGGTCTTTTGTTTGATGGCGTCGCCATCTGGTTCTTTTTTGCGAATGCAACAATATACATTTCAGGACATAAACCACTATGATCAGTGCATCAAATATCTGTCTTTCCTATGGCAAGCGCGCCATTTTCAAGAATGTAAACATCAAATTTACTCCCGGTAATTGCTATGGCCTTATCGGCGCCAACGGAGCCGGGAAATCGACCTTTCTTAAAATACTGGCAGGCAATTCAGAAGCAGACAAAGGGGAAGTTACCATCGCCAAGGGTTTGCGCCTGGTCATACTACGACAGGATCAGTTTGCCTTTGATGAAGAAACCGTGTTCAACACCGTAATCAAAGGTCATGCGCAGCTCTACGCCGTCATGTCTGAACGTGAAGCGATCTATGCCAAAGGGGAGTTCACCGAGGAGGACGGCATCCGCTCCGGCGAACTGGAAGCAGAATTTGCCGAGATGAATGGCTACGACGCCGAATCCGAAGCGGCAATTTTGTTGAACGGACTGGGAATTCCTGAAGCGCTGCGACAGAAGAAAATGAAAGAACTGGAAGGTGGAGAAAAGGTCCGGGTTTTACTGGCACAGGCACTCTTCGGCAATCCCGATGTGCTTCTCCTGGATGAGCCAACCAACCACCTTGATCTCAAATCGATTCAATGGCTCGAAGAGTTTCTTGGTCGTTTTCAAAATACGGTCATTGTGGTTTCGCATGACCGCCATTTTCTTAATCAGGCCTGTACCCATATTGCCGATATCGATTTTGGAACCATCCGCACCTATGTTGGTAACTACGATTTCTGGTACGAAGCCAGCCAACTGGTTTTAAAACAAAAACAGGATGCCAACAAAAAAGCGAGCGACAAGGCCAATGAGCTCAAGGATTTTATTGCCCGTTTCAGCTCCAACGCCTCCAAAGCCAAACAGGCGACCTCGCGTAAAAAACTCCTGGAAAAACTTGACATCAAAGAGTTGCCAGCCTCCTCCCGCAAGTATCCATTTGTAATGTTCAAACCCGAACGCCCCTGCGGTAATATTATCCTTGAAATCGATGACTTAAGTAAAACAATTGAGGGTGTCAAGGTGCTGGATGGTCTGAATTTGATCGTCAACAAAGGGGACAAAATCGCTTTCGTCGGTGGTAACAGTGTGGCAAAGACGACCCTTTTGCAGATTCTGGCCGGTGAGCTTAAACCCGATAGCGGCAGTTTTCGCTGGGGGGTGACCATCACCAGCTCCTATTTCCCCAAAGAAAACGGTGCATATTTTGCGAACAACCTGAACCTTATCGAATGGCTGTCTCAATATTCACCACCCAACGAAGGGGAGACTTTTGCCCGGGGTTTTTTGGGCCGAATGTTGTTCTCTGGCGATGAAGCCACCAAAATGACCAAGGTCCTCAGCGGTGGCGAGAAGGTGCGCTGTATGTTGTCGCGGATGATGCTGACCAATGCCAATGTGCTGCTCTTGGACGAACCCACTAACCACCTTGACCTGGAATCAATCACCGCTTTAAACAATGCCTTACTCCAATTTTCTGAAGTGATGCTCTTTACCTCCCATGACCATAAATTTGTTTCGACCCTTGCCAACCGGATCGTAGAATTGACTCCCGGAGGAGTTATTGACCGGGTCATGGGTTTTGATGAATATCTGGCAAGCCCTGAAATTAATGCGCTACGTGGGAAACTCTGCCATGCTGGTGCCGATTTAAAGCTGTAGCAACTCATCAGGCTTTGAAACTCGCCGTGAGAAATTGATTGTTCGAACATTATAAAAAGGAACAAACACTATGGCTCTGCCGTGGAAAACAATCGACCAATTCACAACTGAAGATGAGGGAATTCTGGAACTACGGCAGCGAGGCAAAGGAGATTATCTCATCACCATCGACTCTCAGGTACTGATGAACAGTAAAGCCCAGCGCTCCGAAATGGCCCTCGGCAGGCTCGGCTGTCAAGGTCTGATGCAACATCCCAAGCCCCGCGTGTTGGTCGGTGGATTGGGAATGGCCATTACCCTGCGCGCGGTTCTCGATGCCCTCCCCGATACGGCCCAGGTTACGGTTGCGGAGCTCAACCCTAAAATTTACGAATGGTGCTTCGGCCCACTCGCCGAACTGACTGGAGGCGCTGCGAAAGATCCACGCGTAACCACCGAAATTGCAGATGTTGCAAAGTTAATCAAAAAATCGGGCAAAGAAAACTTTGATGCGATTATCCTTGATCTCTACCGGGGGCCCCACCCCCAGACCGACCGACTCAATGATCCCATCTACGGCAGTCGGGCTATCAAACATGTCCACTCGGCGCTCAAACCCGGTGGAATCTTTGCTGTATGGGGGGAAAATCCAGATCCTGGCTTTGCATATCGTCTTTCTTCCGAAGGGCTTGAAGTGCGCTGTGAAAGACCAGGTAAGGGGGGCTATCGCCATGCTGTCTGGATCGCGATAAAAACCACAAAAAAACGATAACGAATGAATGACAGAATATAAATAGTCGGTGATTAACTTTTTATTGAAAACTGAAAAAATCCTTCGATAGACAATAGCAACGATAGAAATCGGGAATCGAAACAGCGAGATTCAAATATCAATATATTGTTTTATTCGGAGGATCAAATGAAAAAAATATCAAGAGAGTTCTTGCCCTGTCTGAAAAAATTAGTTATACTGATTTTAATGGTAACATCCCTGATTTTACCATTGAGGAGAAATGCCGGTTTGTGTCAGGCCTCACCAACAAATGACGCCCCGGCAGTTGGCAGCCTTCTGGAACAACGGTTGGAAGTTCAAAACGAGACTTTAACTCTCAAACTCCTGGGGGTGACCTCGTATGAACTGACAGAAATCTTCCACAACGTTGTCAGAGCAACCCTTGGAGTTATCGAAGCCCGGCGCTATCACCTCAACCTTGATCCTGACTATCCTCGGGCCTGTGCCGTCGAATGGCAGATCACTTTTAACGGAACAACCCCTTTCGCTCTTGAGAGTGAAATCTACAACCGGCTTAAAGAGATAGCAAATAGCGACTCTTTCGTCCACGTTGTCAATGGTTCGGATATCACTTTGACCGCCATCGAGTTGGAGACCTTAAAAGCCATCAAACCTTTACAGGCAACCAATCAAACTTTACGTTTCATCCAAACCCGAACATTTGCCCAGAACCAGGGATACCAATGGCCACACAAACAGCGCCAACGGCAATCGTGGCACGATTGTCCGAACCGGGGCTTTGAATAGAAAACTACCTTAAAAAACCATAATGGCTATTTTTCAATAAACTGGAGAGGTTGACTATGAAAGCTTTACGAATCTTAATACTTCTTTCCCTGGCTCTATTATTGAATGCTTGTGCCGGCATGACTCCAGTTGATTATGCCCCGACCCAGGCCGAACAATTATTAGATCAGAGGGTTAACCTTCTGCTTGACGATCTTCTCTCCGATCAACGTTTTTCCTCAAGCGAGATGGCCCCGGCCGCAATTGTACCGGGATCAGCTATGCAAGGTGAGTATTTCAGTCGCTTAGAAGAGATGCTTTGCGAACGCCTGGAGACCCACCTTCGAGAATCCCATGATATTTTTCAACTTTCACGCCAGAACTGGTTCGAACTTCGGGCCGGACATGGCTTAAACTTTCAAAATCAACCTCGAGACCGGCGTCAGCGTTTACGCTCAGCCGTCATTTATCAGGTCGAAATTACCGCCGACACGGTTTTAGACCGTATTAACGGAACCATCACGGCCCGTGACGCTGACGGACAAAGCCTGACCGGGGTTATCGCCAGCGGCCCCTTAGGGTTTGGCGAAGACAGCCTGGCCCGGCAACTTTATTATGCCGCCGCCAATCGCAACCCTATTCCAGAAGGTCTGGAAGAGAGGCCCTATACTTCTTTAGATCGCCTTGCTTACAGTTTAACTTCTGAACTTGGCGAAGCTTATCGCAACGGTTTACGGGTGGGGGGCCAGAAAGTTGCCGACCATGAAGTTAAAGTTCTTCTCTATACAACCTCATCTTATTTTCCAACCGGTCTGACTCGGGAGATCCAGGATGCGCTGCAACAATCTTTAATCAGCCGCCCAGGATTCACCTGCGTTGTCAGTAAACAGGATTTTGGACCAACTCTACAACAGGTTGACTTCTACCAATGGCATTCCCACCTTTTCAAACCTGTCGAAATCCCGCAATTTGAACCGGGTACGGTTCTCCTGATGGCCGACATCAGCCAACCTGTAAAAGGTAATACTTTAAGCTTGGCCATGCGTGCTATCTGGCGCACTGACCCACTCGAAGATGAGCACGGCAACCTGGTTGTAGAAGACGGTAGCGGCACCTATGTCTCAGGGTTTACCGCTAAAGCTTATCTGCAAGCAGATCAATTACGTCATCGCTACGGCACCCGGCGTCCTCATGCCGTAAACAGAAGAAGAGTGAAAGATGCCGACCCTAATGTTGTGCACCGGGCCCGTGAACCCTGGAGTGGGCCCAGCACTGATATAAACTTATGTTTCTACGATTTCACTGAAGTTCTGGAAAACCGTATCTATCCAGTGCTCAACCAAGCTCCAGGTGTAACTTGGCTACGACGAGCGGATGAACTTTGTGAATTTGATTTTGACTGTCTCTGTTACGAAATATGGTACGACGGCACCCAGGAAGATATCTCAGCCTGGCTGCGCCAATATCTGCGCACTTCAAAAAGCGTTGACTTTCGCTTGACCAGTAACGGACCGGGCCGTCTTGAAGTCCACTTTGATGGAGGTTTTAAGTAGACATATTATTTTTTTAATCAGTAACGTAACAACCTAAAAGTTAAACAGGGAGGAAAAAATGAAACGAAGAGTAACCTCGAAAAAAACTGTATTCGCTATCTGCTTAATTGCCGTCTGTATGCTGATCGGGACTTTTGCAAGCTCCGTAATGGCATCTCAACAGAGGATTGTAGTTCTACCCTTCTATGTTGAAGAGGGCCGCGACGCTAATGCCGGCGGTAACGCCACCTTGCATTTTCGCCGTATGATGCGCTTTATCAACAACCAACTCGTGCGTCACGATTTTGAAGTTATTAATCCTTTCGCAGCCGATGCCAGTGAGCGAGAATTTAACCGGGTCATGGAGAGAGCCCGTGAAGATTCAGCAATGGCCAGTATGGAGGTCTGCAAACGTTATGGTGTCGATGCCGCCTATATTGTCTGGCTCCGCGTCAAAGTACGCCAGACTCAGGATGGTTTCTGCAAGGCCAAAGCTCGCCTTGATGGCGAAGGTTTCGACAGTGCCGGCCATGATCTGGGGATTGGCGTCTCTAAAACCTGGACGGAAACGGCCAGAGATTGTGATGACGCGATTGCCGAGTGCGAAAAAGAGGTCGGTGATCTTGTCGGTCGCAAACTGACAGCCTGGAGCGGTGGTTCCGGTGGCAGTGGTGCCGTCGGCGGCGGTGGCGCTGTAGTTACTGGTGGGAGCAGTTCCGGAAGCGGTGGAGCTCTTAAGCGCAACCTCGAAAAATATGAAAATATTCTTGAAGTTCGCCTTGATGGCGCAACTGAATATGAAGCTGCAGAAGTCATGGGTAAGGTTATCAACACGGCTACCGGCGTTCTTGAAGCCAAACGCTATGCTGCTAATGTCGTCCCCGACAACCCTAAAGCAAGCTGGTCAACCTGGCGGGTAACCTATGAAGGATCAGATCCTTTCCGCCTGCAGGCCAATATCATGACCATGATCAATCAGGTTCTTGATGCCGGTGGTGAAATCACCCTGAAAGGGGTTCCCTATCGCTACACTGCCGCTGAAGTAAATCTTCTGATGGGCGTTCGAACCGGCAGCGCCACGAGCCGTATGGTCCAGTTTGTTTTCGACCGGGAAAGAATGCGGGATCGTGAATTCTCCGGCCGCCACGACCCTTACAAAGCTCGACAAAAGAATAAGCCTGGTTTCGAATAGACACTGCCTTATTTCCTTAAAGCGATATAGACGCCGTTGGCGCCACAACTTAAGTGGTGCCAACGGTTTTTGCTGTTTTTTTAACAGGGAGGAAAACAGTGCCAACAAAAAGATTCTTTTTATTTTCCATGCTTACCCTTTCCTTAATTTTCATGCAGAGCTGCGCCGGAGGAGGTCATCGTGGATCATACCGCATCCAAGGCCCACGTCCGGTAACCACCTGCTTTTACAATTCCACTGAGATCTATCAAGATCGCATCTATCCGGCCCTGTCTGAAGCCCCGGGAGTTACCGCAATAAAACGATGCTGGACCTCCTGCAAACATCAACAAGCCTGTCTCTGTTATACCTTAACCTATGATGGTCCGATTGATGAACTGAGTGCCTGGCTGAATCAACGACTTCCCGTTAACAAAGCCATCCCATTCCGTTGTGTCGCAAAAGACTCAAATTATCTTGAGATAACCTTTGATTCAGGTTTCAAATAGAAATATCAAACTCGATAAGATAATATCAAAATGAGGTAAGATGCTACGTACTAATTTAAAAAAATCGTTTATCGTTGCCTTAGCGACGGCTATCTTAATTGTTGCCGCTCCCACTCTTCAAGTTGAAGCGGGCCTGCTTGATGCTCTCGGCGCAGTCGGAAAAATCGGCGGCGGCCTCATTTTGGGCGGCGGTGCCCCATCAACATCGGACGATGTTTTCGATGGCGGCGACGATATTATCGTTACCAGTGGTGAAGATGTCATAGCTAAGGCCCTTGATCAGATAAAACTTGGTGAAAAAATCGTCGCCAAAACCAGAGAGATGGAGAACCAAGTAGCAAAAGTATTTGTCCGCATCAGAACCTATCAGGCTATGCAGGGCGGGATTTGGTTCAATCTTGGCAAGAGCTACTACGAATTACGCAATGATCTGCTTGATCTGGATCGCCAAGGAGGCTGCAGTGCAAAAGAGTTCAGCCGACGCACCAAACAAAAAAGACTCTCTCAGATAAAACTTCTCAACCAGGTTGAGATAAAAGCAGCGGACGGCCTGGCTGATACTGCGGAAACCATCAACTTAAATAACAAAACGAACCTCAACCTGCGCCGTTCAGTCAGCGAAGTAATCAGTCAAAACCCTTTACTTGCCTTCGGCTTCACTTCTCAGGTAGAGAGCCAGAATCGATCGCTTGACAACTTATTACAATCGTACTCATTACGAGTTGGAGATATATATCTGGCATTTAATGCTGCTGAAAACACTTTCAAAAAGATTGGAAAAGAATTTGGTCAGGCTGAAAAAGAGATGGGGGTTGCAATCAAGAAATATAACGAGCAAAGTAAGCTGGTTGCCGGTGAAGCAACCAAGCATGTTGGCATTTTGGCCCTTCATGGAGCAAAACTGAGCTCTTTATTGAAAGATCATAACCGCAGTTTCTGGCAAAACATTCAGCTCGCAGCTCAGGTCAGCAATCTTCTCAAACGCATTGGCAAGTTAACCCATACCCTTAATGTGTTTTCCAAAACCCGCAAAAAATTCGCTCGCCAATCAGCCACAATCAGAGAAGCTGGGTCCCGTGCCCGCGAAGAGATCAGCGCTTCAGGCATCACAATCCGTAGTTTAAGAAAAAAACTTAATAAATCCTGGGACAACCAGATCGCCGCTATTGACAAGGCCGCAGCCAACGAAAAACTGAAGATTAAAAACCTAAGCCAGGAAATGGCTGCCATTGAAAAAAAGAACCGCAAACAGGTTGGTCGTATGTATGCCCATTTACATGACGAAGCTAAGAAAAAAGCTGACAAAGCATTTGGCAAACCCGTATTTTAACCATTGAGGAAAGCAGATCTCATGCAAAAGTTATTTCTTCTCGTCGTTTCAATCATAACTCTTGTCGCATTCTCCGCCTGTGCCCCTAAAGCGGCCTATCAGGCCCAGGATTCTATGCAAGCCGCATCCGAGGAAGCTTCTTGCCAGGCTACCCGAACCAAAAAAGAACGGACCACTTTAAGCAAGGACAGCTATCGCATGAAGGGTGACCTAAAGCGCATCAAAGAGGCGGAACGACTCTTTGATGCAAAAAGTGGAATAGTCCTCTCTTATTAGTATTCTGCCAACAACCAACTATCCTGCAAAAGGGAATTATTGCTATGAGGAGTACACTTGGTAGAATATTAGCAATATTTTTTCTAATTTTTATTCTGTCGGGATTGCTGAAACCAGGTTTAAGAGACACTTTAGCCTGGGAGATTGAGCGCGACAGATCTTTCACTCAAACTGAGAAACGACAAGGTGACAGTTTTTCAGATGATAGTTTTGTTGAAGTAGAAAAAAACCGGGACTCTGGAAACACATTTGTCCAACCCTACAAAGAAAATTCAAATTGGAATACGGTAATCGACTCCGACAGTAGTGATCCGAAAGTCGTTAAAAACCAAGAAACCGAAAAAGATTCTCCGTTACCGAGTCAACCCCAGGCCACCGCCGGCATAAACCAACCGGAAGCCCTCGAAATAATAAATACTTTGCTGGCCGCCAACCTGCCAGCCGAAATGCCACCAACCCTCTATATCAACAATATGACTAAGGTTCAATACGCCGGTGCGGTCTCGATGGCGATGGAGGGCAAGCGCCTTTTCTACGGCGATATGGATGCAGAACAAGAGGGTCTCTTCAAGGCTCGCTGGCTGCCGCTTTTCAGGTACCCAAGTCAGGAAATTATTTTCTATGTTAATCAGCTAAACCCTCTACTGGTTAAGTTTTTAGCCCTTCGAGCAGCCCTTAACGATTGTCTAGAAGATTTCAATGCCACCCAACTCGCAGTTATGAGTTGCACCGGGATGGGTGATGCTTCAGGGATCTCTCAAGCCATGGAATCGGCCATTATCTACGCCCTGGTTGGCAAAACTCTTAATGCCCGACTACAGCTGGTCGGTAAAGAGATTATCGATTTAGGTGAGCCTCCCAATGCCGCTGGTTTAATGAAAAAAGCCCGCCAAAAACATGAAGACGCCTTTAAAGAGTTTTCCCGAAAACCGCTTATCTCAATCTTTCCGGCTAACCTTAAAGCCGTACCTGGTCGCGAATACACGTTCAAGATAAAAATCGCCGATTATGAAAAGTATAAAAGAAAAGATAAACTTTCTCTCACTTGTCAGGGCCGGGAAAAAATTAAAAATGGCATATTAATAATCAAAAAAACTTTCCACAAAAAAATCGGTGCAACTGAAAAGTTCACTGTCCAACTCCATCAATATCCCGGCCCCAAAATCCTGGCTTCAGTCACAGCCAATATTACAATGGTGAAAAATCCAGGCTGCTGGACCCTGGTTGATCACCACCCCTATAAAGCCGGTGAAAAGAAATTTTTAACTTATAGCATCGACCAAAAAAATTGTCGTATTGAAAGCTCATTCATCCCACCTTCATATACTGAGAAAAATCTTCATTTTGGCTACTCAAACAGCTGGAAAGTTACATCTCAACGACTTTTTCCCAAAACTGAAATAGAGATTCCGGTTAGTATTACAAGGCTGCATGCCTGTGCCGGATTCAGTGAGAAAACTCGAAGTAAACTCTCCTCTGATGCATACAATGCCCACGGAAAAGAGAAGGTTGAAATCCTTAAAGAGTTAGCCGATTATGAGACCTGCCTATTCAACTGCAAACCCAAAACCAGCAACGCTTCAATTTCATTTTCCTTATTCACCGACCCCGAACTTTCCAAGAACGTAGAAAACAAACCTTTCTCATACGGTTCTCTTGGTGTAAAAGTTGCGGAACTAAAAAGCGGTGACCTTAAAACAAAAGCCTTGCTAACGCAAACAGTACCACCTGGTATCCCTGAAGATCGTTACGATAAAGACAAAGCATATTTAATTTCACTTCATGTTCAGATATCAAATACTTTTTATTACAGTAAAAATTGCGAAGATATCAACCGAGCAGGGTCTTCAAGAGGTCTCGAAGGTGTCGTCTACGTCTACCAGTGGGATCCCAGCGGCAACCAGATAGAACCTCTGAATATTGGAGGTCAAGGTCTTGCCGGTGCACCGACAAATCCACCTGGATCCCCCACAAAAGAGCAGGAAAAGGCTGAAAAAATTATCTTCCATCAACACAACATCAAATATTTTGCGAAAAATATTAAAGCTTTAAATAAACAGATCACAAATGCTGACAACCCGGAAGCCAGGAACCAGCTGACCCGAAACCTGCTCTACGCTAAAGATGCTCAACAACGAGAGATCGATGCCATCACCGCGATTCAAACCGGTGAATTTGTCCGCACCCGCACCGACCTTGATGCCTTGAACATGAAAATCATGGCCGATGAAAGCCGTAAGCTGGAAGCCAAATGGCACACTATTAAACGCATCATGGAACGAGGGCCGCGCTTAATTGATCTGGCCCCGAAAGCTGAACGTGAAAGTTTAAGAAAATTTTTCAACCGCCATGTCACGGCTGAAAATGTTAGTAGCGGCAAAAGTGAGAAACTGAGTGAAGCTATGAAAGCTCTCGGTAACCGGGTTTTGGGTTCTATAGAAGTTGAGATATCGGCCCACGAAGAAGATGCACAGTATTGGAACGAAAACCTGGAGATGGCCCAATACACCAAAACTGGGGCTGAGTACTCAATGATGCTTTTATCCTTTACCGGTGCCGGTGCCGCCTATAACCTTTTCGGCACAGCCCGCATGATTACGGCATCAGGAGTCTATATGGCCTACAGCGCGACCAGCGGCTATATAGAAGGCGGCTGGAAAGAAGCCGTCGGCCGCACCCTTGCAGCCTATAATACGGGGACAACTATTATTAATGCCGGGATGCAGGGCTACCAGACCGGGGTTTTACAAAATCTTGAAGAGTATGCGCATAATCCGCAAAAAATTGCCCTGGATGAGGAGAAAGCCGGTTTCAAAGGAGCTGCCTGGAGTGCCGGGACAGCGGCCGTTTTTGCGGTTGCGATAAAATTCGGTACGAGAGCCTACCAAAATCGTCAGCAAACCATAAAAAATCGAAAAACCCTGCTTAACCTTAAATGTGACAAGGTCAAACAAGACTTTCAAGTACGTCATTTCAAACGCCGCACAATCGCTGGGGCTCAAAAAGTTAAGACTTTCAGACAACGTCAAATTGCTTTGAGCCAGGCCAGTCAGGCGAATGCTCCACAAAGCGAAATTTTAAGGTTAAGATGTGAACTTGATAGCGCTTACAGGGATATAAAAACCGACTATTTTGCCAAAAAAATAATGAAATCCATGGCTGCTAAAGCAAATTTTCGAGCGGCCCCCGGCACTTCCGGTATAGCCCACCATAAAACAGTCCATGCCTTCAATTCAATTGACCGTAGATTTACAAAACAATTAAAAACAAGACTTTCAGAACGGATGACTGAAGCCGGATACAATCAGCAACAATATAGATCTTTTTCCAACTCAGCCTCTCGCGGTGGGATTGGCATGGACGTTGATCTGGGCGCTGTTGAACCACCTCGCTACATAACTGTGGGCGGCAGGAGAACCCCCAACCCGGAACATACTGCCTGGCGCAGAAATATAACCCGTACGGCTAATGGTGTAACCCGTAGAGCCAGTACCCAAGAGTTACAACAAACCGGTCAACAACAACTCGAAGCCGCCTTTGAAGATGTCTACGGTCGTAGACCTGGTGAAGCGATGGTTTCGTATACTACCAGCTACCACCCCGAAGCCTACCGAGATCCTCGCTGGCTCGGCAGTAAACAGTGTAAAACCGCACTCGTCTATCAAACTGATCCCCACTGGACCCAGCAAGCGGCCGACGTTACTGATTTCAAGATCAACACCATGAGCCAACATAATCCGTCACTGGGCTACTATGGCAGAATGCAGGAAAATTGCCGGGGCCTGGTCAAAGATATGAATACCAAATTGCAACCGCTGCTTAAACACTCAACAAACCGGGTAGCGATTGAACACATGAAAAATCTTAAAAATATCATGGAACAGTTTTCCAATAATAAAATAGGCCCGGTAAAAGCCGAACAAATGCTTAGAATGCTAACCGGCAAAGCTGATGGAATCAGAGAGGTTTCACAACGCTTTAGCTTTATGCTCCAGAATTTAAAAACGCCCGCAGTACAAAGATAAATAACTACTCGTTGATATATCAATATATGATGAATTCGTACAAAAACCCCATAATCGTCATACCGGCGCAAACCGGTATCCGGAAGTTGTTGCAATTAAAGTTGTTTGCAATCATCACTTTGACTGCAATCTTTTCTTTAACCTGTCAACCTGCCCCAGCCCGGGCGGCGGTGGCAAATTTTTGTTGGTGCGGTTTTTTTGTCTCTCAAGTTGATAGCAAAAGCAGCGACCTCACGCAAGAGTTAGGCAAAGTCTACCACAAACACATAAAACGCTACGAAGATCAGCAATCGGGAATAATCATCAAAACCTTAAAACGTCTCCAGTGGGATGAGCTCAATTATTACGGTTATGTCGGCCTCTCTCAAGATGGTGAAGGGGAATATTCACAGGAGTTGGAAAATCTCGACACAACCTACGGCCTTTTCATTGCGGTCGAGCAGGTTCTCCCCTTCTCGCCGGATGAAAGCGTAATCCATGGACAACCGGTTCGCACCTACAGCACTTACATCTTCGGTTCGCTTAATCTCTTTCATCTGAAAAGTCGCAACCTCCTCTCTTCCCGACCATTTTTTATCACCCATCAGGATAATAAACCTTCCGATAGCGCCGCGATGCTGGATCTCGCTTTGGAGAGATTTGCGCAAAGATTAGATGATCCAAACAATCAATTTACAAAACAGATGTTAACCGACTGGCAGGATTTTTTCGGCTCTCCCGGTGAACAACGCGATGTTGTGCGCCAGGCCTTAGGTGAACTTGATGACACCTTCGCAGTCGCTCCATTATGTGACGCCTGCATCAGAATCAAAGGTGACAACGTCGATACAACCACCAACAAACAACTTAAAACCTTTATTCGTTACTACTTCAATGCGATCATGGCCAACCATAAACCCGTGGTTTTTCTACCCGGTTTCAGCGGTAAAGTAACTGAAAGCGTCCACACCCTGATAACCGCAACCAAAGAGGGCGATGTAACCTATAGCGAAGAATGCCTTTCAGGCTATGGTGATTCCGGGCAAACTCAACTCTGCCTTAAAATCCCGCCCCCAAGAAACCTGGTCAAATTGAGTCTCCGCTGTCTGGTTGAAGATGGCCCGCTGACAGAGAGCGAAACATATCGGCGTACCTACAATACGATACTCGATATCGGGATATTTCATTCCGGGCAAAAAGACCCGGCAATCAGTTCTCTGAGCAATTCGTATCAGCAACTGCTGACAACCACCAGAAAGCCCTCTAACCTTTACTATTTCAACAGCCTGATTAATGCTGTGAGCAAACTCAAAGCAAGTAACCTGACTAAGAAATAAATAGTTACAAACGAGGAATTATGCGTATCACGGTGTATTTATGCTCTGTACTCTGTCTCATCTCTCTACTCTTGATTTCAACTCCAGCCTGGTCTGGAGAGATAATCAAGGTTGACGCACTGGTTGTCAGTGCCGCATCCATGACCCAAGCTGAAGAGAAAGCCCGCCATCTGGCGCTTGATCGCGCCTTGACGATGATGGGAAATAAAAAAATCCCGAAAGCCGCTAAAGAATCAGCCCATAGTCAAGTTCAGCAACTGGTCACTTTCCGCCGCGTTCTCAACACTAAAGCTAAGACCGACGGCACCGTTCAACCAGTCTTTTTCTGCAGTGTTGACAAGCTCGCACTACAATCGATAATCAGCCAGAAACATCAAGCCACCCTTGCCAGTATGGATCGTCCGCAAGTTAATATCGGCATTCTTTTTCGCACCCTGCCGGAAAGCTTGCAACAAAACCGGGAGGCTTTTATTGACCGTATCAACAACCACCTTGAAGAGTACTTCTCCCAAGGTGGTTTCCGCATTGCTCCACCTCCGGAAGCGATGCTCAAAAGCATGAATGCCGGCAAACAAGCCAATGAAATTTTTAAAAGTTTTGTCCACAACTCCAGCGAAGTCAATTACCTTCTTTACGGAGCCCTCGATGTAAACCCCGAAGACCTGCGTAAACTCGATGACGGACGTTATTTCAAAACCCGGGTCGGCTTAACTTTGCGTTTCTACAACATTCTCTCACATGACGTTATCTCTTTCAGTCGCGATGTCTACGGCACCGGTGAAAATGAAAAAGCCTCCGTCATCAACGCCATGCGCAACTGCGCCAAGGTTATCACCGAAAAGGTCGGCGTCAATGAGGTGGTTGCCGACTGGCAGCGCAAACTTAACGAAGGTTTTGAATACAGCCTTCAATTCTGCGGTTTTCACGATCGAGGCTGGTCGAAAATTCTACGCCGGGCCTTAAAAAAACATGGCCGTTTCATCAGTAAAAGCCGGGGCCAGAACCTGACAAAAATTTACCGCTACAAAGCCGATCCCGGCAACTTCAGACATCCCTCTATCGACTTCGAAGATTTTCTTGAAGATATTGACGGTCTAGATGAAGTTGAATTTGGCCTAATGGTGCAAAACGATCGCCTCTACTATGTTTTCGGCGATGACGATCAATGCTTTGACATAGGCTTTACCAACGCCAAAGATGCTTTGCAATAATCCTTATGAAAGTAAGTTTATAATCCATAAGCTGTATGACAAGCAACCCACAAACGGAAGGTGAAAGATGAAACACAAACTTAGCTGGCTGGCTATGCTTCTAGCATTTGTCATGACATCACTATCTCCGGCAATCGTTTTGGAGACTTTAGCTGCAGGGCCCTATGAACATCTGATTCTCAATCAATCAGAAGCGAGTGCTCTTGGCTTGGAGACAGTCCAGATCACTGACAATTCCAGCGGCGATAATATTGATGTCAGAGGTGAGTACAAAGGTACGTCAACTTTTGACAAAGACATGATAATCTCTTTCACCGTCGCTGTCTCCCGACTATCACCGACTGCGGATATCAGTTATGAAACTGCTCTGGCAAACTGCAGCCTCTGCGCGAATCCGGGTTGGGGCAATTGTCGAAAATGGGGAATCGGCTTTGAAAAACCCTGCTACAGTCGCTTTGAGGACGGCTATATCAATTTTGGGGCCTACGGAATTGACCGCAACCGCTGCTGGTTTGGGGGAACCAGCGTTTTTTCTGCAAACAGCCTTAAAATAACCACTAATTCAGAGAAACTCGACTATGGTTTGACCCAGGATGTCTGGGATGAAGTCAAGAGAAAACACGATGAATTTTCCAACCTGATTGCCCACAAGATAAGAACCACCTACGATCCGCAAACCATGACACTAACGCTAGCTCCGCTCAAGAGTAGTTATGCTCCGGGAGAATCCGTCATTATCAGTGGGAGTGTTACCAACACCTTCGACTCCGCGCCGATTGCTGGCGCTGCCGTAACCATTGATATTGATGGAACACCATCTTCCACAACGACAAATGCTACAGGCGATTTCAGTGCTCAATTCGATATCGCTGCCGATGCCAGCAGTATCGGCTCCTACACCATTACATTAACTGCCTCATCTACTGGATATCCGGATGTCACAGAGGAAACTTATCTAACGGTAGAAGAGGTGGTTATTGCAGTAACCGTCAGCACCGACAAAGATGCTTACGCACCTGGGGATACAGTGGTAATCCAAGGCCTTGTCACAGAAGGGGGTGCCGGCGTACCTGGAGCTACAGTAGAAATAACGGTTGTGTCTCAAGGAACACTTTCCAGATCAACCGACGGCTCGGGTAGCTATCGTATCGAGTTTCAGATCCCGGCAGACGCGGTTCCATCAACCTTCAACGTATCAGTCACGGCTACAACTGCAACAGCAACCAATACGGCAACTGCCAATACCACGTTCAGCGTCGGTCAAACCCTGACCATAACTATAACCTGCGACAAAGATCATTATCTGATCGGCGACACCGTCTATTGCACGATGACGATCAATGAACCAACCAACATCCCTGTAGCTTATGCTGATTTGACGATTACAAAAACTTATTTGGCTACCGGCAGGAGTAGTAATTTAACCGGGCTTTCTGATGCCTTGGGAGAAAACGTCTGGACTTTCATCTGGGGTGAAGATGTTGCCAATCCGATTAACGAAGGCAAACTAAAAATAGAGGTTACTGCATCTAAAACTGGTTACACCGATGGCAACACCGCAAT